>JANQMN010000001.1 GCA_028280065.1 Hahella sp.
TTGATATCCAAGCGCAAATCGACCAAATTGCCAATAATCCGAACCTAAGCGCCGAACAAAAGAAGCAAATGATCGATATGATGAAAAATTCCCTGGGAATGGTGCAGCAAATGGCTAATGCGCCGGCCGAAGACGTGGCGGCGGTTAAGCCCTACATCGGTCAGCTCATGGAAGTTATTGATGCGCAGAACGGCCAATGACGAAGGCTGAACTTTCTGTAACCGGTTCAGCGGTACTGACCCTGCTTACTTGAGTTCAGTTTCACCGGTAATTCGGTTGCGCCCGTTTTCTTTTGATTGGTAAAGGCATTTGTCGGTGCGGAAGAACAGGTCGTCCCGGGTATCGTCGGGCTGCAAAGAGCCGATGCCTGCAGAAAGAGTAATTTTTCCGATGCGGACTTTGTCTTTACTGGAACTAAGTTGGTGGTTGCTGACTTTGTTGCGAAGTTGTTCCGCAAGGGTCATGGCGCCGCCATAGGGCGTTTCCGGGAGAATTATGGCAAACTCCTCGCCGCCGATACGCGCTACTTTGTCCCGCTTTTTAACCGAATTCTTCAGGATGTTTGCCACATAACAAATGACTTTGTCTCCGACCTGATGACCGTACTGA
Organism: Hahella sp.; assembly: GCA_028280065.1. Classification (GTDB taxonomy): domain Bacteria; phylum Pseudomonadota; class Gammaproteobacteria; order Pseudomonadales; family Oleiphilaceae; genus Hahella. The sequence goes on from JANQMN010000001.1 coordinate 610, forward strand.
TCGTTGAAAAGTTTGAAATGGTCGATATCCAGTATGATCATGGAAAGTGGAGACTTTTTATGTCTGGATTGGCTAATGGCGTTGTGCAGCTCGCGCTCGAACATACGGCGGTTGCCAATTTTCGTCAGCTCGTCCTGATATGCCTGTTCGGAAGTTCGCTCCATTTCATGACGCATTACATTGATGTCATCCGCCATTTGCTGCAGTGAAGCCTGCAGGTTCACTGCTGATTCTTCCTGGCGTTTAGTGTCAACCATCAAGCCTATAAATAACGCTTGCAAATCATTTGAGCTTTGCACGGCCTCAACCTTCTGGTTGAAGATTTTTAGCGTGTTGGCAAAGTCTTTCAGTTCGCTATTTTTACTATTCAGCGTGTTAAGCAGGGTATCGACAAAGTGCCGTAAGCTGTTTTTTATTTCGAGGATATGCTGTTGCGCACCGCCTTTCTCAATGAACCGTTGATAGATTTCCTGATTGACGGGCTCGGAATAGGCCGTGCGTCGTTCGTCCAAGCGCTTAATGTAGTCGACTAGTTCGGCATCCGTGGCCGCAGCATAATGGTACCAGACTGTGTAGTTTTCCGGCGTGGCCGGAATATGCCGCCGACTCAGTTCTTGGATAACCGTCTTCAAGAGTCGGACTGCCTGCTTCGGATCTGCCTTCATGACTGTACAAGTTCTTCCTGGTGACGCTAAATTTGGATTCCGCAAGTATAGGTGAGGATCGGGGATACTGCCTTGCATTTTATGGCGAGGTACCACGGTCAATCGGCTTGGATCAATAAACGAGTGGGGGATAATCGATCACTTGAATGCGGGCTTTAAGGCTGCAGGCGTTCGATTTTCCAGCCCGTTTCCTGAAGGCTCACATATTGAAAGCGATCATGAAGACGGTTTTCGCGGCCCTGCCAAAACTCTATTTCCGTGGGTTGAACCCGGTAGCCACCCCAAAACGAGGGGAGGGGAATGTCTCCCTTCTTGAAGCGGAATTTCATCTGCTCGAAGGCTTGTTCCAGCAGTTTTCGAGAGCCTATGGGTTGGCTTTGTTGGGATGCCCAAGCGGCTAGCCGGGATTCCTTGGGGCGGGACATAAAATATCTGGTGGCTTCCGTAATACTGAGCTTGCTGGCGAGACCGTTGATTCTCACCTGACGCTCTAAGCCCAACCACGCAAAATGCAGACTGACTTTACTGTTATTGGCGATATCTTGGGCTTTCTTGCTGCCTAAATTGGTATAGAAAACAAAGCCGTTTTCATCCAGGTGCTTGAGCAGCACAATCCGCTGGCTTGGCTGACCGGTAGAATCCACGGTTGCCAGGGTCATCGCCGTGGGATCGGCGCTGAGTTGTGCTTCCACGGCTTGTTCCATCCAACGTTTAAATTGTTGGAAAGGATTTTCCTCAAGGTCTTCTAGATCAAGTTTGCCTTTGGTGTACTGCCGGCGAACGTCCTCAAGCTTCATTGTTGTTCCATAATAAATACAGGAGCTGATAATACTGCCGGATGCAAGCAGCGGATGATAGTGCAGATACCTGTCAGGCGGCTTGCCCCAACATACCCTCACTGATAATAAAGCCGATAATATTTTCCAAGCCTTCTTCCGTCTTCATATTTGTGAATACGAAAGGTTTGTCACCGCGCATTTTCCTTGCGTCCCGGTCCATGACTTCAAGGGATGCGCCCACAATTGGGGCCAGATCAGTTTTGTTGATGATCAATAGGTCTGATTTGGTGATTCCCGGACCGCCTTTGCGTGGAATTTTGTCGCCGGCAGACACGTCAATGACATAGAGGGTCAGATCGGAGAGCTCCGGGCTGAAGGTTGCGCTAAGATTATCGCCTCCGCTTTCAACGATCACCATGTCCAGGTTCGGGTGGGATTCCATCAATTGATCGATGGCGGCCAGGTTCATTGAGGCGTCCTCGCGAATTGCCGTATGTGGGCATCCGCCGGTTTCAACTCCCAAGATCCGGTCTTCTGTCAGGGCTTCATGACGGATCAAAAACTGCGCATCTTCCTGGGTGTAGATGTCGTTGGTAACGACGGCGATATTGAATCGTTCTCTGAGCTTTCGGCACAGGGCTGAAACCAAAGCGGTTTTTCCTGAACCCACAGGTCCGCCAATACCTAAACGCAATGTTTGTTTTGCCATAAAAATCCTCCAAAGAACTTCTGGTTGCCAAATTAGAATCAGGATCGAAACAGCCGGGAATATTGTGTTTCGTGGTTTACGCAAGCCATGACCCAACCCGGTAGGGATTGGCCCATTTCCTCGTCGGCCAAGTCCAAGCCCCGCTCAGTAAAAGCCAGTAACTTCGGTAACATGTCATCGATTATACGTTGGGCTTGGGTTTGCCCTAAAGGTAAAACTTTACCTGCCACGGCGATTTGATTTTCAAGCCAGCTCCAGGCATAACCCAGAGCCGCATCGCTAATGGCAATGTTCCAATGCTTGGCCGCTAGGGACCAGGCGCTTACGAAAGAAATTTCATGCCGCAGTCCGGCTTCCTGAAGAAGCGTCGAAATGCCGCTTTGCTGAGAAGCCAGGACTTTAACCAAAGCGCGACCGACGGACAGATCCTCATCGAGCAATTGCTGGGATTCGCGGCTCGCCAGGCACCAATGGTTCCAATAGATGAAGCTATCCATATCGCCGTTCTGTAACGCGGTATCCAGTCGTACCAGAGCTGGAATATCCGTTGCGCAAATCGCGCTCCCTAGAACGCCGGTTATCCAACCTTGGATTTTTTCCGCGTTGTCCACGCCGCCATGTTCGATTGCCCATTCCAGTCCTTGTGAATAGGAGTAACTGCCGATAGGCAATGCCGGACTCACGAGATTGAAAAGTCTTAGTAGCGGTAACGACAAATTGGGGGCGGTCATGGATGCGATGTGAAAGTTTACAATTCTAATATGATTTGAAGGCTATTCTCTAATAACTATGAACATGGCTATGTTGGTGGCTTGAATGCGCCCCGTAAGCACCGCTTTCCGGTTGAAATGGTGCTTGTTCCTTAGACACTTCCAGATGATAGTATCGACACAGTTCTTCCAACACATGGTCGGGTTGAAAACGAATCCAAAAATCACCGATTTGCAAAGGCACATGGCGATTACCCAGGTGGTAGCAAATCTTGGCGAATTGCAGGGGATCGTTGGCTTTAGCTACTATCAACTCTTCTTTGGCGGCCACGATTTGTATGACTTCTCCGGACTCCGCCTCCAAAAGATCCCCATCCTGCAGACATTTGCCTCTTTCCAGGAACAGCCCCACTGCCAAACCCCTGGCCGTTTCTGCCTTGATACGCCCGCGCTTACGGTGGTCATAGGGCAGTTCCAGTATGTCGGTGGGCGCCGTATTGTCAGAAGGATTTCCAAGGTGGCCGTAAACTTTCAACATGCGTCTAATGCTTCCTAGAACAGAAAATAGCGTTGTGCCAATGGTAGTACTTTTGCCGGTTCGCAAACCAAAAGCTCACCGTCAGCCCGCACCTCGTAGGTTTGCGGATCCACTTCCATCTTTGGCGTCAGCGCGTTGTGAATCATTTCCGCCTTGCCGATTTTGCGGGTGTTTTTACAGGCAATAAGCGGCGATTGCAGGTTTAATCGATTGGCAATGTCGTTTTCCAGCGATGCCTTGCTGACAAAGGTAGCCCGAGTTTGGGGCAGGGCGCCGCCGAACGCGCCGAACATGGGGCGATAGTGCACCGGTTGGGGCGTTGGAATCGAGGCGTTGGGATCACCCATGGGGGCGGCCGCGATCATGCCGCCTTTGATAATCACGGCAGGTTTTGCCCCGAAGAAGGCCGGTTTCCACAATACGATGTCTGCCATTTTTCCTGCTTCAATTGATCCTACATCTTCATCGATGCCATGGGCAATCGCAGGATTAATCGTGTATTTGGCGACAAAACGCTTGGCTCGAAAGTTATCGTTCCGGTCACTGTCCTGTTCCAGGGGACCGCGTTGAACTTTCATTTTATGTGCCGTCTGCCAGGTGCGACACACCACCTCGCCAACCCTGCCCATGGCTTGAGAGTCGGATGCGATCATGCTGAATGCACCCTTATCGTGCAGAATATCTTCAGCGGCGATGGTTTCCTTGCGGATGCGAGAATCGGCGAACGCCACGTCTTCAGGAATATCCGGATCCAGATGATGGCAGACCATCAACATATCCAGGTGTTCATCGACCGTGTTAACCGTGTAGGGTCGGGTGGGGTTGGTGGACGAGGGCAACACATTGTTGGAGCCGCATGCCTTGATTATGTCCGGTGCATGGCCACCCCCCGCGCCTTCCGTGTGGTAGGTATGAATGGTTCGGCCTTTGAACGCCGCCAGCGTATCTTCAACAAAACCGGACTCGTTCAGCGTATCGGTATGAATCGCCACCTGGACATCGTATTGCTCCGCCACGGTCAAGCAATTGTCGATTGCGGCAGGGGTGGTTCCCCAATCCTCGTGCAACTTCAATCCCATTGCGCCGGCATCCAACTGTTCTTGTAACGCTGCCGGCAGACTCGCATTTCCCTTGCCGAGAAATCCAAGGTTCATCGGGAAGGCGTCTGCAGTTTGCAACATCTTACCGATGTTCCAGGGGCCGGGAGTGCAGGTCGTGGCATTAGTACCGGTTGCCGGTCCGGTGCCGCCACCCAGCATGGTGGTGACACCGGACATTAATGCTTCTTCAATTTGCTGCGGGCAGATAAAGTGGATATGGGCATCGATTCCGCCTGCGGTGGCTATCATGCCTTCGCCGGCGATAACCTCGGTACCGGGGCCAATGACGATGTCGACATGATCCTGGTTCTCAGGGTTGCCCGCTTTACCGATAGCAAAGATGCGGCCGTTCTTCAGCCCGATGTCGGCTTTGACGATACCCCAATGATCCAGAATCAACGCATTGGTAATCAGCGTGTCTACGGCTGTGTGGTTGGTCTGCTGCGACTGTCCCATGCCGTCCCGAATGACCTTGCCACCGCCGAATTTCACTTCGTGGCCATATTTGGCATAGTCTTTCTCCACTTCGATCCAAAGTTCCGTATCTCCGAGTCTTACCCGATCTCCAACTGTCGGACCGAACATATCTGCATAAGCGGATCTTGCTATCTTGGCCATATCCTGAATCCTAGTTATTCGAGTTGTAGTTATAAGTCGCCCATGATTTCGCCACGAAATCCAAACACTTGCTTGTTGCCGGTAATTTCAACCAACTCTACAGTGCGAGTTTGGCCGGGTTCAAACCTGACCGCCGTTCCGGCCGCTATGTTGAGGCGATAGCCCCTGGTTTTGTCACGGCCAAATTGCAACGCCGGATTGGTTTCGAAAAAGTGGTAGTGAGACCCAACTTGAACAGGACGATCACCGCTGTTGGTCACTTCGACGTTGAGTGTCGCCAACCCTTCATTCAACTCCAGGTCACCTGGCAGGGTATCGATTTCTCCTGGGATCATGTTTCAGCTCCAAAAATGGCAGTGGAAAAAAGTGGCTTTACTTGAAAGAGCCTATGGTATTGGATTGTGCACAGTCACCAATTTGGTGCCGTCTGGAAATGTCGCCTCAACCTGCACTTCATGAATCATTTCTGAAACACCTTCCATCACATCCTCACGGCTCAAAATAGTGCGGCCATAGTCCATGAGTTCCGCGACCGTTTTTCCTTCTCGCGCGCCTTCTACTATCTCCATGCTGAGCAATGCGATTGCTTCGGGATAGTTTAGTTTAAGGCCCTTTGCTTTGCGTCGCTCTGCGAGCAATGCTGCGGTAAACAGGAGTAACTTGTCTTTCTCTCGGGGCGACAGCTCCATACTTAATTTCCTCTTGATCGCGTTGCTTTAGGTAGCCCAAATGCGTGGAAAACAGGGCTCGCAGCCCATCAGGTGGGGTCGACAATACTGCCAGGCAGATTGGAATAACTGTTTGATTGGCTCTGACTGATTCGCCATTGCTCTAATCAGCAAAATATTTCGCTTCCTGGTTACTGACCAGCATGGCGATGAATCGCTTGCCGGCCTCTGGGTTGCCGATTTTTCCGGTGCTGGAATGTTATGCCCGAGGTGCTCCCTCAACCCAGTCAATAGCCGAGCGCTTTCGTTATCGGCAAAGTACCCGGCAAACATAGTACCGATCACCGGCCGTCCGGCCAAGCCCCAATCCGCTTCCAGCATTGAATCTGTGTTTTCCATGCAAATTCTCTCCACAAGGAGCGGTCTGCTATTACAAAATATTTTTAGCGACTGAACATGTTTGCCGGAAACAAATGGTAAATTACTGGCGGGTCTCCCTAGTGCAGTGATTTCCCAGCCCGTGAATTTGCTGCTTTCAGATGTGTGCAGGCTAAACTCCTGTAGGCCATTAGCTCCGTCAAAAACGATTGTTTCCTGAGGAAACCATTCAAATTCTGCGTGATCGCCACAATAACACCTGACTTTCTGGGTTTGTTGGTGGTTGGCTTTGTCTGATCGGTATATCTTGCCGGCTGAAGGTGTAGTGGTGAGCAGTTTAGCGCCGGGTTTTACATTGACCTCAATATTCAATTCGTCACCACAAACCAATCCCCCAGGGGGATGCAATAGGTATAAATGTGTGCGTTCCGATCCTTCAGGATAGTAAGGTCTTAGTACCCGAAGCGGACCAAGCGATCGATTTTGAGTTAACCTGGTATGCTGATGGCGTAATTCTACTTCGAGCTTCAGTTTGGCTTGCCAATCCCGAGGCATGACGCGGAATGAACCGGATTGGCCTGTACCTGAGCGATCACTATTATTGGCTGGAGCGAGGTTTTGGGCGAACTGCATTTTATGAATGTTTTTTGGCTTAATCTTTCGATTTGCAATGTCCGGATTTTTCAAACGAAGCGACAATGATTTTTTGCTGTTCTCATTGCATCTGATTTCTTCCTTTCTATTAAGCACGTTTCTTAGGTGTTTGGGTAGTCCCTTTTTCTGATATCGGAAAACTAACAGAATAAGATAAGGGCGCAGTTTTAGGATTGCTGAAACCGCTATCACCTACTCCCGACGCCGCTGATGCACAATATTAGTGATATTGAAACTAAAAATTGCGAAATGCACCGATATGACGCCTGGCAAAAAAGTGTGTGCATTAAAAGAGTGCGTCAAGTTGTGGTCCCAATCGCAGACTAATTACCGTTTTCTTCCATTCATCTTTTAACATGATGATTTATAAACGTTATTTTTTTACTGGTCTGCGAAATGCAGTTTTCGATGCCGGAAACTCACTCAACAAAAAACTCAGTGGAGTTCATGCAATGAAAAAAATGACAAAACTTGGAGCCGGTATCGGCGCGCTGGCACTATCTTTCAGCGTTAGTCTTGCGCAGGCTGCGGAAACCATCAAAGTTGGTGTTTTGCACAGTCTGAGCGGTACCATGGCAATTAGTGAAACTACCCTCAAAGACACCGTGTTAATGCTTATTGAGGAGCAGAACAAACAAGGTGGCCTATTAGGTAAGAAGTTAGAGCCTGTGGTAGTTGACCCGGCTTCAAACTGGCCTTTATTTGCTGAGAAAGCGCGTGAACTTTTAGAGAAGGAAAAGGTAGACGTAGTGTTCGGTTGCTGGACATCCGTTTCCCGTAAATCCGTTCTTCCAGTCTTCGAAGAGCTAAACGGATTGTTGTTCTATCCGGTACAGTATGAAGGTGAGGAGTCTTCCAAGAACGTTTTCTACACTGGCGCGGCGCCCAACCAGCAGGCCATTCCCGCAGTTGATTACCTGATGAACGAAGTTGGCGTTAAGCGTTGGGTGCTGGCCGGAACAGACTACGTTTATCCGCGCACCACGAACAAGATTCTGGAAGCCTATTTAAAAGACAAGGGAGTTGCAGCTTCCGATATCATGATTAACTATACGCCGTTCGGTCATTCCGACTGGCAGAGCATCGTATCCGACGTCAAGAAATTTGGTTCTGCGGGTAAGAAGACCGCAGTGGTTTCGACCATCAATGGTGATGCAAACGTACCTTTTTATAAGGAGCTTGGTAACCAGGGCATTTCCGCCGAAGATATTCCCGTCGTCGCATTTTCTGTCGGTGAAGAAGAACTATCGGGTCTGGACACCGGCCCATTGGTTGGACATCTCGCGGCGTGGAACTATTTCATGAGCGTTGATGCCGAAATTAATGAACAATTCATCGAAGCCTGGAAGTCTTTCATCAAAGATGAAGACCGTGTTACCAACGACCCGATGGAGGCGCATTATATCGGCTTCAATATGTGGGTGGATGCGGTCGAGAAGGCTGGTACTACCGACACCGATGCTGTTGCGGAAGCCATTATTGGCGTCACTGTGCCAAACCTCTCCGGTGGCTTCGCAACAATGATGCCTAACCATCATATTACCAAGCCGGTATTGATTGGTGAGATTCAGGATGACGGCCAATTTGAAACGGTATGGCAAACTGCCGGTACTGTGGTAGGCGATGCGTGGTCAAACTTCCTGCCGGGCAGCAAAGATATCACTGCCGACTGGATGCCGCCTCTGTCTTGCGGAAACTACAATGTCAAGACCAACAAGTGCTCAGGTCAGAACTACTAGGCACTAGCACACAACGCACCTGAGATATTTGTGATTTTCAGTGCGACCGTTTTGATTGCCGGCCGTGATCCTCTTCACGGTCGGAGTCATCACTCGTCATAGCTTCCGGAAAGAGCTTTCAAGATGTCCACCCATGATGTTTCTCCTTCTCTAAAGACATTCTCGACCCCTAACATCTACCTTGTTTTTAGTCTGCTATTGGCCTTTTTCAGCATGGCGCCCGTTGCTACAGCCGAGGAAAGCCCGCTTTTGGTCCCCACGCTGGAAAAACTGAAGAAAGCCAACTTCAACACTAGAAAACAGATAGTCGGCGAGCTTGAGGCACTCCCGGATGCGCGGGTGACGCTCATTCTTGAAAATATGCTGGAAGGCCGCCTCTATTACGAAAGGAAAGGCACGGATTTTGTCAGTTTGGATAAAGTAGATGGCGTCTACGTTGCGGTCAGCCTCCTATCGGACCAGGTTTCGGAAGATGTTAAGAAGCGCGCCTATAAGAAAATCAGCGTCAACAATGCACTGCGCAGGACTTTGCGGGAATCCCTCGCAAGTTTACAGCTCCGGTCGCCGGACTTGGATACCCGTCTGGCAGCCGCCAGAGATCTGCTTAAATCCAAAGACAAAGACAATATTGCCCTGATCGATAAAGCGCTTGCCTCCGAGCTCGATAGCAGCGCTCAAAACCTGTTAAGCGTAGCAAAGGCCATGCTTTTGGCGCGGCATGGATCTGAACAGGAAAGGCTGGAGGCGATAAGCCGCTTGGAAGGAGAGCTTTATCCGGAAGTTCGCTCTTTACTTTCAGGATTTTTGATTGTCGACGGCGACGGAACTCCCATTGAATCGTCGGCACCGGTGAGACAGGCGGCAGAGCAGGCCCTTGCCTCAATCGAAGACCTTATCACGCTCAATAAAGGGTTGGAAAACATCTATTTCGGTATAAGTTTAGGGGCAGTATTGCTACTTGCGGCAGTCGGCCTCGCGATCACCTTCGGCGTCATGGGAGTGATCAATATGGCCCATGGCGAAATGATCATGTTGGGTGCATATACGACTTTTGTGATCCAACAATTGATGCCGAACCATATTGATTACTCGCTCTTTGTGGCAATTCCCGCGGCATTTTTAGTCGCCGCAGTGGTTGGGATGCTGATTGAAAGGGGAGTGATACGTTTTCTATACGGTAGACCGCTCGAAACCTTATTGGCAACTTTCGGGATTAGTTTGATCCTGCAGCAGGCCGTGCGAACGATTTTTAGTCCTCTAAACCAATCGGTGTCGACGCCTTCCTGGATGTCCGGCTCGCTGGAAATCAACGGAGCGCTTTCCCTCACCTACAACCGTCTGTATATCATCATATTCAGTATCCTGGTGCTGTTTGCCCTGGCCGTGTTGCTTAAAAAGACTTTCTTCGGCTTGCAGATGCGGGCAGTTACTCAAAATCGCCGTATGGCAAGCTCCATGGGTATCCGCACAGGTTGGCTGGATGCATTGACCTTCGGATTAGGTTCCGGGATTGCAGGAATTGCCGGTGTGGCATTGAGCCAGCTTACGAATGTCGGGCCGAATCTCGGTCAAGCCTACATCATCGATTCGTTTATGGTCGTGGTTTTCGGAGGTGTGGGCAATTTGCTGGGCACCTTTGTCGGGGCGATGTCGCTGGGGATCGCAAATAAATTCCTGGAGCCGTTTGCCGGCGCGGTGTTGGCCAAGATTCTGGTACTAATTTTCATCATTCTTTACATTCAAAAATACCCGCGGGGCATGTTTGCGCTGAAGGGTCGAGCGGCAGAGGAGTAGGAAGTGGTTAAACTCGGTCCCATCACGCGTTTTATCATGCAGGACAAGGCCGGCAGAAATATGCTGCTGGTATTGCTGGCTGTCGCGGTTCTCGTGCCGACCCTAAACCTGGCTTTGTCTGAAGGCTCGTTGTTACACGTGCCGACCTATATGGTGACATTGCTCGGAAAGTATTTGTGTTATGCATTATTGGCACTGGCTGTCGATTTGATTTGGGGCTATTGCGGAATTCTCAGCCTCGGTCACGGCGCCTTCTTTGCCTTGGGCGGCTATGCCATGGGTATGTACCTGATGCGTCAAATTGGCGAAAGGGGGGTGTATGGCCACCCGGAGTTGCCGGACTTCATGGTCTTTCTGAATTGGCAGGAGTTACCCTGGTACTGGTATGGCTTCGATAACTTCTTTTTTGCCATGCTCATGGTCGGACTGGTACCGGGACTTCTCGCCTTTACCTTTGGCTGGTTGGCATTTCGTTCCCGTGTTACCGGTGTTTATCTGTCTATCATTACACAAGCGCTGACCTATGCCTTAATGCTGGCTTTCTTTCGCAACGAAATGGGCTTCGGCGGTAACAACGGTCTGACCGATTTCAAAGATCTGCTTGGTTTTTCCTTGCAAGCCGATTCGACCCGAGCGGGATTGTTCGTGGCGTCCTGCCTGGCGTTGACGATAGGGTATTTGGTATCCCGCTGGATTGTCACATCCAAACTTGGCCGGGTGCTGGTGAGTATCCGCGATGCGGAAGCCCGTACCCGGTTTCTCGGTTACCGGGTGGATAAGTTCAAGTTGTTTGTGTTCGTCGTGTCCGCTGTTCTGGCGGGTATTGCGGGTGCGCTGTATGTGCCGCAGGTCGGAATCATCAATCCCGGCGAGTTTTCACCCATCAACTCCATTGAAATTATCGTATGGGTTGCGCTTGGCGGACGAGGAACCCTTTATGGCGCAGTGATTGGGGCGGTGCTGGTAAATTACGCGAAGTCCTACTTCACGGCCGAATTTCCCGAATTATGGTTGTTCTTCCTGGGCGCGCTGTTTGTTATCTCAACCCTCTTCCTGCCGAACGGTGTGGTAGGCGTTGTTGAGCAGGTCAAGCAATTGACCATCCGTAATCGCAGGGGCAAGGCGACCGATGCCGTTGTGCCGCCCCCGGAACCAGCCGGGGGGCAGGATCGGACGGCGGAGGAATCCGCGGAGAACAAGCCCGCCAAGGCAAATCTGACAACAACGACCAACTAGCACCTGGAAAATTCGCTATGCATCCTAAACATATTGAGCAGCCGACAATCCTGTATTTGAACGGTGTTTCCGTAAGCTTTGATGGTTTCAAGGCCATCAACAGCCTTTCGCTATATCTGGAGCCAGGCGAGCTGCGCGCCATTATCGGCCCGAATGGCGCGGGGAAAACCACCATGATGGATCTGATTACCGGTAAAACCAGACCGGATAGCGGCGAAATCATTTTTAACAATGCCATAGATCTCACCCAGTACGACGAAGCGGCGATCGCCAATATGGGAATCGGCAGAAAATTTCAAAAACCTACGGTAATTGAGTCGTTAACCATATTCGAAAACCTGGAGTTGGCGCTTGCCGGTGGCCGGGGGGTGTTTGCCGCTTTGCTGCACCGGCTGAAAATAGAGCAAAAGCTGCGGATTGAAGAAATCATGGACTTGGTCAATTTGAGTGAGCGGGCTCAAGACCTGGCAGGCTCATTGTCGCATGGCCAAAAGCAGTGGTTGGAAATCGGCATGCTGCTGATTCAAGAGCCTGAACTGTTGCTGATTGACGAGCCTGCCGCCGGAATGACAGACCTGGAAACCGAAAAAACCGCTGAATTGTTTAAGGAGGTTTCTCAACGCCATTCCTTGGTCGTGGTGGAGCACGACATGGAGTTTGTCCATGCGCTTGACTGCAAGGTCACTGTCTTGCATGAAGGCCGAGTCCTGGCCGAAGGCGCATTGGATCAGGTGCAAAACAACGAAGAAGTCATTGAAGTTTATCTGGGACGTTAAACGGGTCAAAGCGATGCTACAAGTACGAGATTTGAATTTATTCTACGGCGCAAGCCAAGCGCTGTATTCGGTTAACGCCAAGGCGGTAGCCGGAGAGGTATGCTGCATACTCGGGCGTAATGGCGTAGGTAAAACCTCGTTACTGAAAGCATTGGCTGGGCAGCATCCGGTTGGCAGCGGAGAAATCACTTGGCAGGGGAAAAATATTACCAAGATGAGCCCTTATGAAAGAGCCAAGGAGGGTATTGCATACGTGCCACAGGGGCGGGAGATTTTCTCTCAGCTAACGGTCATGGAAAACCTGAAAACCGGCTATGCGGCATTGCCAAGACGTCTGCGCAGTATTCCTAATGAGATATATACGCTTTTCCCGGTATTAAGGGATATGTTAAACCGGCGTGGCGGAGACTTGTCGGGAGGCCAGCAGCAACAGCTGGCCATTGCCAGGGCATTGGTAACCCGTCCAAAATTACTCATGTTGGATGAACCTACCGAAGGGATTCAGCCTTCGATTATCAAGGATATTCAGCATGTTATCGCGCGTTTGCGGGACCGTGGCGAAATGGCCATAGTGCTGGTGGAACAGTATTTGGATTTTGCCTATGAACTGGCAGACTCCTATTCGGTGTTGGACCGCGGGAATGTGGTGTTGAGCGGCGTCAAGGCGGATATGGACAAAGAACGCGTCAGGGGATTGATGACAGTTTAAATATGGATGAGTGACGGCATTCACAGCAAACCCCAATAAATCAGGCTATGCTTCAAAGGTTATTCTCCCGCAGTTACCCGAGTTTGTGATGAAGGGCCACCTCATAAATATCCGCGATGTCTTAACCGCCCGGAAGCTTGTCGATCAGTATCTGAAGCCCACCCAGCTTGTCAGATATGAAGGGTTGTCGAGATTAATCGGCGCCGATATCTACATAAAGCATGAAAATCACCAGCCCACGGCAAGCCGGAAACTGCGTGGTGCGGTTGCCATTGCCGGAGAGTTACGCCGTAATGGCGTGAGTCAAGTAGTTACCGCCGGTTGCGGGAGTTTTGGCTTAGCCTTGGCTTACGCCGCCAAAATGTTCGATATGCAGGCCCGCATTATCGCCCCGGAAAGTACTTCCCCCTATGACTTGCAAAAGTATCGGGACATCGGCGCCGAAGTCAGTATATCTGGCGCTAACCAGGAAGAAGCGCTGCGTATTGCGAAATCCGTGGAAGCCAGGGCCAAATTTTATTTTGTTCATCCGGCGGACGAAAAACTGGTGATTGCCGGGGCTGCCACCTCTTGTTTGGAGGTGTTCGAAGAGCTGCCAAGCGTCGATGTAATGCTTTGTGCCGTCGGATTCGGAACCTCAATCGCCTCGACTGTGGTTGCGGCGCAAGCCTTGTCACCCCACACAGAAATTATTGGTGTACAAGCGAAGTCAAATCCGGTGGCCTTTATGGCCTGGCAGGCAAGCCAGAAGAAAAGTCATGAGCCTATCCCCACGCCGAACGGCAAAACCTTCGCCCAAGGTTTTGCGGTCAAGCAGTTACACGAGTTGCCTTTTGCTATTTACCAACAACATTTGGCGGATTTTGTTTTATTGCCTGACCACAAATTGCACGAAGGCGTTGCCTTGGCGGCGTACCATACCCAACAGCTTGCAGATGCGGTCGGCGCCGCGCCTATTGAAGCAGCGGTGTCGTTACGCCAAAAACTGCAAGGGAAATCGGTTGTGTTGTTTATGAGTAACGGCATCACCGCACCGGGAGAATTGGAAAACGCCTATACCCTGAGTAGTTTTTTATCCGGCGTGCCGGAATAAGCAGTGTGCCTAGTGTAGCTACACTAGTTATTTGCTTCGCTTTGAGAACCTTCTGCAAAATCCTCGCCGGCAACGCTATGCTGGTCGTCCAGCAAGATGCTGATTGCCTCGGCGCTTACCGGACGACTAAACAGATATCCCTGGGCGACATCGCAAAGCTTTTCCCGCAGCAGGTCGGCAGTGTGTTCATCTTCCACGCCTTCGGCGACGACAGTAAGATCCAAGTGGTGCGCAAGGGTAATGATCGCCTCGGCCAAGGCCAAATCCCGGTCGGAACCGCGAATATCATCGATAAACACCTTATCGATCTTCAATGTGTTAACCGGTAAGCGCTTTAGATAGTTTAGCGACGAGTAGCCGGTTCCGAAGTCGTCAATGGCGCAGGTGATCCCCAGTTTCCGAAAAGCATTGAGCGTTTTGGTAGCCTCCTCAATATTGCCCATGATGGTGCTTTCGGTGATTTCTATTTCCAGTTGATGGGGGCGAATAGCGAACTTGTTGAGCGCGCTGATAATAGTCGCCAGAATGTTACCCCGCTGAAAGTGCTGCCCGGAAATATTAATGGCAACACTAAAGCTTTCCGAGCAGACCGGTGTCCACTCCTGTAATTGCCTGCTGGCATGCTCGACAACCCATTCGCCGATGTCGACGATAAATCCGTTTTCTTCGGCGGCGGGAATGAAATCTCCAGGGGAAACCACAGAGCCATCCTGTTTTTGCCAGCGTATCAATGCCTCCACTCCTTTCAGCTCGCCGGTCCGCATATCAATCTTCGGTTGGTAGACCAGGAAGAACTCATTGTCTTCCATTGCTTTTTTAATGCTATTGCGGATATTCATCCGGTGACTGGTCAATGCTTCAATATGTTTGGCGAAGAATTGCACATTGTTGCGGCCTCTTGATTTGGCGTGATACATCGCCATATCGGCCTTGCGAAGTAACGATTCCGCTTCCTGACCATCGGTGGGCCAGAGTGATATGCCGATGGAGGCGCTAAGTTGAATGTCCTGCCCATTCAGTTGATAAGGATTGCCTATGGCGTTTCGAATTTTTTCCGCCAGCAGGCTAAGCTTAAAGGAGCTGCCGATATTTTCGATCAATACGACATATTCGTCGCCACCATAGCGGGCCAGGCAATTCCTCGGATTTAGTTCGCCCTGGATACGTTTTGCCATATCGCAGAGAGCCTGGTCCCCCGCCGCGATACCCACGCTGTCATTAATCAGTTTAAAACCATCCAAACCGATAAAGAGTATGCCGAAATCCTCGCGGGAGTTTTCAGCGCGTTGGATGGCGAGAGAAAGGCGTTCATGAAACTGTGTCCTGTTGGGCAAGCGCGTGAGGCTATCGTGGTAGGTATGATACAGGGCTTGCTGTTCACTGGTTTTTATATCGGTAATGTCGCTAAAGCTCCATACCCTGCCAACCGCTTGGTCATACTCAATCCTGGGTTGGCTGAAACATTCGATAAAACGGTTATCACCAAGTTCCAGTGAGCAGTAGCTCGGCCTGGTTGGAAACTTCTTATTAAACTCCCATATTTGGGTAAGTTCGTCCAAGTTCTTAACGTTTGTGGCCAGGTGCTGCCTAATGAGTTCTATGGAATATTGCTCGGACGGATCTCTGGGTATTCCCATCATCTCCAAAAAGACGTTATTTACCGCGAGCACTCTGGAGTTTTCGTCTTGAACAACGATGCCGTCCCGGGTTGAATTCAGAGTGGCATTCAATAGCGATACGGATTCTTCCAGGCTTTGCTTGGTGGTTGTCAGTTCGTTGTAATGCTGTTTGAGTTGCGTATAACGTTCACTCAGTTCGTTGGAACTGAGTTCCAAAGAGCGTTCAAGTAGCTTTCGATCTTCATCGGCTTGTGAGTATGCCGAATCAATGGCCTCTAAAAAACTTTTGAGGCGTCCTTCCTGAAGTTCTTCAGGTAACCATCGTTTTATCTGGCGAACTAGCAACTTATGCATGCGCTTCTCTTTCCGGACACCCAAACTCGTTCGCAGCTCTATACTTCGGTAAAGGTTGTGATTGTCATCGTTTGGTTGTGAAGACTGCAACCCACGGCGTTTATGACGGGGCAGATTTCTCCGTAAGAGTAAAAGCCGGTTAATGCGGCTTTGGTGCCTAGCACCTCTCTTACGCTCTCTACTTCTTCTTCAACCCGTTGGGTCAGGATCATTTTCCGGCCCACACAACTGATCAGCAAACCGAAATCCACCGGCATTCTGCCCATTTTTACCGTCTGCTGTGCGGCCAAGGAGGCTCCCTCGATCAGCCGTTCGAAATTGGCTTTCATAAAACTTGCAGTGGCCCCTTCCGGCATATCTCCGGCAAAGGTAATGCTCGAATTTGCGTCATCGGTGGCAAGAATGGTTCTTACAACAGCCGGGGCGTCCGCATTTTTTACCGCCAGAGGAAACAATAAACCCGTTGACGGCAGTCCGCTGGCGTAATCGCCCAAATACTGTTTGTACAGATCAAGAGCCGATTGCCCGTCCAACTCGTAAAGGACATTTCCTTCAGAGCAGGTAATTTCGCGCTCCGGACCGAAGGGGTCCCAACCGCCCAGCGACCCATAGCCGATATGCAGGTTCTCTCCGTAAAAGCCGATAGCCACTATCTGGGGTTGTTGCCGGTGTTCATCGAGCCACACTTCAGAGTGTTGGAAGTCGCTATAGTCTCCCGCCAGACCTCCGGTGATTTTTATTGCGGCAGGCAACTCACTTGTCATGCCGTCCACAAGTAAAGATCCATTGACTGAAAGACCTTCGGAGAAAACAAGAATATGTTGCAAATCAGACGCATTTAGCCTTTGAGACAAGGACTTTCCCACCTCAAAAACGTTAGCGAAGTCGGTTAGGTCGGCCGATGCAGCTCGAATACCGGTTTTTTCGAATTGGATAGCTGTTGCCGTAAAGCTGTCGTCGTAAACCCGGCTATCCAGTATTTCACCTGCCGTAGAGCAACCGGCGACACTGGCCTCTGGAAAGGCTTGCCTGACCTGATGCAGGAGAGATTCCTCCTGTAGTTTATGGAGACACCCAAAACATAGAACCAATTGGGAAGTATCAGCGGTCTGTTTTGGTAGTGGAGGTGACCACCCGCCGTCTTTGTACAGAAACTGTTGAGTGCGCATACTCTTGGGTCACTAATCACTTAGGCGGCTAATGAACATCCAGACGCCTGGCCCAATAATTTAATCGGCTGTCCCTTAACTATAGCCAAATCCTGGTAACCTGCATAAAAAACTGATTAGGCAGGATCAACGGCGGCTGTTATTACGGCAAGGTCTGGTTCTTATACAAGAAAAGAGTTGGGCAAGGGCAGACTACTAGTGAGTTTCTGAGCTTTCATCGTCGTGCGCGTGATAAACTTGGTTTTCCGCGGCCTTTTGAAATAGCCTGCGTCTCGATAATCCATCCAAGCCGACCATTAGGGTGTAGCCGAGCCCCACCAGGAACACCATGGAAATGCTCATTAGCAAGATGGGCTTTGTGATGCTGGCATCCGACCGGAGTTGGATGATGGTGACAAATACCGAAAGCTGTTGAATAAACAGATACGCCGCAAACAATCCACCCATAAAGCTGCTGAGGATTTGGCTTATTACGATTACGGCGGATGGAATGACTGTCCGGTGCCTGCATTTCGGATTGCTGCAGATAAAAATTTCGGTATTTTCAGTGTCGAACGATTCCTTGATGTAGGGTTGCAACACCCCGGTTTCACATTTTCGGCAGCGGTAGGCGGACATAGTTTCTGGTGGGTATTCTAAGTTGACCGATCACTATTGTGCATATTGCCCGCGAATACAAGGCTAAAACGCTAAAAATCACCCGTAGGGCTTGGCATACGGGCGAAATAAGATTATGTTGTGTGCCTGATTTTGCGAATCATTTCCAGAAGTCAACCTAGACAAAGGTTACACTTTCTGCACCTCAAACATACAATTGGCTGTACACAAAATAAGCGCACGTTGATGCGCAAAATAACCTCGTCAATAACGATACACTAGAGACTACAGAAGGCTAAGGACAAACATGGAAACACATATTCCTACCCCCCTACAACGCTTCTATCACTGGGAAAAGTCGCGGCCAAGCGATATCTACATGACCCAGCCCATGGGTAATGGCGCATGTGAGGAGTTCACCTGGGCTCGTACCGGCCAGGAAGTACGGCGCATGGCGAATTACCTGAAATCACTGAATCTGCCGGAAAAATCCAAAATAGGTATTCTATCCAAGAACTGTGCACACTGGATTATGAGTGACCTGGCCATTTGGATGGCCGGCCACATCTCAGTGCCGCTCTATCCCACGCTTCATGCGGACAGCGTTAAGCAAATTCTCGATCATAGTGAGACCAAGGTGCTTTTCGTCGGCAAGCTGGACGATTGGGATGACATGAAAGATGGTATTTCCGACGAACTACAGTGTATTTCGTACCCACTGAGTCCGAAGACCGATTACATCAGTTGGGACGATATTATCGAGAAAACCGCGCCGATGACGGAAAGCCCTGACCGGGAGCACGAAGAACTGGCGACGATAATCTACACTTCCGGTTCAACCGGCATGCCGAAAGGTGTCATGACTTCCTTCCAGGCGATAGCCGTGAGTGCGGACGGCGCTTCGAAAGAGCTGGAGCTTAGCAAAGACGACCGGATGCTTTCGTACTTGCCGATGTCACATGTATTTGAGCGTTTCTGCGTCGAGGCTGCCTCATTGAATACCGCTTTCCACGTATTCTTTGCCGAATCACTGGATACTTTTCTGCAGGATTTGCAGCGCGCCAAGCCGACTATTTTTATCTCGGTACCACGACTCTGGACCAAGTTCCAGGCGGGTGTATTGGCTAAGATGCCACAGAAGAAGCTGGATAAGCTGTTGAAGATTCCTTTCATCAACAAAATTATCAAGAAGAAAGTTCTCACTAAACTGGGCTTGGAGCATGTTCGTATCGCCGGTAGCGGTTCCGCACCTCTTTCCCAGGAAATCTTAAGCTGGTATCGGCGGATGGGACTTGAGCTGTTGGAAGGCTATGGCATGTCAGAAAACTTTGCCTATTCCCATATGTCTAAGCCCGGTCGCCCGAGAGTGGGTTACGTGGGTGAACCCATGCCAGGGGTAAAACAGCGCATTAGCGGCGAAGGTGAAGTGCAGATTCAAAGCCCGGGAATGATGATGGGTTATTACAAGGAGCCGGAAAAAACCAAGGAAACCTTCACCGACGACAACTGGCTTCGCACTGGCGACCGCGGCGAAATTGACGAACAGGGGCGTTTGAAGTTGACCGGCCGTACCAAAGAGTTGTTCAAGACCAGTAAAGGTAAGTATGTTGCGCCTGCGCCAATCGAAAACAAAGTGGTTGCCAATTCGCATGTGGAAATGGCTTGTGTGGCTGGTGCCGACTACCCGCAACCCTGCTGTCTTGTCATGCTGGCTGAAGACTCGTTTCCAAAGCGCAACGATCCACAGTTCCGCACCGAGTTCGAAGCCGAGTTGAAGGAACTAATGACAGCGATCAACCAAACGGTCGATCCGCACGAGAAGCTTCAGTTCATGGTTGTTGTGAAGGATCAATGGAGTATTGAAAACGAGTTCCTGACACCGACAATGAAGATGAAGCGGAATATCATCGAAGACGAATACAATCCGTTGATGGATCAGTGGTACGCGGCGAAAACGCCGATTATTTGGCAGTAGACCAAGCACTGAGCAATTGGCCAAGTAAAAGCCGCTTTACGCGGCTTTTTGCGTTTTGAGCGCGACGAATTTCACAACGCAATAAAGGTATCCGAGACTCTTTGTCGCTTTCATAGATGACTGGAAGTCTAAATTCACTAATTGCCGATACAACAGGGAGCAACTCCAACCGGCTTTGCAGTAGTATCCCAATATGCTTATGAAAACGATTTTCTCTCAAACCTCAGAAGGCCAGTGGTATGAGATTCGTAATTGGCAAACCCGCACCGACCCCTATGACTTGATTATCAAGCGCCCTTTAAGCCATTGGGAGCGCAATCTTGTTCAAGACATGCGCAAACAAGGGTATGACGATTCCGAGATCTACTTTCGCATCGCAGAGCTAACTGCCAAGGAAAACGATACGCAGCAAAATGCCCTAAGTATTAGGCTGGAAGAATTGACGAAAAAGCAGCTTGTGAATATCGCGAGTGCGGCCTTGGGTGAAGCCGCTAAACACCTCGCGAGCATGGAAAAAATGAATCATGAAGACCTGGTTAACTTATTACGCGCATTGTTGCGAGATAAGGAAATAGACCTTGTGGTTAAGCGTTGAGCTTCCAACCGGTAACTAACTCTATTTTAGTCCCAGCACCGGTTCCCCGAATGTTATGTTGTTTCCGGCAGCCTCGCGCCACCAGGGAGTATTTGCCATCGGCTTTCGGGCATCTACTATTTGACCGAACATAGGTAGGATTAACGGCTGATTTGCTTCCTCGGCCAGTTTGCTGATTTTCTCCATGGGGTCGTACCAGCTATGGGTGGAAAGGTCGAAAGTACCGTTGTGGATTGGAACCATTAACCTTGCTTTCACGTCGAGCGCAGCTTGCAGGCTGTCTTCCGGCAGCATATGGATGTTTCTCCAGCTTTGGTGATAAGCCCCGCATTCGACAAAGGCGACATCGAAAGGTCCGAATTTTTCGCCGATCTGCCGGAATCCGTCGAAGTAGCCGGAATCACCGCTAAAGAATACATTTCCCTGAGGGCTTCGAAAAACCCAGGATGCCCAAAGGGTTTTGTCGCCGTCCAGGACTCCACGGCCTGAAAAGTGTTGGGCTGGTGTGGCGACAATTTCAGTGCTGTTAAAGCTGATGGATTGCCACCAATCTAACTCATGAATTTTGTCTCGGCTGACGCCCCAGGATAAGAGGGTATCTCCTATCCCCAGCGGCACGACAAAGTGCTTTACCCGATCTTTCAGGTGCAATATGCTGCCGCGGTCCAAATGATCATAGTGGTTATGGGAAATAACCACGCCCTCGATTTCCGGTAGTGCTTCCAATTCCACCGGCACCGGATGAAACCGCTTCGGCCCTGCCCATTGGACCGGGGAGGCGCGTTTGCTGAAGACCGGATCGGTTAACCAGTACTCTGAGCCAAACTGTAGCAGGATTGTGGAGTGCCCAAGTTTCGTAAACCGGAATGCCTGATTGTCGTCATACTGAAAGTGGTTTTTTTCCAGCATCTGCAATGGCACCGGTTTCGTTGGTACCGGGTCTGAGCGTTTGGATGTGAACTCCTTAAGTGCTGACCACATTTTGCCGAACTCCCAGACATTTGTTGCATTCTTATTGTGAAACTTCCCATCATGAAACTGGGTTGATTGTTCGATCAGATGCTTAGATAACTGATTTTCCTGTATTAGATAATCCATAAAAACAAATCCTCCGATTCCAAAGATTAGTAACAGGGATAGTGAAAGAATGAGGTTGCTCATGATGGGTTATATTCCATACCGGACATTAGTAAGTTTTTCAGATTCCGACCATAGCCTTTTGGCTATCTCCGGATTCTTTGAGCGTTTATTTGAGGACCCTTTTTTAGGGTAACCGCGCATCTCCATAAAGCCGCAGGGACCGATAAAATCGCCTGACTGGATATCCGCAGTTGCTGCGAATAGGCTGGGCAGAGCGCCCATTTCAGGTTCCTGGGCAAAGAATCTGTTGAAAAAGTCGGCGGTTCCGGAGTTTCTTTGCAGCTCCGTCGCCGTCCATCCCGGGTGGGCTGCCGCTACGCGGGTTTGATGTCCGGCTTGTTGCAGCAGGCGGGCGAGTTCATAAGTAAAATACAGGTTGGCGATTTTACTGTCGCCGTAGGCGTTCCAGGGCTTGTACTTCCTGGATTCCCATTGCAGATCGTTAAAATCCAGATTACCGCCCTTATGGGCGATGCTGCTGACATTCACGATACGGCTGTCAGGCGTGTTGACAATGGGATTTATCAGCAAGCCGGTTAACGCGAAATGCCCCAGGTGGTTGGTGCCGAACTGCAGTTCGAAACCATCCTTGGTTTTGCTGTAAGGCGGCACCATAACCCCAGCGTTGTTAATCAATATATCGAGTTGCGAGTATTCCTTCTTGAAGTTAGCGGCGAATTTACCGACCGACGTCAGATCAGAGAGATCCAACTGCATTATCTTGACCTTAGCTGCCGAATTTTGCTGTTTTATTCTCTTTACAGCAGCCAGTCCTTTGTCGGTGCTGCGAACCGCCAGTATGACTGTTGCGCTTTTATTAGCCAAAACCCGGGCTGCTTCGTAGCCAATACCGCTGTTTGCACCAGTGACCACCGCAACCTTGTTATCCAGGCTTTGAATGTCATCCGCCATCCACTTTTTCATACTAAACCCCACTGCTTGTTTAATTACCAAATATACTATACGGTGCAGTTTACATTCGTTGGATTGAAAAGTAAACTTTATAGTGTAAAATTATTTAAAACGATGAGGTGGCCATGAATGCAGTAAAGAAGACGCGTAGCGAACTCAAACGGGGAGCGATTATTGAAGCGGCAAAATCGGCTTTTCAGGAATTCGGTGTGCAAGGCACCAGCATGGATAAATTGGCGGAGTTGGCCCAGGTTTCCAAACGCACGGTTTATAACCATTTTGCGACTAAAGAGGAACTGGTCGTTTATCTTGTCTCCGATCTTTGGATGAAATCGCTGGTACAAATTGACTTGGAATACCTTAAGGATACGCCGTTACAGTTGCAGCTAAGTGAGTTGCTCAGGGCGGAAATCGATCTTATTTGTACGTCGGAATATCTCGAACTGGCGCGAGTCGCCTTTGGCCATTACTTTTATCATCCGGAAACCCTGGAAAAGCAGCTGGCGGCGTTGAATGTCCAGGAGACAGCTTTGCATCGCTGGTTAAAAGCGGCTGTCAAGGATGGTGGGCTTCGCGCAATGGATACCGATTTGGCGGTATCCCAGTTACACAATCTTATCAAGGGCAGTTGCTTCTGGCCGCAATTGTTGAAAATAAAACCGATTCTTTCCGCGGATGAAAAGCAAACTCTGGCGGATGAAACCGCAGCGCTGTTTTTGAGCCATTACCAAGAAGCAAAATAGATTTCGTTTGAATTCGCTAACTACCGGGAGAAATTTTAATGCAGATTATTGATGTATGGGCGCAACATCCGACCGTCAGATTTCTCCAAGAGCCGTTCTTCGATTCGCTGAAACGCTGGGCCGGACAAAATTTTTCCGATATTTCTGACGCTATGACGCGTCAGGCGATGCAGGATGCAGGCGTCAGCAAAGCACTGCTGTCTGCCTGGCATGGCCCCCAGGGGGCACTGATCAGCAACGACGAGGTTTTAGCGTTAACCCGAAAATACCCGGACCTCTTTGCCGGTTTAGCCTCCGTCGATCTGCGTGATCCGGTGCAAGCCATGCAAACCTTGAGGCGGTATGTCCGGGAGCATGGGTTTAAGGGCTTGAGAATCGTGCAATGGCTTTGGGAACTGCCTTGCACCCATCCGCTTTATTACCCGTTGTTTGCCACTTGTGCAGAACTCGACGTACCCGTCTGCCTGCAGGTGGGACTTACCGGACCCTTGAGAAGTTCCGAATCCGGAAAGCCCATACATATCGAGCGGATTGCGCTCGATTTTCCTGATTTGAAAATTGTCTGCGGTCATATCGGCTACCCCTGGCATGGTGAAATGATTGCGTTTGCCACCAAGTTTCCGAATGTCTATATCGATACTTCAGCCTATAAGCCGAAGCGCTATCCGCCCGAACTTGTCGCCTACATGAAATCCCATGGCCGCAGCAAAGTGATGTTCGGTACCAATTATCCGATGATTACGCCTGCCGAGTGCCTTAGAGAGCTCAATCTGCTCGGGCTCGATGAAGTTACCAGCGAGCTGTTCTTAGCTGGCAATGCCAAAAGGGTGTTTGGGTTGTAGGGCAGCAGGTTTGCCAACTATTAACTTATTACTACCTGAAACTTTTTATTCGTTATTCTCTCCATAGATTGCAACCAGTGAGCTGCGAATTGATTCCCAGGTTCTCCAAGAAATTGCGCTTTCAACTGATTAAGGCCATTGCTTATCAGGCGACGACGGTCAGGACAATATAAGTTGAGATCGATTATCGGTGTGATTTCTCTTAACCTGCAATCGCTATAAAGGCCGATACAGCGTCCAAATTGATAAGCCCTTACCTCAGCACCCATTTTGCCATGGAGTTCCCACCACTTATTTGCAGACCAACTATTCATACTACCCCAGGGTCCCGTCGCAGCACCTTGGTGGCAATCTACGCTGACGTGCTGTTCGCTTTCTACAAACTGACAGACGATTCTTAATGGAAAATGACCTGAAGTGTTACCGTTACGATAGTCACCGCCGTCTGCACTATTAAGTTCAACCAGATTGAGACGAAATTTATGGTTCCAGTATTCTTCAATCTGCGACTTCCAATGAGCTTTCAATGTGGCAGTGATCTTCAGACCGTCTTGAGGTATTAATTTTATCCTGCCGGTAATGGTAGCTATGCCAGTTCTAAAATCGGCATCGTAATTGGCAGGCCACCGATCAGGTGTACTTTGCTGTTTCCAGTTTTTATTTGAATTATCCCAAATCCTGCGTTGCGCAGTACAAATGCCATTAACGACGCAGTTAGCATCGCTTCCATAAATTTCTTGCTTCTGGTTTGTCCTGATTTTAGCGGTTGCGTTGTTAAGGGTAGGGGAGTTTTGGATAGGGCTCGCAGATGCCGGGCTGATTCGGGTCCAGGCCAGCGCAATGACAGCTAAGAACAACTCTCTCCGAGTGACCTTCATGAAGCTGGGATAACTACCTTGAAAGGCTGCCAAGAAATAATGCCACTAACAAGGTCACCTACTGCAGGGCCTCCAGCGACAAGTTCCATGGCTAGATGCAGTTCCCAGTTTCCTACAGGAATATCTTGCAAAACTTCCAATTTGAGGGACATCTTTTCCCCTGGCGACAACTCAGCACGGCTATCGCTGATATTGCCGAAGTCACTGACGATCCGTAGCTCACTTATTTCTGGCTCCACTACGTCATCTGTGGTCGGATTTAGAAACAGAACTTTAAAAACACCTGGGGTTAAAGGGTTAACAAAATGCACTGCTTTGCTACCAATGGATTCAATCGTAACTTCTGTTCTCACATGGGGTTTGTCAGATAGCAGACGGCACTCAGCCTGCAAAACGTTGACGGCACTACCGAGCCACTCTCCATGCACCAGCGCTAAGACTTCTTCAAAAACCGGCGCGATGGTTTCAGGCAGATCATATAAAGCGTACTCGCCTCCTTGCATCGTACCGTCCTTGACTTGGCCAATGGAAAGAAATGCACTGTCGGGCAGGCTTGGCGAATTTGAAGGTGTTTTTAGGGATAGTTCAATGGCTCTCTGGCGAAGAGGGGCCACCTTTTGTGGATCGCTGCCTTGCCATTCTCCTATTAGTCGTTGTGGAAACAAAGCACCCATATTGCCGGCCAGACTAAATGCGAATTTACCATCGCTCCCCAATGCCAGGCCGAAGACCATGCCTGGACCGTAAAGTGCGTAAAAATGGACAGGATCAATCATATTTTGATTACCTTATATTTTTCTTTGGTGATTCCTTCAATAGACGGCAGCCAACTGTCGGCCAATACAATCCCTGGGTTACCTCGATAATGTTCCTTCAATGGTTTGGTCCCACCGTTCATTAGGCTGGTGCTGTCGAAAGTAGCCGTATTCGGGTTTAGACCCGGGATTGTTGCACCGCCGGCATACTCGTCGAACAGGCCGATACAATGCCCAAACTCATGAGCCCGCACTTTGGGTCCAAAGGTGCCATGAAGTTCCCACCAGGTGGAAGAATACCACCAGGCTGCGCTACCCCAAGTGCCCGTTGCCGCACCTTTATGACAGTCCACTCTGACGTGTTCGCCGCTTTCCACAAAATCACAGATGACCTTCACCTGATATTTGCAACAAGCGTTATCTTTGTTGCAGCTACAACTGTCATCTCTTTTGCAGGCTTCCCTGTGCGCCTGAAATACATTGTTCCAGAAACCTTCGATTTGTGACTTCCAAGTGCTCTTCATCGCCGCTGTAATGGTCAGCCCACCCTTGGGTATGAGTTTAATTTTGCCGGTAATGGTCATTAAGCCATCTTTAAACTCGGCATCGAAGTTGGCATCCCAACCATAAGAACCCGTACCCAATACCCAGGTAGTTGAACCGGTTGGCCTGATCCACTTCGGTGTCGACCTCCGGCCACCAGTAATGCAGTTGGTTTTAATGCCGTTTGGCGCGCGCTCAAATTCCAGTTTTGGGTCGATGGAAAAGGCGGTTTCGCAGCGGCTGGTGGAGCCTTCAAACAGAAATTTTTCGCTTGGCCAGGTAGCGCTGTTCTTTTGACTAACCCAGGTGCATTCTACTGCCTTGTTCTTGACCGTGCCGGGGAGTTTTGCCACTTCCGCATTCGTTGCGGTGTTGCGTACCAACAGGTCAATTTTTTCGCCTTCCTGGATATTTTTGCAGGAGGCTAACAGCTCCACAGTATCGCCGCAGCGAACTTTTTCCTTACTCCAGCGCAGATTGAATAGTATTTTTACCCGCCCTTCCGGATCGATATAGTCTCTACGGTACTCTTCCTTGTTGTATAGGGGACATTCTTTTTTCATGCAGGCGTCCGGCCCACAGTCGAAAATTTTGGGGATCTCGGTTTCAGCGAAGAACATCGCTTCGACACGACGATTGATCTGGCTCCGGTAGTTGCTGTCACCAACGTTCTCTATAGGCCAGGTCTCCCCACAACCAACCGCTTTCGCTCCGCCGGGAAGTAAGAAATTAATACTGCCACGCATAGCTAAAGCCTCTTTTCCTTCGTCTGTATCCTCCATCAAATCTTTGAGTTCTGCCTGATACTTCTCGAAGAATTTACCCCAGGTGAGTGGGCCGACAATGCCATCCTGCCCAATCCCAGCCTCCTTTTGGAAAGACTTGGTCGCCGCCCGTGTTTGAGGGCCGACGATGCCATCAACAGGGCCGGGATCGTGACCCGCCCAGCGCAAAATGTGCTGAATATCTTCAACCTTATGTCGGCCTTCCACGATGGTTACCCATGCATCTTTGTTGTCTTCGATAACATGTAGAACCGAATGGGCGCGTTCTTTGGAGATGGTAACGTTGATTTGCTCTCCGCCCGAGGTATCCGTATGGCCGGCTATCAGCAGTTTTTCTTCAGGAAACTTATGGGCGGCCATCAACAGGGCTTTAACAACATCCAGACCGGCTATTTTTTCCTGTGCATCATCACCTAAGGTTTCTACGTCCTCACGATCCGGCAAAAAAACCGAACTGTTATGGCGGAATAGTACGTCTTCAAACTCAAGCACTCGCAACAGCATCACGCGTAGCTTGAAACGGTGTAACATACCAGTGAAGCCGTCGACTTTTTTGGGTTCTGCAACAGGTTCAGTCATGTTTCATACTTCCCGGAAAAATTATTGCACTGCAGATAGTTTGATTGGCGAAATAGTAAGCATGATTATTAATCTGTCTGGCGGTCAGGCCGCCATCCAATCTTCGTTTTCCAAATCAGGAAACGAGATCTTACAGTTCCCTGGCTTAACAATTCTCTCAACGATGGCTCTACCGCGACTGTCTGTCGTTCCCTCAACGTTTCGCCCACTGGGTAGCTTAATAATGTATCTTTCATTAGGCACTGCTTTGCCGCCGGCATCAACCAACTCGATTTCTACCCAGGTATAATCCCGCTTGGGTGGTTCCGGCGGCAGTGCGGGCGGGGCGGAATCAAACACCTCTTTCGGTCGCCGTTTGAAATTATGAAAACTGCCTGGGTTGTGATACCGGTTCACTATCACCAGCTGCCCGGTCGCCAGTTCGTGGGCAATCAAGTGATCGATATCCTTCTGGAAACTACGCGCATGGCTGCAGGAATCCAGCGCCAGAATAAAGTCGATATCCTGTCTTAGCGGAGAATTAGGAGGCATACTCCTCAAGAATGCGAGAGCTCCCTGAAAATCATTTAAGAAAGATATTTGAGGAGATGAACCTGCCGTCGCTTTTTCTATTTTCAATCGTTCATAGAACTGAAAATTGTTGGTAATCTGATCCATATTTCTCTATCCCGAACGCCTAGGCGAGGAATTCCGAAAAACTGTTCGCAGTTGGGCTTCATCGTTATTCACCCGGAACTAACGTCTTTTGCATGACAATCTATCAGCAAAGAAGTGCGAACACTGGAGCTCCAATTACATAAGCGAAATTTTAATCTAATTCCCTTAAGACTTGTTCAGTTTTATCGCAATTTTTGTCTTCAGATGGGTGCTGAGCAGTGATTTCGGAGCTTTTTCCAGCCTGATGCCGAATCAAAAAAATCATTTTACGGGAATGCAACAAATCCTCATTTTTTTGGCGGATGGATGTGCAAGGATTGAATGAGGGAGATTCCTCGAGCCTAAAACCTAAACTGCGCCATTTGCTGTTCCAGATGGCGAATCACTTTGTTGATTTCCTGACTCGATTGGTCTGAAGATAAGACCGCTTCAGCGGTTTGATCCGCTGATTTTTCGATATGCCCGACATTGTCGTTGATCTGGTTCGCAACCACCGTCTGCTGCTCGGCGGCAGCGGCAATTTCGGTAGCGGCATCGTGGAGGTCGGCGACCAATGTGCCGATCGTTTCGAACCGGGTATCCGCTTTGTGGAAACTTCCGGTAGATTCGTCAACGCTGTCGCCAGCGCGCTGGATTGCCTGGACGGCTTGCATACTACCTTTCTGTAAGCGCTCGATAATGCTTTGGATTTCCGTGGTGGATTGTTGGGTCTTGCTCGCCAAACTGCGTACTTCGTCCGCAACCACCGCGAATCCGCGACCGCTTTCACCTGCCCGTGCCGCTTCAATGGCGGCATTCAAGGCCAACAGATTGGTTTGTTCGGCGATATTGCCGATAACCGTCAGGACGGAACCGATTTCCTGGCTATGTCCGTTGACCTGTTCCACTACACCGGTCGCCGTATCGATTTCCTTGACCATGGATTCCAGTGAAGTTCTCGCCAAGCGCGAAATTTCCGCTGTTTCAACGGTTTCCCGGTTTACGTTGTCTACTGTGTTGGCCACGGCTTGAATGCGGTCCGCAACCTTTTGCGCACTGCCGGTCATTTCGTCCAATGCGCCGGCGACCTGACGAATTTCCGTTTGCTGCAGCTTTACCGCATTGGCAACTATTTCACTGGCGCGTTTTTGCTCTTCAGACTGGCTTGTGGCCAGCGCTGTCGATTGGTGCACGTCCTTAACAATATGCTGAATGCGCTCGATAAACTGATTCATGCCGGCAGCCATATGGGAGATTTCGTCCTTGCCTTTCAGTTGAACCCGTTGGGTCAGGTCAGCTTTACCCTCTGCGATCGCCCAAATGGCGCGGTTGAGCCGTTCAACTTTCATCACCACTCTTATGCCCAAAATTATCGCCACCGCGAACAGCAATAACAACACACTGACAAGGCTTAGACTGACCAGGCTTTGCTCCAGGTCATCGACTCTGCTTTCAATAGACGCAAGTACTTGATCGTTTTGGGTATTTGCCCGTTGCTCGATTTGACCGAGACTGGCTTTTAACTGACCTGCCACATCGCTTGTGGTGGTGTTTAGCACCCTGTCCACCGCATCCGTGCTAGCTTGAATGGTAGCGCCGAACTGACTTTCCAGCCGCGCCATTTCCTCTTTGATGGCTGTCGTGCTCAAACCAACCTTAAACTGACCGATCACTTCCCCTTTTGGAGAAATATTGCTGGTGATGACGACAATATCCGGGTCGGCTTCGGCTGCATTGAGTACCTTGCCTAGTCCACCTTTGCCTTTGCCCTGCTTGATGAGGTCTTTTACCACCGGGTCCGTACGATCGACATAGCGCGTTATACGTTTCCCGTATTGATCGAAAAAAACGGCAAAGAGTATGGAAGGCCGGGCATCGGCCATTTCCACCAGTTGGGTCAAACGTGGCACGTCTTGATCCCAAATAAAAGGCGCACCGACCAGTCCGATGACCTCTGCCAAACTTTGGGTTTGTTGAATGGCAACCTGTTTGGTTTTTACCGCAATTTGTTCTTGGCGTTCCGCTAATTGTGATTGCAACTGGCCCGACAGTTCAGTTGCGGTATTTTGGCGCATCAAATGCAACTGGTTCAGTAATTGCGCCTCAGCGGCTTTCAGATCCTTGGCTGTCGTATCGGTGCTCGCGGTTAACTTGGATTCCACCAGGTTGGCCAGGTCATCCGCTTTTAAGCGAATCAAGCCTTGATTGACCAGCAATTGCAGCGCACCGGCAATTATCAGAACCATGTAAACCGGCATTAACAGTTTGTTTTTCAAAACGCTTAGGAGAAAACGTGAATCCATAGGGGGACAGCCTCTCTGGATTTTTGCCACTTTGGAGAGCATTAAGTAATTAATATCTACTCTACTAAAAGTAGTCGATAAAATTCGGCGAGGCGATGCCGGGCTGCCTGGACGGCGATAGGGCAGTTATCTTTGACAAGTCATTAGGAAGTCGTTGGCGGTAAGCTATAGGTCCCCATGACATGTGCGACCGGTTCTTTTCCTTCATTGCAGAAAATCGAGACCTCACCAACGGCCAATCGTTTGCCCAGTTTCAATAGCCGGGTTTCGGCTCTGAGCAAGCCTGGTTGCGGTTTGTGCAGGAAGTTGATGTTGAGGTTGGTGGTAACCGCCAGCGCCACCGGGCCTAGTTGGGCAAGAATGGCCGCATAAAGTCCGGTATCCGCGATGGTCATCAGCGTGGGGCCGGAAACCGTGCCCCCCGGACGCAGGTTGTGGGCTTGGGTTTCCAGTTCGACAGTGGCCGTCATTTCCCCCACTTCCACAATCCGCATCGGAAAATGTGTGAAGGCTTGTTCCAAAAATTCCTGCAGTTGACCTACGTTCATTTGAATGCTCATTGCAACCGGATTCCTCGTGACGGTAAAAGATCTAAACCTGATTAACAGTCAAAGTCGAAGACCAGAACCTCTTCCAATAATGGATCAACCAGCCGTTGGAAGGCTTTGTGCACCGGATCGTTAAGATAGCGGTCACGGGCGTTGGCGTCTTCCATGGTGAGAATATAGCCATGGGTGTAACCTCGGGCTATTTTTTCCGGACTGTTGTCTGTCCCCATGCAGATATCCAGAACGCCGGGAATATCCTCCGTCAATCTGCCGAATGCCTGATTAACCTGGTCAATTGCCGTCGGTTCAACATCTGCTTTGAACTTAAAAAGGACAATATGTTTCAGCATTGTTTAGAATTCTCCAGGTCGGTAAAAACCGCTTCGTAAGAGCGGGTGTTTCCTGCTATTGTCTCCACGCATGATAATCAGTGTAATGGCGACCGTAAGAATGGAGCAACTATTTACGGCATGCATCTGTTCATCGGAATCTATTTGTGAAATCTGACGGGAAATAAGGAACTCCCATGTCCAAAAAAATCGCAGTATTACTTTTATTCTCGCTTTATGTAATCCCCACCTGGGGGCTTTCCCCCTATGGCCAGCCTGTTCCGCACGCACCGTCCGATCCCGGCTTGGCGGTCCCCAGGTTTGGCGAAGACTGGCAAACATTGGATACCGCCCACTTCCGGATTCATTTTGAAAGCCAACATCAGGCGTTTGCCCAGCGGCTTGCGGCGATTGCCGAAGTTGTTTACCGGAAAACTTCATTGTGGCTGGAATGGCAGCCGGCATCCAAGACCGAAGTAGTACTGCTGGATACCATAGACGCCTCAAACGGCGCCGCGACTCCCATTCCCTATAATCGGACCTTTCTTTACATGACAGCGCCTGCCGACGGTCAGCTGAAGGGCAACGAACCTTGGTTGGAACAGGTTTTTCTCCATGAGTATGTGCATCTGTTACATCTCGACCAGGCAGGCGGTGTACCGGGTGTTTTACGAAAAATATTTGGCCGTCAGTTTTTTACATTCCCACAGATTTTCAGTCCAAGCTGGGTGACTGAGGGATTAGCGGTCTATGCGGAAACGGATCATCAGAAAGGGTTTGGCCGTGGGCAGAGTGCCATATATGACGCGATGATGCGCGCCGAAGTGATGAACGGCGTGCGTTCGCTAACCGAACTGAGTTACCACGGCTATTTCGGTACGGACTGGCCTCAAGGGCAAGTTTATCTCTACGGCTATTATTTCTTTGAGTTCCTGGCAGAAACCCACGGCGAAGAGACCGTCATCAGGTATATCCGCAACTGGAACCGCAATATCATTCCTTGGCGGATGGATGCGCGGGCCCGGCAGACGACCGGGTTAACCGGAGAAGCGCTATGGGACAAGTTCGTCGACTATCTGAACAACAAATTTGCGCCCACCATCACTCTGTTGAAAAGCAGACAGCCTGAATCGCAAAGCATACTGTTTGAAAATGGGCATGTACTTGCAAATCCGCGCTTTGCGCCGGATGGCAACTTCTATTTTTACGCTAATGATGGCCGCTCAATGCCGGAAATCCTTAGAACCAACGGTGAAAAAACCGAGGAAGTCGACGGTATCAACGGATTTATCGGATTTGATATCAACAGCCATGGCGACATTCTGCTAACCCGATACGAAGTTTGCGACAACACTCGAATTTTTGCCGATCTCTATCTGCAGGCTGCCGGCGATTCAGGCTGGCGCCGCCTCACCGAGTGTGGCCGCTATGCCCGGGCCTACTGGAGCCAAGACGGCCGGCAAATCGCCGCCGTGCAATTGGACGAGGGACGAACCCGCCTGGTGCTGCTCGACCGCGACGGTAATCAAACGGAGACCGTCAGCGAGTTCGGTTTTGGTGATGTTCTCGGCGAACTCGCTTGGTCTCCCGATGGCAAACGCCTGGTAGCTGCAATAAAACGCCAGCGGACCGGCTGGAATTTGGAATTGCTGGATATCGAGTCAAAAAGTTGGAAGTTGCTGACTCAGGATGTTCATTTGCAGAGCATGCCCAGGTTTACGCCGGATGGCAGTGCAATTGATTTTATCGCCGACTTTCCAATAGCCGCAGCAAATGAAAAACGGATACATAACCTGTATCGGATGAACCTTAGCGACCAATCGCTGCAACGGCTGACCTCGACCACTACCGCCGTTCTGGATTACGCTGTAACGCCTTCCGGCAATCAGGTTCGATTACTGGAATATACGGCCAACGGCCAGCGAATAGTCGAGCATTCTCTCAATCCTGAGGCAGCAGGAGTTGTTAAGCCGGCCGGCAACTCGGAAATGGCTGAAGCAACGGTCGCTGCCATAGCCAACTCAACGGAGTTTCAGCCAGGCCAGTATCGGGATATCGATAGCTATACGCCCTGGTCTTCCATGCGGCCCCGTTCCTGGTGGGCTTGGTTGAATGTCGATGGCGACAATAATGATTCGGTCGGTTTCCTCGTGGACGGTACTGACGCCTTGGGTATGCACCATTGGCAGGCAGCACCGGTTGTGTTCCTGGACAAGGAAGAACTGGGAGGCAGTCTGCTCTATATCTTCAACAGCCGATTGGCCTTCACCTATACG
This sequence comes from Hahella sp., assembly GCA_028280065.1. Lineage (GTDB taxonomy): Bacteria > Pseudomonadota > Gammaproteobacteria > Pseudomonadales > Oleiphilaceae > Hahella. The sequence continues at coordinate 34,354 of JANQMN010000001.1, forward strand.
GACTATATTGAAGCAATCCGGGATTTTGACGACGATCGTCCCGATTTACCGGAAGTCTGGGACCGCGAGCGCCGCCTGCAGATGGTCTACCAGCAACCCTTCAGTTCACTGCGGCAAAGTTTTCAAGTGAACTTCGGTGTGGCGGGCGAGCAGATAACCCGCCATTTTGTCGATCAGGATGACTCGGAAGAAACCCTGAAGGTGGAAGATTACTTACTTGGGTTGTCTTTTACCTGGGATACTACCGAATGGTATTTGCATTCTGTTTCCCCGGAAGACGGCAGGCGCTTGATTCTCACGGCGGAAAACTATGATGCTCTCGACGACGGTGCTCAGGAAGGCTGGTTGGCGGTTGCCGATTGGCGCGAGTATCTGAGCATTTACAATAACCATGTACTGGCTGTTCGCTGGGTGGAAGGGCGTTCAGACGATACCACTTTCGGATTTCAGTTGGGTGGCTATGTAGACAGCTTCGCCGATTTGGGCGGACCCATTGGCTTCGGCAAGAACGAATACCGGTTAAGAGGTTATGAAGATGGCCTTAGGGCTTTACGCGGCCAGAATATTCGGGTGATATCCACCGAGTGGCGAATGCCCTTGGGAGAGTACTTTGATGGATTTTTCGTACCGCCGATAGGTTTGGCGAAATCTTCCTTGGCGATTTTCGCCGAAACCGGAACTGCCTGGGACGATGGCGAACCGGAAACCTATTACAGCAGCGCCGGTGTGGAAATCAGCCCTACAATTTTGCTGGGCTATGATACCTTTAGCCTGGCGATGTCGTTTGGTGCCGCCTATGGATTCGATAATGATCTGGGTGGGACCGAACTATACCTGCGATTGGGGCTTTACTTGTAGTTGGTCATCGCGATCGAACGTTCAAAAGAAAGGGCTGCATGATGAAACCCATATTAAAGAAAGCAGAAATTGACGCTATGGAAGGGTTGAAAAAGACGCATTTCCTGAACAACAACGCCGTTCGGACCAATAAGTCACTGGGAGATCTTACCGGTATTACCGGCTTTGGATTTCATATCATTGAAGTCCCTCCCGGATGCGATTCCACTGAAATGCATGTTCATTACTTTGAAGACGAATGTGTCTATGTGCTGAGCGGCCAGGGTACGGCCTCGATAGGAGCTAAGACCTATGCCGTTGCAGAAGGGGATTTCATCGGTCATCCGGCGGCAACGGAAGCGCATAAGTTGGAAAACACCGGAACCGAGGTCCTTCGTTGTATTGTTGTCGGGGAGCGGTTGGACCATGACGTTGCCGACTACCCAAGATTAGGGAAGAGAATCTACCGGCAGAAAGGGCGCCCATGGGATTTGATCGGTATCGACAATATTGAACATCCTGTAGCGGGGCAGAAATAGAAAACCTTTACGCATGAAATATACGATTACCCGGTTAAATCATCGCAAGTTGAGCATTGCCGAGGAAATTCACGAGATTTCCCTGCAAGCCTATGCCGAAGAAGCGCAGCGACTTGCTTGCGAGGCTTTTCCGCCCCTTTCTGAAACAGTTGCAGATATCTTGCAGAGCCGCGAGAATTTTTTCGGTGCCATGGTGGAGGGAAAGCTGCTTGGCCTGGTGGGAATCTGCGATATTGCAGGCAATCTCACGATTACCCGGCTGGTGGTAAGAGCCGCATTTTTCCGTCGCGGTGTAGGTACCACACTGTTAACATGGCTATTAAAGCAGCACACCAAGCTTAATGTCGCTACGGCGCTGGAAAACCTGCCGGCAGTCCGTTGTTATGAAAAGCTTGGTTTCCAAATTACATCTACCCGTACCGATGATTTTACCGGGCTTACGCTGGTGGAATTTACCTGTAACTCAAATTTGGCATAGATGATTCGGGGCAAAAAAACTCTATCCATGGAGGTACTTCCATGAAGAGCAAACATTACACAACAATAACAGAGGATATTGCGTTGAAGGCACTAGTATGTAACACCTTAGGGGGACCGGAACTACTTTGTGTTGAGGATATTGAAGAACCCAAAACCAGTGGCAGTAGCTGTTTGGTAGCCGTTAAAGGGGCGGGTTTGAATTTTCCGGACACCCTGATTATTCGGGGTAAGTATCAGTTTCAACCGCCCTTGCCGTTTTCCCCCGGCGGCGAGATCGCCGGTGAAATTGTTGCGGTGGGGGATAAGGTTAAACGCTTGAAGCCGGGAGACCGGGTCATGGGGTTGACCGGGTGGGGTGGTTTTGCCGAAAAAGTCGCCGTGGCGGAAGCGAACTTGATCCCCGTACCGAATGGGTTCGATTTGGTGAATGCCGCCGGGTTTGTCATGACCTATGGGACTTCCATGCATGCGCTGACCCAACGCGGCCGGTTGCAACAAGGTGAAACACTTTTGGTGTTGGGAGCCGGCGGTGGCGTTGGATTGGCGGCCATTCAAATTGGCAAGGCGATTGGCGCGAAGGTGATCGCTGCGGCGGGCTCGGAAGAAAAGCTGGAGTTGGCAAAACAATCGGGTGCAGACGAACTGATCAACTACCGGCAGGATAATCTGAAGGACGCATTGAAGAAGCTCACCAAGGGCAAAGGCGTAGACGTTGCTTACGATCCCGTGGGCGGCGATCTTACCGAGTTGGCGTTGCGGTCCATGGCCTGGAACGGACGTCTGCTGATTGTAGGATTCGCGGCGGGCGATATTCCCAAACTACCTGCTAATCTGATGTTGTTAAAGGGCTGTGAAGTTTCCGGCGTCTTTTGGGGGGCATTCACCCAGCGACAATCCCAGGAAAACCAGGCAAACTTCCAACAGCTTCTAAAATGGGTCGGCGAAGGTAAAATTCGTACCCAAGTCAGTAAAACCTATACTCTTGAAGAAGCGGGGCAGGCGATTGCCGATATGGAGCAGCGGAAACTCGCCGGTAAAGCCGTGATTACCATCGACTAATGCCTGACAGCTAACTATCCTGAAATCTTGTGGCGGTTCAGAGACCATCCATGTGCCTTGTCGGTTCTCCCTCAGAAATCAGCGTTTCTGGACGAGAACTTTTTTTACCTAACACCGAGGAAGCGCGCTGATGTCCAATCAAACATTGAATCTAGATACTGACCTGGCCAAATACCTGGTGGAAGTCGGAGGCCGGGAAAGTAAGCTGTTGCATGGATTGCGCACGGAAACCCATGCCGACGAACGGATTCGAGACCAGGCGAATATGCAGATTGCTCCTGAGCAGGGGCAATTCCTGCATTTGTTAGTGCGCCTAATCGGTGCGCAGCGGGCTTTGGAAGTCGGGACTTTTACCGGCTACAGCTCAATTTGCATCGCAGAAGCTTTAGGGGATGACGGTATCCTGGTTTGTTGCGACATTAATGAAGAGTTTACCAGTATCGCCCGGCGATACTGGTGTCTGGCGGGTTTGTCCGAGCGGGTGGACTTACGCATTGCACCGGCTTTGGATACCATGAACCTGCTGCTTGAATCCGGGCAGAAGAGTTCGTTTGATTTTATTTTTCTCGATGCCGACAAAGCCAACTACGACCGGTACTATGAGCTAAGCCTGCAATTAATCCGGCAGGGCGGCCTGATCGCCATTGATAATGTATTTTGGGACGGAAGGGTACTCGACGAACAGGCGACTGACGCGGATACGATGGCCATTAAGGCGCTCAACGCAAAACTGAAAGAAGACCCGCGCATCGATTATTGCATGGTGCCGATTGCGGATGGGGTATCGCTTTGCCGTAAGCGCTGAAACTCTTTTGTTTGGGGAGACCATTAATTTGCGATTAAGCCAATCAGGCTACTGTTTGGTTATGGAAAATCCGGTTTCGCACTGTAAACCATCGATCCATATTTGTATTTTTTTGGTTTGGTAATCCGCAGTTTGAAATTATCAACAGTTCTTACACTATTCATGCTACTGACTGTCCTACATGCGGCTCCAGCCAGTGCTGATGACTTTTCTGAATCGTCTCAGGAAGCGCCTGTTGAAGGCGAATCGCTTTGGATCGAAGACAAGATTAATCCGGCAACACGCTGGTTGGAGCAGTTGGTCAGCCCGGTAACGACCTGGATGGAGGATAAGATTCAGGACAATCAGAATCGTCCCCGGGAGATCCAGCAGTGGCAGCCGGAATCCGATACCCGGCTGGGTCCCGACAGCCCCCAAACTCCCCCCGACACCTCCGAAACTCACATAGTGATAACCAGCGACGAAGCGGTTGCCGTTGCCGTTGCCGCTCAGCCGGGAGAAGTTCTACGGGTGAAACTGCTCGATCGGGAAAAACCTGCCTATCGGGTCAAACTCATCACTGACCAAGGCGAAATACAAATATTGTATGTGGATGCCGTCACCGGAGACATTCTGAATTGATCTATCTTAAGAGGTTACAAAGGATTTCATGCGGGTTTTAGTGGTTGAAGATGACATTGAACTACAGGGACAGCTCAGTCGCATGCTGGAGCATTCAGGGTTTCAGGTAAACCTGGCCGCGGATGGCCAGGAAGGGCTCTACTATGCGACGGATTATGACATTGACGTGGCGATTATCGATTTGGGCCTGCCCAAAATGGATGGGTTGGAGTTGATCAACCGTATCCGCGATAAAGATCTCGATTTTCCCATTCTGGTGTTAACGGCCAGAAGCGGCTGGCGGGCGAAAGTGCAAGGCTTGGATTCCGGAGCCGACGACTATTTAACCAAGCCATTTCAACCCGAAGAATTGATGGCCAGGGTCAACGCCCTGCTGCGTCGTGCCAGCGGTAAAACCCATACCAAGATCGTGCATGGGCCGTTAGCCTTGGATCTTAAGAAAAAGACGGTATTGAACGGCGACCTTGAAATGGACCTTACGGCCTTCGAATACAAGGTGCTTGAGCATTTCATGATGCACCCTAAGGTGATTGTCAACAAAGCGCGGTTAGTGGACTGCCTGTATGACTATAACGAGGAAAAGGACAGCAACGTCATTGAAGTCATCATTGCCCGGCTACGTAAGAAGCTGGAACTTCAGGCAAAGTTCAAACCGATAGAAACGCTGAGAGGCAGGGGCTATCGATTCAATCCGGATAATCATGACGGTAGTGGTTAGGAATGGTTTATGGAGATGCTCGCTTCGCAAGCCTGAAGGATGATGAGGTTTACGTTTAAACGCCAGAGCCAGTCGATTAAACGCCGGCTGTTTGTGTCGGCGTGCGTCGTTTTATGCCTGTTTCTGGGGGGCACCGGCGTGGTGTTGAATCAGGCGTTTTCGCTTGGCTTAAAGGATACGATTCGCGAAAAACTACGGCTCCATACCTATGCGATCATATCCATTGCTGAAGTGGAAGGCGGTCAAATGTTGATTCCGCCTCGACTGACCGACCGGCGTTTCAACGAAGCAGGCGGTAGTTTGCTGGCCTTTGTCTCGGACCAAAAAGGGCTGGTGGTATGGCAAAGCGCGTCATCCAAAGGCCGGGACTTGGTCGCACCTCGGCCGAACCGGGGGGAATGGCTGTATGGCCGGTTTAAGGATGCGGGAGGAGACCTGTTCCTTACGATCAGCTACAACACATCATGGCCGGGATTGGGCGGGCAAAAACTGAACTACGATTTTACCGTGATGGAAAATATCCGCTACTACACGGAACAACTGACCAACTACCAGCGCAGTTTGATAATCACCTTGAGTTTGATTGGCGCATTGCTGTTGGTTTTACAAGGAATCATTTTTTACTGGGGGTTGGGGCCGGTCAGGCGGCTAGCCTCCGATGTGGAAGCGATGAACCAGGGTGAGGAAGAGGATTTACAGGGTAATTATCCCAGCGAACTCAGCCCCCTGGTGGCTAACCTGAATTTGCTGATCGCCAATGAGCGTCGCCAGCGTGAACGGTTTCGGAACACTTTGGCGGACTTGTCCCATAGCTTGAAGACTCCGCTGGCGGTGTTACGCGGCGTGCAGTCCGACATTAATCCCGACGGAACCCCCATCTCTAGGGAAAGGATCTTGAGTACATTGGACAAACAGGTCAGTAAGATGGGCGAGATCATCGATTACCAGTTGCAGCGGGCTGTTGTCGGGCAGGCGGAACTAAGTTTTGTCGCTCTGCCGATTAAACCGGAGGTATTCAGTATCCTGAATGCGATGGGCAAGGTTTACGTGGATAAAAGTGTTAAACCGATAGTGAACATCGACCCGGATTTGCAGTTTTATGGTGACGTAAACGATTTGGTCGAGATCCTCGGGAACCTGTTGGACAATGCCTACAAATACTGTAAGCAGCAGGTCATGTTAAGTATCGCCAAGAGCGCGCCCCTGGACGAAAGTAAAACGGCCGAGCAGCCGGCTTCCTGGCTGATGATGGCCGTCGAGGACGACGGGCCGGGTATTCCGGCGGGCAAACGCGCCGCGATTCTAAAACGGGGTGTTCGGCTGGATTCCAGGGCAGAGGGCCAAGGTATAGGCTTGAGTATCGTGGTCGATATCATTGAATCCTACAAGGGCACGATTGAGATCCGGGATTCTTCCTTGGGCGGTAGCAAAATGGTTGTGAATTTGCCCGCGAGAAAATAATATCTGCCGACCTTCGGGAACCTAGGATCGACGCAAGACAGCGTATGAAAGGTATTAAGCATTGAAAACAAAAAATCTTCTGGTATTCGCGGCAACCCTGCTGATAATTCAGTTAAGCGCATGCTCCAGTGTCACGGTGCGCCCGAAAGGCGGTATTAAGGATGTTTCGGAACCGTCCTACATCGACAGCAAACCCTTTTATTTTTGGGGATTGGTCGGCGAACACTCAATTGATGTCAATGAAGTCTGTGACGGTGCGGAAGTTGCGCAGATGCAAACTGTTATAACCGTTAGCGATTGGGTGCTGGGCGCGTTGACTTTTGGTATTTATTCACCGCGGACCGCGAAAGTATGGTGTGTGGAAGATGAGCCGGCTGTCCTGAACGGCGAGGGGGCATGATGCGTTCGGAGAAAGTGTCAATGATGTACCGGGCCGGATTGCCTAGCCTGTTAATATGGGGCCTGTTGATATGGGGCATGTCTGCCTGCAGCCCGATTACCTTTGTCCAATATGAACAGCCGGGACGGCAAGAACCCCTCCGCCAGTGGCATCACACGGTCATTAACGGCATGGTGGAGGTCAGCAAGCCGCTAAATCTCGAGGAGAAATGCCAGGGTAAAACCTGGAACAGATTAACCACCAAGCGAACCTTCTTGAACATTTTAGTGAGCATTCCAGTGCCGACCATCGATTTCCTAGTGCCCTACGTCGCCTGGACAAATGAAGTGGAATGCTATGAAGCCAATGCCAATTCGGCCACAGACCAGGGTTGAACGACGGCGATGCAGGTGCAAGTCCGGGAAGCTGAAAACACTGATCTGGCAGATCTCGAACTGCTATGCAAGGTGGTCTGGATATCGACTTATGCCACTGCCGGCATCGAGCCCTCGTTTCGACCCTATTTGGAGAAAACGTTTAGCAAACAAGCGCTGCTTAACACCATGAAGGCTACCCGCATCTTTCTGGCAGAGGCCGGCCACCTGCTGGTCGGCGCGGTTAACTTCAATCCGAAAACGGCAGAAATTTCCAACCTGTATGTACTGCCTACCATGAAACGCTCCGGAATTGGCTCCCGGTTGATAGATGCCTGCAGCGAAATCGCCGAGACAGCACCCTGGCTCACTTGCTGGTATCGCAATGAAGCGGCGATCAGGTTCTATCGGGCCTATGGATTTCACTATACCGGAGAAACCTATTTTGAGCTGGATGGCAGGCGACATCTGAATTATGTCTTCACTTTGGGCAATAAGGCAGAGCATTTAGGTTGATCAGTTCGGCGGCGCAATATGCTTGGCTCTCCAAAGCAGGTTATAAACGGTATTGGAGAGTAGATCGGAACTTCGAGATCAAGAGGCCGAAAGGTGAGTGGCCGTTCTGCATTGCAGACATACGGCCACCGGGGTTGACGGTTAGAAGTGATAAGTAACGCCTATCATCGCAAATGGTAGGATATCCTGATTGATGTCGTCTTCGATCTGACGTCTTTCCTTGGCCAAATCTTCGGCACTGATAACATTATTCGGATCAACTGCCGTCAGCGTAACGTCGTAGTCCCTGGTCGGAACCCTGAATCCCACTTCCGCCTGGAAATCGAAACCAGGTTTGCCGTCGATTTTGTTCCCCCAGCCAACACTTAAATAAGGCATCGCTTGGGTGCCGTCTGTTTCCACCCGCAGTGAGGTGATATCACCTGGATTGACAGTGGTATCGCCCACCTTAAAACGCCTATCGGTATCAGCTTTGGCATCAAGTTCTCCATCGGATACGGATAATCCACCGGAAAAGAAGACTTTTCTCGACCAGCCGGTATCGCCGAACGGGTACCAGTCGATGCCGCCTCTAAATTCCGTTGCAGTGATATCGCCTTCATAATCGATACCGGCTATCTCGATATCGTCATCGTCGTCGAAATCGGCATTTATATAACTGATGCCGGTCCGCCACTGAATTTGGTCGTCGGCGATGAATGAGAAATCGGTTGAACCGCTCGCGGTAACTCCGAGACCAACTGGGCCTAAAGTTATTCCGGCAGTATGTTTAGCTTGGTCTTCCGCCAGCAGGCCGGTGCTGACCAACAAGCCTGACGCCAATGCGAATGCGGTGATAGCAGTGCGGTTGGTTTTTCCTGTTGCCTTTAACATTTTATTGCTTCTCCTTGGTTATGTCCGTCGATAGAAGCAATATTAAGGGGATTAACTTAACGCTCATTGAATCCAGAATTAACTGAAACTGAACTCGTTAGAAAGCCGAAAAAGAGAGGCATTAAGGCAGCGGGTCAGGTGACTTTCTGAATTCCCCAGGGGTTTTTCCAAACCAGGCTTTAAAACGCCGGTGAAACGACCGAGGCTCGGCAAAGCCGAGTTGTTGAGCGATGTCTTCAATGCTCCGTTGCGGATCGGCAAGCAGGCGTTTTGCCATTTCCTGCCGTATCTCGTCCAGCAGGTTCTGATAGCTGGTACCGGCGTCGTTCAGCCGCCGTTGCATGGTCCTGGAGCTTATGTCCAAAAAGGCGGCCACCGTTTCCTGTCTGGCATTACCGCGTTCCATCTGACCCAGAATGATATTGCGGACCTGCTGGATCAGTTCCATTTCCGGGTTGGTTAAACTTTTCAATTGTTGCGCGGCATGGCTCTCCAGCATCTGGCGCAGGTTGCTATCAGGTTGGCGTAAAGGGATCTGTAACGTTGTCTGATCTATGAGCAGGGCATCTTCGCTTTGATGAAAGCGGATCGGACAGCCAAAAAATTGCGAATATGCCTTCTCGACCTGTAAACCGGGTTTGGCCCGGCATAGCCAAACTTCCAGAGGGCCGGCCTCATTGCGGTCTGCCAGCCAACGGCTAAAACTGACCCAGGAAGCTAGGACGTTATCCACCATATGCGGCTTGACCTGCGGGTTCGGATAGCGGCAATTCCATACAATCTTCGTCGCGGGATTACCTTGCCGGGTTATGCTGGATATTTGCGTGGTGCCCATGTCGCCGACAAGTTTTTCAAAAGGTGCAATTTTTAATATGGCTTCGCCAATATTGGCGCAACTCATCACTATAAAACCCAGCAGGCTGTAAGACGCCGGGTGTACGTAGTGGCCACTTTTTAAGCCGAGAAGGGGATCGTTTGCCTGGAGGATCAAATGTTCCAGAAAAGCCTGAAACCGGTCGCCTCGGACGGGCTTTTTGTTCTCCGCAAGATCTCCTTCATTTAGATTGGCGCTGCGTAAAGCCTCCCGATAATCCAGGCCCATATCCTTGGCCATTCGCAAATACTGGCCGACTGCGCCGGTGGAAGCGAATCCCAAATGTTCAGAAACCAATGAAGAAGTTGTCATATTGTGAATTGTTCGAGAGTTAGATTGCGCCCATGTCCGAGTCAAGGGCCATTGATTTACCGCAGTTTTTATTCTGCTGCCAGGGTGCTGTCGGGTTTGGCTACCTATCTGTCCAAAATCGACAGTGAACTCTCTGAGCATCTTACTACACTATGTCGTGAATTGAAGATTTGCCTAACGCTTGGAGAAACTTAATGCGACGTTGGAACGGCTGGGGCGATGAGTCCATAACAATGCCTTTACCGGAAAACGGACTCGACTTTTTGCGGGAACGTATCGGGCTTGGTGTCATGTTGGCGGATGTCACTTTGCAAGAGGTCAATAAAAAGGTGCCGGATTCACGCATACCCGATCACTATCTGATTGATACGGATGCGGAAGTTCGTGTCCGCCACGCCAAGGGCCAAAGTTTGCCTGATTGGTTGGCGCTGCGCAGCGGCGAAATCGAGGCTTTTCCGGATGGTGTGGCATTTCCGGAGACCACTGAAGAGGTGCGTAAACTTCTGGAATTCTGCGCCACCAACAATATCCGTGTGATACCTTACGGCGGCGGCACCAGCGTAGTCGGCCATATCAATGCCTTTGCCAGCGAACAACCTATCCTCACCATCGATATGAGCCGGATGAACCGGCTGCTGGAACTGGACCCTAAAAGTCAGTTAGCGACTTTTGGCGCCGGAACCCCCGGACCCTTGGTGGAATCTCAATTGCGGGCAAAAGGCTACACCCTCGGACACTTTCCGCAGTCCTTCGAGTTATCCACGCTCGGTGGCTGGGTGGCAAGCCGCTCCAGCGGCCAGCAATCTTTGCGCTACGGGCGTATTGAGCAACTGTTTGCCGGCGGTACGGTGGTCACGCCCAACGGCACTTTGGAACTGCCGACTTTTCCCGCCAGTTCGGCCGGTCCGGATGTGCGGGAAATGGTGTTGGGTTCCGAAGGCAGGTTTGGGGTGATAACCGAAGTGAAAGTCCGGGTGACGCCCGTTGCCGCTAAAGAAGACTTCTACGTGGTGTTTTTTCCCAATTGGGAGCGGGCTACCGCTGCTTGCCGGGAAATGGTGCAGAACAAAGTGCAGCTTTCCATGTGCCGTGTCAGCAATGCCATCGAAACCGAAACCCAACTGGCGCTGGCCGGTCATGCCAACCAGATCGCCTGGCTGGAAAGGTATCTCAAGTGGCGCGGCTCCGGTGCGGAAAAATGCATGGTGACCTTGGGCGTCACCGGCAGTGGCGCTCAATGCCGGGCAGCGCGGGGGCAACTCAAAAAATTGATCCGTAAGCATCGCGGGGTCTATACCGGCACGATGCTGGGAAGGAAATGGGCGGAAAAGCGCTTTCTCCTGCCTTATCTGCGGGAGTCGCTGTGGCAGGAAGGTTATGTTGTCGACACCCTGGAAACTGCAACTGACTGGAAAAACGTCAACCTTCTGCTCTCGAAAATTGAAGAAAATTTACGCCTGTCCCTGAAAAATGACGGCGAAGAGGTGCATGTATTTACCCATCTATCCCACTTCTATAGTCAGGGCTGTTCGATTTACACCACCTACGTTTTCCGCAATGCAAAATCCTATGCTGGAACCCTGGCCCGTTGGCACAAAATGAAACAGACCACATCGGAAATTATCGTCAGGAATGGCGGAACCATCAGCCACCAGCATGGCGTCGGGCGGGATCATGCGCCGTTTTTACCGGCGGAGAAGGGACCGTTGGGAATGCAGGCGATGCAGACCTTGTGCGATATGTTTGATCCACAGCAGATACTGAATCCGGGGGTGCTGATCGCAAGTTCCCGAGAACCTCGGACCACCCTGGCGGAAGAGTAGAAACATGAAAGGCAATAGCTATTGGCAACCTGGCCGGCGAGAAGACTTGTGGCAGGACAGTTTGCGGAGCGGAAAATTTTGGGATGTGATCGTGGTTGGCGGCGGTATTACCGGCGCAGGAATTTTCAACGAATGTACCCGGTTGGGTTTGCGCACTCTATTGCTGGAGAAGCATGATTTCGCCTGGGGCACGTCGAGTAAATCCTCAAAAATGGTGCATGGCGGACTGCGCTATCTAGCTACAGGACAACTCAAGTTGACCTTGGATTCGGTGCGCGAACGGGAGAAGCTACTGAATGAAGCGCCGGGACTGGTAGACCCGCTGGCGTTTGTAATGGGACACTATCGAGGCGAGTTCCCGCCGGGATTCCTGTTTAACAGGGTGCTGGATGTCTATGACAAGATGGCCGGAGAGCGCAACCACCAGCACTTTCCCAAAAGCGAACTTCCCTTCATAGCGCCGGGAATGACCGGCGAAAACCTGTCGGGTATCACCCAGTTCGGCGATGCGGTCACAGACGATGCCCGTTTGGTCATGCGGGTATTGCATCAGGGCGTTACCGCCGGGGGCGTTGCCGTAAATTATGCGGCGGTCGAATCGGTAGTGCACCATCAGGGCAAGGTATCCGGCGTCTCGGTAACAGACCGGATCTCCGGCCGCCAGGCGGAAGTGCGCGCTTCCCTGGTAATCAATGCAACCGGCGCTTGGGCGGATCAACTCCGTTTGCAAGAAGGGCAAGAGGCCAAGATTCGCCCCTTGCGCGGCAGTCACCTGGTGTTGCCCTGGCAACGCTTTCCGGTGAGCAGTTCGATCAGCTTTTTCCACCCCAAGGATAAACGGCCGGTCTTCGTATTTCCATGGGAAGGCGTTGCCGTTGTCGGGACAACGGATCTCGACCACAACCAAGACATGGAGCAGGACGCACGCATTACCGAAGAGGAGGCGAAATATCTGTTAAACGGTGTGAACAAACTGTTCCCCGGTCAGCATATTACCCAGGAAGATGTCCTGTGCACCTGGTCGGGGATTCGTCCTGTAGTGGCTGGCGGGCAGTTGGACCCGTCTAAGGAAAAGCGGGAGCATTCGGTTTGGGACGACAACGGTTTAATCAGTGTTGCCGGCGGCAAGTTGACAACCTTTCGATTAATTGCCTTGGATGTTTTGAAAGCCGCGGAGAAGTACCTTGGGTTTAAGATTCCCGCCAAGTCGAAAAATCGAATATTTCGAGATGCCCCGCCACAAAACTTTTCCTCCGAACTGACGGACCGACAAGCCCGGCGTTTAGCCGGCCGCTATGGCCGTCACGCTGCCGATGTCGTTCAGGAAGAACGGGCCGGCGAGCCGATTAAGCGCAGTAATGTACTTTGGGGAGAGGTCGATTGGACCTTAAAGCATGAAGCGGTCCAGCATCTTGATGACCTGTTGTTAAGACGCACCCGTTTCGGCCTGTTGGTACCGGATGGCGGTGTCGAGGCAATGGATGGTATTCGAGACCGTTGTAAAAGGATACTCGGTTGGTCCGGTGCCGATTGGGATCGGGAGTACAAGCGCTATCAGGAAGTATATCTCCGGGACTTTAGTTTGCCGGGGAACGCGGAACCGGTGCGAATGCCCCTAAATGGCGCCCGGACGGGAGGCGCTTCGTGATCAGGGAAAAGACCTATGTGTTGGCGTTGGATAATGGAACGCAAAGCGTCAGAGCTATTGTTTTTGATGAAGCGGGCAATGAAATCGCCAAAGGCAAGCAGGAGATAGAACCCTATTTTTCCCGGCAGCCGGGGTGGGCCGAACAGGAACCGAGCGTTTTCTGGAGTGCCGTACGGGCCGCTTGTCAAAAGATGTGGCAGACCGGCGCCATTCAACCGCAGCAAATTTCAGCCGTGACGCTTACCACCCAAAGAGGCACCGTGATTTGCGTGGACGAGTCCGGCACGCCCTTGCGGCCGGCTATCATCTGGCTGGACCAACGCAGGGCAAACGTCGATCAGCGGATAGGCGGCCTCTGGGGCTTGCTGTTCCGGCTAGCCGGCGTGGCTTCGACGGTGCAAGGATTTCGGGAAAAGACCCAGGCTAACTGGCTACAGCAGAATGAACCGGATTTGTGGCGGAAAACCCATAAATTTCTGTTACTCTCCGGTTACCTGAGTTATCGGCTTACCGGTGAGTTCGTCGATTCAAGCGCCTCACAGGTCGGTTATATTCCCTTTGATTACAAACGCTTGGGATGGGCTAAACAGAAGGATTGGAAATGGCGGGCGATGCCGGTACAACCATCCCAGTTACCGCGCCTGGTAAAGCCGGGACACAGGCTCGGCGAGCTGACCTCGGAGGCAGCTGATTGGCTGGGACTGGCGGCTGGGCTTCCGGTGTTTGCCGCGGCTTCGGACAAAGCCTGTGAAATTATTGGTTCCGGCGGACACGCGCCGAATATTGCCTGTATGAGTTACGGTACGACGGCAACCATTAACACCACCAGTCAACGCTATCTGGAAGCGGTTCCCTTCATGCCGCCTTATCCGTCCGCCATACCGGACCGCTATTGTACCGAAGTGATGATCTACCGCGGCTTTTGGATGGTTAGCTGGTTTCGCCGGGAGTTCGGTCTCCGCGAAGAACAGATTGCAGTGGAAAGGGGAATAGCGCCGGAAGCCTTGTTTGATGAGTTGGTCACTGCCGTACCGCCCGGTTCGATGGGCCTCATGCTGCAACCCTATTGGTCACCGGGTACGAAAGAACCCGGCCCCGAAGCCAAAGGCGCGATCATTGGATTTGGTGATGTGCATACCAGAGCGCATATCTATCGCGCCATTCTCGAAGGTTTGGCTTATGCCTTGAAGGAAGGGGCGCAGCGAATAGAGCGAAAAACCAAGATTAAAATCGATACCTTGATGGTCTCTGGGGGTGGCTCGCAAAGTGATGCAGCCATGCAGCTTACCGCTGACATTTTCAATCTCCCGGCACAGCGTCCGCATACCTATGAAACATCTGCTCTCGGCGCGGCGATAGATGCCATGGTGGGATTGGGGATTTATCAGGATTTTGATACCGCGATTAAAAACATGACGCGAGTCGCCAAGGTTTTCAAGCCCCAAAGCAAGAGTGTGGAGATATATAGCGGGCTTTATAATGATATTTATTTAAAAATGTATCAGCAGCTCAAACCTTTATATAAGAAAATACAAACCATTACCGGCTATCCGAGCTAGAAGAGAAATACTTCTGACCCTGGATGAACTTTTCAGGGCGCTTTAGTCTTTTGTAAGGACTGGAATCTGGCATCGGGCGAGGGAAAGGTTTCAAGCAAAGTATAGAGTTCTTCCAACCGTTGATGCGCCCAAGCATCGTCCGTTTGCTGCACGCTGCGTCTCAGCATCCGGTAGAGTTGCTTAAACTGGTAGCCAAGTTCGTCATACATTAACCCGGTATATTCCAGTTCCTGTAATTCTCTCGATTTCCGGGGCTTGGACTTTAACCAGCTTGTTAACTCCGCGGAAAAGATGCCGGAGGATTGAATCGTCTTGTTCATGCTGGCCACCATAGTGGCCATTTGTTGATTGTCCTCTGGGCTCGACGACCCGGCACACTGCTTTATAAAAGCTGACATCAACTCGAACCAGTGGATATAAATCTTTTGTGCGGCGAGTAGGAAGCCTGCTTGTTGAACAACTTCCTGATCCCCCAATGCGCGCCTTGGGGAGCTCGGATTATCCACCAGGCTTGACATGATGGCTTCATGCACATCCGACCGAAATGCGTGGGCGATAATCTGCAGTACCGGAACGCAGTCCTTGACTCCGTAACCATAGGGCTGCAGGCGTTCCCGGAAGATTGCGCTGGCGGTATCCGCGATTGCGATAACCTGTCCCTCGCGGCTTAACTGACCACGGACTTTACCTACCGGATAACCGGTTCCGTCAATCCGCTCATGGTGTTCCAGTACTGCCTTGACGGCAAGTTTATCGACTCCAGGAACCAGGCTAAGAAACAGTTTACTGATTGCGACATGTCCCTGCAGAGTTTTCCACTCAGTATCCGTTAACACGCCTTTCTTTTTAACCAGGTTCGGGTCGATATTGAGCAAGCCTGCATCATGCATCAGTGCTGCGAGGAAAACGGCTTTTGTTGATCGTTCATCCATTTTGAGCTTGCGCGCAATCCGGATACCGACAATAACGCTGATCAATGCATCTTGGTACAAGGCCGGAAGGCGTTCCGCCATGACCGTTAGTTTTTGCAAGATAAGCGGATACTTAGAAAGATCATGGCAAAATGCGTTCAGCGCAGGTTCCAGATCCGTTAAGGGCAGAGCGCCCCTTGCCTGATACTTTTCACTCAACTGGCAAAGGTGCCGAAAGATGTCTTTTGCGCCGATAGAGCTTTCTAGTTTTACCGAACACTCCAACGGATTCAGCAACTTAAAGCGAATGATTTTCTGGGCGATTTCCGGCGAGATCGGTGTGCCTTTCCTAACGATCAGCATACCTTGGTCGTTAGTAATATTCTCCGAGGCGATAACAGTCCTGGTCTCGTTTACTTTGGCTAGATGTGCTGCGTAATAATCCTTTGACAAGGTCCCTATCCCTCTATGTTTGTTCGGTAACATTGAGTCCGAACGCAATGTGAAATATTGTAGATGTTGCAGGTGTCGTAAAATAGGCCAAATTAAAAACAGGGCTAGGCTCTGTTGATACTTGGTTGTTGCCTCTGTTGAGACTAATTTTTCATCAATCTAGTGGTTCGGCATTCCGACACGAGGAGCGTGGTTTGGTTATTCCAAATGAGCGACGAGTAACAACGAGTGATGGAAATTTAGCCTCAACCCGAAGGGCTGGAAGCCATTTTTAGTCCATCTACCCTAATGCGAATCAGTTGTCAGCCGCTTATTTAGAGTAATTAAACTACGCCCTCTGCCGGCGTGTTGGACAAAAAATGGCTTCCAGCAGAGGCAACAACCAGATATCAACAGAGCCTAAGTCTAGACCAGATGATTTTGTCTATACTAACAATCTCCAATGAAATTGATCGATTACTGTTAAATGACTCGGTACTTGGGCAATTTT
The DNA here is from genome assembly GCA_028280065.1 of Hahella sp. GTDB lineage: Bacteria > Pseudomonadota > Gammaproteobacteria > Pseudomonadales > Oleiphilaceae > Hahella. The sequence goes on from JANQMN010000001.1 coordinate 51,086, forward strand.
CCTGTCCTGCTAATTGCACTCTTTCTAGTATTTCCGCATCCTCAAGCGTGCGCTGAACAAATTATCCTTTGGGGAAATTTCCAAAAAGCGCCGAAAATTTTCCTACAGAATGAAGAACCTCACGGTATTTTGGTGGAAATTGGTGATTTGATTGCCCAGGAACTGCAAACCAGATTCGATTATAAGCTCAGTAGTTGGGCGCGGGCCTATGTTCAGGCCAAAGCTCCTGCCATGACCAACGAAGGTATTATAGGAATCAAGAAAAACCCCGAACGGCTGAAAGTTTTCGATTTTTCAGAGCCGATTTATAACGATACAAACTATTTGGTCGTTCTCAAATCCAGTAATTTACGTATCAACAATATCGAGGATTTGACGGGATTGCGCGTGAGTTATAACCGTAACGGGTATTTCGGACCGGAGTTCGAACGTGCGAAGGGCATTTTCATTGACGAGGCGGATACTCATAACACCATTCGCCTAAGGCGGTTACTGAAAGGCCGAATTGACGCCGCGTTGTTAGGCGGGCCGGGAGATGTCGGTTTGCGAATGGCTGTGGCATTGGACCAGGAACTGGTTCAGTCCCTGAATAAGTTCGAACTTGTGCCTTTGGAGTTCTCGAATCCTGACCATATCGCCTTTGCCAAATCACTCAAGCAAACTGAACTGATTGGTAAAATCAATGAAGTGATTCGAAAACTGAGAGCATCCGGAAAAATTAAGAAAATCGTTGACAAATATTCACGCGCGACCAATCTGCTCTGATTTCTGCAGTTTCCAGGCGACTTTTACGGCACTTTTCCCGGAAGATTCTTCGATTAAATTCCTTGGCATGTGGATTTGGATTTAGTTTGACATGCTCACGAGGTTTTGCAGAACGGCAAGCTTTCCGCTATAGCGAATTTGATCCTGCTCCAGGAAGGCACTGCGCTTTGCCTTTTTCATATAACGGAGCGCCATTTGGGGCTGCTCCAGCGTGAAATAGCTTTTAGCCAGGCCGAAATAGGCTTCGTGGTTTTCCTTGTCCAAATCCAAAGATTTTTTAAAGTGATTCACCGCTTGGCGAAAATGGGCCTTGCTGTAGGCTTCATTGCCGAGCATGACGTGGTAATAGGGATTTTCCTGACGTAATCGATGGATTCGCTGTCCGATTGCGGATGCTTCGCCAGGCCGATTCTGTTGCCGGTACAACACGGCAAGATTTGCCAATGTGTTATTTGAATCGGGTGCTATCACCAGCGCCTGATTGTACGCACGCTCGGCCAGTTCGGTTAGGTGCTGTTGACGGTAAAGCACACCAAGATTCGACCAGGCAGGCGCATAGCCGGGATCGATATCAATCGCCGCCCGAAAATAGGCATATGCCTGGGCGGTATCGGCGTTGGCAAAAGCTTGGGCAGCCTTGTTGTTGTAGAACATTGCCGCGATTCGTGCCGGTGTGATTCGCCAGGATCGAAACTTTCGATTGATTTGAAATGGATTGAAATCGACGATCAGGTCTTTACTCCACATGACGGTCCCAGCGACCTGCTCGGGAATTCTTACCCGCTTAATCCGCAAATTCACGTGTCCGCTGAGCATGCTTAGATTGTTTTCGGAGATCCAGTATTCAGGGATCTTAACTTCCTGGAACACCGGATCAAGTCCGGCAAGTTTTGCCAGGCTATAGGTGAGTATCGCCAAACTCAAACAGTTGGCCTTGCCGATTTCCAGCGTTTCCGTGGCGGTACGCGTGGCCAGACTGTCATATTGGAGGCCATGGTCCGCGAACGAAAAGATATAGGCCAACACCGCGCGCGTTCGTTCGGAGTTGGTGTCGTAGGTTCTGGTGATACGTTGAATTTCTTCCGCGCTTTGGGGCGGGACGGCGAATATCTGCGCGAAGGTTTCCGGGCGTCGAATCGCGCCGTCGAAGCTTTTTTGTTCGACAAGAATTCCGTTGTCAACTTCGAGGTCGAAACGAGGCGGCAGCTGCTGACAGGCAGTGTTTGCCAGAACCAGAAGCAGGCTGCCCAGAGAGAGCATGAATTTTTGCATCGTCCTGCGCCGCATAAAATCTGATCAATTCTAGTTTAGCGCATTGCCGGGAAGGAGGCCAACCAGCAAGCAGCGGCGTTGCGTAATGCCGCGATGACCTGCTT
>JANQMN010000015.1 GCA_028280065.1 Hahella sp.
CGGCGGTTACCGACCGCATCGTAGGTATAGACCAGTTGATCAATCCCCGAGGTCAGGTTTGCCGCTTCAGTAGTCGGCGGCTCATAGCCCTGCCCCGAATGGTGAATTCCAGGCGTTCGGGGGTGAACGCCTCTTGCGGCGAGGTTACCCGTGTCAACCGGTTCAACGCATCGTAAGTGTTGTAGGTCGTGTGTTGATAATTGTGAGACACGGTTTCCGTGTCCGTTTGGACGCCACCATATAGCTGGTTTTTCCATCATATCTTCGAACGGAGTCGTTGCCAGTGAGACCATCAATAACAGCACGAGAATCGTAATCACGAAGGGTTTTAGCGCTATCTTTGGCATCAATAAGGGAAATGTTTTCAATCAAATCCGCAGGCGATATTCGCCGCCATTTAAAGCGAGCCTTTCAAACGACCGACATGAGCGGTTAGCAGCAGATTACTTAGTCATGAAATCCCTCATCTATGGTTGCGTAATCAAGTTTTCAAGCCTACTTTGAACACTATACGCATTCTGTAAAGAGTGTGGTAACCCTTAGCAGACATTGACCCATTTTCAGGCATCGCTAATTTCTAGCTGATGCAGATACTAAAAGAACTAAAATCACCTGCAAGAATTTAAAAGTACAAGATCTTTTGTAACTCACTCATTCACAAATTAATAAAGCGGAGAGAGGAGTGCACATTTCTAAGCTGACGCTGGTTAACTACCGCAACTTTGAGAGAGCGAAACTGCGCTTCAATAAAGGTGTAAATACTATCATTGGCGAAAACGGCGCGGGGAAGACCAACGTATTAAGAGCTATCAGGCTTTTACTGGACGACAACATGGTCCGGGCTTCATATAGACTTAGTGAATCAGATTTCTATAGAGGACTCAATACTTGGCGCGGACAGTGGATCATCATCAGCATTGAGTTTGAGGAGATCAGCGCTGATGAAGCAATTCAGGCTCTTTTCGTCCATGGCACCGGGATTGGTCAAGCCACTGGCATGTTGACGCGGGCAACCTACAACCTAATTTTTCGCCCAAACAAGCAGATCAGAATGAACCTAGCGTCTCTAAAGGAACATGATATCGTTGGGATGAATGCAATCCTTGATCGGATTACAATTGAAGATTACGAGACTCTCTTTACCGGTAGGAGCGTTGCCGATTTCGCAGATCCAGCAGTATATCTGCGCATCGTAGGAGACTTTAATAATGCTATTTTTGGCAGAGATGTCGAATATCCCGAGTTAGGAACTCGCATCCCAGGAATGTTGTCGGTATCGAAGGAGGTTTCCTTCACCTTCATACAAGCTCTGCGCGATGTAGTGTCCGAATTTCATAGTAACCGAACCAATCCACTTCTCACCTTATTGAAAAGCAAGAGTGGACAACTCGACCCTCTTCAATTTCAGCCTATTGTAGAGAGTGCACGGGAGCTAAATGTAACTATTGAAAAACTGGACGATGTGCAAAAAGTTCGGTCTGACATCTTGAATACGATTCATGGGGCTGCTGGACAGACTTATGCACCATCCTCGCTTTCAATTAAGTCCGATTTGCCGGATGAAGCGGATATGTTGTTTCAATCACTCAAACTCTTCGTCGGCGAATTCGATGAATACTATCTTGGAGGTATCCACGAACTCAGTCTTGGTGGGGCAAACCTTATTTTCTTGACGCTGAAACTTCTGGAGTTCAAGTACCAGCATGATCGTCAGGCACTTGCAAATTTTCTGCTCATTGAAGAGCCAGAGTCCCATCTGCATACGCATGTGCAAAAGACACTATTCGATCGAATCGGATATGCAGGAGCACAGATCATCTACTCGACGCACTCAACACATATCTCTGAAGTAAGCAATGTTCAGAACGTCAATATACTAGGACGAACAGAAAGCACATGTGAGGCGTTCCAACCTTCTGAAGGACTTACTCTTGAACAGGTTGGCAATGTCCAGCGCTACCTTGACGCAGTGCGGAGCAATCTGCTTTTTGCAAAAAGTGTGATCCTGGTAGAAGGCGATGCTGAGGAGATTCTCATACCATTAATGGTAAAAAGGGTATTTGGCGTCAGCCTTGATGAACTTGGGATTAGTTTAATCAATATCGGTAGTACGGGCTTCTCCAATGTCTCCGTATTGTTTCATGAGAACAGAATCCGCCGACGCTGTTCTATTATCACGGATCTTGATTCAGCATTCATGAATACGTACGCTCAACCGGGAGACGATCCTGATACCTTGGCTTACAAGAGAAAATTACTCAGGGCTCAAGAGGCAGGAGAAAATCGCAGAAATGCGTTAGACGCCCAAGCTGCTGGAAATGACTGGCTTTATCCCTTCTATGCCAGGCATACATTCGAAGTTGACTTCGCGGCCTCTGGCAACGTTGAGAAGGTGGTCGCTTCAGTCAACGATGTCTATGTAAATCCAGCGACGCGCGCGCTTTCTATCGATCAGTTGAGATCGGGCGATCTCGCTCAGCTCGGACGTCGCGTGCTCACCATGGCCAACAATGAAGGCAAGGGTTGGTTTGCCATTCTTCTCGGCAAGCAAGTAGATCATAGGACCATTATTCCAGCTTATGTACGCCAGGCGATCATCTTCGCCCACGGCACCTTCTCCAGGGAGTTGATTTTCAACATCCTCGAGTACCGTGTGAGAGTTAATAATCCGGGTGGAGCAGGCACACCACCTGCACTGCGGCGCTATTGGGAACTTCTTCTTGAGTACCGTGCTGGCCGCGTCGACTTCAATAAAATCCGAGTGGAAGCAGCAGCAGGGCTTCCAGAAGATGAGATTATTGCCTTTCTGGACGGCCTGCCATGACTTTCGTTTGGACGCAAACCGAATTAGACGCAGAACAATCATTGGCTGTTCAGGAAGAGAACAGCGTCTTCCTAGTGGCATGCCCAGGCAGTGGAAAGACCAGAACTCTTACTTACAAAGCCGCTTATGAACTCACACGCTTGCAAAATAAGAGGCAGTTTATCGTGGCGCTTACCTACACCAACAAGGCAGCGGACGAGATACATGAAAGAATCGCTGGGCTCGGAGTTGACACCTCTCAGCTATGGATTGGGACAATCCATTCTTTTTGCCTTGAATGGATTTTAAAGCCTTACGCCATCTATGAACCTAACTTAGCCCATGGTTTCCGAATCATTGATAATTATGAGCAAGAAAAACTACTGGATGAGTTATGCCGAACGCAGCACGGAATTACATACTGGGACTGTGATTACTATTTTACTGATCAAGGCTACGTTCTAGGTTGCAGAGATCGAAGTAAACACAAACGACTTAGTGCCATCTTTACACAGTACTTTCGCCATCTTGCTGATAGCAGGCAAATTGACTTTGAAATGATCCTTTTCTATTCGTCGCGCCTCATCCATAGCCAGCCACAGATTGCTAAAGTCCTTGCCAATATCTTTCCATGGGTGCTTATCGATGAATACCAAGATACAAAGCGAATTCAGTACGAAATTGTTGCCACCATCGTTAGAGCTGCAGCTAAGCGAACTCGTGTGTTTATCGTAGGTGATCCTAATCAAGCGATCTTTGACTCGCTTGGTGGCTTCGCAATGTCAGCCGAAGAACTTCAAAAGCTGTGTCAAGTCCGGTTTAAAGAGCTTGCGCTGTCCGAGAACTATCGGGCCTCTGATAGATTGATTAAATTCTTTTCTAACTTCTCTGTTCATGCAACAGAAATTCGCGGTGCCGGACCTGGTCGGACATTTCCTAGCAGTATCAGCTACAACTCAGTTGTAGGAAGCCGTGACCTTGAAGCAGAGCTTGCAAAACTGATTTTTAAAAGTACGGCTGAAGGTATCTCTCCAGACCAAATCTGTATAATTGCACCTTGGTGGATTCTTTTAGCTGGAGTAACACGTCGACTTGCTGGTGCACTGCCTGAATACCAATTCAATGGTCCCGGAATGGTACCTTTTAGTCGTAATCAAGAGAACTTCTGGTATCGGCTTTCACGCATTGCGTTGACCAGGGCAGCGCCTGATCAGTATGTGCGTCGGATTCGCTGGGCGAACGAGGTACTCAAGGACCTTGGAAATGAAGGGATCGATACTCGTGGCATATTAGCAAAGCAACTGCTTCGTGAAAGCAATTCCATTGTGCTGGACGAGGCTGACGGACTTCAGTATCTCAGGCAGTATTTCGATACCTTAATGGCACGTCTAGATATCAATTGGCGCTCACATCCCTTGTTGTCTGAGCATCATCAAGCATTCTTTGAATCGTCTGCCTCTAGGATCGCTAGGCTACAAAGGGAAGGGATAACATATATTGGAGGGATCGATTTCTTTCGTAAAGTGTTCCAATACAGAAGTGGCATCACCGTTAACACAATCCATGGAGTCAAGGGTGCAGAGTTCGATGTAGTGATTGCATTTGGGATGCTGCAAGGAATGGTTCCTCATTTCAGTGAAGAGGAAGATACGGACGGGGGCGTTAACAGCGCTAAAAAGCTGCTCTATGTTGTTGGTTCTCGAGCGCGAAAACACCTCCACTTGATTTCTGAGCGGCAGCGCAGGAGAGGAGGCGGCCGAGGTCCATATTTTCCGACGAATGTGCTTACGGCTTGTATGTTCGACTATGATGATCCCATCTAGTCCAACATACTTGGTCCTGCGAACAATTAACTAAAAATCGCATTCAAATTTAGTGGGCGCCAGGAGGATTTCAAGGGGATGTAATGTAATTTCCCAATCTCCCATCAACCAATCTGGCTTTTATCAACGTGTTTCATGCAAAGTAAGTTGCGTAAGGTGTGATACTAAACGAATACTGCCGGGTCATGGATTTGGGCAACCGGATCACCCAAAGAGCCATGACTAACAGTTCGTACGGCAGGTTGACGCCAGCAGTTTAGAAATTAAGTTAAATACCATTTCATAAAGCTATAAAAGTCATTCCACTTTGGCGCTATGCCTTGTATAAAATATTCTCTCTCAGACAAATCAAAATCATAAACTGCGCAGTCTTCCTTGTTGTATAGATAACAACCCTCTGCTTCAACGCTACTGAGACAAATGTACTTTTCCGGCAGCTCCCAAACTTCTCTAACAAACTTGGTTGCCCTACTGATTTGTTCATTAGGTGAAGCAACATCTAAGAGTTCTTCCGCCGAAACGTTACTACCAAAGCTGGATACTTTGTAATTGAGAAAAAAGTTAGCAAATTGACTTTCCAAAGGTATGCCAAGCTTTTGAATAGCATTTCTAGCAGCCTCTTTATCACTCCGTGCAGTATCTCCAGGTTGTATCAAAACCAAGTCAGTTAAATTAGAGGGAACCATTTACTACCTCGTTATAGCGATCAATCCAATACTGTTTCTTATCAACGTTAAAAAGCTTCCGATTAACTGGAAAATCTGGATGCTGATATTTTCCATAGGGATGGAGTGCTTCTCGTCCATATCCGCTTTTCGTATACAGATGGGTTGGTTCAGTAAGCTCATACAATGGGCCAAATCCATTCTGTCTAGAATGATGCAAATTGAGCCTTACATTCTCCCCATCTTTTACAACATAAGGTGCTTTGCCAGCTGCCGCTCTTTCAAGGTTTGTTAGACCATCAACCTTAAGGTCCCAGTCAATGTCTTGTCGATATACCTTATAAGCTATTCCTGTACCTTTGTTAGGCGCTGTCCAGCTGACTTCGCTTTTAAAGAATTCAGGATTGAGTACATCTTTCCTAACTATCCTAAACCTGCCAACAGCACCAGCTTGTCCAAAGGACTTCGCGTTATTTACTTCAACAAACTCGACATCATAGCGTTTTGCAATGTTCGAGACAGTCCGCCCAATGCTGCCAAACCCTCTAACCGCTGGCGCTGCTAGAGTACCACCTAAAGAGCTTATCGCGATATTGGTAGCCAATGCCACTGTTTCCTGTATTGCTTCCGGCACTCCTTGACTTGCCATAAGAGCAAGCTTTTGCATTGACTCCGGAGCGTTGATAGCACTGTCGGCCATTTCGGTAGCGAAGCGCTGCATATCAGCCAAGTACGAGCTGGCCCCTGTGGCATCCCCAGCCAAACTATAAGTCAAGTAGCCTTTTAAATTGCCTATCTGCTGCCCAATCGCTGCCAGGTCTCCCGCCGCTCCTAGGGCACCTGCAATACCTCCTGATAGATAAAGAAATGGAACGTCACTAAATTCTTCCGGGACAAAGATAGAAGCACCTTTGATTAAAGACCCCGCTTCAGCTGTATCATATTCGCTTTGTAGTTCCAAACCGCGTTCAAGTACGGCGGACCGTAGTGCATCAAAATCTTCAGCGGTTAAAGAACGATCCTCTGGTAATGGTCCGGCTATCCACGAAACCAGGTCAGGTGCCCAGCCTCCATTGTTATCGGTCAGGAGATCGAAACTGGCTTGAGTCTTTTGCATTTCCTCAATTTGGCGGGCACTTGCAGATTCAGCGGAGTGTGCTCTCGCTAGGCTATTGCCCACTGCATTCCCGAATATAGCGTTCCGCACCCCACAAGGTTTGGTCGGTGTAGTGCTTCAGGCGCAAGGTCTCAAGGTAAGCCTCCATCAGCATCAACAAGCCATAG
>JANQMN010000033.1 GCA_028280065.1 Hahella sp.
ATTTTACCGGTCACCAAATGCTCCGGGAACCCTCCGACGCGCTCAAAAGTGTCCCTCGTTAGCAACAGGTTACGCCCAGGCAGAAACTGCACATTGGAATCCAAACTCACATTGCTCAGAGCGGTTCGAATCTTTTCCAACGGTGGAGCGTTTGGACCATTCGCCTGAAATGCGCTTACCAGTAGCCGATTAGGATCGTCTTGGAGAAGAGGAATCAAATCCTTCAACCAGTTCCGGGAAAGCTCGACATCTGCATCCAAAAAAGCCAAATAATCCGACTTTGAAGCTGCTACTCCACAGTTTCGTAGCGCAGATATTGTCAAGGATTCAGGCTTTTCAAGAACAGTGATGAGATTGGGTTGAATCTCCAGTTGAGTTGAACTTAAACCGCTGTTCTGCGTCACTAAATACACATGTATAGAACCCGGACCATTTTTTAAGTCGAGATCCAAATTGGCGATGGATCGCAGGGTGGTATTCAATAATTCCAGCCGTCCTTTGTGGGGAATGATGAATGCAACGGATACATCCTTTACTGAGGAGTTTTCTGCCGTTTCCAATATTCTTGCTCTTCGGATTGAATTTAGAGGGCAACCTTGAGTCTCTTCAGAAGAGAATAAAGGACTGTTTTTACATTTTTCTTTTTCAATGACAAAAGCGCCATAGGGTAGCTAACATTACTTAACGATTTCTTGTACCGCGCATCTCCTGCCATAAAGTCATATATATCCATGCCATCTTTTGCGTAATGTGTCATCGAAATTACATGGGCAATCAACCCAGGTTTAAATCGGTTGCCGGTGAACGCATCATAGTCGATCCCGGATAGATAGAAATACACCCTACCGCGAAACAGAAAATTATACAGGTAAGCGATTACCCTTTCTCCAACACGCACTCTTATCAAACCAATACAGCCGGACGAAAAGGCACTTTTAATCAAATGCTGGTGAAATGCCACAAAAACCGGATTATGGAATCCACTATCACCCCATTTTTCTTTATGCAACCTACCCGCCTCGGAAAAATATCCTAGTGCTTGTTCAGCCGTTTCCGCCACTTGATAATCAATTATTCCTTGATTTGAGTATGCTTTAAAAGCACGCCTTAACTGGTTACGTGTATTGCTTGAAAAGGCTCTCAGCAGTAATTCCCGATTACCGAACTCCGGTTTGAGTTCCAGTAAATAGCCCTGACTTTCAAACTCTCTTTGACAGTTTTGGATGCAACTGGCAGCAAAATCATCCACTGCACTGAGCCCTAGGCGGACTTCAGTGATAGATGGTTGAGCAACTAAATGACCGACTAGTGATTTCCTTACTGATTCCTGATAGCCATCTGCGGCTAACGCATCATTGTATTCGATCCATATTTGGTCCTGGTTTGGTAACCCGGTCCGGTTAATATTGGCTTGCCGCCAAACTAGCCCCATCCGTGAAAAGCGCGACTCGCAGTAACATGCCAATCCTACCAGCCTATCGCCCTCGAAAAATTCTACTAATCTAGGCTTGATGGCACAGGTCGCCAACCAACTGCCAATCCAATGCCAGCTGGTAAAAAAATGGACATTGGTCGCTGTAGTCTCCAGTGCACGCCATTTTGACGCCAGTTCACGCAAATCGTCTGGATTTAAATGGGTTTCAGCTTCCCTAAGCATTTATTAAACAGAATCTGTGATTTCAAAAACCTGGTCCATGCGCCCCCATTGAAAATCTGAAATGAGTTTCGTTAGTCGGCCCTTGTGTTTTCTTAGATTGAGATAGTGTCTAAACCTAGTTTTAAAACTGATATTTTGCTGTTTAGGCTGGTCGGGATCTATTTCCCAAGGATGCATGTAGAAGATTCCCGGACTGGTCTCAGTTCTCTCAAACCGTTGAAGCAAGTAGCGACTCAGAGGGTATGGAAACAACCGAAAGTATCCGCCACCAGAAATTGGCAGCGTTTTTTCCCCGAGTTTAATGGTCGTCATGGGAATTTCTATCAGGCCATTCTCTAGCCGGTATTTAAATCTTGGCCAAGAAGGGACGCCATACAAATCATGTTTCACCGGGTAAGTACTTGAACTGTATAGAAAGCCAAGATCGCGCAGAGTGTCAAATACCCATCGATTAGAGTCATTAATGGAAAAACTGGGAGCGCGGTATCCTAATACAGGCTTTCCTGAAATTTCTTCCAGTATTGTTTTCGACTTTTTCACATCTTCACGGAACTCCGTTTCTGTTTGTTCCGTAGCTCTCAGATGCCCATAGCCATGACAAGCAACCTCATGCCCATCATCCGCCATTCGTTTGATGAGGTCCGGGCATCTTTCTGCCACCCATCCGAGTATGAAAAAGGTCGCTTTTATATCTGATTCGCTAAACAGATCTAATAGATTGTTGGTATTATCGGCGACCCGGAGCGGCAATCTGTCCCAATCTCCGCGGGCTATCACATTTTCAAAAGCAGATACTTGAAAGTAATCCTCCACATCTATTGTCATTGCATGGACTTTTTTGGATGGATCGACCTGCAACATATGGGTTTCCTTTGCCTTATAACTCAATAGTCACTTGGATCTTAGCAATAAATGAAACTTTCGGAAATTTGGGGACAGCATAAAGCGCTTTTCCTTCATCACAAGTCTTTTTGCAAAGTTTTGCACAAATAACAACAATTAGGTGGTTTGTGTTTTGACTGACTACACTATTGGATTAGAATGGTGGGCTTAATCACTACGGGATCGGACCTATGGCACTGGACAACAAAATAATTGCAAAAATCCGCTCTGTCTCTCTGTTGGCTTGTCTCTTGATGCTCGCTGGTTGCGGTTTAAAGTCCCCTTTGCCGACGGCAAACCTACACCCCTCAGAAACCAAGGATATAAACGATTACAGTTATTTAATCGGTCCGTACGATACGATAAACGTTTTTGTTTGGGGCAATCCAGAAATCGGTGGTTCGTTTACTGTGCGCCCAGATGGCCAGATAACGACATCGCTAGTGGAAGACATACCGGTTTCCGGCCAAACACCTTCTCAAGTTGCCCGTCAAATAGAAGAAAAACTATCTACCTACATCAGAGATCCAATTGTCACCGTGTCGGTAACAGGTTTTAAAGGCCCCTTTAGCGAGCAAGTTCGCATTATTGGGGAGGCAGACGAACCTCAGGCTATTCCCTATGCTGAAAATATGACGCTCCTGGACGTCATGATTCAAGTTGGCGGCTTGACGGAGTTTGCGGATGGTAACAGAGCGACTTTAGCGCGCATCGTTGATGGTCAATACAAGGAATATGGAGTGAGAATTGAAAGCTTGCTAAATGATGGAGACATTTATGCAAATGTCGATATTCTCCCCGGCGACATAATCATTATCCCAGAAGCTTGGTTCTAGTAATGCTTGACAAGCAAGCAAAGAAAATTTCTTAAAAAGCATGAAATTAGTAGGGTATCAGGTAGGTTAAGGCAGTATGCAAGGTTTACAGGAGTTATTCGATCAAATCATCGTCATCATTGCCGGTGTATGGCTGAAACGGCATTACATCGTAATTGTGGCGGCGTTGATCTGTCCTATTGGTTGGTTTGTTGTTGCCCAAATGCCCGATCAATTCCAATCAAGAGCCCAGGTCAACGTGGATACTCAATCGTTACTACGCCCTCTATTGCGAGGTTTAACCATCCAACCTGATGCCAATCAACAGGTCCAGCTTATTGCAAGAACACTGCTCACCCGCCCCAATTTAGAAAAAATATCCCGCATGGCGGATTTGGATATATCGGCTAGAACAGATCTTGAAATGGAAGAGGTCATAAGAGAACTAAGATCAAACCTTTCTATCTCTTCATCCAGACGTAGCAACGTTTTCAATATCAATTATAAAGCACCAGATCCAAACCAGGCCCAAGCAGTTGTACAAGCTGCATTAGATGTGTTTATTGAGAATACAATGGGCGAATCGCGTACTGAAGCCGATACAGCCGAACAATTCTTGGATCGACAGATAAAAGAATATGAAGACAGGCTTCTAACTGATGAGCGAAAGCTAACAGAATTTAAGCAAAATAATTCTGCGCTGATAGGTACGAGAGTAGGCGAATACTACTCGGGCATGGAATCGCAAAAAGTCAAACTTGAAGAAACCCTTTTACAACTTAAAGAAATCGATTCCAGACTCGAATCGGCCAAGAAGCAACTCGCCGACGAACGAAGTCGTGTCTCAAATAAAACAGATTCGAGGCCCATTATAGAGTTCTCTACACAATACGATTCGCGGATAGAAGCGCTTCGTTCCCGGCTTGATGAGCTATCGCTTAAATATACTGATAAGCATCCCAGCATTATTGAAGTTAACCGCAGACTTGAATCGCTTGTACAGCAGCAGCAGCAGGAAATCAATGAAATTAAGGCGCGTATTTCCGACGCGGGCGGACAGGAAGGAGACTTTAATCCTGTTATTCAGCAACTCATGCTGACCGTTTCACAATTGGAAAACGAAAGGGTATCTCTAGCAGTTCGGGCAAATGAATTCGAGTCGAAAGTCAAAGATTTTGAAGCCAAAATTCATATTATTCCTGAAATAGAAGCCCAATTGATCGGTTTAAATCGGGGTTATGAAATCACCCAAAGCAAATACAACGAACTACTTTCAAGAAGAGAGCAAGCACGCTTATCTCAAAATGCAGATTTAACCGCTGATGATATTCAGTTTAAAGTCATCGACCCTCCCCGGGTACCTTTAGAGCCATCCGGTCCTAACCATTTTCTTTTTACGACTGTCGTTACACTTTTTAGTGTAATCAGCGGTGTTGGTGTTGCTTTCCTTTTGAGCCAGATTAACCCGGTGGCATTGTCACCTACCCAACTGAAGATGGTAACTGGCTTCCCTGTGTTTGGCACTGTATCAATGGCACAAGGCACAAAACTAACAGCACGCGAGCTGCTTCGATACTATAGTTTTTGGTTTGGACTCATAGGAATACTGTTCGCGTACTCTCTGTTGGTTGTATGGCATCTCGAAATCATTCAAATTTAGGCGGTCTATACAGCAATGAGTTCTATAGAAAAAGCGATGGAAAAATTAAAGGCAAAGGAAGCCTCACAAGACAGGCCAACCGGTGCCAAGGGTGAGCTTAAAGATGAAAGGCTCGATGATTTACCATCAGAAAAATCTTCAACAGATCCAAAGGAACAGGCCCAAAGTCCAAATAACCAAGCGGAATCTTCCACCAAAGGCGGACAATCACCAACTGAACTGCATGACGAAGCTTTTATAAACAAGCAACCCGGTGAAAAAACGTTCATTATCGAAAAGCCCACCGAAGAAGAGGTCACCACAGGCCTAAATAAGTCCTCAAAAACACAAGAATCTTCAGAACTTAAGGAAGTAGAGGAGCCAATTGAAGAAAGGTTTCTCGAAAAGCAGCGGATAAGAGCTTCATCAAAACGCCAAAGCAATTATTTCCAAGTGGATATTGCTGATCTAGAACGAAAGGGTTACGTTACGAAAGAAAGCGAAGATCGGGTATTGAGAGAGCAATTTCGAGCGATTAAACGAAAAGTTCTGCAAAACGCATTCGGAAATTTGTCAAAAACACTACATTTTCCCAATTTGTGCATTGTTTCAAGTTGTAACCCTCATGAGGGTAAAACTTTTTCAGCGATCAATCTCGCGCTTAATATTGCATTGGAACAGGACAAGACCGTTTTACTTATCGATGCTGATATCGTGAGACCGAGCGTTGCCAATCGGCTAGGCATGCAATATCAAAGTGGTTTAACTGAGTATTTGACTGGCAAAGTAACAGACATTGCAGATGTTATTTTTAATACCAACATCGACAACTTCAAGTTTATTCCTGCAGGTCAGCCGCACGATCTGTCTACGGAGTTACTCGCCTCCCAACGTATGAGCAACCTGACTGAGGAGTTATCAACTCGATATTCTGACAGAATTGTTATATTCGACGCCCCTCCTCTTCTTGGCGTGAATGAAACACATGTCCTGGCGAACTTGGTTGGTCAAGCGCTAATCGTTGTAGAGGAAAATAAAACGAAGATGGCTGATATACAAACCGCTGTAGATCAACTAGATGAAAACTTGGCAGTTGGTTTCGTTATGAATAAATCCAAGAGGCACTGGACGAAGAATTTCGGATATGGCTACGGCGACTATGGTCACTACAGAAGTAGCTAGACACAAATGTATCACGAACCGCTTACTTTTCACAAGAAAACAAGACTAGCTTTTTAGTAAATAACAATTTTTAGGGACTAGCTAGAATGCGCTTTTTATTTACGTCACTTGCACTATTGCTAGTGGTTGGTATTCCTGATGAATCATTCGGCAAGGCGCGCTTTTCTGCTTCCTTTGGTGTTGTAAGCCAATACTCTGACAACGTTAATCAGTCTTTCGAAAACACTAATAATTCCGTCATCACCGACTTTACTCCCAAGATAGGAATAACTGATCAGGGTGCAAAAACCGAATATGCCTTGCAGGCTAGTAGAAAATTCACAGAGTATCGCGATGATTCTAGGAAAGACCGTCAGCAAGATAGCGCATCCTTGTCCATAAGCCGCTACGAATTCAAAAAAACTCTTAGGCTATATGCCAATTCGGGCATTACCAATGTTGATCAGAACCTAGATACATTTTTCGATGATTTGGGCGGCGATGATCGCTTGGAAACTATTTTTCATAGCGTTGGCGCCAGCTTTGACTCCAAACGCCGAAACTATTACGACGTAAAATCAGAAATTAATTACCGGCTCGTAGAAACTGAGGATGACTTGGTTGATTCGGATGTTATTAGCGGTAGCCTATTTCTGGGTAATGGCAGTCGGCAGACCCGAAGTTACTGGAACATAATTACCACACATACAACGGAAGAGTCTGATAGCACTCAAGACCAGACAATTTCTGATGCCCTTATAGGCTTTCAATTTTCTCAAAATCTTTCAGTTTTTGGGCAAGCCAATCGAGAAGAGCTCACCGCTGATAATCGTGAAGATATCCTCAACGAAACCTGGGGGCTGGGAATTAGAATCACCAGACCCAATCTCTCTGCCTCCTTAGCACTAAATCGCACAGAAAAAGGGGATAACCAGGACTTCTTTTCTGCCGGCTTTAATTGGGAGCCATCCAGTCGCACACAATTAGATTTCAGTTTAGGAAGGCGCTTTTTTGGGGAAACCATTTCAGGTTCGCTTGCACACCGAACTAGAAGACTGGAACAATCGCTGAACTATGCCGATCAGGTAACCAGCTTCTCGCAAACTGTTGGTTCAATAGGGACACTTTTTTGTGAACAGGATGATTCTGGGGCCATTCTCCTCGATTCGTGTATTTTGGGAACGGATTTGACTGCCGGTTTAAATCCTGATCTGATCCCCGTCACCCAAGTGCTGGTTGAAGATGTAACCAAAGGTCAAACCTTAAACAGAACGGCTTCTTACAATATCACTTATCGCTTACCCAAGACGAGCTTATATGCGAACCTACTCTGGAACCGCTCCAAGAGTCTGAATGAGTCCCTTGGCTCTCAAGATTACAACGTTCAAAAGTCGGCTCAGCTCGGTCTAACTTGGAACTTTTCTAGGAAGACGCAGGTTTTGCTACAAGCAAAGGTTGAAAAGACGGAGGACCGCGAATCAACTGTCGATCCTGTAGATCTCCAGCCTAGTATAACTTTCAATACTAAACTAAATCAGAAGGTCACACTTAGTTTTACCTACACCTATGCAGAAAGAAAATCAGATGTTAGAGAGGAAGAGTTCGAAGAAAATAGGATAGGCTTATCCATAAACGCCCGACTATAATGTAGGCTGTGGCAAAAACCGAGAATACGCATTGAAGCCAATCACTTATTTTTATTAATGGATAACTTAAGATGTACGAAGCCCACTTTGGATTTACAGCAAAACCTTTTCAGCTAACACCTGATCCACGCTTCTTTTATGCCAGCTCATGCCACAAAAAAGCGCTTTATTATTTGTTGTACGGGTTGCAACAAGGCGAAGGGTTTATCGTTATCACAGGTCCAATCGGTACAGGTAAATCTACGCTGGCAAGCAATATTCTGGGCTCCCTGGACAACCAAATAGTCGCAACTCAATTAAGCACTTCCAATCTGAGCCCTACTGAACTACTCGAACATATTGCCAATGGATTCGGTGTCGATGTAAAAGGTGACAACAAGGCTGAAATTATTAAAGAAATTGAAACCTACCTGTTTCAATTAAATCATTCTGGAAAGAGAGCGCTGTTAATAATTGACGAAGCCCAAAACTTGTCTCACGAAAGTCTTGAGGAGCTGCGCCTGCTTTCAAACTACCAAGTGGAAAGCCGGCCATTGCTCCAAACTTTCCTATTAGGTCAGGAAGAGTTGCGGACAAAACTACAACATCCTTCATTGATACAATTCCAACAACGTATTATCGCATCTTTCCATTTGCGCGCTCTGGATGAATCCGAGACTAAGCAATATGTGTTGCACAGGCTTGCTCAGGTCGGCTGGACCGACAAGCCGGCATTCACGGAACAAGCATTGGCGAAAATGAGCCAGCATACACAGGGAGTACCCCGTAAAATAAATATCTTCATGGATCGAACACTGTTGATGACCTATTTGGAAGAAAAAGAACTGGTAGACACCAAGGTTATCGATGCTGTCGCAAAAGAATTGAAATCTGAATTTGAGCAGGAACCCACCCAAATTAGCGCGACTTCTGCTAATAGCAACAAAGTTGTTTCACCTCAAAATAATGAAGAGTTCATTAGAGACTTGGTGCAGGATCTGAACGAAATACTTGATGTCGTGTTGGAGCAGAAGATAGCTTATACCAAACTAATTGACACGTTGATAGAAAAGCGCAAATCTCTAAGGGATCGTTTGAACTAACTTAACTTAGATTAAGCTTTGTTGACTTTTGGTAGTTGCCTCTGCAACCAAATGTCAACAGAGCCTAGTTCAATGTGCACCCTTCTTGAAGAGCACCACTTCAACAGTTTGCAGTAATATTAAAAGGTCCAGCAGAAAACTCGCATTCTTAATGTAATAAAGGTCATATCGGAGCTTCTCTTTACTATCTTCTTCACTGTCAGCGTAATCAAAACACAACTGAGCCCAACCGGTTACACCAGGTTTAACTCTATGCCGTTCACTATAAAAGGGTATGTTTTGAGATAACTGCTCTACAAACACAGGCCTCTCCGGCCGAGGACCTACAAACGCCATTTCACCTTTTAAAACATTAAATAGCTGAGGGAGTTCGTCTATCCGGTATTTCCTAATGATCGCGCCAACCTTGGTAACCCTTGGATCATCTTTAGTCGCCCATATTGCTTTCCCAGCTTTTTCAGCATCAACCCGCATACTTCGGAATTTGATAACTTCAAAAGGCTGGTTGTTAAGCCCGACTCTTACTTGTTTGTAGAACAAAGGGGCTTTAAAACCCTCTTCTTTCCAAATAGCAAAGGCAGTTAAAAGCATAAAAGGCCAAGTAACGGCGAGCAGCAACAAAGCGGCAAGAAGATCAAAAACTCGTTGCACAAAGAGACTCAGATCACTCTTGCGAAATCCTTCGGAGTATATAAACCACCCTGGAGAGATCACACCAACAGCTATTTTCCTGGCTTCCCTCTCAATAAAGGCATGCTCTTGGACCACATTTATGCCGTTCTGCCGGCAGGCCATGAGCTCATTTAGAGGGAGTTTTTTACGGCGATCATCCACCGCAACAACAATCTCATCAATGAGCGAGTGTTCCGCAAATTGCTCGAGTTTATTGTTAGTAGTGACGATACGCCGTTGATCCACCTCCACCGAATCACCGGAAAAAGGAAAAAAACCAACTAACTCAAAACCCTTCCAGTCCGCTGGCTTATTAAGATCATCCAAAAGACCTTTTGCCCGCTTGCCGGTTCCCAAGACCAACACTCTTCGCTTGAATGAATCGGGATTGACCATGCCATAAAAAATCAACCTTACAACCAAAGTAAACAATACGGCATACAAGGTAATCATAAGGAGGACACTGCGCCAAATAGCGCCAAAGATATCGCTGGAGATGTAATAGAAAATGGGATAAACAAGAGACCCAATTGCAAAGGCAACCAGGGTTCGCAGTAGCATCCCTA
Source organism: Hahella sp. (assembly GCA_028280065.1). GTDB lineage: Bacteria > Pseudomonadota > Gammaproteobacteria > Pseudomonadales > Oleiphilaceae > Hahella. Next base: position 10,121 of record JANQMN010000033.1, read on the forward strand.
CATGCCCCTCACCGGTTATGGCTTGATATGCACCCATTGCATTCATGCAGATTAGAATAGTAAGCGCGTAAACCAATGCCGCAGGGAAAAGATCCATAAAACTATAAAAGCCTTGAATATCTGCTATATATAGTCTCGTCCACATTCCGAAATAAACAGCAATGATATTTACCAGAACTTCCACTACACCCAACACTATAAATGGAATATGGACATAGTGTTTGAAAATTCTGACATGGGCCACAGAGATATCTCCTTATCGAACTGCCGTTATTAAACAACAAAGTTTAACAGCAGGTCTAAAAATTATGTAGTAATCTTAATGAAATTAGTTCTTTACTTGGTGCCATAACACATAGCGCAGCATTTTCGAATCAATGTATTTATAACAATCTTTCTTGAAGCAATTTCAGTGAAGAAAGTGATAGCAAAAATCTCAACAACTCTAAGGATATTCAGATGAGACATCCCTCAGATTGCACACTTGGCATAATTGGGTTAGGTTACGTGGGTTTACCTCTCGCAGTCGAGTTCGGCAAAAAACTGCCGACAATCGGATTCGATATTAATCTGAAGAGAGTAGAGGAACTTCGCAGAGGACGCGATAACACACTTGAAGTCGAAGATGACTTATTGGCGCAAGCGACACAGCTTACCTATACCGACAATTTGAATGACATCCGTGTCTGCAATATCTACATCGTCACCGTCCCTACCCCAATCGATGAATTCAAAACACCAGACCTGCGGCCATTAGTTTCAGCCAGCAAAACCGTTGGGCAAGCGCTCTCAAAAGGTGACGTCGTGATTTACGAATCGACTGTCTATCCAGGGGCTACCGAAGAAGTCTGCATTCCTGTCATCGAAAAGGTGAGTGGACTAGGATACAACAAAGACTTCTACGCAGGCTACAGCCCGGAAAGAATCAATCCAGGAGATAAAGAGCATCGGGTCACCAACATATTAAAGGTAACATCCGGCTCCACACCGGATGTTGCCGACTTCGTGGACGAGCTATATAAGAGTATTATCACTGCCGGCACACATAAAGCGCCAAGCATTAAAGTAGCTGAAGCCGCGAAGGTTATTGAGAACACTCAGCGTGATGTCAACATAGCTCTAATAAACGAGCTTTCACTAATATTCAATAAAATGGACATCGATACACTCGATGTCCTGGAAGCCGCTGGAACCAAATGGAACTTCCTACCATTCAGACCAGGTCTTGTTGGAGGACATTGCATCGGAGTCGACCCTTACTATTTAACCCATAAGGCCCAATCGATTGGCCACCATCCCGAAATGATACTATCCGGTCGCCGAACAAATGATGGTATGGGCGAATATGTTGCCGAAAAAGTCATTCGAATGATGACTAAGCGAAAAATTCATGTCGCGGAATCAAATGTATTAATATTAGGACTCACCTTCAAGGAGGATTGCCCGGACATACGTAACACACGTGTCGTAGACTTGATTGAAACATTTGAATCCTATCACGCAAATGTTGATATTTATGACCCTTGGGCGAACTCTGCAGAGGCCCTGGAGGAATACCAGGTCGAGTTAGTCGACCAACTGGAGGAAGATTACTATGATGCAATTATTCTAGCCGTTGCTCACCGCCAGTTTAAGGAAATGGGTAGTGAAGCCATTCGAAAGCTTGGCCACTCCAACCACGTTCTTTTTGATGTGAAATACGTACTGCCTAAAGATCAAGTTGATGGACGACTTTAAACGGAGTTACTCCTACTTTCTTATCCGGGGAATCCAAATCATCTTACCTTGAGTTTCCCCCATTAGCCCCAATAATCTCAGTTATTGGTATTTCCAATCAGTAGAGCAGAATATTTATGATACTTTAGCGACAGACTTTATATTCCGCCCAACTTTCTACGATTTAAGGAACTCTCATGACTGAACCAAAACATGTCAAACTGCTGATTTTGGGATCCGGCCCAGCAGGGTACACTGCAGCGGTGTATGCCGCGCGTGCGAATTTGAATCCTGTGGTCATCACCGGAATGGAAATGGGTGGGCAGCTGACAACCACGACGGATGTGGACAACTGGCCGGGAGATGCTGAAGGTGTGCAGGGACCGGAGTTAATGCAACGTATGCAAAAACATGCGGAACGTTTTGACACTGAGGTCATTTTTGACCACATCAACGAAGCAGACCTTAGGAACCGTCCATTTCGACTGGTCGGAGACAACGGTGTTTATACATGTGATGCTTTGATTATCGCCACTGGAGCATCGGCGCAATATTTAGGAATGGATTCGGAAGAAGCCTTTAAAGGCAAAGGGGTCAGCGCTTGCGCTACCTGTGACGGTTTTTTCTACCGTAATCAAAAGGTCGCCGTGATAGGCGGTGGAAACACCGCTGTCGAAGAAGCCTTGTATCTCTCCAATATCGCGGCCGAAGTTACTTTAGTGCATCGCCGGGACAAGCTACGTGCTGAAAAAATGCTGCAAGATAAGCTTTTTGAAAGGGAAAGAAGCGGCAATATCAACATTGCTTGGGATCACACTCTTGATGAAGTGCTGGGGGACGACTCCGGCGTTACCGGTATTCGAATCAAGAGCACAAAATCGGATGAAACTCAGGAGCTTCCCCTTAGCGGTGTATTTATTGCCATAGGACATAAACCCAACACTGACCTGTTTATCGGCCAACTTGACATGAAAGACGGCTACCTGATCACCCAATCCGGGCTCAACGGCAACGCGACCCAAACCAGTATTGACGGAGTCTTCGCCGCCGGGGACGTTGCTGACCATGTATATCGCCAGGCAGTTACCTCAGCGGGTTTCGGATGTATGGCGGCCCTGGATGCCGAACGGTACCTGGACTCTTAATCACATCCCACACGGCACAATGGGCTGTCACCCAATAGGTAAAAATGGAGTAAGATAGATAATTACTCCATTTCTTCTTCTGAAATGTTGAATCTTCCTTGGCTAGATGACTCCATTTGGTTTCCTCACCCAAACTCCGCGCTATCGGAACCGGATGGATTATTGTGTGCCGGCGGGGATTTATCGGCAGAGCGCCTGATTCTTGCCTACAAAAACGGCATCTTTCCCTGGTACAGCGACGGTCAACCGATTCTCTGGTGGTCACCTGGGGAACGCTGTATTCTCGATTTTAATGACCTCCATATTTCAAAAAGCATGCGCAGGACTATCAATAGTGGCGCTTTTTGCTACACGTTTGACCAAGATTTTTTAGGGGTGATCAATGGTTGTGCGCAACCTAGATCATATTGTTCCGAAACTTGGATTACCCCGGAAATGATTTCCGCCTATTCGAAACTGCATGATTTAGGTTATGCCCATAGCATCGAAATATGGAAACAAGAGCAACTCATCGGAGGCCTCTACGGAATTTCAATCGGATCAGGCTTCTTCGGGGAGTCAATGTTTAGCCACGTGAGCAATGCATCCAAGTTTGCATTCATTATGTTAGCTCAAGCCCTTAAAAGCTGGGGATATCAGCTATTTGACTGCCAGTTACACAACCGTCACCTGGAATCTCTAGGGGCGCACGTGATCTCTCGCCCTAAATACCTGTCTATACTTAAAAAAGCTGTCAGCAAAGAGCTAAATGCCAAAGAAGAGATAGATTTAACTTGGAAAACATGATAGCTATATATCCTTCGTAACCAACATCGGAATTTCCAAGCAGTCGTCGATGTCAAGTCTAAGAACCCTGGTGTTTTATGCGACACCTGAACATCCATGCAGCTATCTTGATGATCGGCTTGCCACGACTATGTTTGTCGACCCCAAGGCAAAAATTGACGACGCACTTTACACTCGCCTATCTCAGCTCGGATTTCGCAGAAGCGGACATCATTATTACAAACCAAGGTGTGTCGGCTGCAATGCCTGCATCCCAGTACGGGTTCCGGTAGATAAATTCCAACCGTCCAGGAGCCAAAAGCGCACCTGGAAGCGTAATCTCGATCTGAACGTCATTGAAAAGCCAGCAACGTTTAACCAGGAACATTTTGCTCTTTATCAACGCTATATTAATGAGCGCCATCACGATGGAGATATGTACCCGCCGACACTCGATCAGTACGAGTCCTTTTTGATGGAAGCACGAGACAAAACGTCCTTCGTCGAGTTCAGGAGCGAAAAAGGTCTGCTTTCGGTGGCGGTCATGGATAGAACACTGGATGGATTATCGGCGATCTATACCTATTTCGCTCCGGAAGAATCCCAGCGAGCACTAGGTGTCTATGGCATCTTATGGCAAATTGAAGCAGCCAAGCGCTTGGGCTTGCCATATCTGTATCTTGGATATTGGATTCGTGGCTGCGGAAAAATGTCTTATAAGACCAAGTATCGACCGATCGAAGTTCTCCTCAGAGACAATTGGATCAGCCTTTAGATCATAGGCCGCTGCACAACAGATAGTCTCTATAAGTATATCTCCAAACAAGATCATCTTTGCACTTTTGTCAGAATTAAGGCAAAATTCGCACTCCGATTTTCAGGCTCAATTTTTTATTAGAGGATTCTGCTGAATGGCGAAAGAAGGAAATATTGAAATGGAAGGTACGATCGTCGATACCCTTCCCAATACTATGTTCCGGGTAAAACTCGAAAACGGTCATGAAGTGATTGCCCACATTTCAGGAAAGATGCGTAAAAACTACATCCGTATTCTGACCGGTGATAAGGTGAAAGTGGAAATGACGCCCTACGACCTAAGCAAGGGCAGAATTGTCTACAGAGCCCGTTAATTAGAAAACTGGCAAGTTGCCAGCAAGCATTTGATCCAATTTAAAGTATTTTTTCGAGCCTTCAGCACACAAAAAAGGGGAAACTAGTTCCCCTTTTTTGCTTTCCAAGCTTGCTATATTAGGAGGATTGATCCGCAGGTTCCTTTGCAGGTTCAAATTTGAAGCTCAGTTTATCGTCAACAACGGAAACATATACCGTGCCACCCGCTCCCGACAAATCGCCAAACAAAATCTCTTCCGCCAAAGGCTTCTTGATATTTTCCTGAATCAATCTTGCCATTGGCCGCGCGCCCATCTTTTCATCGTAGCCATGCACGGCTAACCAGGCTTTGGCATCTGTATCCAAATCCAACAGTACACGCTTGTCATCCAACTGCGCTTGCAACTCAGTCAGGAATTTGTCCACGACGTAAGTGATGGTGGTTTCATCCAACGCATTGAATTGAATAATGCCATCCAACCGATTGCGGAACTCGGGTGTAAAGGTTTTAGTGATTATTTCCATACCATCGGTAGTGTGATCTTGTGTACTAAATCCGATGGACCGACGGCTCATTTCTTCAGCGCCAGCATTGGTGGTCATCACTAAAATCACGTGCCGAAAATCTGCCTTGCGCCCGTTGTTGTCGGTTAAGGTTCCATGATCCATCACTTGTAACAACAGGTTGAAAACTTCAGGATGCGCTTTTTCAATTTCATCCAGCAACAATACACAGTGTGGCTGCTTGTTAACCGCCTCGGTCAACAGACCGCCTTGATCGTAGCCGACATAGCCAGGGGGTGCACCGATCAATCTGGATACAGTATGCCGCTCCATGTATTCCGACATATCGAAGCGAATAAGCTCGACACCCATAATTTTCGCCAATTGGCGGGTCACTTCGGTCTTACCGACACCGGTCGGACCAGCGAACAGGAACGAACCTTCCGGCTTGCCTTCAGATTTCAGTCCGGCTCTGGAAAGTTTTATTGCTGTCGTTAATGCGTCAATCGCTGGATCCTGACCAAATACGACCATCTTCAGGTCCCGTTGCAGATTCTTGATCTTATCCTTATCGGAAGAAGAAACGGTCTTGGGAGGAATCCTGGCAATACTTGCAACTACCGTTTCAATAATGCCGTTATCAATCGTTGTAGAACGCTCCTCTTCAGGCTTTAGGCGTTGACTGGCTCCAGCCTCGTCAATGACATCTATTGCCTTATCGGGCATATGACGATCGCTGATATACCGGTCAGCCAGTTCCGCCGCCGTGCGCAAGGCGTCTTCAGTATATTCCACTTCGTGATGCTTCTCGAACTGACGCTTTAAACCTTTTAAAATTTGATAAGTATCTTGAACCGAGGGCTCGACGATATCGATCTTCTGAAAACGGCGCGCCAGGGCGCTATCCTTCTCGAAGATGCCTCGAAACTCAGTAAACGTAGTAGAGCCAATGCAGCGTATCTCACCGGAGCTGAGCAACGGTTTCAGCAAATTGGATGCATCCATGACACCGCCGGATGCGGAACCCGCCCCGATAATCGTATGGATTTCGTCTATAAAAAGGATGGACTTGTTTTGCCGCTTAAGCTCTTTAAGCAACGCCTTGAATCTTTTCTCAAAATCTCCACGATATTTGGTTCCCGCCAACAGAGCGCCCAGATCCAGTGCATAAACCACGGCGTCTTTGATGATTTCAGGCACATTGCCTTCAACGATTTGCTTAGCCAGGCCTTCGGCTATCGCCGTTTTGCCGACGCCAGCTTCTCCCACCAGGAGCGGATTATTCTTGCGACGGCGGGAAAGAATCTGCATGACCCGATCCAGTTCTTTGTCCCGACCGATGAGGGGATCGATTCTGCCTTGGCGAGCCTGTTCATTGAGATTTGTCGCAAACGCCTCCAAGGGCTTTGAACCACTAGACTCTTCTATACCTTCTTCTTGATGCTCCGCTTCTTCTTCCTGCTCGCTTTCACCGGAAACTTTCGAGATGCCGTGGCTGATGTAGTTCACCACATCAATACGTGCAACATTCTGCTTTTTGAGTACATAAACTGCCTGACTTTCCTGTTCGCTAAAAATTGCGACCAGCACATTCGCCCCGGTCACCTCTTTCTTACCGGAGGATTGCACGTGGAAAACGGCCCTTTGCAATACGCGTTGAAAGCCCAGCGTCGGCTGGGTTTCCCTATCGGGGTCATTATTCGGAATAAGCGGCGTGGTTGAGTCAACAAACTCCAACAACTCGTTACGCAACTGGCTTAAGTCCGCCCCACAGGCATTTAACACCTTGATTGCCGAATCGTTGTCGAGTAACGCAAGTAGAAGATGCTCTACTGTCATAAACTCATGACGCTTCTCCCGCGCATTTTTAAAGGCGGCATTCAAGGTCAATTCGAGGTCTTTACTCAGCATCACTCACCTCAGTTTCGGGCTAATCCGCCCGTTCGATTTCACACAATAATGGGTGCTCACATTCCGAAGAATACTGGTTGACCTGAGCCACTTTCGACTCAGCAATATCCCGGGTGTACACGCCACAGACGGCTTTGCCCTGGGTATGCACGGCCAGCATGATCTGCGTGGCCTTTGGCTCGGGCAGGCCGAAAAACAACATTAACACCTCGACCACAAAATCCATTGGTGTGTAGTCGTCATTTAACATCACGACCTTATAAAGGGAGGGCTTTTTTAGCGCTGGCTTTTCGGGCGCTAAGGCCAAACTCCCCGGATGATCTACTTCGTTTTCATTCTGATCATCCCTATCGTCCTGGTTTAATATTAGTAGATTATCTTCCGGAATACCCACAGCAGGCAGATTAATTTCATTAAATCTAATCATCACATCACTAGCGAACCGCTCGCCCGCCTACACCAACTTTTTTAAAAATTTCAGCAAAATTTGTTCCGGCAATTGTCCGCCTTTTTGTTTCCCATCAACTAACTGGGGTCTAAATATGGGGAAATCAAGACTGAGACGAATATCACCAAGTCACTTTAAATAACGTCCACTTTATAATACTATCTAAGCCTGACTCACACTAGCGATTCGTCGTTACCTGCGTTAACCAATCGTTTTACTGTATATTACCCAATAATCATAAAGGCAGTATTTGGTGTTGGAGTCTCGTTAACAACTGGGACAACCTCCTAAAACAAACAAAAATGGGCAACGCCCTCTAGTGACAAGGGAGTCGATCATGCCTCTAGGTAAAGTCAAGTGGTTCAACAACGCTAAAGGCTACGGTTTTATCATTGCAGACTCTAATGAAGCTGAAGAGCTTCAAGATGAAGACCTGTTCGCGCATTTTTCCTCAATCCAAATGGAAGGTTATAAAACCCTTAAAGCAGGACAGGCAGTCTACTTCGATGCTCAGGCCAGCGGTAAAGGTTACCATGCAATAAACATTAGACCTGCTGACGCACTCGAAGTTCCGGCGAAGTCATCCACTGACCAGATCAAAGATACTGACAGGGTGGAGACAACCGAACAGATGGCAGAGCACGTTTAAGCAAGCGCAAATTACCTCTGCCCACTTAATGAATAAGCGCCAATTTCTCAAACTTTCAGCGCCCAGCGGTTAGTCTTAACAACCCTCGTGGTTGCCGGTTCAACGCGGTTATCTAACTTGGCCACTTTATTGCTCTTCAATAAACCATTCCAGGTTCTTTCTCAGTTCACTGACGAAGAAGACCGTGCGACCCTTGCGCATTACTTTACCCAAACGGGATACTACCCGGCTGGAAGGCTGGATTACGATTCAGAAGGACTGCTGTTATTGACCAATAGCGGCCGTCTCCAAGCGCACATAAGTCACCCGAAGTATAAGACACCAAAGACTTACTGGGCACAAGTAGAAGGTTCACCGGATAAATCGGCCCTTGATCAACTGAGCCTTGGCGTTAAGTTGAAAGATGGTCTGACCAAGCCAGCCAAGGTGCGAATCATAGACCCACCCGATGTCTGGTCGCGCCACCCTCCCATCCGTGAGAGAAAAAATCTTGCCACCAGTTGGCTAAGCCTGACAATTACAGAAGGGCGTAACCGCCAAGTCAGACGCATGACTGCCGCGGTTGGATACCCCACGCTACGACTCATCCGCGCCTGCATCGGAACATGGCGCCTTGACGGATTGCAGCCAGGAGAATGGCGTGAGGAAAGTTTTCACCTCCCTGCAACTTATCCTCAGTCTAAAATAGGATTTTCCAGGCAGAAGAGACGCCGAACCTAAGCAAACTATGTAATCCTCGACTATAAAGGCTATAATTCCCCGCTTTTATGTATCCACAGCAAATTTGGTAATGGCAGCGAGCAAACGAAAGAAAAAGGTAGTAGTGGGCCTCTCCGGCGGTGTCGATTCTTCAGTATCTGCTTACATTCTTAAGGCCATCGGTTATGAAGTGGAAGGTCTCTTCATGAAAAACTGGGATGAGGATGACGGCACCGAATACTGCACTGCCATGACTGACTTTGAAGATGCGCTTCGTGTCGCACACAGCCTGGGCATCGACTGCCGCACAGCCAGCTTCTCCAGCGAGTATTGGGACCGCGTTTTCGAACACTTTCTTGATGAGTACCGCGCAGGGCGAACCCCTAATCCCGACATTTTGTGCAACAAAGAAATAAAGTTCAAAGCCTTTCTCGACCATGCGATGACGCTAGGGGCGGATTTCATTGCGACCGGACACTATGCGCAAAGAACTTCAATTAACCGGCAAACAGTATTAGTTAAAGGCAGCGACCCATCTAAAGAGCAAAGTTATTTTCTTCACACTGTCCCGGAAGCGGCACTGGCTAAAACGTTGTTTCCAGTCGGCGGCCTTGTTAAGCCGGAAGTCCGAAAGATTGCCCGGAAACAAGAGCTGGCAACCCATGACAAGAAGGACAGTACCGGCATCTGTTTTATCGGTGAACGAAAATTCACCGACTTCTTAAGACAGTACATCCCCGCGAAACCGGGACCGATCGTCACCGAATTCGGCGATAAAATTGGCACCCACCAAGGCTTGATGTACCACACCATTGGCCAGCGTCAAGGATTAGGCATCGGCGGCTTAAAAAACTACGGGGAGGAGCCATGGTATGTTATCGGTAAAGATCTTACCGGCAACCGCCTGATTGTTGCTCAGGGCAGCCAGCATCCAGGTTTGTTTCAGCAGCGACTCGTTGCCCACAAACTGGATTGGATCAATGCTCCGGAAACATTGCCCGTGAATTCTCAGGGACAAATGCACTGTTTCGCCAAAACCCGCTATCGTCAGCCCGATCAAGCGTGCACCTTAACTTTTCATCAGGATTCCGTGGTTGTCGATTTCGCTCGGCCGCAACGGGCCATCACCCCGGGACAGTCGGTGGTTTTTTATGATGGACTCCGCTGTCTAGGCGGAGGCATTATTGGCATTGAAGGCAGTTTAACCGATAGCGCCTCCCGAACTGACCATTCAAAAGCCGTAGAGGAAAAACTTTAACGTGAGTCACTCAGTGGAAGATCAGGCAATCGCTCTTGCCGCTGTTTTCCAAGCAGCGTTCTTAGTTGATCGTTTAGCGAAAACCGGCTCCATACCGGAAGAGTCGTATCGAGTGTTGCTGGAAAGCCTGACCAAAACCCAATCGGACTCCACAATGGAAATCTACGGCGATCGTTTTAGCCTGCAACTCGGACTGAAAGAACTGATCGGAATTTTGGATAAACGCAACGATCAAAGCAAAGTGGAAGTCGTCAGATATGCCTTAACGCTGCTCTATCTGGAAGGCAAACTTCACAAGCGCCAGGACATGTTGACAGTCATGTCGCAGCGGATTGAGCAGATCCAGCAGCAAACTCTGCACTTCGAAGCAACCCACTCGAATATCGTCGGGGCATTCGCAAGCCTGTACAAAGACACCATCAGCACCTTTCCGCAACGTATTCAAGTCACCGGAGAGCCCAAACACCTGCGGGTAGACGAGAATGCCGATAAGATCCGGGCGCTATTGTTAGCAGGTATCCGTGCCGCCGTTTTATGGCGCCAGGTCGGCGGACGACGCTGGAAGCTGCTTTTCACCAGAAAACCGATTATTAAAGCCGCTGAAGCGCTGCTTTAACCTTTGGATCGAATCTTTTTCACATTTACCGGAGCTTGTAATGAAACTCAACGAACTAACCGCCCTTTCGCCAATTGATGGTCGTTATGCGGGAAAAGTCAATGCATTAAGGCCCCTATTTAGCGAGTTCGGTTTGATAAAAGCCAGGATTGAAGTTGAGATTCACTGGTTGATTCGTCTTGCTGACAATCCAGGCATTCCTGAAGTCCCGCCATTCGATGGCGATACCATAAAGTTTCTGGATAATATTTATCGCGAGCTTACACCAGAAAAAGCGCAGCGGGTCAAGGACATTGAAAAGACGACCAATCACGATGTTAAGGCCATAGAGTACTATATAAAAGAACAATTCAAAGCGGACAATGCGCCTCCAGCTCTGCAGGACATTATGGAATTTGTCCACTTTTCCTGTACCTCGGAGGATATCAATAACCTGTCTTATGCATTGATGCTAAAACGGGGCGTCAGCGAGGTAACTCTGCCGCTAATGGAAAAAGTGACTAACCAATTGCAGGATCTCGCCATTGGTTTCGCAGAACAACCGATGTTGTCACGCACCCATGGCCAAACAGCTTCCCCCACAACGGTCGGCAAGGAACTCGCCAATGTAGTGGCGCGGTTAAAACGCCAAATGAAACAGTTAAAAAGCATACCGGTTTTAGGAAAAATTAACGGCGCTGTCGGCAACTATAATGCCCATCTCAGCGCTTACCCCGATGTCGACTGGGAAGAAAACGCCAAAGCGCTGATTGCCGGCTTGAGTCTGGAGTGGAACCGTTATACCACCCAAATTGAGCCGCACGATTTCGTCGCTGAATTGTTTGACGCCATTTCTCGGTTCAATACGATTTTGATCGACCTCAACAGAGATATTTGGGGCTATATCTCCTTGGGTTATTTCAAACAACGTACTGTTGCCGGCGAAATCGGTTCCTCAACGATGCCCCATAAAGTGAATCCAATTGATTTTGAGAATTCGGAAGGCAACCTGGGCGTTGCAAACGCGCTGATGGATCATCTCAGTCGAAAGTTACCCGTTTCACGCTGGCAACGGGACTTAACGGATTCAACAGTACTGAGGAACCTGGGAGTTGGCCTGGCACACAGCCTCATTGCTTACGAAGCCACGCTAAAAGGCCTAAGCAAACTGGAACTCAATGCTGTCCGACTCGAAGAAGATCTGAATAATAGCTGGGAAGTGATGGCAGAACCGATCCAGACGGTCATGCGCCGTTACAACATAGAAGGCGCCTATGAGAAACTTAAAGAACTCACGCGGGGCAAGGCAATTAACCAGGAAAGCATAACCACATTTATTAAAACCCTTGATATACCGGACGACGCAAAACAACAACTCCTCAACTTGGAACCGCGCTCGTACTTGGGCAACGCGGTTGCGCAGACAAAACGCATTAGCCAATACGATGGATAATCCGTGACGTGCTGCAAAAGTTAGGATCCATCGACACCGACGACTTTCTGGCCAACTATTGGCAGAAGCAACCCATGCTGATCCGTCGGCTCTACCCGGATATCCAATGCCCGGTGGACGCTAATGACTTGGCCGGGCTCGCCCTTGAAGAAGAAGTCGAATCGCGAATAGTGTATCGCGAGCTGGACGGACTGCCCTGGCAATTACAACAAGGACCTTTCACTGAGCAGGTCCTCAATAACTTGCCCGCTAAAAACTGGACTTTGCTAATTCAAGGCTTGGATCATTGGGTGCCGGAATGTGCAGACCTGTTAGACGATTTTCGTTTCCTGCCCAATTGGCGGATTGACGATCTGATGGCAAGCTTCGCTCCCGAAGGCGGCAGCGTAGGCCCGCATTATGACTTTTACGATGTCTTTCTCCTGCAAATGCAGGGAAGACGTCGCTGGCAAGTTGGTCCGCTTTGCGATGCTGACAGCGCGCGACTCACCGGCACGCCATTAAGAATATTGGCGGATATGCCTGTCACCGAAGAATGGGTATTAGAACCAGGCGATTGCCTGTACCTTCCACCACAAGTCGCACACTATGGCGAGGCACTCGACAGGTGTATGACGTTTTCCATCGGCTTCCGATCACCCCGGTATGACGAGTTACTTTCGTCGTTAGCAGATACGCTCTGTGATTCAGCGGCGAATCAACGCCATTTGGCTGATGGGATTTCGAAACAACAAACCAATCCAGGCGAAATTCAACGAAGCCTTATCGATTATTTGCAAAACAGGATTATAGATCAGCTAACGGATAGCGAGTTTCTTGCCGAATGGTTCAGCAACTTTGTTACCGGCCCTAAAAACACCTCCATAGTGATGCCCCTGGAAGAAACAGACCATGTGACCATAAATGACCTGCGCGAGGCGTTGCAATCAACCGGCAGCCAATGGCGGTGGAATGAAGGTTCACGCTACACTTATGTAATGCCCGCGACCCCCGGCGCTAAGCTGGTTTTTTCGGTTGACGGGGAATCCATTGATTTTACTGAGGCCGACCTCCCTTGGATTCGCCTATTGTGTGCAGGCAATCGGGTTGACAGCATGACCCTGAGGGAGTTAACTCAATCTAAACAGCAATTAGAAACTCTGGTCCAACTCGTAAATAAAGGCAGCCTGCTCTTGATTAAAGATAGCGGGTTGAACCAAGACAGCGGACACAATTAAGCGCATGACACTGAAATACACTGACATTACGACCTGGCAGGAAAGCGAAGCCGACCTACGAGCAATTCGGCACCAGGTATTCGTCATCGAGCAATCCTGCCCGCCCGAAGAAGAATGGGACGCGTTCGACCAGGAAGCGACCCATTTTTTAGTCAAGGATGCGGAAGGAAATGTTTATGCCACCGCGCGACTGATTATCGATCGAGAGAACCCCAAACAAGCCAGAATCGGTCGATTTGCGGTCTACGCCCAATATCGCGGACAGGGTTTAGCCCGGCAACTGGTAAAATATGTAATCGCCTATGCCCGTTCACAGGGCTTTCTGGATTTGACCCTGAGTGCACAGACCTATATCCGTAAACTGTACACAGAATTTGGTTTTGAGCCGGTTGGCGAAGAGTACGAAGAAGTCGGCATTCCGCACATCAAAATGCATATACAACTAGCCCAAGGCAAGATCAAAACCCCGCTGCAGCTGGTGGACGATGATACCGTGCACCGATTTAACAGCCGCACCGGTTATATGGACCACTTGATTCCACTCTTGGATCAGGCAAAACATAGCCTGCTGATTCTTACGCAGGATCTGGAAAAAGGAACATTGGATCACCCTAAAGCGCTCGATGCGATATCGGCACTGGCACGCAAAAGTCGCTCAACTTTCGTAAAAATCCTGTTGCAGGATCCAAAACCAGCGGTGGAGAGCAGCAACCGATTACTCAAACTTGTTCGTCGGCTTACCACTTCCATAGAAATTAAGATGCTCAATCCGGAGGTCGAATTTCCGGCACAGGTTTTTGTCTTAGTCGACGACAGAGGCATTATCCTCCGCCACCATCACGAGTCCTGGGAGGGCTTTTGCTGCTATAACGATCCCGGGACAGTTAAACGCATGGCAGATGACTTTCACCAACTGATGGTGCATGGCCAGATTGCCCAAGAACTGCGCCAGTTTTCACTCTAATATTGACTGTGGACTTTCCAGCCTTACAAAGACCCGATATTCCTTGGGTCTTTTCATCACCCACCCGTTCTCTCAAATAGCAATACGCCTATAAACACCTAAAAAACTTGACAGCTTCTTCGCCAAACAATTGACAACTTCAATCTATGTTTCATTTAGATGTAATTATCATGAATTTTTTTTGAAAAAAGGGCAAATGCCGGGCACTAATACACCACTATCGTTACAATCTCGTGACGTTTTGATGAATCCATGGAAGTTTGTTGTCTTGGCACCACCAAAAAGCCCCTTAAAACTTGAAATTAGCTCCGACTCCGATCAGGGAATAGCCGGTACTACAAAATATAATCAACACGAACCGGTTAAGTTCGCTCATTTGGAAGATTCAATTATCGCCTATGAAACTTTTGGCGATTCCCGGCATCCCTTGGTCCTGATGATTATGGGACTCGGAGCGCAAATGTTGGTCTGGCCCGAGTCGTTATGCCAATTCATCGCGGAACAGGGTTACTTTGTCGTGCGCTTTGATAATCGGGATATCGGTTTGTCCAGCAAGTGGGAACAGCATAAACCAAAACTAGTTCGCAACTACTGCCGTTCGAAAGTCGGCCTGGCGATAAGCAGCCCTTACCGCTTGGAAGAGATGGCGAAGGATAGTGTTGCACTGATTCAGCATCTCGGCCACACGGACGCACATATCGTGGGCGCTTCGATGGGTGGGATGATCGCGCAGATCATAGCTGCAAATTTCCCTCACCTGACCAGAAGCCTAAGCATTCTGATGTCCGATAGCGGATACACCGGAATACCGGCTATTAATCTCAAGCTGGGACTATGCCTGCTCGGCAAAAGCAACTCCTCTAATTGCGCAGCCAAACAACTGGAACATAGAATCAGCCTTATTCGCGCAATCGGCAGTAAGACCTACCCGACATGCAGCAGCCTTTTACGAGACCGCGTCGAAAAGGTGATGACGCGGAATACCGATGACACACCGGGAACCCGAAGGCAATGCACCGCTTTGTTAGCAACAGGCAGTTTGGAATCCATGCAAAGGCACATACGAAAATCCACACTCGTCATCCATGGCGATGAGGACAGATTGATCCCTTTTCAACGGGGACTGGGCATATCCCAACGCATACAGCGTTCCAGGTTTGAACTCGTCGCCGGAATGGGCCATGACTTCCCTCCCCCGCTCATTGCCAGACTGGGACGTTCAATCAGCAGCCATCTACTAGGTTCCGAGGAATAAAAAAGGCCGCCGGGATCTTTCCTGCGGCAGCCCTTTTCTTGTTTTATAGCAGATATTAACTTTCGCCAAGCATTGCCTTTTTCAAGCTTTCTTGAGCAGGGTTATCCGACAGCCAAATACCAAACAAGGCTTCTTTGAATGCCATGCCACCGCCAACGGTGTCTAACAACTCTTCGTTCTTGTAGACTTCCACGCCTTTACCAGGCACATATACCAGATCGAAAACGTCATTCTCTAAAATTTCTTCTTCAAACGCGCCCATAAACTGATCGATTTCAGTTTTGATTGGAGATGTATCGCCATTCGTGGCGTTTTGGAAGCCTTCCATAGTCGCATTTACCATTTTCTCACTGGTCACCATGCTGGAAATCATATGCAGCTTGATCGCCATAGGCTCGTCGGCCTTCACGATTTCATTGGCAGATTGCTTGGCTTCCGGCAGGTAAAGTCCACCAATGTATACGTCGATGAACCATTTGGAGCGTACGCCGGCACCATTCAGCATCAGCTCAGAGCCTGTAGAGGCTTCCAAGGCATCCGGAATCTCAACATCAGCAACAGTAGCTGCATTGGAAAGCGGGCTAAGCGCGAGAGTGAGCGCTGCAGCGGTCAGTAATTTTTTCATAAGTCATCCCTATATTTCTTTAGTTTGAGGTTATAGTCGATCAACTTTATCGTTGACTCTTGGTTTTATTTCTTCTTATTTTGAGCGCTCTAATACGAGAAACCCATGGCCGGGCATCGCTCTCTGTCTAAGGGAATCCACGCGTATCGGCGGCGGATTGAAAGCATTATAAGTCGCCGCTTAAGAGGAGGGATACAGCCCCGGCCAACACTCTTGGGGAACTGTGAACTGGTTTGCAATCAATTGCTTATGCATGTGAGCTCAGTCAAATTTTGCTTTTGCCCGGCACAAAAAACCCCGTGGACAACGGGGCTCTTCGATTGGTTAAGGTGTTAACGATGTCACTAAAACATCAAATCAACCCCTTACTTGAACAATGTATCGCCGGATAAACCTTCTTTTTCCAGCAACTCACGCATTCTCTTCAATGCCTCTACTTGAATCTGCCGTACACGCTCACGGGTAAGGCCAATTTCCTGACCAACTTCCTCTAAAGTACTCATAGGGTAACCACGAAGACCAAAACGGCGCGCAATGACTTCCTGCTGCTTGTCGGACAGTTGGTTTAACCAGCGATCCAGACAACCCCGCAAGTCGGTATCCTGCAGTACTTCAGCAGGGTCGTTGCTAGCTTCGTCGGCAACGGTATCGAGGAGGGATTTATCGGAATTAGCGCCGACTGGTGAATCGACGGAAGTGATTTTTTCGTTAAGGCCAAGCATGCGTTTGACATCTTTGACCGGTTTTTCGAGCAATTCGGCAATTTCTTCGGCGCTGGGCTCATGATCAAGCTTCTGAGTAAGCTCTCGCGCTGCCCGCAAATAAACATTGAGCTCCTTTACTACATGAATCGGCAGCCGGATCGTTCGGGTTTGATTCATAATCGCCCGTTCGATGGTTTGCCGGATCCACCAGGTCGCATAGGTAGAAAAGCGGAATCCGCGTTCGGGATCAAACTTTTCAACGGCACGGATCAGACCAAGATTACCTTCTTCGATGAGATCGAGCAGACTCAATCCACGATTCACATAACGGCGCGCAATTTTTACGACCAAGCGCAAATTGCTTTCAATCATGCGCTTGCGCCCTTTTTCCTCGCCCTTACGCGCCAGGCGGGCATAGTAAACTTCTTCTTCGGGTGTCAGTAACGGCGAAAAACCGATTTCATTCAGATAAATCTGGGTTGCATCAATGTTACGGTAAGATTGGCCTTCGGTAAGCTGGAACCGCCCACTTTTAGCCTTGTCTATGGATACAACGGTCTCAAACTCCTCCTCACTATCCTCCATGTCATTCATGGACATCTCGAATTCATCATAGGAAATATCTTCTGCGAACGCTTCTCTTTCTGCTGCCATGATAATAGTACCCTGCTATAGGCTCCCGTCCGGGAGTAATATTTTATGCACTTGCATACGCAAGCTTATCTTTTTGGTAGGTAATGTAGAGGATTGACAGGTTTTCCGTTTTTTCTTATTTCAAAGTGCAGCTTTGATATTTTAGTTCCTGAGTCCCCTAGTTCGGCAATCACTTGTCCCGTTTTAACTAAGTCTCCTTCTTTTACAAACATCCTTCGATTGTGCGCATAAGCGCTAAGGTAGGTTTCGTTGTGATTCACAATCACCAGGTTTCCGTAACCCAACAGGCCGCTTCCTGCGTATACCACTTCACCTTGCGCTGCCGCTCTGACCGGATCGCCGATATTGCCGCGAATATCAATACCCTTGTTGATATCGCCCGCGACATTAAATCTTTCAATAATCGGGCCAGTATGAGGCCACGACCATTTCACCTTACCCTTGAGTGTCGGTTTGTAAACTTTGGCAACAGGCGTTTGTATCTTTTTGTTAACGGCAGGCTTTTCAACCTTAGTCGTAGGGGTTTTTACGGACCTTTTCGTCTCCGTCTTCTTAGAATCAGCAACTTGCCTGGTTTTTTTAACGTAGCCCTTCGGAACCGAAAGGTCGACCTTCTGCCCCGGATAGATATTGTAAGGCGCTTTTATACCGTTGATGTCCGCTAATTCTTCATAGTCCCTGCCATACCGCCAGGCAATGGAATACAGGGTATCGCCGCCTTCAACAACATGAACTCCCCAATACACGGGAGGATTGAAGCGTTTGTCCTGATATACCTCGGTAGGTGTACAAGCCGGTAAAAGGGAGAGAAGGAACCCGATAACAACAAAGCGCAAAAGATTAGGTAGAAAAATCACCCAGTCGACAGGAGGCAGAATTGGAACAATTTTAAATGCATAACCAGTGCCAAACAAAGGATACAGTCTGTTACAAAAATCGATTTTCCTGGCTCTGGCTTGTTCCACATCCACCACTTTTAAAAATAAAAAGTAATTAAGGGAGCTTTTTTAATTCCATTAATTTACATACAGTTCGAGAAAGATTCCCTAAGTGATTAAAATATTGACATATTCCAATTGGTTATAAATGAAGCATGAAGTGTTACCAACACCTAAGCGTTACCCCAGGTAACAACAGAGTGGCATTTTGGTAACACGTACTGTGTATTACTTTTGTGAACCAGTTCCGATTTTCTCCAAAATAATAACCATTACAGCACCGGCAATTGCCAGGGCAAGCACGCCCCCGAGCATTGAAGGCTCACCGGTGAACGCTTCATACCTATCCGGCCAAAGGTTTTTCTGCACAACCGGAATAGAAGCGCCATGTTGATCGATTCGATATTCCGTCGTGTATTTCCATGGCCACACCTTGCTTAATGCACCGATCATAAATCCTGTCAGTACAGCCATGGTGAGATCATGGAATCGCGCCAAGAGCCAATTCAACAAATGCGTAAAAGCGATCAGCCCCACTAAGCAGCCGCTGGCAAAAACGGATAAGGCCACTACATCCAGAGATTTCACCGCATCCAAAACCGGCGTGTACATACCTAATAATAGCAACAAAAAACTGCCTGAAACGCCAGGAAGCACCATGGCGCAAATGGCGATGGCGCCGCAGATAAAGAGATTAGGAAAGGACGGCTGCAGAACCGAAGGACTCATCGTAGTAATCGCATAGGCCGCAACGATACCAAACACCAGATAAATGATGTGGTTGAGCTGCTTTTTGCGGATAGCCTTCGCCACAAACCAGATGGAACCGACGATTAAGCCAAAGAAAAATCCCCAAATCAAACTGGGATACTGCGCCAACAAGAAACTGATGAGCCTTGCCAGGGAAAAGACGCTGGTTAGGATTCCGGCGAACAACAGCAATAAAAATGTACCGTCTACTTTCTGCCAGACCGCCAAGAATCCTTGCTTCCTCCATACAACAAACAATCCTGGCGATACTTGGGCTATCGCATGGATAAGACGTTCATAAATACCGGTAATGAAAGCAATGGTGCCGCCGGAAACACCCGGGACAATATCCGCAGCGCCCATCGCAAAGCCTTTTAAATAGATTTTCCACATCAGCGAACCGTGCCTCCGAGCAATGGCACAAAACGCACCGACTCTATTAGCTCCTTTTCCACCTGATCGCCGATCCGGGTCAGCCGAAACAGTTGTTGTGCTTCACCGCTTCCGACAGGAATAATCAGCCTTCCACCTTCGTTGAGCTGAGGAAGCAGTTCCATGGGAATCTGATCCGGGGCGGCCGTCACCATTATCCCATCAAATGGTCCGGCTTCCGGCCAACCCCATCGTCCGTCTGCCAGCTTCGCTGAGATTTTATCCAGACGTAGAGCACGAAAACGTTTTCGAGCTCTGCTCAGCAGCGGTTCAATACGCTCGACAGTAAAAACTTCCTCTACCATATGAGCCAGGATTGCCGCCTGATATCCCGAACCTGTTCCTACTTCTAGAATGCGCTTCATCGGCATTTCATCACACAGAAGCTCAGTCATGCGCGCAACGATATAGGGCTGGGAAATCGTCTGGCTGTGCCCGATCGGCAAGGCAGTATCTTCATAAGCGCGATGAGAAAGCGCTTCATCGACAAAAATGTGCCGTGGAACCTGTGTGATGGCATCCAGCACACGGGGATTAACGATTCCTTCTTCTTTTAGCCGAGCAATCAAACGCATACGGGTTCTGCGCGAGGTCATGCCCCGACCTTCCAAATCAAACTCCACTTTCATCCCCCATCCAGCGCCTCAAAGTTACCGCATCCTCACGGTGGGTCATATCAACGTGAATCGGCGTTATCGACACATATCCCGCTTTCACAGCATGAAAATCGGTTCCTTCACCGGCATCATCCACCTCACCGGCAGAGTTTATCCAATGGCGGATCCTGCCTCTGGGATCGCGTATTTCTATGGGCTCCCCGCCCTTGAAGCGATGTCCGAGCCGGGTTATCCGAAATCCTTGGATCTGTTCGAAAGGCAGATCCGGAACATTGACATTCAAAACCGTGCGCTTGCTCAAGGTCGGCAGTAATTTGGTTGTTAACAGCTCCCTAATCACTTTGGCCGCACTGGTAAAATGATTGTCGCCTTGATTGACTAAAGACACGGCAATCGCCGGCAAACCCAAAAATCGTCCTTCCATGGCCGCGGCTACCGTCCCGGAGTAAAGTACGTCATCGCCCAAATTTGCATGGGAGTTGATCCCGGATATCACCCGCTCCGGCGCGAATCCCACCATCTGACTCAACCCCAGATGCACGCAATCCGTCGGCGTACCGTCGACCGCAATAAACCCTTCAGTGGTTGGTTGAAGAAACAAGGGGCGAGTCAGCGTGAGCGAGTTACTAGCGCCGCTGTGATCCCGGTCAGGCGCTACGACTTTGATTTCGGCGATTTCGGCTATTTCATTCGCCAAGGCCGCCAATCCAGGAGCATGCACACCATCGTCATTTGATAGTAAGATTTTCATTTTAATGGGTTATCAATTATTGGATTCGGATATGGAAGGCGCCTGTAAATCAAAGCACTGATCCAGAAACACAGAGGCAAAACTCCCGACTCCCAACGAAAATTTCAAACACAGTGTATCAGACTGCCAGGACCAGGTAAGGTCCTTGGGCCAAGCCAACAAATTTCGCCTGGAGGTCCTTACTCCATCCCGGTGCAAACCTTCCAGCCAGTGTTCAAAACCATTGACGGCCTGAGTTTCGATATTGCCGGCATCGCCTTCCAAAAATTCCTTGCCGCCTAGTAACGGACCGGTAGCAGTTTGATTGCCACTCCAGGGATCCGTCATGAGTCTATCCCCGGTTAGCATCATGTCATGCTGCGCCTGGCTCACTCTCGCCCCGAGAATCAAATTAAACAGGTAACTCCGAGCTGCGGAAACCACCAGGCCAAGTTGCGCCTTTCTGCCGGGCTTGCGGCCGCCGGCGAACCACTCTTCCGCCTTTTTGAGGTTATTGCCATCGTGACCGAAACGCTGCACGCCAAAATAGTTCGGAAATCCCTGGCTTGCCAATGTCTTCAACCTGGCGTCAACTTGTTCGCAGGAAAACTCTGGCAAAAGGCGAAGCAAAATATGAAATCGATTACCCAGATGCTCTCCTCGGCGTAGCTTTTTAACCGTTCTGCGGTGACTCAGTAGTTGCACACCCTCAATGCCGAGCTGACTCCAATCCGGCTCGGGGCGTCTACCCAGATACAAACTGAACCATTGAGTGGTTACCGCGTGGCGGTCCTTAAGGCCATGGAATCCGACATCCATTTCGCGAACACCGGCAAACCTAGCCAGTTGTTTGGCCACCCACTGGGTATTTTGACCTTCTTTTCGGGCCTGCAGCAGTGCGTGTTCCGCCTGCGCATCCACAAGGAGAGCCGGTGGTTGCCAAAGCTCTTCCACCTGAAAATCACTGGGCTGCTGCTTCCAGGTTGCGCGGATTGGGTGCGGCCAGAGCCGCTCGCCAATTAGCTGATAATCCCTCAAGGCGATTTTCCTCTGCCAGTTGTACTTTCAGTTGCGGGCTGCTCGATGAGAACGCCGGCCTGGCAGGCTATCCCCTCTCCCCTGCCGGTGAATCCCAGTTTCTCTGTTGTCGTCGCCTTAACGCTAACCGCAGATACGGAAATACTGCAGTCTTCAGCGATATTGCCGCGCATTGCCTCAATGTATGGCGCCATCTTGGGCGCTTGCGCAATGATAATGCTGTCAATGTTACCAATCAGAAAGCCCTCTGCATTTAATTTACCCACCACCTGTCTAAGCAAACGGCGGCTGTCCACTTTGTGAAACTGCGCATCTGTGTCAGGAAAATGGCGTCCGATATCGCCGAGCGCTGCAGCACCTAACAGGGCATCGCAGATTGCATGCAATAACACGTCGCCATCGGAATGGGCGAGCAATCCATGAGTAAATGGGATTTTCACGCCTCCCAAAATTACATGGTCGCCCGCAGTGAACTTGTGGACATCAAAACCCTGGCCGACGCGAAACGGCATTAACCGGTCTCCTCTTCCTGCATATTTAACAACCACCTCGCCAACACAAGTTCCTCGGGACGTGGAATCTTGATGTTGTCTGAATGGCCCTCCACCACAAGCGGACTAAGTCCTATCCGCTCAACTGCCGAGGCTTCGTCGGTAATCCGGGTGTTTGCCGTTTTGGCTGCCAGCAATGCATCGAACAGCACGTTAAAACGGAATAGCTGCGGTGTAAATGCGCGCCATAACTGTTCCCTTGCCACAGTCGATTGCACCTGATGATCATCTGCGACTTTTTTCAGCGTGTCCGCCACCGGTACCGCCAAAATTCCACCGACAATATGTGCTTGAACTTTTTCCAGCAGCTTTTCAATATCCCCAATTCTGACACAAGGCCTGGCGGCATCATGAACCAATACCCAGTCGTCGGCACTCGCCTGGTGTCGAATTTCAAGCAGGCCGTTAAAAACGCTGTCTTGCCGCTCTTCTCCGCCGGCTACAGTGGTAATTCGACCTTCATAAATAGGCGAAAGCGCCGGCCACCAGCGATCGCCATGTTGCAAAGCCAGATAGATATGGGAAATTTGCGGCAGGCCAAAAAGCCTGTCCAAAGCGTGTTGAATAACCTGATGCTTACCTAAAGACAGGTATTGCTTGGGTCGCTCGGATCCCATTCGGCGACCGATTCCGGCAGCCGGGACAATTACCCAGAGTTGTTGCGTCATTATGGTTATTGTTTTCCGAATGGCGTGGTAATGAGCTGAACCGCACTCACTGCGCATGAAGATCGCCAGCTTAACACGTAGACCTGCGACTGAGTAGCATTCCGTAGGGTTATTCTACCGGGTACTATCAGCGAGCCAGAAAAACTTTTCGTTCGGATAAATCATGCCCAGCTGGTTACGCGCCCGTTCTTCGATAGCGCCTTCGGCGGTTTTTAAATCCATCACTTCGGCTTGCAGCCGGGCATTACGCTCTCGCAACTGTGCGTTTTTCTGTTTTTGCGCTTCAATTTCCTGTTGTATCGCATAGGCTTGGGCAAAAGAGCCTTCTCCCACCCAAAGCCGGAACTGAAGCCCCAGAATCAGCGCTGCCGATACCACCCACAACCATTTAACCAACATCTCGTGACCACTTAACCAACATCTCGAAACTAATTTTCCATGGCAAACAAGCCACGTCATCCTTCAGAAAAAAGCAAACTTCGAATAGTCTTATAGTTATAGAGACAACTCTTGATATTTTCCAGTAAGTTTATTGCATAACCCACTATTTTTTCTATAAAAACAAAAAGGACCCCGAAAGGTCCTTGATGTGAAGCCGGTTTCGGCAAATTAGCCTTGGCCTTTGATCTCCTTGAGACCGTTGTAAACCGCTTTATCGCCCAATGCTTCTTCAATACGCAGCAACTGGTTGTATTTCGCGACACGGTCGGAACGGCAGAGAGAACCGGTCTTGATTTGACCTGCAGCGGTGCCTACGGCCAGATCGGCGATGGTTGCATCTTCGGTTTCACCGGAACGGTGGGAAATAACCGCCGTATAGCCAGCGTCTTTTGCCATCTTGATGGCTGCCAACGTTTCGGTCAAAGAACCGATCTGGTTGAACTTGATCAGGATCGAGTTAGCGACACCCTTGTCGATACCCTCTTTCAGAATCTTGGTATTGGTAACAAATAGATCGTCACCAACCAGTTGAACCTTGTCTCCCATCAGCTTAGTCTGGTAAGCGAAGCCGTCCCAGTCCGACTCATCCAAACCGTCTTCGATCGATACGATGGGGAACTTCTCGGTCAACTCCTGCAGATAGTCACTGAAACCGTTTGAATCAAAAACTTTTCCTTCGCCTTTCAGATTGTACTTACCATCTTCGTAGAACTCAGATGCAGCACAGTCCATCGCTAAGGTAATGTCAGTGCCGAGTTTATATCCGGCAGCTTCCACCGCTTCCTTGATCGCATCCAAAGCGGCAGCATTACTTTCCAGGTTAGGGGCAAATCCACCTTCGTCACCAACAGCGGTGTTCAATCCCTTGGCGCTCAAAACCTTCTTCAATGCATGAAAAATCTCAGCACCCATGCGCAACGCTTCGCGGAAGTTAGGCGCACCGACAGGCTGCACCATGAACTCTTGAATATCGACATTGTTATCAGCATGCTCACCGCCGTTGATGATGTTCATCATCGGAACCGGCAAGCTATATACGCCTGGGGTGCCGTTCAACTCGGCGATATGCTCATAAAGCGCAACGCCTTTTTCGGTTGCAGCTGCTTTTGCCGCAGCCAAGGAAACCGCCAAAATGGCATTAGCGCCAAAGTTGGATTTGTTCTCGGTTCCGTCAAGATCGATCATCGTTTGATCAAGCGCTGCTTGATCGGCTGCATCTTTACCTAACAAAGATTCACGAATAGGTCCGTTAACCGCAGCAACCGCTTTTAGAACGCCTTTGCCCAGGTAACGGCTCTTATCGCCGTCACGCAGTTCCAGAGCTTCCCGGGAACCGGTAGATGCGCCGGATGGCGCACAAGCGCTGCCTTTTGCGCCACTTTCTAAAATAACGTCTGCCTCAACGGTTGGATTCCCACGTGAATCCAGGACTTCGCGTCCGCGAATCTCTACGATTTTTGCCATGATTTTCTCCTACTCTGTTCGCTTCGTATTGAATTCTTAAGTACTGCTATTGCTTTTCCAATTGCTATCAGGCTGTATCTAATTCCTCAAAACCTTTTACCAAATCGTCCAGCTGTTTCAGTTGGGTCAGGAAGGGTTCAAGTTGAGCCAGCCGCAACGCACAAGGTCCGTCGCACTTTGCGTTTTCCGGTTCCGGGTGGGCCTCCAGGAATAATCCAGCCAATCCGACTGCAAGACCGGCCCTCGCCAGAAGTGTTACCTGCTCTCGACGTCCGCCGGCGGAATTAGCCAATCCGCCGGGCATCTGCAAGGCGTGGGTAACATCGAAAATTACGGGATAATTGAATTGTTTCATGATGCCGAAACCAAGCATGTCCACCACCAGATTGTTATACCCGAACGAACTACCGCGCTCGCAAAGGATCAACTGGTCGTTACCGGCTTCGTTACACTTTTTCAGGATATGTTGCATCTCTTGGGGAGCCAGAAACTGCGCCTTTTTGATATTGATCGGTTTTCCCGTCTTGGCCATGGCGGCAACCAGATCTGTCTGACGGGATAAAAATGCCGGCAATTGAATAACATCGGCGACTTCCGCGACTGGTGCTGCTTGATGCGGTTCGTGTATATCCGTGATGACAGGAATTCCAAAAGTACGTTTAATTTCCTGGAATATCTTTAACCCTTCTGCCAACCCCGGTCCTCGATAAGAGTTGATGGAAGAACGATTGGCCTTATCAAACGACGCCTTGAAAACGTAGGGAATACCCAGTTTTTGCGTGACTTGAACGTATTTTTCTGCGATTTGCATAGCCAAATCCCGGGATTCCAGCACGTTCATGCCGCCAAAGAGCGTCATCGGCCCTTCGTTGGAGACTGACACATCACCAATTTTTACGATTATTTCGGACATTTTATGCCTTCGAGATGCTCTTGATGCCTTGAACATCAAAATATGTTCGGAAGTTTACCAAATTATGACAACAGAAAAACCCCTAAGGCGTCGCTATAAGGGGTAAAACTGTTCAAGATCAATATAGCTTTTTTTAGCTATTATGCGAGTAATCCAAAGCCGCATTTACGAATCCCTCAAATAGGGGGTGACCATCACGGGGCGTGGACTTAAACTCCGGGTGGAATTGGCATGCCACAAACCAGGGGTGGTCTTCGACTTCTACGACTTCCACCAACGTTCCGTCCATTGATCGGCCAACAACTTTCATGCCTGCTTCTTGGAGCCGGGGAAGCAAATTATTGTTCACTTCATAGCGGTGCCGGTGACGCTCGGAAATAACCCCCCGGTCGTAGGCCGCCGCGGTTTTCGAATCCGGTTCAAGGCGGCATTCCTGGGCACCTAGCCGCATGGTGCCGCCCAAATCGGACTTGGCATCCCGCAATTCCACTTCACCACTGGCGTCCTTCCATTCGGTAATCAGACCGACAACCGGGTAGCGGGTTTTGGTGTCGAACTCGGTGCTGTGCGCATTCGGCATATCGGCTACATGGCGGGCAAATTCGATCACTGCCACCTGCATTCCCAAACAGATGCCGAGATAAGGTATCTTGTTTTCCCGGGCATATTGCACGGTCTTGATTTTTCCCTCAACGCCGCGCTCGCCGAATCCTCCGGGGACCAATATCGCATCGACCCCGGCCAGCAGTTCTACTCCTTTTTGGTCTACCTGCTCGGAATCGATGTATTGCACATTGACTTTTGTGCCCTTGCGGATACCGGCATGCTTGAGTGCTTCATTCAAAGATTTGTAGGCATCCAGCAGATCCATATACTTGCCTACCATGGCGATACTGACCTCTTTATCGACGCCGGCTTCTGCCTCAACCACCCGTTGCCATTCGCTTAGATCCGCCGCCTGGCAATCCAATGCGAAGCGCTCCACAATAATGTCATCAAGTTTTTGCTCGTGCAGCATCATGGGAATTTTGTAGATACTGTCGGCATCTTCAAGGGAAATCACCGCTCGCTCTTCAACATTGGTAAAAAGTGCAATTTTACGCCTGGAAGACTTATCTATTTGAATCTCAGAGCGGCAAATCAATACGTCCGGCTGCAGGCCGATCGAGCGCATTTCCTTAACCGAGTGTTGGGTGGGCTTGGTCTTAACCTCTCCGGCGGTAGCGATATAAGGAACCAGGGTGAGATGGATGAACAGAGAACGTTTCACGCCTACTTCCACCCGCAATTGCCGGGTAGCTTCCAAAAAGGGTTGAGATTCGATATCGCCGACGGTGCCGCCCACCTCGATCAAGGCCACGTCGGCTTCGCCGGATCCTTCGACAATCCGGCGTTTAATTTCGTCGGTGATATGCGGGATGACCTGGACGGTTCCGCCCAAATAGTCGCCACGACGCTCCTTACGCAACACCGTTTCATAAACACGCCCTGTCGTGAAGTTGTTGCGTTTGGTCATGGTCGTTCGGATGTAACGCTCATAATGACCCAAATCAAGATCCGTTTCCGCGCCATCGTCGGTTACAAACACTTCCCCGTGTTGGAAAGGGCTCATGGTGCCGGGATCGACATTGATATAGGGATCAAGTTTGAGGATGGTAACCTTGAGTCCCCGCGCCTCCAAAATGGCGGCGAGAGACGCTGATGCAATGCCTTTTCCTAAAGAAGACACTACTCCACCTGTGACGAATATATAGCGCGTCATGAGAAACCTGTTGGCAAGACTGTTGTTAATGAAAGGAGGGAGATATTCATCTCAAGATGGGACGCCAGATTAACAGAATCTGTTGCCTAGCTCAATCTTGTCGACGGAGCCGAATCAAGATTCCTTCGCCGCCTTTAACAATAAATTTTTCATCCAGGACCAGGTCTGCAACTGCCGCCAATTGCCCGCCATAAAAGATCAGAGGTAATTTATCCCGTTGGCGGCTTGGTATTCGGTTTTCCTGCAGCCACTTTTTCAGCGTACAACTGCCACGCCTGCCAAGCGGACGGAAACGCTCACCGCCTTTCCGGTAATCGATTCGCACGGTTTCCCCATCTGTCGGTAGACGCAACAGAATAGAATCTGAAACGGCTCGATCCAGCATCAGCACGCCTAGCGGTGTCTCGACTGTTAGTTGACCTTCCCATACCAGGGGGCTGTTGGGCTTGGCCGCAATATCGTCCTGTATCTGCAAATAGCCATTCCGGCTTTCCAGCCATCTATTTTTCCCCAACGGCAAGCGGATCGGTGAAGATGCGTCTCGCTGTTGTAACGCTGCCAACGTACTAAGCAGGTGCCCTTCCGATAGCGGTACCCGCTGCCGACGCAACCAGTAGTGCAGCAGGTTCTTCTGTCGAACGGGGCTAAGCGTAAAAAAGTGCTTAAAAGGCAGGCCAGTGGGCGACTTTGACTCTGCCTGTAAATCAACTTCAGCCAGCGCACCGCTTAACTCCACTGCCTCCTTCTGCCAAACACTGGCTTGTTGCAATCTGTTTACCGCTTGCGGCCAGCGTTCGAGGATAATTGGCAGTATACGGTGACGCAGAAAGTTGCGATCGAGTGTCAGGTCGGCATTGCTCGGATCTTCAATCCAACTCAATCCCTGACTGTCGGCATAATGCTCGAGAACTCTTGGCTCGATCTCCAGCAACGGCCTCAACAACTTGCCTTCTCCCAGCCGCCGCTGTTTTGGAATGCCTGCCAGTCCGGCTATACCTTCGCCACGCACCAGGCGAAATAACAAGGTTTCCGCTTGATCTTGGCCGTGATGCCCCTGAAACAACCAGTCTCCTGGTGTTAACACGTCAGTAAAAGCTTGATAGCGGGCCGTCCTGGCGGCGGCTTCAATTCCTTTGCCATCGGTTTTGACTTCAGCATTCACCGCATGGAAAGGAACTGCCAACTCCTGGCAGACCCGCTTGCAATGGGCGGCCCATCGGGCAGCGTCCGGCTGCAGACCATGGTTGACATGAATCGCTTTCAACTCCGGAACGTGAGACTGACTTTTTGCGCTCGCCTGCCGGTATTGATTGAGTATGTCAAGACAGACCGATAGAAGAACAGTGGAATCTCGCCCGCCACTATAGGCAATCCACCAGGTTTCAGCCCCTAAAGCCGGTTCCAGGGCGCATTCCACATGATCCCGAAACCAACTCAGTTCGTCAGGCATTACCCCTTAACGATAACGGTCAAAGGCTGTGAGACGCTGGTAGCGCTGGCTTACCAGATCCTCCGTAGTCTTGGTTTGCAGGTCTACAAGACTATCTACCAGCGTTTGCTTGATTTCGGCCGCCATTTTATCCGCATCCCGGTGAGCGCCTCCGAGCGGTTCGGGGAGCACCTTGTCGGCAAAACCGAGTTCATGAAGCCGGTTCGCCGTAATGCCCATGGCTTCGGCGGCATCGGCGGCAAAATCCGCACTTTTCCACAAAATCGAAGCACAGCCTTCCGGAGAAATTACCGAATAGGTTGAATATTGCAGCATCACCAGACAATCGCATACGCCA
This sequence comes from Hahella sp., assembly GCA_028280065.1. Taxonomy (GTDB): domain Bacteria; phylum Pseudomonadota; class Gammaproteobacteria; order Pseudomonadales; family Oleiphilaceae; genus Hahella. The sequence continues at coordinate 39,884 of JANQMN010000033.1, forward strand.
ATGGCCAATGCACCGCCGGAACCGCCCTCGCCGATTACCGTCGCAATAATGGGCGTTTTCAACCGCGACATTACCGCCAGATTGTAGGCAATCGCTTCGCTCTGGCCACGCTCTTCGGCACCGATTCCCGGATAAGCGCCCGGCGTATCGACAAACGTCAGGATCGGCATCTTGAAGCGTTCCGCCAGCTCCATCAGACGCAAGGCTTTGCGATACCCTTCGGGTCTCGGCATACCGAAATTGCGTTTGACCTTCTCTTTGATTTCGCGCCCTTTCTGATGCCCGATGACCATCACCGGCAATCCCTCCAGGCGAGCCATGCCGCCAACGATGGCGTAGTCGTCGGCGAACTTACGGTCACCATGCATTTCATCGAAATCTTCAAATATCCGCTCGATGTAGTCGAGGGTATAGGGGCGGCGGGGATGTCTGGAAAGGCGTGAAATGTCCCAGGCAGTTAACTCTGAAAAAATTGATTCAGTCAAGCTGACGCTTTTGCTCTCCAGCCGATTGATCTCATCCGTCAAATTAACATCACTGTTGCTGGCGACCAGCCTAAGCTCCTCAATCTTTTCTTCCAGCTCGGCAATTGGCTGCTCAAAGTCCAGATAGTAGGGATTCATCGGCTTCGCATCATTACTCATGGTATGAATTCGGTCCTGTTTATTCAGTGTTCTAAAATCCTGGTTGGTTATCGGTTGTAGCGGATTTGCACCCGTTCATCACCGACCAAGCCCTTCAACTGCTGTAAAAGATCATCGGTGGGATTGATTCGCCAATCCTCGCCGAACTTGAGCCGTGCCTGCGCCGTATCGGTCTGATAGTGCACTGCTATCGGGCACCCATCACTATAGGAGGGGCCTAACGCTTCGGTCAATTGTTCCAGCAGGTGCTTATTAAAATCTTTTTTCTCGGTAAATAATATCAGCTCTTTGGCGAACTTTAGTCTTGCCGCCCCGATATCAGTGACGGTTCTCGCTCTCAGAGCCAAACCACCGGAAAAATCATCGTCTTCCACCTGGCCTTCGATCACCAAAATGCGGTCGGTGTGCAGAAGCTCCCTGGCGCTTTCGTAAACGTCTGAAAACAAGGTTACTTCGATTCTGCCACTGCGATCGTCCAAAGTGGCAAAACCGATATTGCCGCCGCGCTTACTCTTCATGGTGCGTGTCGCTACTACCAGTCCCGCCACGGTTTGGGTGGTCTTTTTGGAAGGCCGCAATTCGGCGATCGGGGTCCTTGCGAAGCGCCTGACTTCGGCTTCATATTCGTCAAACGGATGGCCCGTGAGATACAACCCCAAGGTTTCCTTTTCCAGCGCCAAACGTTCCTTTTCCGGCCATTCCCGCACTTTTTCGGTCGCGGCATAGGCATCCTGGGCGGGTTCCGCCATCACACTGCCGAACAAATCCATCATTCCGGCATCTTCATTGCGCGCATGCTGCTCGGCGCGTTGCACGGCTTCCGGAATACTGGCCATCATTCTGGCCCGGCTTGGACCGATTTTATCCATCGCCCCGGATTTGATCAGCGCTTCCAGAGCGCGTTTATTCACTTTCCGTAAGTCGACTCGCTGGCAGAAATCGAATAGGTCTGCGAATGCTTCTCCCGCCTCGCGGGCCTCCAGGATACTCTCTACCGGCCCTTCTCCCAACCCCTTCACGGCCCCCAGTCCGTACACAATGCGCTGCTGACTATCGACAGTAAAGGTGAACTGACTGACATTGATATCCGGGAGCACCAGCTCCAGCTGCATCCGGCGGCATTCTTCGATCAGCGTCACGACTTTGTCGGTATTCTGCATATCGGCGGTCAATACAGCCGCCATAAAGGGTGCCGGAAAATGCATTTTCAGCCAGGCCGTCTGGTAGGAAACCAAGGCATAAGCTGCCGAATGCGACTTGTTAAATCCATAGCCGGCAAACTTTTCAACCAGATCGAAGATACGTTCGGCGAGCTCTTTATCGATACCGTTATTACCGCTGCCTTCGATAAAAGTGACCTTTTGCTTGGCCATTTCTTCAACTTTCTTTTTGCCCATGGCGCGCCGCAGCAAATCGGCGCCACCCAGGGTATAGCCTGCCATCACCTGGGCAATCTGCATGACCTGTTCCTGGTAAAGAATTATCCCATAGGTGGGCTGCAACACAGGTTTCAACGACGCTAGCTGATAGTCGGGATGCGGATAGGCAAGCTCAGCGCGCCCATGCTTTCGATTGATAAAATCATCGACCATGCCCGACTGCAAAGGCCCGGGACGGAACAGAGCAACCAAGGCGACGATATCTTCGAAGCAATCCGGTTGCAGGCGTTTGATCAGCTCCTTCATGCCCCGTGATTCCAGCTGGAACACGGCAGTAGTCTCGCCTTTTTTCAGAAGATCGAAGGTCTCGGCGTCATCCAGCGGTATCATGCTGATATCCAGCGGCTCTTTACCTTGCTTGGCCAGCTCCGGATTAATCATCTTGATCGCCCAATCGACAATGGTCAGGGTCCGCAGACCTAAGAAGTCGAACTTGACCAAACCTGCCTGTTCAACGTCATCCTTATCGAACTGAGTGACGAGACCTTCCCCCTGTTCGTCACAGTATAAGGGTGCGAAGTCCGTTAATTTGGTCGGTGCGATAACCACACCACCGGCGTGTTTACCGACGTTCCGGGTAATCCCTTCCAGCTTCCGCGCCATTTCCCAGACGTCAGCCGCTTCTTCATCGTTTTCCAGGTACTCGCGCAGCGGTTCCTCGGCGTCGAAGGCTTTGGCAAGGGTCATACCGACTTCAAACGGAATCAGCTTCGACAGCCTGTCACCAAGGGAATAGGGTTTGCCCTGCACCCGTGCGACATCCCGCACCACAGCCTTGGCGGCCATGGTGCCGAAGGTGATGATCTGACTGACGGCATTGCGCCCGTAAGTATCGGCAACATAAGCGATAACCCGGTCCCGGCCGTCCATGCAGAAGTCCACGTCAAAGTCAGGCATGGATACCCGTTCCGGATTGAGAAAGCGCTCGAACAGCAGATCGTAAGCCAAAGGATCCAGGTCTGTGATCAACAGGGCGTAAGCCACCAGCGAGCCGGCTCCGGAGCCACGTCCAGGCCCCACCGGCACGCCATTTTGCTTGGCCCACCGGATAAAATCCATGACGATCAAGAAATAACCGGGAAATCCCATTTGGGTGATGATATCGAGTTCAAATTTCAGTCGATCAAAATAACGCTGGCGAATCGCCGGAAAATCGTCGGCACCCCGGTCATAGAGCTTAGAAAGGCGTTCTTCAAGACCCTCTTCGGAAATCTTGATGAAAAATTCATCAACCGTCATTCCTTCCGGGATCGGGTAATTGGGAAGAAAGTACTTGCCAAGGCGCAAGGTTACATTGCAGCGCTGGGCAATTTCGACCGTGTTTTCCAGCGCTTCGGGAATATCGTAAAACAATTCGGCCATTTCAGCGGCGGATTTCAGATATTGCTCTTCACTGAAGCGTTTTTCCCGCCGGGGATCGTCCAGGGTGCGGCTGTCATGTATGCACACCCTGGCTTCGTGCGCATCGAAATCTTCTTGTTCCAGAAAATGTACATCATTGGTGGCTACGACAGGGCAACCAAGCTTTTCTGCGATTTGTACCGACCCATGGACGCACTCTTCATCGCCCTGACGGTCTGTCCTTTGCAATTCCAAATAGAAGGCGTCCGGAAACACTTGCATCCAATATTTGGTCCGCTGCGCCGCCAGGTCAGCTTTACCCTGTAAGAGAGCCTGACCGACATCCCCGCGGGACGCACCGGACAAAGCTAAAAGGCCCTCCGCCTGATCAGCCACCCACTGCGCTTGCAAAACAGCCAAATCCTGCTGCCGCCCTTCGGTGAAACCCCTGGATATAAGTTCCGTCAGGTTTCGGTAGCCCGTATCGTTGCGCGCCAGTAAGGTGAGCCGAAACGGATCATCGGAACTTTCGGGATTGGCGATCCATACATCCGCACCGACTATAGGTTTAATCCCAGCGCCCATCGCCGCCCGGTAATACTTGACCAAACAGCACATGTTCGATTGGTCAGTGATCGCGATCGCCGGGATTTCCATTGATTTCAGTTTATTAATCAACGGTTTAATTTTGACCAAGCCGTCAACCAGGCTAAACTCGGAGTGCAGTCGAAGGTGTACGAATGAAGTCATAGAAGGCTAACTATCGAAAAGGAGAACCACAGGCAGAAAGAATGGCGTATTGTGAACTTTTCCTCGCTTCAGAGCAAAATTTCCTACCCGGATTCAGTCAAACCAGGCTAATCGCCTCCTCGTTTTATGGATCCTGCTTTACGCGCTCGTCATGCCAGGCAGCGGCAGCTAAAAGGCTTTCTTCGGTTTGCGCTCCCGCAAGAGATTTATGCAACTTGCCATTGCGGACAACCAAGGTGACGGGCAAGGCATGGGGCCATTTCAGTGCTAACTTTTCCACGGATTGATCCGTCAAGACTGGAAAATCTATTCCTAAAAGACGGGCTTTTGTTAATCGTTCTTCTAGTGTGAGCCGATCAAAATCAATGCCGAATACCTGAATATTCGCGCGTTCATTCAAGTGGTTCAGTTCCGGGATCTCTTCTCGGCACGGCGCACACCACTCAGCCCAAAAATTGATCAACAGCAGTTGTTTATCGAGCGACTGCTTCGGCCAGGTTTGGGCTTGGATATCCACCAGATCTCCAGGTAAAAAAAATCCATCGGCGGGTTTGTCGTTAACACACCCGCTTAAGGTTAAACAGCCGATGAACAGGACGCCCCAGGTAATTCGAACGACTGACAAGCTTCCTCCCATTATTGGTTAGTGCAAAAACCGGCAATCCGGTGCCTCGTTACGCAGTGCCAATCGACGATTCAAATCGATGCTGACGGCAATTTCAAGTCCAATTTATCGGTTTGAAAGTTCATGCGGTTTTCTGCAGAATCGGAGCCTGTCCCGGAAGGAACAATTCGCAGCACGACTGGTGCTGTTTCGGGACATCCACTGGATATCACCTGAAAAATGAGGAATACATGCCTGAACTGACCATTTGGCACAATCCACGCTGCTCAAAGTCCCGCCAGACCTTGGCATTGATCGAAGAATCCGGAAATCCCGTAACCATCCGCAAATACCTGGAAGATGTGCCCTCGGCAGACGAAATCCATGCCGTTCTGGATAAACTTGGGATGAAACCGCGAGACCTGTTGCGCAAAGGCGAAGATGATTACAAAATTCGCAACCTGGCAAACCCAGGCTTGACTGACGAAGAATTAGTCAAGGCAATGACCGAAGCCCCCAAAATTATCGAGCGGCCAGTTGTCATTGCGGGCTCGAAGGCTGTTTTAGGCCGACCGCCGGAAAACGCTAAGTTACTGTTGAAGTAGCCTGTCTCTAAACTCAGGAACAACCTTTGATGTCTCAAACCGCGCCAACTACCAATCCGACCCTTTTACTTTTCAAACGGCTGGTTCGCCTCAGCTTCCTTTTGACGCTGCTCAGCGCGGCATGGGTGGCGGTCGTCGAAATTCAGGACAGCAGTGCGGCCTGGTGGCTGATCGCCGGAGTATTGCTACTGCCGTTGCTGGCCTTTAGCGGAAAAGTCTGGCGTTCGGAACCGATTGGCTTGATTTGGTTGTGTTTCTTGTTGTTCCTGTACTTCATCAAGGCATCGGTGGATTTTATGGTCAATCCAGCCAATATTGCCGATGCAAGTCTGGGTTTAACCAGTGTTCTGCTATTTACCTGCATATTAATTTTTGTCCGCTTGAACGCCAAGGCACGGAAGCTGCAGACTGCTGCCGAACCAATTTAGCAATCGCCGGACGATTCAACTAAGCTCTGAAAACCACCCAACGGAAGCAAACCGACTCTATGTTGAATACGCCTGCCAATCAGACTGAATCCAACTGGCTGTCCAAGCAGGAAGTCATTACCCGTTTATTGCGGCAGAATCGGGTATCCAAGGAGGATGCCAATAAGTTTCGCAGCGATCCGGTGAGTGCAAAAGACCGGATGCTGCATCCCATCGAGTTAGTGGTGAAATCAGGCATCACAGACCAGCGAACCGGTAAAACTTTCGATCTTGAAAACCTCGCGGAATGGCTTGCACAGGAATCAGGCCAGCCCTATTACCACATCGATCCGCTAAAGATAGACAGCCGTGCGGTGGCCAGCGTAATGAGCTTTGCATATGCCCAGCGCCACCGCATCTTGTGCGTGGAAATTCATCCCGATTACGTCATCATCGCCAGCGCCGAACCCTTCCTCAGCGACTGGGAAGACAATATCAAACATGTCACCCGCAAAGATATTCGCCGGGTAGTTGCCAATCCGGAAGACATCCGCCGCTATACCGTGGAGTTCTACCAGGTCGCCACCTCCGTGGAAAAAGCGGTGACCGATGGTATTGGAATTTCCTCCGGAATCGGTAACTTCGAACAACTGCTCGAACTGGGAAAAGTCAAATCCCCGGACGCCAATGATCAGCACATCGTCAACATAGTCGACTGGCTGCTGCAATACGCTTTCGACCAACGCGCCAGCGACATCCATATCGAGCCCCGGCGGGCGGTGGGCAATGTCCGCTTTCGGATTGATGGCATCCTGCATAATGTCTATGAGCTTCCGGCCCAAGTATCGGCGGCGGTCATCAGCCGGTTCAAGATACTCAGCCGGATAAATGTCGCGGAGAAGCGCAAACCCCAAGATGGCCGGATAAAAACCAAAAAGCCGGATGGCCAGGAAATCGAGTTACGTGTCTCTACTGTCCCGACGGCTTTCGGTGAAAAGCTGGTAATGCGGATTTTCGACCCGGATGTGTTACTGCGCTCTTTTGCCGAACTTGGTTTCGGCCACGACGATAAAGCCCGCTGGGAAGCGATGACCCAACAGCCGAACGGAATCATTCTGGTGACTGGCCCTACCGGTTCCGGCAAAACCACAACCCTGTACTCGACCCTGAAAACCATCGCCACTCAAGAGGTTAATGTCTGCAGCATCGAAGATCCGATTGAAATGGTGGAGCCGGCGTTTAACCAGATACAGGTTCAATCCAATGTCGGCGTCACCTTTGCCAGCGGCGTTCGAGCGCTTCTCCGGCAAGATCCCGATATCATTATGGTGGGAGAAATCCGCGACCTGGAAACCGCTGAAATGGCCGTACAAGCGGCTCTTACCGGTCATCTAGTGCTATCGACGCTACATACCAACGATGCGCCCAGCGCGATCAGCCGTCTCTTGGAACTGGGCGTACCAGGGTATTTGATCAAGGCTACCCTGCTTGGGGTCATGGCCCAAAGGCTGGTGCGAACGCTTTGCCCCACCTGCAAAACGACAGTGGAACTAAAAGAATCCGACTGGACTGAACTTATCAAGCCCTGGCGGGCACCGCTTCCGGAAAAAGGGTTTGGCCCGGTCGGTTGTTTGGAGTGCCGCAATACCGGCTACCGCGGACGTGCCGGTGTCTATGAAATCATGCTGCTCGATGAGCAAATCAAGCACGAAATCGGGGAAAATTGCGACACTGACCGCCTAAGAAAAATCGCCAGTAAAGCCGGAATGCGCTCGTTACGGCTCAGTGGTGCGCAAAAAATCGCCAATGGACTGACCACCATAGACGAAGTCATGCGGGTCACGCCTTCTTCCAGGCTGACCCTGGATCTCTAGCCCATAGGTCCCATCGGCTCGCTACTGCGAATGCGCACTCTTGCGGGCAGCAATTTATTACAAATTTGTGAGCTGGATGCTGTCTACAAGAAAACTACGCAGACAAAAGGTTACTATACTTACCTGCACCAATATTTGTTCGATGACCGGTTTACCCAGGCAACGTCCAAGGAGATGCGAAATGCCTCAATTAAGTCGACTGCTGATACTGCTGTTACTTTGCAGCCCAGTTACGCTGGCCGAAACCCCAGAAGAAAAAGGCCTGAAAATTGTTAAGGAACAAGACCGCAGGGATTGGGGTTGGCGCGACAGCCAGTCAACCTTAAAGATGATTCTTGTCAGCAAGAGCGGGAAAAAATCCGTTCGCGATATGCGCATCGATGCACTGGAAGTAAGAGGCGACGGCGACAAAAGCCTGACCGTGTTTGATGACCCCCGCGACGTTAAAGGCACCGCCCTTTTGACCTTTTCCCACGCTTTGGAACCTGATGAGCAGTGGTTGTACTTACCGGCATTGAAGCGGGTTAAGCGGATCGCATCCAGCAATAAATCAGGACCGTTTATCGGCAGTGAGTTCGCATTTGAAGACCTTACCTCCTTTGAAGTTGAAAAATACACCTATAAATATCTTAGAGATGAGCCATGTCCGACAGATAAAAGCACGACTTGCTTCGTCGTAGAATCCTACCCGGTAGACAAAAACTCCGGCTACTCCAAGCAAATCAACTGGATTGATCAGGACGAATATCGGACCCATTTCGTCGAGTTTTACGATCGGAAGAACAGTCTTCTCAAAACCATGACGGCTACAGACTACAGGCTATATAAGAAAAAATACTGGCGCGCTCATCACACGGTTATGGAAAATAAACAGTCCGGAAAAAGCACGATTCTCGAAGTGGAGAAGATAAAGTTCCGCACAGGATTAAAAGACAAAGACTTTAACCAAAACAGTCTTAAGCGTTCACGCTAATCGGTATTCCGGAAAGCTATTTTGGATAAACGTAAAACATGGGGATTGGCGCCGGTTAAACACCGGCAATGCCTTAGGGGTAATAATGCCTGAATGAGCTACCCGATCCCTTTACATGAAATTGAAACTGAATTCGAAGTTAAAAAGAGCCGCTTTATTGCCCGTGCCGACTATACACCGGATCGTGCCGCCGCGATGGCGTTTCTGGATCGGGCCAGGCATGATTTTCCGGATGCGCGCCATCATTGCTGGGCCTACAAGTTAGGCAGTCCGCAATCGCCGACCAATGCCGCCATGTCTGACGACGGAGAGCCGAGTGGTACGGCTGGCAAGCCCATATTCAATGTCCTGCAGCATAAAGACATTGGCGACATCATGGTAATCGTGATTCGATATTTCGGCGGAATTAAATTGGGTGCCGGCGGCCTTGTCAGAGCCTATTCGGCCGCAACCCAGCAGGCAATTGATCTTCTCCCGATCAAAACGAGACAAGCGACAACGCCCGTTATCATTAATTGTGCATTTTCTCAGGAGCAGACGCTTCGTCATTGGCTGGACAAACACAATGCCGTCAAGGTGCAGTCTCAATATGGCCAGACCGTGCAGCTCACAGCAGAGCTGCCGGAAGATCATCTATTCAATCTGACGACCTATATTACAGGAATCGGGGCCGAAATGCTGGAGCCCGAAGGTAGCCCTTAGACAACCATCGACAGGTTGAATTTTGGGGTAACGGCAAAGCTAGGCTAGACTACTGACAGCGTTTTTGCACAATAAAGGTTTATGCTCAATTTTGTCGCTTGCTACTATTGAAAGATCTGTGGTGAAAAAACCAGGTTTCCTCACCACAAAACAGACAATCATTGAATTTACCGGCTAACCAAGACTTTGCAGGAATCTCATGGGAAAAGTTAACGAACTGTTCGAATCATTACCGGATCAACCACTTGGCTCCATTGTCGGCAAGTTGGTTGAGGTAGACGCAAAAGGCCGCGCCATGGTTGATTTCAAAGGCAATCCCAACGGTCCGGTGGCAGCGGAAACGATTGTCAGCTTACCACCCAGCCAGGCAGTTGCCGGTAAGAGGTTGCTGCTGACCTTTGATGAAAATGACGTTGCCAAACCGATTATTGTCGGTATCGTCGGACCGGCCCTGGTAGTCAATCCGGAGCAGACGGTGACCCTACCTCTGGGCGTTCCCGATGCGACGCTGGTTGATGGGAAAAAAGTGCGCTTTGATGCAAAAGAGCAAATTGAATTGGTATGCGGCAAGAGCAGCATTCTACTTCGCAAAGATGGCAAAATTGTCATTAAAGGCCGCAATATCTTAAACCGGGCAATGGAAACCAATAAGTTGAAAGGCGGAAATGTCGCAATCAACTAGCTTCAGTCATTAGATAAGGAGAAACGCTGTGCCGGTCACCGTTGGTGTCAATCAAATGTCAGTTGTGCACAAGTCCAGTACAGGTATTACGCCTTGCTTTCCGGATGTTTGCAAAACGCCGACCCCAGCTGGTCCTGTACCTATTCCATACCCCAATATCGCCATGTCATCGGATACCGACAAAGGTACCAAAAAGGTGAAATGCGATGGCAATCCCGTTTGCGTGAAGGATTCCAACTTTAAAATGAGTACCGGTGACGAGCCCGGTTCGGTTGGAGGCGTCATCTCCAGCAAGGTAAAAGGCAAAGCAGAGTTTGTGCTTTTTTCATTTGATACTAAATTTGAAGGCAAGAACGTATGCCGCGCTTTCGATATCATGTTACACAATGATAAGAACACGCCGCCTTTCCCGGTTTTACAGCAGCCGATCATTTCCATACCTTCCATGGAAACGGTGAAGTGCATTATTTGTGATGAGACACTTTAAAGAGCGCGCCTTTGCATGGCACACCCGGAGATCGATAACAGAACCCCCTTTGAAGTGGAGGCTATTCCGCTCAATGACGAAAACTTTCGACCTGTCTATACCGTGCTTATCAAGGCGACTTATGACATAGTCGAAACCCACCAACTAAAACTGGCAGAGGAGCAGAATCCTGTTCTATTCGCCGGCGAATATTACGGCGATCCGGCAACTTCCTCTATGAAATATGAGCCGGAATGCACCCTGTTCAAACCTGCGGCCGATCTTGTACTGGTCGGACATGCCTATCCGGAGACGCCTAAACACCGGGCCGTGCAAGTGGGCATGAAGGTCGGTGGAGTTCGCAAGAAAGCGATTGTCTTCGGTGACCGCCAATGGGAGAAAGGAGCGGTCCCTAAAATTTCCGATCCGGAGCCCTTTGAAAAAATCCCGCTGACTTATGAAAACGCCTTCGGCGGCATCGACCCGAGAATCGAAGATCCGAATTACATAAGTTGCGAGCCACGCAACCCGGTGGGAAAAGGCTACGCCGATAAAAAACAGTCGTTTCCGGAACAGCTTTTGTTACCGAATATTGAAAATCCCGACAATCTCATCCGTGACTGGCAGGATAGACCAGCCCCGGAAGGATTCGGATTTCTTTCGCCTAATTGGCAACCACGCGCAGGATTTGCCGGGACCTATGACGAGGCCTGGGATCAATCGCGAAAACCCTTGCTGCCACTGGATTTTGATCGCCGGTTCTTCAACGCCGCCCATAGCGGTCTGATTGCCCCCGGGTATTTGCAGGGAGACGAAGATGTGGTTGTCGTCAATGCATCGGATCGCGGCCGGCTTGCCCTTCAACTGCCGGGATTGCCAAATCCGGTGTTTCAAATGAAATTTCACCGATCAGACCCGACAGTTGCGGAAACACACTTGGATACACTCATCGTCAATACAGATGATCACCAGGTAATGCTTTTTTGGCGCGCGTTAGTGGATACGCCAAAAGGGCACTTGGACTTGGCGGAAGTGAATCTGAAGATTCCCGGCGTGGAAATGCTAGCAGCCCAAAAAGACTAGATTATGGCCGTTTCGCTAAAACAATTTTACCAAGAGTTGTATGAAGAGCACTTGGAAGAAGGTGCATTCCTATATGATTCGCTGCCAACCTGGCGGGAAGACCCTGAAGGTAGCTGGGCGGACTGCGCGGAGCTTGAACAGCGTCTGGAGACGCATATTGACGCCCTGGTCATAGGCGGTTCGGACGCGAAGAGGCTGCTGCGTAAAATAGTGGCTGAAGCCGAACCGGGAGAGCTGTTCGTCATTACCTCGGTACTCTGTCGTCATTATGCCCTGGCCGACGTCACAAAAATCTGGGAAAGTTTGATCGGCAGCCCGAAGGATCTCAAAGAACTCGCTACCGAAGATGAAGAAGAGGCGGATGCCGAACTACAGGATAAGTGTCGCGCAGTGGCACTGGCAGTGCGTTTTGAATACCCCCAGGACGCACTCGCAAAGCTTACCAAGCTACTCAATACACCGCATGGTCCCTTGCTGCCACTGGTCGCACCCGCCGTTGAACCAGGTTACATTGACGAAAAGGCTGCGCATAACCTGTTGAAGCTTACGCCGGCTTGGTTTCTCGCTGATGCACTGAGAGTATTGGGCGACAGTGGCCAAAAAACATTGATACCGCTGCTTGAGCCTTACATTCAACCACAGTTCGATGCACAGGATTTAGCGCATGATGCGCGACGGGAGGCAGCCTTGGCGTTATTGAAACTCGGCGCTTTCGATATCATTCCCACCCTGCTATCGGAACCGGCGCTATTTGCCATCCCCTTGGCGTTAACCGGGGATAATAATGCGGTGGCGAAACTGATGGAGTTGGGTAGTACGGAAGATCCCTCCGACGATGTGCTCTATGCTCTGGGATTTAGCGGCCAGTTAGCCGCCGTTAAACCCCTGGTACTCGCCATGTCTAACGAAGATAAGGCGAGTCTGGCAGCCGATGCGGCTCAATTAATACTGGCGACGGATTTGGTGGAAGAGCAATTTATCGACGAGCAATTTGCAGAAGAGGATCTGTTCGAACACGAACTGGAAGCCTTTAAAAACGGCGAGATGCCTAAACACCCCAGCGGTGCAGCATACGGCGAGAATGTCGTTAAAATAAGCTGCGATCCGGAAAAATGGCGGGCTTGGCTACGGGTAAACCGAGAGCGCTTTGACACCAATTTATGCTATCGATTGGGAGAACCGCTTTCTCCCGTATCCATATGCCGGTCCTTATATAAACCTGGCGTACCTTTTGGGATCCGCCGCTATGTACAGGACGAACTGGCCATTCGTTTTAAGATCCGCCAGGCATTTTCCGTATATGATCCTGTGCACGTTCAAATGGCTAATATCCAGGCCACCGCTGATGCGATCAAGCAGGCGCAAGCTTAGTGCTTTTCCTGCATCTGCGGCGTAGGTCGGCCTGGAAACCGTCTATCCCGGATCATTTCCACATTAAAGTTCATAATGTGTCTTACTAAGTTCTGGAAGAGAAAGCGCTTCCAACCGTGTAAATTAGTGCCGTACTCTGCGTAAAACGCATCCGGAGAGGAATAAACGCCCAAATCGTCTGCAATTCCTTCCTTTTGGATATAGGTGTCCTTACCCTGCCAGTAAATTTCAGGTTGCTGTAAAGAATTTGTGGCGATGCCATAGCCTTGGAACTGGCCTTCTCTATCGGCAAACATATTCTGGACTGATTTTAGGTAAGGCTCATCGAGAATGAATCCTTCTAAACAAAGCCATTGTTCCTGGTAGTGAACTTCCACCCAGCTATGCAAAATTCTCTCTGGCGCTAGTGCGAACAACCAGGCTGGAATCGCACCTTTCTGTAATCGGTTGTAAATGGTAAATCCATGCAATCGGGTAGGTATATCGACGGCACGTAACAACGCCATTAACAGCGTCGCTTTGGTATTGCATTGACCATAGCCCTCTTGCAGCACCTCACTGGCGGAAAGATCATCAGAGCGGTTGTAGCCAAAATGGATCTTATCTCTGACAAAGGAATAGATTTCACCGATACGTTGATATTCGGGTAATCCTTTCCAGTTGTGCCGGGATATCAGATTTACCAGCAAAGAATGGTGGTAGTCGAGCATCGGGCTGGAACTTATAAACTCTTGCATTTTCATTTTCTGACTCCGTTTGGTGAGGTTATCGAACGCCACAAAACAAGAGTAAAAAGAAACAGATCCAAAGGCTTGAATAAACTGGCTATAAATCGATAAATCTAATAGAACACCGAACTGGGATTTACCCCGAACATATCTTTAAATGTCCTGGAAAAATGCGCAGCATCGGAAAAGCCGGCATTCACGGCGGCCATCGTCAGCGACTTCCCGTCCACTGCCAATTTAGCGGCAAGCAGTAACTTGCGCCATAGCTGATAACGGCGCCAGGGAATACCCACCTGCTGAGAAAAAAGGTGCAAAAATCGGCTTTCTGAAAGATGCGTTAATGCTGCCGCCTGCTTTAACTCAAGGGGCTTCCAGAGTCCTCCCGCTATTTGCCGGTCAAAAAACTGAAGAACCTCCTCAACACGACCGTCAATATGGCGCGATACACAATCGACATCGGCGATTTGCCCAAGTGCCGCAGCCAACGTTGAAAAATGCAACACTTCAATTATCGGCTTAATGAACTCTACGGGCAGCTGTTCATCAAGCGATTTACAAGACTGCTCGATCAACCATGTACGGGTAATATTCCGTGCTATGTGGCTTTCCGGTTCTAAAAAGACGACTAGGCAGTCCGTGCCGGAAAAGCGATGAGGCACGTTGCGGGCAATCAGAAGTGCTTTCCCGGAACAACTTACCGGGTTATCGCCCTCTTCGGTCCAGACGTTAGCCTGCCCTTTTGCAGTCAAGGACAATTGCAGCGCATAATGTTGATGAAACGCCGTATCGACGGTTTTCTCAACAAAGAATGCGAGGATTCCCGGTTGGATTAGATATCGGGGAAGTGTCATTGTCCGCTATCGCACTGAAGATCCCTCTAGTAGCGAAGAACCATGTTTCTACCGGTCTGTTTGGCGCGATACAAGAGCGGATCGGCCGCATGCATTAACTCTTCAACTGTGCCGCTTGGTTGGTCGGCCACTCCTGTACTAAAGGTAAATTCAATTTTTTCCCGACGATGGCGATGCCGAAGTTCATGAACCAGATCGAAATCCAGAGTTTTTATTGCCACATGCCGCAGGATTTTAAGGACAACATGGGAATCTTCGACGATAAGAACGGATGGCACGACTACTCTCCGGAATATAAGACGGACTGAAAAATCGCGAAACCAGTAGTTGGGTATTGTTAAAGCTAGCTAACTGGAACTTAAGAAAATAAGAAGTGTAGCAGTGAATCGGGTGCGCGCGAACGGCAAGAACTACAGCTTAAAATCTTTTTCCAGTTCTAAAAAGATATCCGCATCGTCCGGTTTTTTCGCCAGCTTATCGAGTAACGGCTGCGGACATAATGTATAGGTGTTTTTTACTGAAATTCCGGCGCGTTTGGCCAGCAACAACCAGGCTGTTCCTTCCACGGACAGATTAGATCCGGGTCTCAGCGTAAGCGAACCGATGGGATCTCTTTTGCCCTCTTCAGTTTTCGCATCCATCAATTCATCGAAGGATTCTCTAAATAGCTTCTTATCGCCTTCCGAAATGGCGACACATAGTTGGTGCCTGGCGCCATTTCCCTCGACACAAGCCTCCAATTCTTCAGCGAGTTTTTTCAACTCCTCCGGTGGCCTGTTCAGTACATATCCATACACAAAGGCATAATAGTAATAGTTTTCCTGATATTCACCCTTGGGAGACCAGGCTTTAGGAGATAGCTGATCGAGTTCCGCAACCAGGTCCAATCGTTGGCAAACGATGGCGTCAAACAATGTTTCTGTTCTGCTGAGGGAGGAGAAAATGTTCTCTTCAATACCCTTTTCTTGACACTTGCGCAGATAGAAGCGCCAGGCATAAACGCTGAATAGCAAATTACGGTAAAAAGCATCCGTATCGAGATCTAATATATAGTTACAGATCCCCAAGGCCTGAAACTCTTCCGTAAGTTGTTGGTATACGTCACCAAGACCTTCGGGGGGATTACCGGCGACAACGCTGATACCGTCTTGGATGCTATCAATCAATGCTTCTTTGTTAGCCTTGATGGACATATAAAAGATCTCGTAATGATGAAGTGACTGTTAGTAGCTGAACTCGTCCACGGGATAAAACTTGTTGCCGGTAAATCCAGCTTCCTCAATCGCTTCTACGATGTCTTCTCGAATAAAAACAAACATCTCCAAATGTTTGGGACGCAATATTTTTACGTCTTCCGGGATGGCGTCTTCGTTGAAGACAAGTTCATAAACGCCGGCGATCAGGTTCTTGTCAATTTTATTCCACATTACATTGGAGGCATCTTTGTCGATACAGTCAATGACATCCAAAGGGCTGGCAATCATATACTCGTCAGAGGCAGTTCCGCCGTTATGGTTTTTAATGGTGACCGGCAAAAACTCGGTATTGTTCAATGCATGTTCCTGAAGAAATGTTGCAAATGCCGGAGAAATCAACCGCATCCGTTCCCGATTGACGATCACATCCTCTAAATTGACATCCTTTGGATAATCGGGATTCATTTCAAAATAGGCATCGGCGGGAAAACCATCCAGTCGCGGACGTCCTCTTTTAATATCCACGACATCATCCACATTCTTTAAGTTGGTCAGGGAACATGCACCTTTACCGGGTTTGTTTTCCCATGAATAAAATTCCATTCGTAACTCCTCGTTTCGTTTTTCCCATTATTATTTAATGCGTTTAAAGATATTAACCAATCTTGAATAGTCAATTCCAGGGCTGCGTTCATTCGGCTCTTTGGCCATCGAAAATGGGTAGTACCATTTCTTTTCCTGTTTGTATCCGGTCGCGCTAACACCGGCCGGGGGGGTCGGAAACCGGTGCCCCCAGCAGTGTATCGTGCCTTTCTTACGCGCTCCCCGAGTCGTCAGTTGGGTACGAAAGTGATCCGAACCCGCCTTAAGCTGGTCGGCAATATCTTTAGCATTTATTTCATGGGCCTTCTTCTTATCGTTTAGTGCGTTCCAAACATTGTCTTCCAGCCATTGAGTAACCTCGTCACGGTACCCGTCGTTGGTATTATGATCGACCTGGTGGGAAGGCAAATTTACCGGAACCTTGCCATCCGTGGCCCGATATTGACTGTTAAGCGGAAGGCCAATCATATTGTGGGCATCGTTCAGGTCCCAATCGGTAATCCAGAGGCAGTCTTCCACATACTCTTTATTGTCTTCAATGTTCCTGTCATTGACCGACTTATAGCAGAGAATATGATGCGCCTGCCAGGAACCGGTGGTAAACCCGGTGTTGGTATTGGCACGGTACTTGGAGTCTTTGCCAAGTTTACTTTTACGCTTGTTTGTCTTTTGAATGTGACTGGCCACAATCTATACCTTTGGCACTCTTATTAACCCTGTGAAAACTTTGCGGCACAAGCGCAAAACGAACTTGCCGATAGTGCGATCCCGGTCGCCGCCGGCGCATAGCCCCTCTCTATAGCTTTGCTGATCCAAATACCGGCAACAAATAAATTACTCAATCCGGTGTCGCCGAAATAAATTGACGGATACCAGGTTTCGGTTCCCAGCGCGCCATATTCGCCGGTCAACCTGGACAAAGCGGTACCATAATCCCGGGCATTCGATTCCGAACTATCATGGTCATATACTATCCACTTTAAATCACCGGGGCCTTGAGCCAACCGGGAAGCGACGGCCTGAATGTTTGCCCCTATATGTGCCGGGTTATCCTTCGTGGAAAATTGATCGCTAAAAGCAACATCCAAGATCATGGTAATATTGGCATCGGCTTCGTCTTCCCTGGTTAACCCGGTGTTGCTGAGACATAACATGGCTGCAGCCTCTCCGGGTACTATTCCTCCATTGTCCGCTGGCAGTTTGAGAAGACCCAAGCCATTCAGCCACTTAAGGGTGTCTTCATCCAATAGCGAGTCTACCGCTCCGACAATGGCCACATCGGTTGATCCAAGTTCGATGGCTTGCGAAGCCGCCGATACCGCGTTGACAGGTCCATCCGTGTCAGTAAAGAACTGCACTTCTTGCAACGGCAACTCACAACCGGTAAGAGTTAGGGCCTTATCAAGAATAAAGTGGCCGCGCGTCGGATCATCCACTTCATTCTGTGGCCTGTTTTCCTCCAGTTCGGAGCGAACAAACTCGTCGGATATTTCTTCCAGGCCGGTATATGGACGCATCGCACCGGGTAACACCAGATACAAACCGAGACTTTTACCCTGTAATTCCGGTCGCGCCAACATTCCAGATTGGAGTTTTTTCAGGGCAGAGCCCAGTAAAGCAGCCAGCCTTATATCTCCCGAAAACCCCTTGGCAAGGTGAGGCGCCTGATAGCCCTGTAGATCTATCTGTTCATTTTCCGCATCGAATACGGGAAAATCCAACTCTGAGATTCTGCTAAATCCGCATCTCGCGGCGGCAATGGCATTATCGACATCATCGCCAAAGGCGGACACCAAGACGGTTCCAATGATATTGCAGGCACTAATTGGCGGCTGCTCCGACATGCTTCAACTCCAATTAGTTTTCCTTGATCTGGCTGCCTTTCATTGTAATAACGCCAGAACCCTTAACATTTATCTTGCCACCGCTAATAGTGATATCACCGCTCTTTTTCATCGTAATACTGGCTTTACCGGCTTTCAGGACGATTTGATCGTCGGCATTAATCTGAATCTTCTTAGCGCTCAAGGCGTAGTCCTTGGTCACGGATTCGGTGTACTTTCCGCCAACCGTTTCCGTCAAGTCCTTGCTAATTTTGATGGTAGACGTTTTACCGATCGTCAAGGATGAAGTACCGCCGATAGTTTCGGTATGGTTATTACCCACATCAAAATTATTGTTTTTGCCGACCGATTTAGTCCGATTACTGCCGATGGACTCGGATTGATTCGTACCTACGGATATGTCCTGATTATTCCCGACACTCTCCGTATCGTTTTCGCCGATCGAAGTGGTCCTGTGCCGGCCGACATCTTCCGTCTGGTCGCGCCCGATGCTTATAGTTTGATCATTGCCCACCGTGGTGGTCTGGTCATGACCAACCTGCTCCACATCATCGTTCTCAACGGTAATGCTTCGATCCTTCTCCGCGTGCACCCGCATCAGTTCACTGCCTTTTTCGTCAATGAACATGATCTCATTGTAATTTGCGGTTCCGCCTTGTTTGGAAGACCGGGACTTCACGCCGGAATGTGTTTTGTTGGCCGGTAAATCATAGGGAGGCATCTGTTCGGCGTTATAAACACTTCCGACGACCAAGGGCCGGTCCGGATCACCTTCCAGAAAGGAAATCACCACTTCCTGACCGATTCGGGGAATGTACTGGGCACCCCATTTCTTACCTGCCCAAAACTGGGCGACACGCATCCAGCACGAGCTCTGTTCATTATTCTCGCCCAAGCGGTCCCAGTGAAACTGTACCTTGATGCGGCCATATTCGTCGGTATAGATTTCTTCTCCGGATGGGCCGACCACCACTGCAGTTTGGGTACCGCCGACCACAGGTTTCGGCGTTCGGACCAATGGCCGCATGACGGTAGCAGCGGGCGTACAAACCATACTATTGGAATAGCCGCCGGCACCGCCACCGGAACGATAGTCGCCTTCCGAACCTGAGTGGATAACGGAGGTCACCACATACTTGGCTTTCTTCTCCGCCTTATCCCAGTGTTCGCCGACAGTGAACACAAAACCCGGACATAATCCCGGATAATCGCTGGAACCTTCCACCATGGTGTAGCCGCTTTCAAGGGCTTCCATTCGGGTTGTGGCGTATCCGGTCCCCTCGCCTTTTACCGCGTATTCACCCGGATAGTCGTATATTTCAAATTTATCGATGTTAGGCAGATTGACGATGCTTTTCTGAAATGCCGTAAGATCTGTCGCCGGGGTGGTGAAGTTGTAATCCTTTAGCTCCACTTTACCGCTGACAAAGTTGAAGCTTTTACGCCAGTTTTTGATGGTGAAGTCCGTATGGGAGCCGTCAATCACATCCAAGGCATCCTTTGGCACGGAGTCATAGCCTTTAGCATAATCGCTTAGCACTAGGGTATGCTTACCGTCTTCATGCTTGAAGTAATAGAATATGCCCTCTTCTTCCAGTAGCCGGTGGGCAAAATCGAAGTCGGTTTCCCGGTATTGGACGCAGTACAACCGGGGTTGGTAAGTCCCCTGGAGCTTCCATTCATAATCGGTAAAACCCAGTTCGTCGAAGATTTCGCTGAGGATATCCTTGACGTTTTTTTCCTGAAAAATTTTACTGTTTTGTCGATATTTCAGCAGACTAAGCCAGGGTACAACAGTCATGTAATACTTATAACTGACCCGGTCTTGGGATCCCCCAGCCGCCCACCGCGCAACGATACCGTTAAAAAAGCGGGGATTATCCGGATCTGAGGCTATCTTGATGGTCACTGCCTTGCCGACAATTTTGGTCGGATCGATATTTTCGTCCTCACTGGACACTTCTATATCGATAGAAAAGGGAGCAGACAGATGTTCCGCTGCGCGAAAGCTGTTCATGAGAAGAACATCACTCCCAAGCGGCGAGTCAATGAAAATAATCTGATTGTTCTGTATGATAGCCATTCCGGGTGCCTTTTTACCCACTTAATTGCAATGTTTACGCACTAACCTGGCTGTGAACGGATTCCTTTCCGCCGAGTTCTTTCCTGATTACTGTCTCGTCCTAACTGCCTCGTCGTACCTGACGACAGGCTAGTGCATGAAATTCATCAAGAGTACAACCATCCACTGGCTCAGTCCGTTGCAAACGCTATCCCTGGCATTTTTTCCTTCGCCGTTCTTTCTCGGCGCAATCTATTCCAAATAATGCCTTCACCTTAATCATAGGCGATTGGCAAGACATACTCTTTCGTTATCCAGTCAATCCAAATGCTGGCAATAACTTAAGCGCCATTATCGGGCCAAACCAGTCATTTTTTTCTATAAATGCAACACCTTATAAAGCCTCACCTTTATGTTTGATCACTATCTGTATCTATCTATATAGAAGGCAGACAAAAATGGGCAAGGCATAAATTGCAATGAATAATAGAGGGGAACAATAACGTTAGTATTCACGCATTACATTTCAGCAGCAATTAAAAAAAAGGCAAGAAAAGAAATTCCGGAAAAAAATAAAAAAAATTGACGGTATTTTTACTGGTGCGGCGCTTTCAAGGGTGTACTTAAACAAAACTTAGTTTCACAGAAGGAAATATACGATGGCAATTTACATGAATTACAACGACTTAGCTGTTAAAGGTAACGTGACTGCAGACGGTTACACCGACTGGATTCGCCTGGACAGCATGTCATTTGGTGTTGGTCGTCACATCTCCATGGAAGCAGGCCACATGTCAAACCGCGAAGCTACTCGCCCTAACATCACTGAAGTTGCTGTAAGCAAGATGATGGACGCGGCTTCTTCCGGTCTTTTCAAAGAGTCTGTAACCGGTTCCGAAGGTGTTAAGGTCGTAATCGACGTAGTGCGCACCTCTGCCGATAAACTTGAAAAGTTCGTCACTTACGAATTGGAAAATGTGATGATCAGCAGCTACTCAGTATCTGCAGGTGCAGAATCCGCGCCGGCTGAAAGCATCTCGCTAAGCATGGGCAAGCTGACTATGTCCTACACTGCAGCGGACAAAGCGCACAAAGGCGGCACACCAGAGCGCGTCGGCTACGACTTGGAGCTTGGCAAGAAGCTATAAGCTACTCCGTCCAGAATTATCAAAGGCAGCCTCACCGGCTGCCTTTTCTATATGGGCTTATCCATGCGCGCCTGTCTATATATCTTTGTCGCCAGTCGTTAGTTTGGCAAACTGGCCGGAAGTCACCTGAAGCAAATCCGCCGGAGATATTTCAACCTCCAGCCCTCTGCGCCCTGCGCTGACATAAATGACATCGTAATCCTCAGCAGATACATCCAGAAAGGTGGGTAAGCGTCTTTTCTGCCCGATGGGACTGATACCTCCCAATAAATAGCCGGTAGTTCGTTGCACGACAACTTGATCTGCCATCTCCACTTTCTTTACTCCCACCGCAGCAGCAGCATATTTCAATTGCAACTGGCAGGCAACAGGAATAACTGCTACCGCCAACTGCTTCACCGACGCTTGCACTACCAGGGTCTTGAAGACCTGGCAAGAATTTAATCCCAGCTTTTCGCAAGCTTCTTCTCCGTAGGAGTTTGCTCCGGGATCGTGGGTATATTCCAGAGTGTTAAATGGAATTCCTAATTTGCGTAACAACTTAATGGCGGGTGTCATGAAAAAAATAGAAACCGGCTTAAGGGTGTGATCGACGAAGTAGTGTATAGCGAAAGAAGTTTTTTCTAAATCCCATAAAGCAGTTATGATAGGCGGACTTTCCAAACTCCAATCTTTTCCTTGGCGGCAACCGCCGAATAGTTGAGTTTGAGAAAATCATAAAAACAGAAATTAATCAAATACGGCATCAAACGCGTTCGTAAGAGGTAGCAATAGCCATGACTCAATGGACCCCCGCCAGCTGGCGCAACAAGCCAATTGCCCAACACCCGGAATATTCCGATAAAGCCGCGCTGGAACAGGCTGAGAAGTCGCTGGCTAAATTCCCGCCTCTTGTGTTCGCTGAGGAAATTCGCGCCTTAAAAAAACAGCTTGCCGATGTTAGCGAGGGCAAGGGCTTTCTATTACAGGGTGGAGACTGTGCCGAAAGTTTTAGCGATTTTTCCGCGCAGGGCATTCGCGACATGTTCAAAGTATTCCTGCAAATGTCCATAGTGCTCACCTATGCCGCTCGGCTGCCGGTCACCAAAGTAGGCCGTATCGCCGGGCAATTTGCCAAGCCGAGATCTTCCAATGTGGAAAGACGAGATGGCGTCGAATTGCCGAGTTACCGTGGCGACATCATCAATAGCACCGGTTTCACCAAACAGGACCGGGCAGCGGACCCCAACCGGATGCTTCAGGCCTATCATCAATCTGCTTCCACGTTAAATCTGTTACGGGCATTTGCGAAAGGCGGTATGGCTGATCTGCACAGGGTAAATCAATGGAATCAAAGCTTCCTTGAGGACAACCCGTTGCGAGATAAATACGAGCAGCTGGCCACCAATATTCAGGATGCCTTGGCTTTTATGGAAGTTATCGGCATCAACTCTGCCAACACGCCCTCTTTGCATGAAACGACCATTTATACCTCCCACGAAGCACTGTTGCTCCATTATGAGGAGCCCCTGATTCGCGAAGATAGCCTGACCGGCAGACTCTACGATTGTTCGGCCCACATGCATTGGATTGGCGAACGCACCCGCCAGATTGACGGCGCCCACCTGGAATTCTTCCGTGGTTTGGAGAATCCAATCGGGCTCAAACTCGGCCCGACTGTAACACCTAGTGAAGCAATTCAACTTATAGATGCATTAAATCCCCAAAATGAACCGGGTCGGCTCACCTTAATCACGCGGATGGGCGCCGATAAAATTGCCGAGGTATTACCGACCATCGCCAGGCGAATCACCGACGAAGACCGCAAGGTCGTCTGGTCCTGTGATCCCATGCACGGCAATACGGTCACAGCCGCAAGCGGCCATAAAACCCGCTCCTTCGACAGTATTCATGAAGAAATCAAACAATTCTTCGGCATACTTAGAAGCGAGGGCGCTATTCCCGGCGGCGTTCACTTGGAAATGACCGGTCTCCACGTCACCGAATGCACGGGCGGAGTGTATGAGTTATCAGAAGATGATTTACATAACCGTTACTTAACCCAATGCGACCCAAGATTAAATGCAGACCAGGTACTCGAACTGGCCTTCAGGATTGCCGATTTTATTCGGCATCCCCAGGCGGTTTGAATACTTTAGCGAACCTTGTATCTGAGCCGCATCCCATTTGCATTGCTATTGCGGCTTTCCTTTGCATATCACTTTTTAGTAGCGCAATTTGCCAGTGAATCCTGCCAAGCGTAAAGCTGAACGCCAACCCTCGTTTTTACTTGAAAATATTTCTTCAGGTAGGTTAGCGAGACGATCTGACATAAATTGGATAATTTCAACAATAGATAGTATCAAACTGCCACAATATAATTTTCTCCGCTTATACCAATGAATGGAGTTAAATATGAAATACAGCGTTTTCAAATTCGCATGGGCATTACTAGCTTCGCTATTGCTGTCACAGACCACAGCGGCGGCTGATGAAACCGTACCGGTAGCGGTGAGTGGTTATGACCTTGTCTCCTACCACAACTCGGGAGAGCCAACGGTAGGCAACGGCCATCATCTAGTTACTCATAACGGCGTCAACTACCTGTTCTCCAGCAAGGCCAACCGAAGATTGTTTCAGAAAAACCCGAATCGGTTTTTACCGGCCTACGGCGGATACTGCGCATTTGGCGTTTCGGTAGGCAAGAAGTTCTACGGTGACCCGAACGTGTGGAGAATTGTCGACGGCAAGCTATACCTCAACTTGGATAAAAAGATCCAAAAGCGTTGGGAAGAAGATGTAGCCGGCAACATTGAAAAAGCAGACAAGTTGTGGAACTCGATTCGCAACGTAGCCGCTGCCGATCTCTAAAAAACTTACCATCCTTGAAGTCGCCCTCGTGGCGGCTTTTTCTATTCCCTTCCTGCTAATCCCCTGTTCCGGTTGCGCCAGACAGCAGGTTGGTAAAAGCAACCCCATGAAATCCCCCCTCATGCCGGAAAACTTGCTAGCTTTCTCGATGCGCACAAGACTGCTGAAGCAGAATTAGCAAACAGCCCCGACAAGTTCTTTGGCATATTTCACATTCGGGTCCGGACGCAAGACACATCATTGGGAAAACGGCTACCACGAAGGAGGGCGAATCTTGGCGCTAAGCCGGCGACTACGCGCTGAGACGCAGACAGCGAAACTTAGAAACCTGCTGTTCGGTATTGTAGGCTCAACCGGTCGGTTTCTTTGGCTTGCCTTGACCCTGGATGTAACACTCGTAGCACCTAAAAAAAACGCCGCGAAAGGCAGGCAGCGGTAGATTGTGCAACCTCCGTTTTAAACTGGCTGTTGACCTGCCGGATTAACAAGAACAAGCGGCAGGAACTCGGAAACTGACCCGGGTATGGCGTCTATTATTTGTGCATCCGGTAATCAACCAATCAGTAAGCGCTGCAACGCCGCCCCGGGATACCACGGTAATGCCCGAACGGTTGACTTATCAGCGCTCCTGGGATTCATTGCACCTCTTGGCAAGATCAACGGCCGGAGAATCCCTGCCATACCCGGCGAGGTATGCTTTGCCAGAAGCGCTGATAAATCAACTCTTTAACGGTATCTGCCATGGATGGTTCGCGATATATAAAAGCGGGAGCGAGGGTTCTGGGAGCAAAGAATGATTCTAAAGTGAAATCAGACCGTCAGGTGTTCGGAACTGCCAAGGAGGGGTATTAAGGAAATTATAAGGCGACAAAACCCATAACAGCCCTATGAACAGGAACGGTTTTGGGTTGTCGCATATGGTTGGTTTGAGACTTCCATAGATTAGGCGTTTATAAGGCAAATCGGTTAATGGAGTCGTTAAGTTGAACCGTGCTTGACAATAGTCTTTCTGATTCCGTTACAACGCCATTAACTTTTTCCATTGAAGAGGCGATATCAGACCGGATACTTCGAACATTTCCGGAAACCTGATGGACCGCAACCGATTGTTCCTCCGTAGCTGCGGCGATGGATTCAATAACCGCCTTGACTTCCTGAACGCTTTCAACCATTTGTAAAATGGCATTCCCTGCACTTTTTGACGATTCAGTCCCGGCGATCACCGCTTCCTCGCCACTTTTTGTTTGCTCGATGGCATTGGCCGTTTCCTGATTACTGTCGCAGATCGTTTTGGTAACTTCTTCCACCGAGGTAGAGGTTCTTACCGAAAGGCTTCTTACTTCATCTGCCACCACCGCAAAACCGCGGCCGTGTTCCCCGGCTCTGGCGGCTTCGATCGCGGCATTCAACGCCAGCAAATTGGTTTGGGCCGCGACGGCGTCGATCGCATTGATGACTTCGACCACCTTTTTGCTGTGTTCACCCAGTTGGGCCACGGTGTCCGCCGCCTGTTCCACAACGGTCCGAACCTGAACTATCTGTTCCAAAGCGTTTTCAACGGATGCTTTTCCTTCTTCGGCAACACCCTCGGAAGCAACCGCCTGACCGACGGCTGATTCTGTACTTTGCGCTACTTCAGCAAAGGAGGCAGCCACCTGTTCTATGGCGGTACTGATGTCCGTGACGTGGCTTTGCTGATCGTTCAACAAATAAACGACTTCCTTATTGGAGCCGGTAATATTCCCGGAGACTTCAGTGACCTCATCGGCTGATTCCTTTACCGATCTGATAAGCAAACGCATACTTTCGCTCATTTCGTTCAGGCTGCTTAACAGTGTTCCCAGTTCGTCCTTGCGGTCATGCATGATAGTTTCCGTGAGATCTCCGGATGCCAGTTTTTTCGAAAAACTAACAGCGCTGTCAATGGGCCGAGTCAGATTGCGAGCCAGAAACCATGCGATTGCCGCAGCTATCAGGATGCCGACAAAGAGGTCCAGAATCAGCCAGCCTGCAATCGTGCTCAGCGCCTGGGAGATGTTTTCTTCCACATCCAGCGCCGGATCGAAGAGCGACGGATCAGTCACTTCCTTGGTGACAAAAACCCGAAGAAGCAGTTCCATATCCACGTAAGCTATGTAAGCAAACACCCCTAGCAGAAAGGTTGTCAGCCCCACTAGCATGACGAAGGTTCTGGTATAAATCGAATGTAATCGCATGGTTAGCCTCTATCTCTATTTTGGCCGCTTAAGCGTTAGCCCGGCTTGCGTCTACGGAAAACACCGTGTCGTACTCCTTCAGTGCCCAGAGAGCCCAGCAAGCGGCCAGCATGGGAATAGCGGCGAAGAACAGAATGTTTGCGCCTGAATAAGGATCAAAATATTTGCTGTAGGACCCCAAGGTAGAAACTGCATGCATAAGAAAGATGGCCAAATAGGAGTACTTCTTAAGCGCTCCGGCGATGAACGCCAAGACGAGTATCAGCTGGACGCCACCGATCGCATAGGCTCCCGCGTCGCTAAGGGATGAAATCATGTAAAAGCTTTCATAGATCGCTGCGGTATGGGCCGGATTAATAAACTTATCCATTACCCAAACGATAAAGACGAGTCCTACGCCCAGCCTCAGAAAGAACAGGACATTTGCTATTTTTGATTGCGTTGAATGGTCTAGCATTTCTGTTTTCCTTTTTTAGGAATGTGTTGAAAACACGGATTAAGAAGATATGGCGGTTCGGATGAACTTAACGGCGATGTCGGTATACGCCTTCAAAGCGGCTGGAGATTCGGCTAAATTAGCATACAGGTTCGGTACGAAACCCAGGCTCTTTCGTGCCCCATCCAGGATAGCCTTTGAACCTGTGGGAGCGGATTCGATGCTGTGGGTAGTGAATAGACTCATTTTCAATTTCCTCTTCTCTGTTAAGGTTAAGTTTGTTTGATTGGTGCCTGAGACCGGAAAGAACTGTTTCCCGCCTTTCCCTGCTCTGGTTAAATCAAAACGATGGAACTAATATAACGCCAGGAAACAGGATTATCCGTATTCAATTGACCATAAAATATGTCTGATCATCCGAATATATTTTTGGATAACCCGGATGCGTTAAGCACGGTGCTATCCAAGCTTGACCTTTCAGCAGAGGTTTATGTGAACGGAAATTTCTGCGGTGCGTGGGCGGTGGATACGTCCGGAAGCCGCAGAATTCCGTTTCACTTAATTGGCAACGGTGAAGCCTGGCTGCACATGGAAGGCAGACCGGTCAGAAGGTTGTCGGCCGGTGATTTGGTGGTTTTCCCCCATGATGCGCAACACGCGGTCGCCTATTCGGATGAAGTCCCGCAAAAAGAGCTGATTAATAAGGAGCTAACGGAATCGGAAGGGCCTGTCACCCATATGATTTGCGGTTTTTTCGAGTTTCAGAACAAAGCCGTCTGGCCACTTCTGGACTCACTAAGTCAGGTGGTATTGATTGGCACGGCAGATGCCGGTGTCAACTCCGCCACAAGAATCTTAATTAACTTAATGATAGAAGAACTCGAGGGGCAAACGCCTGGTTTCTACTCGGTGATTAATTCGTTGGCTCACCTACTTTTCATTCATATTATCAGGCAGCAAATAAAAGCCGGGGAAATCAACTCGGGACTGCTGATCGGCATATTTGACGATAAGATTAGCAAAGCCCTCTCAGCCATTCACAATCAACCCGACAATCAATGGACTCTGCAAAGCCTGGCGAAGAAAGCGGCCATGGGACGTTCTTCTTTTGCCAGGAGATTCAACGAACTAACCGGCATCCCCCCCATTCAATACTTGACTCAATGGCGCATGCAAGAAGCTAGAATGCTGTTGCAAACAACTAATACATCCATGGCCATTATTGCTGAAAAATGCGGTTATGAATCAGAAGCCGCTTTTCGAAAAGCATTTAGAAAAACAACAGGGGAAGCTCCCGGTGTAGTGCGTAGGAAGGCAGGGCGCGAAGCTTTTTTTCTTCCAATTTGAACTATTAGGGCAGGCATCGGTCGTAAAATTGGGTAAGAATTACCAATCAATGTAATATTGGCTTTTTAGCTCTCAACCCTGCGAGCAACTAAATGAAGCGAAGTATGGACAGCATTAAACAGTATTTATATGAAGTGGTTGGTTGTAAGCTCTGCTCGCAAATTACCTTGACTGTGTTTATCAGCATTCTGGCTATTGAACTTATCATTCTCATTCCCTCGGTCGTGAAAGAACACCGAAGACTGGTTTCTGAACTCGACCATCGCACTGAAAACCATGTTAGAGCGTTGATCGCGCAACACGGCGCAGGACTGCAGCTGAGCCGGCATCTTGAACAACATCAACAGGAATTTATAAGCGCCACCGGTACAAACCTGATTGCACTCCAAGTCGTTACCAACGCCGAAGACACTTATAGTTGGTTTGTTAGCAGCACTTCACCGCAAACCGTAGCGGACATGTTTCAGCAGGGTGAAAATACCAATTGGAGGCAAAAGCACATCGTTTTTGATTGGCGTTTTGGTATCGAAGGCATTGATTACGCAGTTTACACGGCACTGATATCGAACTCGATACAGGCGCAGGTCATTGGTTACGTGCTAAGAATACTGGGCCTCATTATTATCATTTCGTTATTTGTCACCGTTGCAACCTCCCTAATCCTACGCAACCGGGTCCTAAAACCTCTCTTAGCGCTACGCAATGCCCTTCAATTAGTCGGGGACGATCCTGAACATCCGGAACATGCATCTTTGCCAACGCCCACCCCCAATGAATTGGGTGATGTCGTTAACTTCTTTAATCGGCTTATTCTTAAGCAGTATACATTGCTGACCAACTTACACCTGAAAGAAGATGCGCTGGCAAAGAACAACTCTCAATTGGAAAGCTGGGTTGAAGAGCGGACAGAAGCTCTTCAAGTGGCCAACCAATCTCTACTGCAGGAAGTCGAAGCCAGAAAAATTGCGCAGAAGGAAGTCGAAAGCATTGCCCTATTCCCAATGGAGGATTCCAGCCCGGTGCTAAGATTTTCGGTGGAGGGGCAGTTACTTTTCGCCAACCCGGCAAGCCAAAAACTACCGGCAGTAAAGGAGTTGCCGGAAGGCGGTATCGTACCCAAGCGCTGGCTCTCGTTTTTCCAAAAGATCATCGCTGCCGGGAAGGCGCGCAAGGTCATTATGCGCTGGAAGGATAGTATTTACGATGTGCATTTTGTGCCTTTTCCCGATAAAGGCTACGTAAACACCTATGCAGCCGATATCACCAGAGAAAAGCATAATGAGGAGCGCGCCAACCGGCTCGCCTATTTCGACGTAAACACGGGTTTGCCGAACCGCGTTCAGTTTTTTGACCTAATCAATCAATACGGCCATCTGGGTCATCCGGCATATCAGAATCTTGCCATCATCCATTTGGATTTAGAGGGTTTCACCAACTTCAACCAGGTGTTCGGTCAGGAAAACGGTGATCGAATCCTGCAAATCTGCTCTGAAAGAATCGTCAGCGCCGTCCATCGTTTCGATAAGCATTGCCAGGAATGCATGGGTGCGCCTATCGGCGCATCGACAACTATCACGCTATCCCGTGGCGCTACCATCGCGCGCATGGGGGCTGATGAATTCGCCATATTGCTGCGTAATCATACAGCGGAAGAAACCCGCGAACTGGCGGATAGTGTTGAACAGCTTATTCGCCAACCACTCACTCTCAAAAATCAGCAAATCACATTGGACGTCGCCTTGGGGATAGCCCTGCATCCGAACGGACACCAGGAAATCACCGACCTGTTCGCCAATGCGCTCTCTGCCACCCAGGAAGCGAAAGCCCAAGGCAAAAGAGTCTGCGTTTATTCGAGTAAAATCGGCGAACATATACAACGCCGGAACAGGCTTAGCCACGACCTGAAATTCGCCGCAGAGAACGGCGAACTGGAGTTGCACTACCAACCGAAAATCGGTGCTGTCTGCGAAAGCCTGCACGGCGCGGAAGCCTTGGTGCGTTGGAATCACCCGGCGCTGGGGTCGATATCTCCAGGTGAATTCATTCCCATCGCGGAGCAAAACGGACTGATGCCAGTCATTGGCCAATGGGTATTGGAAACGGCTCTCAAACAGGCGAGTATCTGGCAGCAAGAAGAACTTGCCGATTTCGAAATCGCCGTCAACCTCTCCGCACAGCAGTTCCAGGACGAACGGCTGGTTCAACTCGTACAGGAAACCATTCGGCGATCCGGCGTCTCCCCGGCACGGGTGGAACTGGAGTTGACCGAATCCATGTTGATGGTCGATCAACAGAAAACCATTGACTTACTGTCGAGATTGACCGATTTAGGCCTGAAGCTGGCAATAGACGATTTCGGCACGGGTTATTCGTCACTGAGCTATCTCAGCCGGTTTCCGGTGGATACATTAAAAATCGACCGTTCTTTCATCAAAGACCTTGCTCACAAAGCCGACGATCGAAACATCGCCAAAACCATTATCCAATTGGCGAAGACCCAGAATATGAAGATTGTCGCGGAAGGTGTGGAATCACGGGAGCAATTGGATTTGCTTCTAGGCTGGAAATGCGATCTTATTCAAGGCTACTATTACTCCAAACCCCTACCTGGTAAAGAATTTTATCAATGGTCTCAATCACATATGCAAAGAACTCGCTCGACAATGGGGCAATCGGCTTAGACTTCCTACTTTTAGTTCACAATGAATTCAGCAACACTGTCTTACCATGAAAATTTCGACCAAGACTTGTGGTGCAACCATGAAAGCGCTTATTTCTTTACTAGCTTCAATCATTTTGATTGCCATCTCTCACGTGACTACTGCAAACGTTCAAGATTCCTCGACTATATCCTCAGATAAAGCAAAGCAATCATCTTGTCAGGGCAAAGCACTTCGGCAACTGATTCAACCTTATTCCATAGAGTACGATGCAAAATATAAGGGAGTTTCCATTGATAACACCCGAACTCTTAAGTGGTCTGACGAGGATCGCGTCACCATCAATGGCCAAATGTCACTTTGGTTTATGGCAATCACAGAATTCAGTGTCATTGAGCCACAGGAAAGTCTTTCTATTCGGCCCGTTGAATACAAATTGCAGCGTAAAGGACTGAGCAGTTCGAAGGATTATCATCTGAATTTTCAGTGGGATGAGAATATCGCGAAAAACCGACTCAAAGGTGATTCCTGGGAAATGCCTATTCAGCCAGGATATCAAGACATGCTGAGTCATCAACTGCAGTTTCGGCTCCAATTACTTTGCGACGAAGACCCTAGGGAAACCTACAGCTTCCCCTTAATCAAGAAGAAAAGAGAACGCACCTATAGTTACAAGCTGGAAGGGGAAGAACTGTTAAAAACGCCACTCGGCGATCTTAACACCCTGCATTTCGTAAAACAGGAACGCAAGCCCGGCCGCACGATGGAAATTTGGCTGGCCAAAGACTGGGATTTCCTCATCGCCAAACTACGTTACCAGGAAGACGGCGACAGTAGCCATCAGCTATCCATAAAAAAAGGAACGCTGGGAAATCAGAAGATAGTCGGACTCTAATCCTTACCCATTGCGAAAATTCCGCGGTGTTGATCCGCCAGCATCCGCATAATGATTTTAATCACCAGGAGATTCTTCGATGACAACTATCGGCACCCCGCTAACCGCCACGGCAACCAAAGTCCTTTTTTGCGGATCGGGCGAACTTGGCAAGGAGGTTGTCATTGAATTACAGCGCCTCGGTGTCGAAGTCATTGCGGTTGACCGCTATCCTTTCGCGCCCGCCATGCAAGTTGCACATCGCAGCTATGTTATCGACATGCTGGATGCCAAAGCACTGCGAGAGGTGATAGAAAAAGAAAAACCCGGCTATGTGGTTCCGGAAATCGAAGCGATAGCCACCGAAGAACTGGTCGCCTTGGAACAGGAAGGATTCAACGTCATTCCAACTGCAAGAGCGGTGAATCTCACCATGAATCGCGAAGGCATCCGGCGCTTGGCCGCCGAGGAGTTAAACCTGCCGACGTCCCCTTATCTTTTTGCAAGCACATTGGAAGAATACCTGGTTGCGGTGGAATCCATTGGTTTGCCCTGTGTGGTCAAACCCATCATGAGTTCTTCCGGCAAGGGACAGAGCCTGGTAAAAACCCAAGCCGATATTCAAAAGGCGTGGGATTATGCCCAAACTGGCGGTCGAGCCGGTGCGGGCAAAGTCATCGTGGAAGGATTTGTCGATTTCGACTTTGAAATCACCCTGCTCACCGTTCAGCACAACGGAACAACCAGTTATTGCGCCCCTATAGGCCATAAACAAGTCGATGGCGATTACCAGCAATCCTGGCAACCCCAACCCATGACCGACTCAGCCCTGAAAAAGGCCCGAGAAGTTGCCCACAAAGTCACCGAAAACCTCGGTGGTAACGGTCTTTTCGGCGTCGAATTGTTTATCAAAGGCGATCAGGTATATTTCAGCGAAGTCTCCCCCCGCCCCCATGATACAGGCCTGGTGACACTAATCTCTCAAGACCTTTCAGAGTTCGCCCTCCACGCCAGAGCGATCTTGGGGTTACCCATTCCAGCAATCAAGCAAATGGGACCATCGGCATCTTCGGTAATACTTGTGGAAGGTCACTCCAACCAAGTGCGTTTCGAAAACCTTGCGCAAGCACTTGAAGAACCGGACACTCAAATCCGTTTGTTCGGCAAACCGGAAGTACGTGGCAAACGGCGAATGGGTGTTGGATTGGCCTTAGCTGATACGGTGGAAGCTGCCATTGAGAAGGCAAAGCGGGTATCTAGTGCGGTGAAAGCAAAGACTTAGACTAAAACTGCCGATTATCGAGAAATGCAACCGTTCGTCGCGATGGCCGTTTACCACTGACGGTAAGTAATCGTTAATAGCGCTAACCGCATTGAGGTATGCCAACTGATTCACAGTTTTTCAGCTTTTGCTACCCGATATTTTGAAGTTGCCGGCGATAACGACAAGAAATCGCCCATTTTACATCCGGATGGGTCGTAGAATGCAGCTTGCAGTCAAAAACAAACAGTCTTCGGAGCATCGCAATGAATGATCTCGTCCAACAAATTACCCATCTCTATATTGGATATCTTGGCAGGGCGGCTGATCAGGAAGGGCTCAATTATTGGGTACACTCCATCGAGTCGGAAGGCGCCAGCCTGGACGACGTTCGCAAAGCCTTTACCGATCCTGAGCAAGCTGAGTATCAAGATATCTACGGCGGTCTTACCAGAGAAGCACTGGTCATTCGTATTTACAGCAATCTATTCGAGCGTGATCCGGATGGGGCCGGACAAGAATATTGGATTAACGGTGAAGGCTCCAGCGTGGAGCCGGACCGACTTATCGAAGCCTTTCTTGCCAGCGCTTCGGAAGCAGACCAACAAGTAATCGATAACAAACAGGAAGCCGCCGACTATTACACAGAGTTACTGGGTGATACCGACGGTTTTAGCCAAGAAACAGCTCGCGATGCAATTAGTACTGTCGACGGATCTGCCACCTCTCTGGAAACAGCAAAGGCGGCTATAGACACGATTGTAGACGACAATCCGGGAGATGGAGAAGAAGAACCTGATGATATGGATTCTGAAGATACAGATTCTCCCGATTCCGAATCAGATGAAGAAACTGAAGACACAGATACCGAAGGAACAGACGAATCAGACGACGAGACAGATTCTTCAGAGGACCAGGACTCTGACAACGACGCCGAAGAAGACGATCCCGACACCAGCGGAGAAGATGACACCGACACCAACGAAAATGATGAAGCAAGCGAAGACGAAAGCGATCCTGTAGTAGAGGATCCGGAAAATAATTCAGAAGAGGACAATGAATCTGAGGGTGACAATGAAGGTCACGGCGCAGAAGACCTGGTCATTCTTGCGGGGGGAATGGTAAACAGCCGGGCCAGTAATGATGACGAGTCCATTCAGTTTGATAGTTTTCTAAATATCGATTTACTTGACGAGCGAGGCTCAAGCCCTTCTCGACTCTCAATCAGTGCGCTCGACAATATCCCATCAGGCACGGCAAACACCGCAGATGTAGATGACATTCCTGCAATTGAAAATGCGGATTTATTTAAGTTCGACCTAGGTTCAGGCACCGATACCATTGATTACAGCAATGAAACCGGAACCCTAGTGGCCCTGGTTGATTTTGACACCGGTAACAACGCGCTGCAAATCAGCAGAACCTTAGTATCATTTGACGGCGATACAGATTTTTCCGACGACGGCAATCGGGGTGACCTGCTTACCGATGTCGAAGTCCTCGTTGCGGCTTCTGCGACTCAAGCCGGGGCACAAAGCATTGTGGACCTAAGTCAAAGCCCTCTCGATCTCACCTTACGATTCAATCCTGATGAAGAACCGATAGCTACAGACACAGAACTGGACAGAGATATCTTCCGACTGGAAGTAACCGCCACCAATGAACCTGGTTGGGAAGGCTTGAATTTCCATGAGTATTATGATGCTGGAAACGCCGCCGATATCACGCAACTAACCGCAGGATGGACACGAATTGAAGGCAGCGATGCGGATGAGCTGGTTGAATTGACCGATCAGGAAACCGTCTTAGACCATACATTTAATCTGCGCGGTGGCGACAATGAAGTTAACTACAATGAGCTGACCCGCCACATCAACACAACCCTAAGCATTGTTGAGTTCGATACTACAGACAAGGCCAATACCGGCATCATTACTGCTGTGACGACATTTACCGACGGCAGCGGCAATGCTTTTGGTGGTACAGATACCACGACCTCATACGCAGCTCAAAATACCATTGCCATCGGTTCTTTACGGCTGGAAGGCACCCAGGATTCCGAAGACAGCCTGACGATTACAACCGGGAGCCCCAGCCAGTTCCTTCTTGGTGCTGTATTTGGCAACAGTGACCTCCTGACAGTCACCATCGGGTCAGACGACCGTCAAAATGAAATAGTGGTATCCGGTTACGAGATCCTTCGCGACTCCACCACCGATGATACTTACCAAATGGCGGACCTGGCCAGAGTGCAGGATAATCTGCGCATCCTCGACAGCGCCCTAGCCGATACCGACACCCTTATCATCCAAAACGATGCAATCGCCTATGACGGCGGTCCCGGTGCATTGGAAACCTCCACGGATACCATCAGTCTCGAAGTGTTAAACGATATTTTTGGCTTTGACTTCAACGTACTCGATGCCCGCCAGATTAACGGGGTGGGAATCACAATTTCGGGAGACGATGATAATCAGGACAATGACGGGAACTTAAACGCCGTCGACACCGACTATGTCGGTCCTGGGGACACCGACAATAACGGCGCTAACGACCTCTCCCGCGATATTGTCAGCGACCGGGTTATTCTAGGGGATCTCGACGCTATCGATTCGCTTGGCAACTTTGCGGCACTGCAGCTCACCGATACGTCCATTGCCTCTTCGGGCTCTGAATTTATCTTGGATATGACCGGCAATGCGCTACAGGATGGTTCTGCGAGCACCTTAGTCAGCGTCGCCAACTCCTTGACAGAATTCGATGCCAGCCTGGTTGCCACTGCGGTCAACCTAAGCTTAATTTCTGCTACAGCCTTTATCCTGCGCGGAGGAAGCGCTGACGACAGGTTAAACGGCGGCACTGGCGACGATCAAATTATTGGCGGCAATGGTAACGATTTGTTGGAAGGTGGCGTCGCCAGCGAAGTACGGGGTATTCAGCTCAGCGGATCATTGGCGGTGGGAAACAACGCGACCTTCGATTTTATGGGTCAAGGGAACATTACCTTTACCGAGGGAACAGACTTTACCGATGGTGCTGACGCAGACCAGGTAGGAACAGCATTGGCGAGCCAGCTCGATGCAGACTTAACACAGGTAAATGCCGACTGGCTGGCCGGCGGCGGCGATGCCGGCGCGGTGATAACAGGCATTGCCTACGATTCCCTCAACAACTTAGTACTCTTTACCTTTGCTGAAGGGTTGGATGTCGCTAACCCCATTACGCTCGGTTTCGCACCGGGCGGAGACACCGGAAACCTCTCGGTTGCCGCCAACTCCACCGAAACTGAAGGTAGCGACGGTGGCCAGGACACCTATCTTTTTGTCAATAACAACGGTGCCGACACCATCTCAAACTTTACCGCCGGCGCTGGTACGGATTCGATGGACTTCTCGTTAATATCGGGAATCTCCGCCGGTGCCACTGGAATTGCGGCAGACGCATCCGGTACGGCCGCAGACGGCCGGACTTTTGTTTTTGCCGATGGTAGAGACGGCGCTGGAACCGAGGAAATTGAAGACTACCAAAACCTTTCCGACGTGGCCGGCTTCCTACAGGCGGGACTCTCCAGTATCGATGACAGCCATAACTATGTCGCGGTCATCAACGATCACGCAAATAGCACCGGCTATGTTTACCTGGTTGATCCAGATACTGACGCAAGCACTGCGAATCAAATCGATAATGGCGATCTGGCCTTGATAGCAACCGTTGAAGCCTCCGCCGCTTTGACTGTGGATGACATTGTATAGTGAAGGCGTGAAATCT
Organism: Hahella sp.; assembly: GCA_028280065.1. Taxonomy (GTDB): domain Bacteria; phylum Pseudomonadota; class Gammaproteobacteria; order Pseudomonadales; family Oleiphilaceae; genus Hahella. The sequence goes on from JANQMN010000033.1 coordinate 76,669, forward strand.
GTTGACGAGATAATCCGCTTACGAGACTCTCAGAAGTTTTTTAAGATGCAGGGGCAAGAGGACAAAGCTCAAATTGATCAGAGCCCTATTTTTTCCAACTCCGGCTGGGGCAAGCTTGCCCGAAACGCATTCAGAGTTAAAACGACTCGCGGATTTTTCGACGCTTTGGCATCTTGAATTAATTGATTTACATCGGCTTCTTTGCTCAACCTGTATGTGCGGTTTTTCTCTTTTCGGAGAAGGTTGTTCAAACTCGATAGATAATAGATAGCGGTCTGACTAAACAGCACTGGAGTTTTAGACATCCAAGTTGGCCTGCTTTACGGTAAGTTAATCTATAAATTCCTTGTATTAGAAACATTAGAAGGCAATTTAGAAAAAAGCCAATCAATTCCGAAAACGGAATTACTTCATCTCTTACCATACACAACTTTGCTACCCGATTGTCAACAGAGCCTAAGCACTGGCGGGTTGCGCAACCACCGATAACGCCTGTTTCGCCAGCAATCGCTTAACAATGCTAATTCGCAATCGTTGTAAAGGATTGCGGTTCCCCCAAGGACGCCAGCTTTTCACCAGACTATTTCGATAGGCATCAAACTGCAGGCCATGGGGAGCGGTCACCACGTCTCCGCGCTGTAAAAGCAACTTCAATACATTCGTACAGAGTACTCCAGCCGCCATGGATATGCCCATGCAGGTCGATGGAACCTTACGGGCGGTGATATTGATCGCACTTTTATCCACGAGATACGACGCCTGTTGCCCCTTTGGAGACAGGCCGCAAATGAAATGCAGAATCTGATCGTCGAATGATTTGCCCTCCATGCAGAAATACTCCTCGAAGCTCATTTTCCCCGGCATGAAAACAAGAAGTGCGGTTCCCATACCGATCGGCGCGGCGGTAATGGCGGGAATGCCTTTTTCATAGCAACGTTGGAAGATTGCCCGCCGGATGTCGATGCAAAACAAGTCAAGGCTGTCCACATAGACATCCACACCATCCAGAAAGTCTTCCAGGTTTTCGGCATTCACCCCTGCCGTAAAACACTGTAACCGGCTTTCCGGATTAATCTTTTCCAATGTTTCACTCAATACCTCAACCTTGGTTTTGCCGACAGTCGACATGTTAGCACCCGCCTGACGGTTGAAGTTAGCCACATCGAACCGGTCCATGTCGGCAATATGGAAGTTTCCCACGCCAAGCCTTGCCAGAACAATCGCATGATCTCCGCCAACGCCTCCAAGTCCGGCGATTGCACATTTCTTACCCCTAAGGATTTGCTGCTCCGCCTTAGTCACCCAACCGATGTTGCGTGAAAACGCTTCTTGATAGTTAAACATAGGACCGCTCCTTCCCTAAGATTTACTTCATTGAAGCGGCAAATAGAGAACGACTCCAGAGGCTTTGTTTTACATTGTTTTACGATTCGTAGCCCCGTGACCGACTTGGCGTTTACTGCAAATCCAGGTCACAAAATAACCTGTTTTTTTTTGAATGGCAGTGGATTATTTCTGTTGTTGGCGATTACCGACTGCTATTAACCTGCTAATTAGCAGTCTCGGCAATCGCCTTGGTATTTAAACCGGCAGGACCACAAAGGATTCAGTACCCATTGATGTTTAATGGAAAATTCAAAAAAGCGCTTTAAAGACTGATCGATTAATGCCGGTTAGCCAAAAGCTCGGGGAATCATTTGGCCCGCAGAGTGCTTATCACAGATTCCAGCGCTCTATCGAACAACAGGCCGTCATCAAGTAGCTGCACGGAATTATCTTGTACGGCATTGGCCAGACCGGCGCGGCTCTTCTCAGCGACTTTGACACCCATGCGGTTAACGAAGATGTATTTGCCCGTGGTCTTGATAATGGCCGCCAGTTTACAGCGATAGAACTTATCTTCGCCTTCCCGCATTTCCACCCAGGACCCGATGCTCAGCCTATCGATGCGCGCCAGGATATCGTCGCCAGCGGTGGCAATTTCTTCTTCCTGCAATCCATCCAAAAGGATAACCTGTTGGGCTGGAGGTTCCGGTGCCGGCTCTTGTTCCACGTCCGGCGTTGCCGTCTCGGCAACAATGGCGCTATCGGAAATACCGCCTTCATCCGCCAGAGCTTCGTCAAGCGTAACGGGAACTGCCAGCATGGGAACGGCATCGGATGAAGGTGTTGTGACATCAGCCTCTAATCGTTCCGCCGATGCGTCTTCCAACATCGGCTGCGGGCTATCGGCAGCATTATCCAGGTCGGCTTCGAGCGGCCCTTCAAGCAGTGCACTCACGCCGTGTTCGTAGGTTTCCCCGGTATCACCAGCTTCGATATCAGCATCGAAATGTTCTAACTCGATATCATACACCAACCGTTGTTGGGCAATTTTCGCCAGTTCTCCCTGCAGTTTCTCAACTTCCTTATCGAGCTCAAACGGCATAAAGGCGGTTTGCTCCAGCCCGGCTCTTAGTTGCCCGCCCAGCGCTTCAATCTCTTCCGGACCCAGTGGCTCATAGTCAGCGCCTTGGGCGGCTGCCTTGATCACATCTGCGGCGATTTGTTTCGCCTGTTGAAGATTTTCATGCTCATCGCCGTGTTTGAGATTGAGCAACACCATGTAGCTGCTCCAACCGTCCCGCAGCATCCTCAACACATTGTCCGAGACCGTGTGTCCAAGCAATAAACCATTCAACTCACTTTGGACAAAACGTTTGGCGGCCTCCGATTTGGCTTTGCCCTCTTCAGAATCCCGGGTACGCTGTTCAACCAATATCCTGCGTTTCTTTTCACCTTCCTGAAACAGAAGAAAATCGTCGAGTGCATGGGCGAATATTGAAACATCGCTTTCAAACTGGTTGACAATCTTTAGAACGATCTCCTCCAGCTTGTTGTAGAAAGGATCATTGCCCCCTTCTTTTTCCGTCCAACCGATGGACGCCATCGCCATTTCATTTAACAATCGCCGGGCAACATGGCCCCCGCGGTTAAAAAACGTACTATCCACCAGGGCAACTTTCACCATCGGTATTTGAAGCCGTCCCAATACCGCTTTGATTGGTGCCTGCAATTGCCGGTCTTCGAGAATAAACTCGAACAACATGCTCACCAGATTGATCGCATCCTGGTCCGTCTGGTTAACTTTCGCCCGAGGATTACCGTCTGAACCGCGTAACATGCGTTTGATCAAATTGACGAAGTTGATTAACCCGGCCTCGTTAACGGGTATGGTTTCGAATCTTTGCTGAGCCCCGGAGAGGGCACTGACTAAACTGGTTTGCCGCAATACAGGGAGATTGGATTCAGTGTAACCCTGGTTGATGTTCGGCATTTGGTGGTGAAGCTGGGATATCAAGGCCATTGGATCTACTCCTCCGGCAAAGGCGACGTCACCCTGCAGTCCACCGTCTTCCGACACCAGATCACCGGTTTGACCGTCAATAATATTGCCGGATTGCGGATTAGCGTTTTGCGATTGCGGTCCCGAATAACTATGCTGACGGGGTGGTATTGCCTCCGCTTTCTGCGTTTTCTTGACTGTCGCCAAGTCCGGCATCACACCCTGATCGATGAGATATTTGTTGGCAGCCATGAGCATGGCTTTGGCCTGGGACAATACCTGCTTTTCGAAGAGCTTATACAGAACGATCTTACTGCCTATTTCAAACTCCAAAAGTTGGCAGGCTTTGGCAAAACCATTGGCAAGCCGATATGAACCTATCGGATTGTTCTGCTCTGTAATTTTTACGGTCGGCAGCAGTACGTCCATGCGTAGCGTCAAGTGTTCAAGCTCTTGTCCGACTTCGTTTTGCACGCGCTTGACGATATTGTCGATAGCGACCTGCTCTTCCAGCTCATCGTGTTTTACCAGGGACAAGTTATCCGAATCCAGCGAAAGAATGGCATCCGCAATCGGATCTTGCGTCTCAAAACGAAAATCCTTTTGGTAGTTTTCGATAAAGGCGGAGGTCATGGCAGTCTTCTTCAGGCGCACTTCACGCATGGCGTCAAAGTAACTCGACTGTTCAAGATTACTGGAGGCCTGATCCGCCAAATCAAAGAAAGTATCGTCAATCTGCTCGAACAACCGGTCAAGCAATTTCTTTAAATGTGCTCCACAACGCTCCCGAAGCTTTAATATAGGCGCAGGTAACTTAACGGACGCCGAGTTATCCATGGTCCGCTTGGTTTCAAGTTGCACAACATTTGAATTCTGTGCCATATCCTCTCCTGGCAATCCAAGCCGAGTGAAGCTGGTTAGGTGGCGACTTATGACGTTTTACGTCACAAGGCGACATAATTTTGACTTACAATTGATTTTATACCGTCAACATTCCGGACATTGTCACAAAATGTTATTAGGTGAAGCAGGTCACACATTTAGTCTGATAATTCCGATAGCGGCGAATCCTTGATCAACTCCTGGAGACAAGTTTACCTCCTTAGTTCCAGTCAACCAGACCTCGAAACGCACCTGCTCTGCAGCGAGTCCAGCAAGTCCGGTGGACTTATTCAACTTCGATTTCACTATAGTCTAAATCTGACCCATCATGAATACACAAACACTTACCTCGCTTTAATGGTTTTTTGCCTAACTGCCCCTATATGATGTAAAGACATACGAGAACAGCAGAAATGACAGAATCTAAACCGAACAGTAAAACCATGGGCAAGGGAATGCTGATAGCAAGCTGGGTTATCGGCCTTGCCCTGCTCACTCAAGCATTCGATTGGTTTGAGAAGGCCCGAATCAACCCCAACCAAAACCCGAAGGTCAGTTTTTCCGAACAGGGACAGGCCCAACTGGTGTTGGAGCGTAATCGGTTTGGACACTATTTGTTTGACGGTCAAATCAACGGCTATTCAACAACCTTTTTAGTGGACACCGGGGCGACCATGGTTGCCATTCCGGAAAACCAGGCAAGACAAATGGGACTGCAGCCCATGGGCCAATACCGGGTACAGACCGCCAACGGCATGACCACGGCCTACCATACCATTATTGAACAACTGCAACTTGGACCCTTTATATTGCGCGACGTTAAAGCAAGCATTCTGCCGGCGATGGATGGCGACCAGGAAGTATTGCTCGGCATGTCCGCGCTGCGCTATCTATCTTTTAGCCAGCGCGAAGATAGGTTAATCTTGGCAGCCAATAACTAAAGCCAAGAAGAGACCTCCATGTTGGACTCACTACTCGATCGCGCCGTAAAGGAAGATGTCGAACGCGCGCTAGCCGAAGATATCGGCGACGGCGATATCACAGCCAAGTTGATACCCGCCGACCAGCAGGCCCGTGCCAAAGTGATATCTCGCGAATCCGCCATCATCTGCGGACATCGCTGGGTGCAAGCGGTGTTCGACAAAATCGTACCTGACGGAGAGCTCGAATGGACCGTCGCCGAAGGCCGGCGCGTGGAACCTGATGCCCAGATAATGGAAATGCAGGGTAACGCCCGGTCTTTGCTGACCGCCGAACGGACCATGCTGAACTTTCTTCAGACACTTTCCGGCACCGCCACCACGGCCAACGGCTTTGCGGAAGCTGTCAAACATACCAAATGCAAGATCCTGGACACTCGAAAAACACTGCCGGGATTAAGAATCGCGCAAAAATATGCGGTGCGCTGCGGCGGTGCGCAGAATCATCGGCTGGGTCTTTGGGACGCTTTCCTGATAAAGGAAAACCATATAGCCGCCTGCGGCTCGATTAAGGCGGCGGTTAGAGAAGCGAGACAAACCGCGCCTGGAAAACCGGTAGAAGTGGAAGTGGAGTCGTTAACGCAATTGGAAGAAGCATTGGCCGCTAAGACCGATATCGTTATGCTGGATAATTTCAATCTGGCGGATATGCGAGTTGCCGTGGCGCGGAATGCGGGTCAGGCAAAGCTTGAAGCGTCAGGCAATGTCGAAGCAGACAGTTTGGTCAGTATCGCGGAAACCGGTGTTGATTTTATATCCATCGGGGCAATCACCAAACATTGCCGCGCCATCGATCTATCCATGCGCTTCGTAGACTAAAAACTCATGCATATTAATTTGGATATGACGCCCGATCCCGTTACTCTCAGCCCATGTGTGCGCAATTGCTGCCTTGACGAGAATGACCGTTGTTGCGGTTGTAAGCGCACTCTTCAGGAAATCCTGAAGTGGAACAGCTACACCAGGGAACAAAAACTGCAAGTGCTGGATGACCTCAAAACCCGAAAGTAACCTAATCAGCGTTTCGCAACTCAGTGAGGAAATCCGTCACTGTCGCGCCTGCGAAGAGCATCTGGACCCCAATCCGGTCGTCCGGCTCAGCAGTCAGGCCAAACTGCTGATTATCGGCCAGGCACCCGGCACGAAAGTTCACGCCACCGGCATTCCCTGGAACGACCCCAGCGGTGACAGGTTACGAAGTTGGCTGGGACTTAACCGGGAGCAATTTTACGACACCAGGCAAATCGCCATAATGCCGATGGGTTTCTGTTACCCCGGCAAAGGCAAAAGCGGCGATCTGCCGCCGAGAAAAGAGTGTGCGGAACTCTGGCATGGCAAGGCGCTGCGTCTGATGCCGAACGTCGCCACGACCTTGCTGATTGGACAGTACGCCCAACAAGCCTATCTGCATGCGCCAGGCAAAACCCTCAGTGAGAATGTCAGCAACTGGCAACAGTACTTTCCGCAATACATACCACTGCCACATCCTTCTCCGCGCAATCAGCTCTGGTTAAAACAAAGGCCCTGGTTTGAAGCCGATTTGGTACCACAAATACGCCGCTTCGTGCATCAATTACTTGAACCAAGCCTACCGCAGGGGTAAAGAGTCCGCCTGCCTATGAAGTTCCGCAGCTAAAGTTCCGCATGATAGGTTTCAATCAGTTGATCGAACAACGCCAGTAAGTTTAGCAATTCACGCATGGCAACCAGATCATCCTTGTAAACTTCTTCCGCCATCACTGCAATGCCGCTGGCCTGCGGCAAAAGCGCTTGGGTTTCCACAATCGTTTTCATACGCTCGATAAAAATGAATTGGAGCCATTGGTGAAATTCCAGGGTATCGATACAAAATGGCTTATCACTCAGCAGCAGATGAGGCGGAGGTGGCGAAGACTGCCACAGGGATCGGCGGCGCAGCTCCTTCTCCAAACCAAGTAAAATATCGGCCACCTGCCGATTGGCGTCATTTCGATTCAACCTTTCACCCCAGTCTATTGCTTAGCAAAATCAGCGTTTCAAAGTGCCGGACTTATGCTTCCGAAGTTACCGGCTCACCGCGCAGATGGGCATGCAATTTAAGGAACTGCTCTGTCAACGGGTGTTTTCGGGCAAAATGCACCAAAGGCTCATGGGCCTGGTGAGATTCTTTCATCTTGACCGAAGAGTTCAACTGAACGGGCAGAACCGGCAATCCTTCCTCCAGGAGTTCACCGATAATCTTGCGCGGTAAAGTAGCCCTCGGCTGAAACTGATTGGCGAGAATACCTTCGATTTCCAAATCCTGATTGTGGTCCTGTTGTAACTCCTGAATTTCTCCGAGGATGGTATACAGCGCCTGGCGGGAGAAATCGTCGCAATCGAAAGGTATCAAGCAACGATGGGCGGCTATTAGCGCAGAACGGGTGTAAAAGTTCAAAGCCGGGGCGGTATCGATATAGATGCAATCAAACGAACCCTCCAAATCGACCAGGGCATCGCGCAGCTTGTATATCTTATGGCGTGCTTCCAGTTTGCGTTCGATATAGTCCAGTTCCGGATTGGCCGGCATCACGAATAGGCTTGGAAACCGCGTCGCATGAATAAAATCTTCGGTCTTTTTGGTAAAAATATTGAAAGCCAGCGTTTGCTCGAAAAAATCCGCCGCCGTATCGCGCAATTCCTGTGGATTTTTTGCCAGCAGATACAAGCTTGAATTACCCTGCGGATCAAGATCGACCAGCAGCGTCTTTAAACCCTCGCTGGCGCTGATGGCAGCCAGATTGCAGGCAATGCTGGACTTCCCCACACCACCTTTCTGATTAAAAATTACTCTGCGCATAGCTTTCCCCAAAAATTATTGTTTTAACTCGGCTTATGTCGTTCGGATAGTCAGAATTGTTTTTTTGCAGTGTGCGTAAACGGCCATTCCGGGCAGTCTGGAATTGATTTTAACGATCTGACGCCAGAAAGCCACCATCTATTTGGCGATACCAACGAATACCGAATCACCAGCCGAAGCACGCCTTTATAAAAGGAATGGTTATACCCCGTTTTTCAGCCAAAGAACGCCGCTCCAATTGGTATAACAGTTCGGTAAGGCTGCTGAGATCCCGGGGAGAGCGCTTGATCAGGTAGCGTTGCACCTCCTCTCTCAGTTCCAGGCCAAAGTGATCCGCCTGTTGTTTCAGCACTCGTAAACGTAACTCTTCGCTGAGTTCCGGCAGTCGTAAGACGACTCCCCAGCCTAAGCGCGACTGCAGGTCAGGCAAACCAAAGGAGATGGCGGAAGGCACTTGATGCGCCGCCACCAACCATTTGCACTTCGTTGCCTGGCAGCGATTAAACAAATGGAACAGAGCTACCTGCCAATCCGTATGACCCCGGACGAGTTCGATATTGTCGATACACAACAACTGGTGATTTTCCATCCCGTCAAGTACTTCCGGCGGATGCTGCACCAATTCATCCATCGTCAGATACTGCCCGTGGCCATCGCCGGCGTTTTGCGCTGCGGCGAGTAACAGGTGGGTTTTTCCGGTTGCCTTGGGTCCGGCTAGGTATAAAAGCAGTTCGTTGGCGTGATCGAGAAATTTCCGGATCGCCAGCACCAGATGGCTGTTGCCTGGCTCGACAAAATTTTCCAGGCTTTTTTCCGGCTGGCCGGTCAAACGCAACGCCAATTGCGAAAAAACAGGTGGGTTGAACTCTGTTGACATTTCCGGTTTTCCTATCCCTGGTTTTTCTGTTTCAGCGCCAGCCAGAACTTATGCCCCCAAACCGCCACGTAGTGGCCGCCACTGATTAAGCTGGTTAAAGCGACCAGCCACAATCCCCAAGGTACCGCCCAGGAGGGCATTGACAATCCAGCCTGTGTCAGGATCACGACCAGTGCATAGGTAATCTGGGTAAAGGTGCTGAGCTTACCCCAGATGCTGGGTTGCATGGTATAGGCGCCGATCACCATGTGAAAGGAAAGCGCCCCGGTTAGGATCAACAAGTCTCTGCCGAACACGACCACTAACAGCCACAGCGGCAGCAGGCCGTTATAGGTCAGGACAATATAGACCGCTACCAGCAGTGCCTTATCGGCAAGCGGATCGCAGATAGCGCCGAAGCGGCTAAACCAACGGAAAGCCCTGGCGAGAAAGCCGTCCAATGCATCGGATATTCCCGCCACCAGAAACAGCCAAAGCGCCTGGGAATAGGATTCCTTGGCAAGCAAATAAACGATGGGTCCCACCAGCAAAATTCGCAGGACGGTGATCGCATTTGGCAGTTGATGCCAGGGGATTGTCAAAGTACCCTCGTATTTGCCAGTTTAAAACAGCTTTGCTTGTTCCAAAACAGCCCCGATGTACCAGCCTAAGCTTGATGTCGCCGGACAGTCAGGGTTGCCACCGGTAATAGAGCAGATTTCCCTCCTCAGTCACAGGATCGGTCGCGATACTGGGGGAGATTTTGTCATGTAATGCCAGATACTCTATTAATTGTTCTTTGTAACCATTCAATTCTATTGCAAATCGCACCCGACCAGGCGTTACTTTAACAGGAGCGGCGGTTCGAACGGGCGCCAGACTTTGCAATACCCTTGACACGTCTACATAATCTTTAAAAGTCTGCACGTTGGCAACGTCCAGCTGCAGCGTATCCTGTAACTCGGAACTGACGCGCACCGCGTAGATATCCGCCAACGATACGGCAATAGCAGTTACCAGTTGATCCGCCCAGGATTTTTGACTCAAACTTTCTATTTCGCCCTGATTCACCAACTCTCCGTTGATTCGCAACTGCCACAACGACTTGAAGCGCTGCGCTGAATCGCGATAGAGCCGCACCATGGCAACGGCATCGCTATTGTAGCGAGCAGTGGCCAACTCAACCGGTTCGGAGAAAAAGCCCCATAAATCCGAGACATTCAGATTCCCGGCATCCTCCAGGTCCA
>JANQMN010000072.1 GCA_028280065.1 Hahella sp.
AGCAGAGTCGTGCATCTGGATCTGGCTTTTCCATTGCAGCGCGATGATCCTGACATCGACAGGATTCAGTTTATCGTTAAGGGGGAGGCTTCGTTTTGAGGAGGTAAGTCACTTCTACCTATAAATAGCTCTGCAACCGTCCCATGCTGCTTTGTACGAATTCGACAAAGACCTGCACTTTCCTAGGAACTTGCCTATGGCGGTAGAGGACCGACAAGGTCAGGGCTGACAACGGCTTTGGCAGGGATATGCTTTTCATAGCGCCGGATCGTACAAAATTTTCCACTGCATAGTCCGGTAGTTTGGCCAGTCCTAATCCGCGGATGCAGGCGTGCATGCGCATGGCTTGACTGTTCATCGTGACCGAAGATTTAACCGGAATGGCCAGACGTTGATTATCTTCAGCCCGAAAATACCAATAATCCTCATTGGCTTGCAGAATTAAACGGGCATTCTGCAGAGTGTCAAAATTAGGTGTATCGGTTACTTGCGTACAATGAGCGCTGCAATAGATGGATTGCGGGAAGGTAATCAACGGGCGGGCGATGGAATCAATATTGGGCAGGGGGGCATCGTGAAGTACGAAGCACACGTCCGTCTGATGAAAGTCTTCGGGTAGTTGGCCATTGTACTGGGTAAAACAAAGTTGTATGTCCGGAAACTCCTGTAGGAACTCAACACAAAGTTGCGCCATATCCTCGCTGATGAACTCGCTCGGCGCTTGAATGCTTAACGGCCCTTTAGGGATTGAACGAAGATCTTCCAGATTTTCCTCCGCCTCAATCAAACCGGATATCAGGGGAGCAACTTGCTCATATAGTTGCTGACCCGCTTCCGTGGCCTTCAAGTTCCTTGGTCGCCGGTCAATCAGCTTTAACTTCAACTCGGCTTCCAGTTGGCTCAGATGCCGGCTCAGGCTGGATTTGGGTATGTTCAGCGCTTTCGCTGCTGCGGTCACCGAACCGTGTTCCAGCGTCACCACAAAATGTTTTAAATTGTCGAGATTCATATTGTTGTTCCATATTTGGAACGAAAGGTTATCAAATCACTATCTAGTTGTCATAAATAAAACCTTTATACTGGCTTCCAACTATACATAGCCCGGAGGAAACAATATGAATGTAGCCGTTTTAAACCAAACTGAATTTGATAGCCAAGTGCTTAAGCAAGAAGGCGTAACCCTAGTCGATTTTTACGCTGATTGGTGCGGCCCTTGTAAGGTGATTGCGCCGAGTTTGGAGCAGTTAAAGGAAGATTTTGACGGCAAAGCCAATGTGGTCAAGTTGAATGCCGATGATGAGCCCGAAGTCTTGGCGAAGTATGGCGTTCGCGGTCTGCCTACTTTGATGCTGTTTAAGAATGGCGAGCCCATTGATATGAAAGTCGGGGTTCAACCCTACAAGTCGTTAAAAAGCCTGTTAGAAAAACATGTTTAATATTAAGCCCGCCATCGGCGGGCTATAGTTCCGATTCAGCTTAAAAACAGACTTTTTGTCATCTAATGGTCTGACCCGAAACAAAAATTTGAAATCGATCATTGTTTTGTTTTTGCGCGTTCCGTTTATCCCTTTCAACTAACCATTGGTCCTTCCCGGATATCTTTTCGAACCCACAGGATTAGTATTTTCATCGCACAGTAAAGTCCCACCAAGAAGGACGAATCGCCGTCTCCTCCGACAGGCGTTCCGCTGTGTTAAGGCTGGAAACAGAGGGATGAACGCTTGCCGAATACCGCTCGAAAATTGATCCGATCAATCTGCTAACGGCGGTGAGCTTCGACGTACCCACTCGAAACTAACACCTAATGTTTTAAAACCTCAGTGGTTTAAAAACTATCAACGGCTATTAGTGAACAAGGAAAGACCATGAAGAACCATACTAGATTATCTGCCGCCAGAGGATTGCTCTCGGGCGCTGTCGCTTTTTCGTCGATAAGCCTTGCCGCCACCCCGGTTGCGGTCAATGACCTCTATTCGGTGGCTGTCGGTGAAACGCTGGTTATTACCGGCCCTGAGTTGCTTGTCAATGACACAGATCCCGATGGCGATACACTTTCCGTTGCAGGATTCGATGATCCCGTCAATGGCACGATACAACAGCGGGTGATTACCCGGATCTCCGACACCGGCGAGGAGCTGGCAATTCGCGAAGTGACCTTCACGCCCGCATCCGTCGGACCCGCCCAAATCACCTATTTGCTGTCCGATCTCGGTCCCTTTAGTAATGCCTATCATCTAATGGACTGGGGAAGCATAGTGATTACCGTCACCCCGGAGGGCACTGAACCCCCGCCAGAGGAGCCGCCTGAAGAGCCACCGGAGCAACCGCCTGGAACTACGCCGCCAACCGGAATCGTTAAAGACAGTGTCAGGCATTACACCTTTAACCATTCGCTTTGGGATCATTCCAGTGGCAGCAACACCGTTACCGGCTATTGGGTGGGAGAATTTGCCCTGGTCAACGGTACCTCGTATGCCTGGAACGGCGAGTTTGGGCAATTGGACTATCACGCCTTGCCACCCTTCCCGCAATTGGGGTCGTCGAACAGTGAAGATGTGTTTCCCACCGAAGACACGCCCTTTAACACATTGAGTCTGGATAATGTGTTGATCATGCCGCCTAACTACGTACAGGCGGGTAGCTCAATTGTCGCCGATAAAGAGATTACCGATGCCCGGCGTGTTATCGACTATCTTCTCGATGAAGGCGACAGTGGCGGTAAACAGTCCGGTATTCCGCTCTATATCTATGCGCATTGGCAGGAGGCGGCTTTTTACCCGTTGAACGCTTCCCAATGGGACGATTACCATGCGGTGACGACAGGTTCTTACCACCAGTGGTTTTTAAACTATCAGGACCAGTTGGCCGCGCTCTACCCCGAGGTTGATATCCGGATGATTCCGGTGGGACCGGTTATCGCCGATGTCGTTCAAAACGCTTCGTTGCAGGCTTCGGGATTTACCTTTTCCGATTTATATGAAGATGAAGCTCCCCATGGCACCACGGACTTATATTTTCTCGCGGGATTGGTGACCTATCAGGCGATGTATGGTCAGGCGGTCACTGACTCTTATGTCCCACCCGCGGAAATCAGTCCGTTAATTGCCGATGACTTTCCTGCATTGAACCAATATGTCTGGCAGCGGCTGAATTTTTATAATGCCGATGGTGTGAATGTTTGGCCTTCGGACAGCACGAACAGAGCGCCGATCGCTGGCGATATAGAGCGGCAGGTAATGGAGAATCTGCCGCTGAATCTCAGTGTCGATACGCTGTTGGACCATGCCAGTGATCCGAACGGTGATGAGATTACGCTGGTCGAACTCCTCAATCCGCAAAATGGTTCGCTGGATTACGATGCACTAACCGGCAGTATCGTTTTTTTGCCTGACATCGGTTTTATCGGTGTTGCCGAGTTCACCTATGTGGTTACGGACGGCGAGTTGAACGCCAGTGGCAGGGTCCGGATAAACGTTGTTGAGAATAGCCAGGATAGCGACGGTGACGGTGTCATCGACAGTGAAGACGCGTTCCCCAATGATCCCACCGAATGGCAGGATAGCGATGGCGACGGCGTGGGCGACAATAGCGATGTCGCGCCGAACGATCCTGATCGCTCCGGCAATGTCGCTCCGGTGTTGGTAAACCCGCTTGCGGATCAACTGGCGCAAGCCGGCGAGGCGTTTTACCTGATCATTCCGGCGGATACTTTTGCCGACGCCGATAACGATGCGCTGATGTTATCGCTGCAGGGCGCTTATCCGGCAACCATCGGATTCGATGCTGAAACCAATACCTTTTCTAGTTTGAATAATATTGTCGGCAGTTCGATGGTAATTACGCTGGTTGCACGGGATGCCTTCGGCGGTAGCGTAACAGACAGCTTTGTGCTGACGACGCCTGAAGGCACGCAGGAAACCTACGCGTTAAACACGGCACTGTTGGCAACGACGGTTCCCGATCCGACTCCATATCATTTGGATGGCAGCCAATTGCAAACGCCACCTGCGACAGGTTTGACATTTAGTCACCTGAATGGCGTGACCTATCAGCAGGGGAGTCTGTCAAAGGAAGTCGGCAGCAGCAGTTATGTCACCTATACCGCAGATCAATCATTGCCGGAAAATACCGATGGTTGGATTGAGTTCTCCCTGACGGATAACTCCTCGGATGCCACCTTCGGTTTTACCAATGCCGATACCAGTGGATTCTCCCGGCCCTTCAGTTTTGTCATCGAAGACACTCACGTAGCCATATACGAAAACGGCGCTTGGATCGAAACACCTCTGCCTGCTTATGTGGTTGGCGACACCTACCGGCTGGAACGAACAGGCAATGCGGTCACCTATGCGCGTAATGGCGCCGTATATTACAGCTCGACCCAGACCGCTACCCAGGAACTGCGTTTGGATGGTTCATTCTATGGAGGCGGCGGCAGTATTGAGGCCGTAGCGGCCTCCTTTGCAGGGGGCTCCGGTGGTGGCGAACAGCCAGCCTATTATGAAGTCAACGCCGATGACAGTTGGGCGACCATCGCCAATCTGCTGTATGGCACGACGGCGGTGGCCGATGAACTGGAGGCATCGCTGGGGTATCCCCAGCTGGAAAGCGGGCTGCAGTTAATCGGGTTCCAGGAAACCCTGGTGGACGATGACGCCGTTGCTACCGTGCCGGCCTTTTATTCCGTACCCGCCGACACGACCTGGCAAAGCCTCGGAATGACCCTGTATGGCAGTGAAATCGTCGCCGACCAGTTACAGGCGGTGTTGGGCGCGACTTATCTACTAACGCCCGGCGAGCATATTCTCGGAGCGGATTTGCCGGCGTCCATCATCGTGGATAGCGGCAGCGATCCTGGGGAGCCCGGCGAACCGGCATTGGGATTGAAGAATCCGTCAATGGCGTTGGGACTGGCGAGCTTTCCCTATTGGTCGACAAATTTTCCGTTTCTGAATTTGGCCAAGCAGGGCACCGCAGGCGTTATGGAGTATATCGGGAGTTCAGGACTGCCGAATATCAACTATTCGGGGATGCGGGCGGCAGGTTACCTGGACGCGGCTGGATGGCCGCTAACCCTTCCCGCCGGTTACCAATGGCTGTCTTTGGTCAGCGTTGACGCCAATATCCGCGAAGGCGCTGTGGATAACGGTTTTATTCCGAGTCTGGCGGGCCGCTACCGCTTGCGATACCAGGGCAAAGGCGAGCTGCAGTTGTTGACCAATGGTACCCTTCTGTCCGAAGGCCAGAATGAAATACGCTTCGAACTAAGCGGCCATGATACCTTTCTGGGCTACGTTATCCGTTCCACCGATCCGGATAACGAAGGTGACTACATTCGCAATGTCGAAATTGTTAAAGACGACTATTGGGAGCTCTATTCCGCTGGCCAGATATTTAATCCGGAATGGCTGGATTTGATTAAAGACATGCGGGTGCTGCGCTTTATGGACTGGCAGATGACCAATAACTCGCTGCAGGTAAACTGGTCGGATCGCCCGACCCCGAATGACAATACCTATTCGGTCACCATAGATGCCGGAGACAATCCACGAGTCGGCGTACCCATCGAAGTGATTGTGGAACTGTGCAACCAGACCGGGGCCGATTGCTGGTTCAATATCCCCCACGGCGCGACCGAGACCTATGTGCTGAATCTTGCCACCTATGTGAGAAATCACCTGGATGCGGAGTTAACAGCCTACTACGAGTATTCCAATGAAGTATGGAACTGGATATTCCAGCAAACCCACGATGCCCAGGCCGCCGGTGAGCAATTGTTCGGGACCGAAATCTTCGGCGGCTTTGTCGCCCGCCATTACTATGGGTATCAGGCAGCGCAGTGGTCAAATCTGATCCGGGGGTTGTACCCTGCCGAGCAACAGCATCGCGTGCACTTCACCATCGGTACCCAAAATGATGACTACACCTTCCCTCTGGACGCTGCAATTGAAGGTATCCAGTATTGGATAGACGCCAACAATACCACCCTGAAGGTGAACGATTTATTCGATTCTGTCGCCGTTACCTGGTACTTCGGCATTCCCCATCACCTGCAAGACCAGGTGCTGGGTTGGATTAGCGAGCACGGCGAGGTGACCGCAAGGAACATGCTCTTCGAACAACTCAGTGGCGAGGCGGATCACTTCGATGGTCCCGACCAGCCCAGAGCGACGGACCCCATCGACTACGCGAATCTGCAAGCCGACGTCGCGGCCCGGCATGGCTTGGATGTGATCAGCTATGAAGGCGGTACCCACCTGATCGGCTACGGCGAATTTCTCGATCCACTTGGCGACTTCTTTGTCACCGCCAACCAGGACCCGCGTCTGGCAGACTTGTATGAGGTCATCTACCAAGGGTGGAATGAAATCCCGAACGCCACCTTGTTTAATCATTTTGTCGATGTTGCCACCCATGGCAAATACGGTGCCTGGGGCGCTTTGCAGCATTTGCGGGATAGCACGGCCCGCTGGGACTTTGTTGTCGCCGCCAATCAAAACCCCGCCACTTGGGAGACACGACCTGAGACGGCCTTTGATCAGGGCTTGAACCGGATAGGCTCCACAGACGCAGAAATCTTGAACGGTACTTCCGAAGAGGACTTTCTTTCCGGGGCAGGAGGAAATGATACCTTATTCGGCGGCGCAGGCGCTGACGGGTTGAATGGCGGACCCGGCAATGATGAGCTATTTGGCGGGAGCGGCAACGACTATCTGGTCGGCGGGGCAGGGATCGATCAGTTGACCGGCGGCACAGGTGCCGATCTGTTCGTTGCCACCGCAGAGTCCGTTGTCGATGAAGTACTGGACTTCAATCGCACCGAGGGCGACAAAGTTCATGTCGGGCAACTTTTACGAGACCTTCCTGCGACTGCGCTTGTGGAAGACCACATAAAATTTGATCCCGTCACCGGTGGGACAATAGTGTACAGGGGTTTCGCTGATGGCAGCCGTTATGCAATCCTGGTATCACATGGCAGTGAATTCAGTCTGGATTATCAGGACATCCGGACGGATTAAGCCAAACCCTCAGGGCTTACCCTGAGTACCCATTGAAAGCGGAACCTGGACGCCAGGTCTTGGTTCCGCTTTTCTAATGAAAAGACCTGCCCCATAAAAACAGTTCTAATTGCCTTTCAATGATGAACCTTTTTACCCTGCACTGATCCTAGTTAGTACCTTTTCTGGAGTCACCCACCAAACCCAAGGATTCTAAGAGTGCAGTCTTCCAACATTCGTGTCGTGTTATCCACCAGCCTGGCCCTATTGGCCTTTGCCGGCAACTCGGTACTTTGCCGCCTGGCATTGGGCGCAGACGCCATCGATGCAGCAAGTTTCACCAATATCCGCCTGCTATCCGGCATTGCGGTATTGCTGATAATCCTCAGTCTTACCGGCGCAAAAAAAGCCACCCAAAGCCGCGGCGGCTGGCTTCCCGCCACCATGCTATTCCTCTATGCCGTGACCTTCTCCTACGCCTATATTTCCCTAGAGACCGGTACGGGAGCCTTGATCCTGTTCGGCTGCGTGCAAATCACCATGCTGGGTGTCAGCCTGCTGCAGGGAAACCGTCTTCGCCTAACCGACTGGCTAGGTGGAAGCATCGCCTTTGCCGGACTGGCCTATCTCCTCCTACCCGGCAAATTCAGCCCATCCCCAACCGGCTTTATGCTAATGGCACTCTCCGGCATCGCCTGGGGCGTCTATACACTTCAAGGCAGAAAATCCCAGAATCCACTGCGGGACACCGCGTTTAATTTTCTCCGCACTGTACCCTTTGTTGTCGTTCTACTGCTGGCCACCCACCAAGCGAATCTTTCAACCGAAGGCATCATCCTGGCAATCTTATCAGGCGGCATCGCCTCCGGTGTCGGCTACACTATTTGGTATATCGCGTTGCGTGATCTGAGTTCGGTGCAGGCGGCGGTGTTGCAATTACTGGTGCCGGTGATCGCTACTGGTGGGGGTGTTTTGTTTGCTGGGGAAGTGATAACGGTTAGGTTGGTGGTGGCTTCGTTGCTGGTGTTAGGGGGTATATTGCTGGTGATTGTTGGGCCGGTAGGGGTGACCACTTAAGCTTTATCTCCAGCATTTTTTTGATCAAATCATATGCCAATTTATCTATTTGGATAACAGATATCTTTGTGGTAGTGATAAAAAAATCCTTCCTTGTATTGATTTACGATGAATTTCAGATAGTTATGCAGTTCTTGATATAAAAGTGTAATCCTGGCGTAGTAAGTGCAGTGTCAGTCAATACCTTTAGATGTTCATAGCGTCAAAGGAGCAAAGAGTTAGTCATATTGAGATGTGCTTGTTCATTAATATAGGTGCAATCTAAATATAGGTTTGAGAAATGGAAGGAGTAGAAACTGTCGAAATGTTTCGTCCGAGCGGCCCCAAAGAATTAAAGTTTGTAGAAGAAAGCGGTTATAGCAGTTGGTCACAACGTCTGCCGGAGCATCCCATCTTTTATCCTGTCTCAAACAAGGAATATGCTAAGGAGATTGCGAGTAAATGGAATGTTCGTGATAGTGGTGTTGGCTATGTGACAAGGTTCAGAGAATAGAGGAGCTGCATGGAGAAGTACAAGATTGAACAGGAGGGTGCATCACATCATACTAAATATCGGATGTTAGCTGAGGAACTTGACCAACTAAACGAGAGTATAGTTGGCAAAAATGAAGTCATTGATGAGTATCGGAAAGATAACAAACAAGTGACTATTAATGTCCTCCCTCATTGGCAATAAAGCGAAGCGTTAAGAGTTTATGGTGAGTTGATGGGAATTTAAGTATGCCGAGAAGAATACCAAAAACACTTTCAAATAAGCTTAATGATCTCGACTCCCATTTGTTCATTATCAGGGAGCATTTAGGAAATCTATATGAAAGTCCGAGTCATTTGAAGGTTATTGCGGCTGAATTACGTGCTCTATTATGTTTGTCTAGTGGTACCGAAGGCTTGCTTTGGCGATTAGTTGATGAACTGGAAATAGACGACAAAATATTTCTTCACGTACCGGGGGATCTTATTGAAGATCACCATCTTGCACGAGGTCTTCAGTTCCTAATTGTACCTATAAAGAGAGGGGGGAAAGGTGATCCAAAATTACCACCCTTCAATTGCTCTTTTAAAGAGTTGATAAAAGAACGGCAGGCATTGGTCGTTGGTGGAAAGCCAGTCATACATGAATACCTGATAAAGGCTATAGCGCAGCAAATGGGCTCTGCGCATGAAGACGATGGTCTAGAGCCGATGCTTGTTGATTTGAAGTCCAGATTCATTAATGGAGCGGAATCTTTTATTCCAGTATTGTCAACCAATTCTGAATTAGCGCTTGAGATAGGGGAGCGCGTACTAGAAAATGCCGAAAGAAAAATGGGTTATAGAAGGCACCATCATAAGCATGAGTACGGTAACTTATCAATAGTTTCCAGCTTGCGAATTAATAAGCAAGTATTAGGGGTTCTCCCACTTTTTTCCTTTAGGTCTTATGTTAGTAACCATAATATTACTCTATCCCTCACCCCTTCAGGTGTTGAGTTTTCAGTCAAGAATCATAACTTAGAAGTTGCCACTTTACTGGCAAAGTTACCCGAGGAATATTCCTTTGGTCAGCATTCGGTATTTGTTTTTTCTTATTGTTCGCGCACAAAGCAGGCACGAACGATTGTTGACGGCGTTCCATCCGGAGTTATCAACTTCAAGGATATCGGATGGTTACATGTAAGCGACTTGATATTAGAAAAGAATGATAATAGGCATCCTGATGTTGTCGAGACATTTTATGTACTTTCTTATGAAAGGCTATTGTCATCTGAAGATTCTAAGAGCCTTTCAGTGTTGCCACCAAATGGGTATGGTTTGTGGAACCATAGTGAAGAGCTAGAACGAAGAGGAGCGTTTCCGGATTGAAGTCTCTTACTTAAAGAGGATCAGGGGCAAAGGCTGATGAGTACCCCTAGACAACTAACGGTTCTCTTCCTACCGCATTGGCGTCAGAGGAGAGATACATTGAAGGTTAAATGTATGGATGTGAAGCATCTTATATTCTGTAGGAACTTGATAAAAGGATTAAGAATTGATGACATAACTGCTATTGGAGCAGTTATGTTCCTGTTTTTTGCTTGGTTTTATAGTCTTTTTGAAGATTATCTGGGTGTATTTCCGGTATTATATTTTGTGATTTTTTCCTCACTCTTCGGGATGGTTTCTTTATTACTCAGGTATAAACTAATTATCAAAAAAGTTTGGAATAGCACTTTGGGGAAAGCTGGTATTGCAGCTGTCAGCCTGGTGATT
Source organism: Hahella sp. (assembly GCA_028280065.1). GTDB lineage: Bacteria > Pseudomonadota > Gammaproteobacteria > Pseudomonadales > Oleiphilaceae > Hahella. The sequence goes on from JANQMN010000072.1 coordinate 10,305, forward strand.
GCCAATCTGGGTATGTCTCAAGCGGATTTGTCTATTATTCAAGTGTCAGGACACCCATCCACTACCTTTCCAATAGGATATAATCTGATAGCATTTTATTTCACAATGTTGCTTTGGGTGTTGACTTCCTACTTCGCACTCTTTTTATTATATATATTTCAAGTTTTCGTAGTTCTCATTAATATTTTTTTCTCTTCAAAATTTATATATAGGCTAAAAATATATCGTCTTTTACGTTTTGTGCAAGGAGAAAAGAGAAAGCGTACGTCCGACGTTATAATATTAAGGGGAATACTTCAATTCATTTGCATACTTATTTTATTGGCCATTTTGTTCCCGATGGTATTTAAATATTTGAGGTCTGACGAATTTTTGAATAGTAATGTCCGATTCATAATTGAACACACAAGCTTTCAAAAAAATGGAAAAATATGTAATGGTATAGAAGAACATCAATTGATCAATTTAACATCAAGTAATTCTGCTATTCTATTTAGTCAGGACATTCCCTTTAATAAAGCTAAGTGTAACAGCTAACCTAAATTCTCAAACTAAAATATCAATTATTTACTATCGAATGTATTGACTTCCGATCTGAGTGGTACTTACTTAAGATTTAAGGGATGTGAGAGCATAGGGGTCAAATCTATTGATAAAGCATTTGTGGCTACAGTGTATTTCTATTGCACTGTCATATTATGTCTATATCAATAGACTTGCCCCTGCTTTCTCTTATGCGTAGACCTTAGTGCTAGAATGAAAACCGCCTGTCACAAACCATTGAGTCGTCTGGCACCCGGATTTCTCATGAAATATTGCATTTGGGCAAGTCGGTCTTCGTTTCAATACTTTTAGGCACTCCCGCATTTTTCTGATCAATATATAATCAGATTTAGTTAGTAAGCCCCTCTCTAGAGACAACACCCCCTTTCCCCCAGTTTGTGTTGGCCGGGGAGACCGATAATTTATTAGGTAAAGTTCAAACGGTTGAGTATACCGGCGAAGAGTTCTTTATAAGGATAGGCCTCATATAGCATCAAGCGGATTCGTCGGGTATTGCGGGTGATTACAGCACCGAGCTTTAATAACTTCAGCCTCAGTGTATTTACGGATGCCCTGGCAAGTTCTGTGCGTCCCAACAGCTTTCGCAGATACTCAAATAACACCCAAGCAAATGCTGACAATAGCATTCGCCACTGGTTAGTCCACCACCGTGGACTGGACGTTCGACCAGCAAAGAGATCAAGCTGCTGATCTTTTATTCTGTTTTCCATTTCACCACGCGCACAGTAAAGATTCCGATAAAGAAAACGCTTATCCTCTTGCCAAAGACTAGAAATGATAAAACGAGAATTGGGACCTTTCTCTGTCACCTCCAGTTTGGCCAGAATCACTCTGGACGTTCGCCAGCTATGAGCACTGTATAGAAAACGCGTGAACACCACTTTCTTCTCTTGGGCCAGTTCCTGATATTGCTTGACGATATCTAGACCATACGCCACCTCTTCCAGCAACCGACTGTTTTTGGCAATCCCAATGATATAGTCCACATCGTGGCATTCCATCCATGTCAGCATTTTATGGCGACAGAAGCCACTATCGGCACGCATAATAATCTGTGTTTTCGGCCAATACTGGCGAATAAACTTCACCAATAGAGACAGGATTGCCCAACTATGTTTGGCGCCATCAATGTTACTGGGGCGAAGATAACTCACCAACAGATGTCGGCCACAGAAAACATAAAGAGGCAAGAAACAATAGTGGTCATAGTAGCCATGGAAAAACCGTTTTTCTTGCTTGCCATGAACGGCAATATCGGTCGCGTCAAAGTCCAGAATAATACGCTTCGGTGCTTTGTGATGTGCACTGATAAAGCGATTCCAAAGAACACGATGGGCATCTATTACAGCCTTTCGGTCCATCTGCTGCTCAAACCGGCCCAATGTGGCACGACTGGCCAATGGAGTGGCGCGATTCAAGGCAGTTTGCATAGCGAGATCATGACGCAAATCGTCATGATCATTGAGGTCTTCATACCCGCAAGCAAGACTATAGATGCGTTGCCTCAACAGATCGATGACTTCATGTTTAACTTTGGCTTCTTGCCGGGAGTCGATAAGGTGATCTGCCAATTGCTGGGTTAGCCCGTGTTGTTGATCGATCTCGCGCAACAACAAAATTCCGGCGTCAGAGGTGATGTCTCCACCCGAAAAACTGGCTTCAACTATTCGACGCTGGAGTGGCGTAAAGGTAAAGGATTCTGGTAACATTTTGGAAAACGGTTGTTAGGTGGAATTTCAGTGTAAGCAATTGAAATATAAACCTTTCAGCCGTTTTTTGTAAATCCCTCACGAGAAATCCGGGTGGCATCCTGCTTGGGTGCATAGCCAAATAATCTGGAATATTCCCGGCTGAACTGTGCCGGTTCTTTATAGCCTACTTTAAATCCTGCTTCCGCAGCACTATACCCGTCCGCAACCATAAAACGTCTTGCTGCCATCAATCGTAATCGGCTACGGAAGTGAATCGGGCTTGTTCCTGTGACTGATTTAAAATATTTGTGGAAAGATGATTGTCCCATACAGGAAATTTCTGCAAGTTCGCGAGTGGACATCGACCCAGTGTAGTTAGCCTCAATCCATTCAATGGCCTTTCTTATCAGACGCAGCCGGCTGCCCGATGTCACCATCTGAACGAGTACGGAGTAAGCGTGTGGCGATTGCAGAAGCCTCCATAGTAACTCTTTCTCAGCCAGAGGCGCTAACACAGTACGACTCGCCGGACAGTGTATTGTCTCGGCAAGCCTTACCACCGTATCTATAAGCTGCTCGTCCATCATTCCTAGCTTTAATCCAGAAGGAAGGATGTTGCTGTCCTTTTCTTCAGAAGATTTTTCGATGGATAGTGCCAGTAA
>JANQMN010000028.1 GCA_028280065.1 Hahella sp.
TGTGGCATTATTCACGGGAAGGCAGTCCTGTTTTGGTGTTTTTTCAAGTGCAACGAAATTTTACCAAGTCAGCGACTGCCTTTTCTATATGAATCAATGGATTATGTTATCTTTACCTCTGTTTTTGAACTCCGAAACTTGAGTTAGTAAAATTACTAAATAGGGGGCTTGCACACCCCCTTTTGAAGGTTAGAACTTCTAAATACCAAATGTAAGCTTTAATTCTTCACTTGATCCGCTTTGTCCGGCTGTTACCGAAATGATCATTGCAGGAGGTTCAGTAGCCTCTGGGTCAGCAACTAGTGTAGCTGTTCCGGAAAAACCTTCATTACAGCTTCCGAGTGGTCCTGCTCCGGTTTCTCCTAAAGTGTCGCCAAATACATCGCCATTTTCCGCTGTAATTTCAAGAGTAGACCCCGTAGGTAAACCATTGGTAAATTGATCGGTAACACGATAACTCACAACTCCACCATCTGTAGATAAAATTGTGATTACAGGTTCACCTCCAGAGATACAGAGGTTTAGATTGTCCCTAACTTGAACAGTATTAGCACAATGGCCTGCTGCAATGGCGGCTTCTGAGCAGCGCAATCCTTTGTAAAGTAGATTTCCAGCCACGTCATATTGGCCATTTTCATTGAAATCGACATATTCATCAATTCCGTTTATTCCTTCAGCTGTATCGTAAAAACCGTCACTGTTAATATCTTCAAATACTTCTGGTAAAGATTCGAACGGTTCGCCAATATCCATTAGACCATTACCGTTTAAGTCTGCACGTAGGTATTCTTCTCCCTCTGTATAAGCTGTGATAACTGCTCTTGCGTCGCCGCCATTTCCTTCTGGTGCTGAAAAATCTATAGGATCAAAGAAAAAATTCTCTGGTCTAGGGTTTTGGCTAACCCATCTTACTGAACAGGCACCACTGGCCATCGTACAGGTCGGTTCAATTGAGCCGGATTCTGTCCTAAAGTTTACCACCGTGCCATCTCGAACCGGATTGTTATAGGCATCGGCTCCGCGTATGGTAACGGTTACTTCTGTACCATCAAAGTCGGCAGCACGAGGAGCTAAAATATCCGCGCTTAGCGAAAAGCTATTTTGATCCGGTAGGCCTGTATTAATTGAGATTGGGTCAGACGATGTACTCAGAATATCTCCTGCGTCATTTATTACGGATGCTGTTACCCATACAGTTGAATTAACATTGCCGGCGACCAGTGTCGCTATTGCCTGACCATTGGAATCTACTGATGCCGTATTTGAGACCAGAGATGTGCCTCCAACGGTATTTGATAGTTCAAAAGATACTGTAGCTCCTTGAACGGGAAGGTCCTGTTGGTCAACAACACGAAATCGAACCTTTGTAGATTCAGGTCGTGTTGAAGAACCAAATCGATTGATCGAAAGAACGGGACTGTCTGTGCTTTCGAATTGAATGCCACCTGGGTTATCATCTGCGACAGTAATCGTCTTGGAGGCGGATGGTGAAAAACCACCCTCAATTACTAGCGTTGCTGTAATTGTATCGTTACCTACACACCCCTGTGCTTCGTAAGGAGCAAAAAATAGTCCAGTAGAGGTTGTGATGCTGGGTGTGATTGTCGCCAAACCAGCCTCTACACAGGGCGAGGTGAAAACCACAGTATTTTCTGATTCAGCTAACTGATCATTTTGTGCCCGGTCCACTACATGTGCCGTTACTATGGTCTGACCTCCAGCGGACAAAGTATCTACTGTCGTCCCTAGTGCTCTGTCCTCATAGCTGATTACTTCGCTAACTAGGTCATCAGAATTAAATAGGAATTCAGCCAATCCTATCGCAAGAATTTCTTCAGGGTTGTCAATTTCAATGTTAATTGTGGCAATCAAGTCTCCCCGAATTGTGACTGTTATTGTATCTGTCTCACGGCAGGAGTTGTCTGGAGCATACACTGCATAGTAAATCCCTGTATCAGAAAAAAAATCGGTATATCGGGAAGAGCCAAAAATATTGTTGTCATTATTAATAAAAGTATCATCGGAGAATCCAGCATCACCGGATGCCGAACAAACTGAAGTGAACACTGCTTCAAGTGAGGTTGAATCGAGACCTCCTTGGAAAGCTTCCGTATCAGTAATCAAGGAATTATTGTTATTCGAATTAACCAGAGAAACCTCAAGGGAAATAAACTGACCTGGTCTGACCTTGGTTGAACTGGCCTTGACCGCGCCCGGTACAAAATCGTCCCCAAAACCACTTCCCCAGTCCAAAACAATGAATCCTTCATCCTCCCCGGATGTTCCGGAACCTGCATCATCTACGTTTCCGCCAGGAGGTTGGCCAATTACCGATCCTTCCTGTCCCTGATCGTTACCGCCACTGCATCCACCCATTAAAAGCATGCCTAAAAAAAGTGGAATAAAAAGGAATTTTGTATTCATGCGTCTGTCTCTCCGCCAACCTCACGCTGCATTTCCATAAAACTGGTTTAAGTGTAGATTATGCTGCCAAATAATGCATAACAAAAACAATAAAACAATACGTTACGACTGTTTATTTTTGTATTTTTTTAACTTTCATCTCATTGCAAACGGGCATGTGAAATCACAACTCTTCTTCACTTTCCGTCGCTGGGAGCTGAAGTGTAATCGACTGGCTGGTTCCATCTAAAACGTTAATAGTGAGCGTTATTGACCCGTTCTCGGCGGGATCTTCCAAAATGGCGGTAAACTGATCGAGATAGCCGTCCCCACAATAACTGCCTTCGACCTCCGTCGGACGAGAGAAGCTAAGAGCGGTTGGTACAGTATGGCTTAGTGTCGCACCAAAGAACTCTACATTTTCCCCACCGAGGGTGATTTCGGTGCCCGATGGCAGAGTATTGCCGAAAATATCCTGGGCAATTACTGTATAGGTGCCAAATCCGTCGTCGTACAGGCCGGTTGCGCCACCTACATCATTGTCGGCGATACAAAGGGTGATGCTCTCTCTGACTTGTACGGATTGGGCGCAATGCCCGGCTGCTTTTGCCAGCTCCGAGCATCTAATGCCTTGAAAAAACTGCCCATCAGGACTGTCATACTTGCCATTGCTGTTGAAATCGATGTAACTGTCGTAGCCATGGAGGCCCGGGGATTCGTCATAGCTGCCGTCGTTGTTGACATCGAGAAACACTTCCCCCAAGGATACAAAGGCTTCTCCATCGTCATAAAGACCATTGACGTTGGGATCGCTGAGAATGGACTCTTCACCCTCGGTATATGCCAAGACGGTTACACGGTTGTCCGCGCTGATGAAGTCCGGTGCACTATTGGCGCTGCGCCAGGTCACGCTGCAACTTCCGTCGACGGTGTTGCAGGATGAGGGTATCTGGCCGCGTTCCGCACGAAAATTGACGACCGTATTGTTACGAACCGGGTTGTTGAATACATCGCTGAGAATAACGGTGAAGTTTACTTCTGTTCCGTCTAACGTTGCTGCATTCGGTACAAGGTTGTCGCCGCTCAGCGCGAAGCTATCTTGGTCTGGTGGTCCGATACTGATGGAAATCGGGTCAGATTCGGTCTTTAGTGCAGGTGTTTCCTGCAAGGTTGCCAGAATGCGCACCGTGTTGTTGATTCTTCCCGCCAATAATGTTGTTGAAACTAAGCCGTCGGCGTCAGTTATTTCTTCCGTGGAGGTCAATTGCTCTCCGCCCGCACTGTTTGAAAGACTGAATTGCACGGTCTTATTGCTGACAGGTAGACCTTGAGCGTCAGTGACTTGGAAGCTGATTCGGGCAGATTGCGGCGCTAAGTCTGTGCCGAAACCCAAGATAGCCAGAGCGCTAACGGCAGGCGTCAGGGCGCTAATGCTGCCTGCTTGATCGGAAGCCACGGTGATCAAGCCCGACGCAGAAGCACCCGATACCGATGCTGTAATCAAATCGTCACCGACGCAACCGTTTGCCTGGTAACTGCTGATTGCCAAGCCTTCCACCGTATCCACCGGGGTACTAAGCACGGCCATTCCGGCTGCGCTGCAGGTGGAGGAAAAGTGGATCTCTGTAGGTGTCGCATAGAGTTGGTTGTCCGCTGCCACATTTACCAGATTTACTTTAATGGTTGTTTGTCCTCCCGCTGCCAGCGTTTGACTATTAATAGTCAGGAGTCCTTCCGTAAACGATTCCGCCTCGCCGGAACCAAGGGCGAGCGCCACTGTTTGATCCTCGTTTACAATAGCTTCGGTTTCTTCATTTGTGTCCCCCGGGTCCTGGGTGGAGGTGCAGGCTTTTAAAAGTAAGCAGGCAACTAGAAGGCAAACTGTTTCAATTAGCGATTTTGGCGTTATTTCCATAAATGGATGGTTCTTAAAGCGGCATGGTAAGAATACTCTAACTTTAGTTGAAGTCTTTCTGTCTTGCATGAAGTGCGAGAAAATACAAAGCGCTATGAAGAAGGTTTAAGGTGTTTTTCTCGGTGTGAGAGGGAGCTTGAAAAGGTAAAATGTTTGCCTGAGGTAGCTCCAACTGAGACAATTCCGACCTTAATTTAGCCCAGGTTTAGGAATTTATGACTGCTCCAACCAACGACCGCTTTTTACGCGCTTTGCGCAGACAGCCTGTTGATGTAACCCCTGTGTGGATGATGCGACAGGCAGGTCGCTATCTCCCGGAATATCGGGCCAGCAGAACTAAAGCAGGAAGCTTTATGGATCTGTGTATGAATCCCGATCTCGCGTGTGAAGTGACATTGCAGCCACTGGAACGTTATCCCTTGGACGCCGCCATTTTGTTTTCAGACATCCTTACCATCCCTGATGCCATGGGGTTGGGGCTCCATTTCGAAACCGGGGAAGGTCCACGTTTCAGGAAAGTGGTTCGTGAAGCTAGTGATGTTGCAGCGTTACCCGTACCCAAGGTTGAATCCGATCTGAGCTATGTCATGCAAGCGGTCAAAACCATTCGCAGGGAGCTAAATGGTCGGGTGCCTTTGATCGGCTTTTCCGGTAGCCCCTATACATTGGCGACTTACATGGTGGAAGGTGGCAGCAGCAAGGATTTTCGGCAGATAAAACGCATGCTCTACAGCACACCCGATGTATTGCATGCCCTTTTGGAGAAGCTCGCCCTGTCCGTTGCAGACTACTTAAATGCGCAAATACAGGCTGGGGCTCAGGCAGTGCAGATATTTGATACCTGGGGAGGATCTTTAACGCCTTCGGGATACCAGGAATTTTCGCTTTCTTACATGAAGAAAGTCATTGCCGGGTTACAACCGGACCTCGAAGGCCAGAAGGTTCCGCTGATTGTATTTACCAAAAATGGTGGGCAATGGCTGGAATCCATGGCGAACACCGGCGCCGATGCCTTGGGATTGGATTGGACGACGGATATCGGCCAGGCCCGCAAACGCGTGGGAGACAGGGTGGCGCTGCAGGGGAATATGGATCCATCGGTTCTCTATGCTTCACCGGAAGCTATTCGGAAGGAAGTTGGGAGAATTTTGGAAAGCTATGGTCCTGGTAATGGCCATATTTTTAATCTGGGCCATGGAATTACGCCGCAAGTGGACCCCAAAAATGCCGGTGTGTTCATTGAGGCCGTTCACGAGCTGAGTGAAAAATATCACCAGTAAAGCGCATAAAAAAACTCCACGAAAATCTCCGGGATACCCTATGGCCAAATCAAAGACCCAGTTTGTCTGCACCGAATGCGGCGCGGATTACAATAAGTGGGTAGGGCAATGTCTTCAATGTAACGCCTGGAACACTGTTAGCGAGTTTCGTGCCGCACGGGCTAGTGGGATGCGCCAGAGTGAAAGATCAGTCCGGACACTGGGATTTTCACCGGCGGGGAGTTCAGCGAAGGGCTATGCGGGGCAAACGGCGGCGCTGCAGAAGCTGGAGGAAGTGGACGTTAATGAGGTCCCCAGAATACTTACCGGCAGTCAGGAACTCGATAGAGTTTTAGGTGGAGGCTTGGTTACCGGTGGGGTTGTTCTTATAGGAGGGCATCCGGGAGCAGGGAAAAGCACCCTGTTACTGCAAGTTACCTGTCGGTTGGCGGGTAATCAAAAAGTCCTTTATGTCACCGGCGAGGAATCCGTTCAGCAGATCGCCATGCGAGCGAATCGGTTACAACTGAAAGCAGCCGAGATGGAAGTAATGGCGGAAACAGACGTAGAAGCCATCATTGCAACGGCAGCAGAACTTCGACCCAATATCGTCGTCATCGACAGTATTCAGGTGATGTATTATGCGGAGTTGCAGTCTGCGCCGGGCAGTGTCGGCCAAGTGAGAGAATCCGCGGCATTGCTGACCCGTTACGCCAAGCAGACCGGCACGGTAATGCTGATTGTCGGTCATGTCACCAAGGACGGTTCGTTGGCCGGTCCGAAGGTGCTGGAACATATGATCGATACTTCCATTATGCTGGAAGGTACTGAAGATAGCCGCTTTCGCACGTTGCGGGCAATCAAAAACAGGTTTGGCGCGGTTAACGAATTGGGCGTGTTCGCCATGCTGGAAACCGGACTGAAAGACGTCAAAAATCCCAGTGCGATATTCCTGTCGCGTGAAAGTGAAGTGTCGGCGGGTAGTACGGTGACCGTCACCTGGGAAGGCACCCGGCCCTTGCTTGTTGAAGTCCAGGCGCTACTGGATCAGGGTTATGGTGCTGCGCCTAAGCGCCTTGCGATTGGGATGGATCCGCAACGCCTGGCACTGCTGCTGGCGGTGCTCAATAGGCATGGCGGTCTACATGTGGGTGATCAGGATGTCTTCATCAATGTCGTTGGTGGGGTCAAGATTTCAGAGACCAGTGCAGATTTGGCGGTGGTTGCGGCGATTACTTCCAGTTTTCGAGATCAGGCGATTCCCGCAGACTGGGTTATTTTTGGTGAAGTAGGATTGTCAGGGGAAATTCGACCGGTTGCCAGTGGGCAGGAAAGGGTTCTGGAAGCGGCAAAACATGGTTTCAAGAAAGCCGTCATTCCGCTGGCAAATGTGCCTAAAAAAGTTCCCCCTGGGATTGAAGTCATGGGTGTCAAACGTCTCCAGGACGCCTTGGAACTTTTTTGAGAAACAAGCAAGTCTTCTAAGTAGGTAATAATTAAGAAGCAACCAACAGGGATAGCTCTCTCTCCAGCAATGCCGGATCTCCCAAGTTAAGTTCGACCAGCCGACGTAAATAAGAAGCGCTATCCAAATCCATATTCTCACAGTGAAAGCCCAATTGGTCTGCTTCCGTATGCTTCAACGTGGCGACAAATCGAATATGGGTTTCTTCATCAATCCTGATATTCAATACGAAAGGCGCTTTTGATTGGGCTAACTCCCAGTCTACAGGCGTCGCAACCAATGCACCCTTGAACGAAATATCTTTAAGTGTTGCAGACCAGCGCATTTCATCTTGCTGAATTTCAACTTCCGCGCTGAACGCTATACGTTGAA
>JANQMN010000116.1 GCA_028280065.1 Hahella sp.
GAATGGCCATATGAGCCGTTGCGGCGATCCGGGGGTGCCGAGAAGTTTACAGGAAGAGTTGCATCGGCCGCTCATTCCGGCAGTCGGGCGGTTGAAATACGCTGGGATTCCAGTCGCGTTGATTTATGGCCAACATGACCATTACATTCCGTATTCGCCAATCCACGCAAAGTATTGTGTAATTGACGAATGGATCGCGTTGGACGGCAGCTTTAACTGGTACAACACTTCAAACATGTCCCACGACTTGCTTGCCATCGCTGCCAACCACGGAATAGCTAAACCCTATCTGTATGAGTTCTATCAGATTCTTCGAGAGTTCAGAAGTTTTTACTAACTATAAATATCAATACGATAAATTCAGTATTTAAGGTGATTTCTAGAAGTCGTTGCCCTCTAGTATAGAAGGCAGTTTTTGAATCGGCGTGACTTTCGAAGCATCTTCAACCTGTTCCTGCGGCTCTTCGATATGAGTGAATTTCAGTTGGCTGACGACAGTGCCCGGAATGGTGACTTCCGGTCGACATAACCAGCCTTTGCTGTCCCTGAAAAGAAGTATTGCCCAAGTTGGATCTCGCAGTTCGTTATGATCGAAAATCACCCAAGCCTGAGCCGAATTCTCCATTAGCTGACTGATCTCCTTACATTCCGGAAGCGCTGTACGGTGCCATTTGGCAGTCTCTTCGTGACTCAATGCAGCGATATTTTCCACTGCTTGTAAACAGATTTGATCAGGTAGCCGTTCCAGGCGGCAGGCCCGGTTTTCAATTAAATCCTGATCTTCGGCTACCGCAGCTTCGTCATCCAGCGATGTCCAATAGGTCCAACTAAAAGCGTTGTCAGAAGGGCTATCGGACGCATTCCGATAGAGTTTCAACGTCATTTTGATGAGCTTTTCAGAACTGTCTTTAAAGGTTAATGACAGGGCAATGGGGGAAGTCTCCGACAAGCTGGTCTTAAAACGGAAACTGCCTTGAAATCCCTCTGCAATGGCGCGGCATATTTTCAATCCCATTCCCGTATCACGGATTTCCCGCTGATTAATGTCGTCTTCTTTCGATTTTAAATCTTCCTGCCCCTCGACCTCCTGATTCGTTGCCAGGGTATTCTGTAATCTCTGAGCATCCTTGAAACTTAGTGCCGATCGATGGCGTATAGTGACAATCAGCTGCTCAGGACTATTGCGGACAACAACCGCCAAGCGGGAGTTGTCATGATGGTGCTCGGTTATGTAATCCAATGCGTTTCGAAAGGAATTGCGCAATGCAATGGTAAAGTAAACCGGGTCTCCGACCATTTCCGCCGGGTAAGCATCGAATCCTGCCAAAGTGAGACTAATCCCCGGATAGAGATAGACGCCATCATGCAAACGCAATCCGAGCTGATTGGGATAAGGGGATTCGGTTGACTTCATGCAGAGGCAAAGCGGCGATTTTTCGGTATCCGGCACTCGGTTAACTTGTTCATCCATCAATGCCACCAGCGTCTGTAAGTGGTGCTGATGTGTGGTAATGAAATCGAGCACCTTTATCTGAGCATCGAATCCGGCTTGAGGATTATCCCGTCGCTGCCTCTTGATTGCACCAGGTAATTCGTGGGTATTGAGCAGTACAAGGCGATACTTGACCAAAGAGTCAATATAGTCGAATGCGCTGTTAATCTCTTCTTCCGGCACCTGCTGCTGTTTCTCAAGCTTATGGATAATCTCTTTCACATAGTTGATCAGCGGATCGCTTTCGTGGAGAAAACCGTCCAAGGACAACCTTAAGGTGGTGATGTACTCGATTTTTTGCTGCAGTTCACTGTTCGTATCCTTTTGAATTCTATCCAATTCGGTAAATTCTTTCTTCCTTTTGGAGATTTCGCTTTTTAGGTCAATAAGCTCTTGCTCCCGCAGTTCCACTAGCGCTTTCTGTTTTTCATTTTTGCGTTCGGCCTTTTTGAGCTCGCTTAACAAGACTTTGGCCCGACCGTAAACCCTGGAAAATAGTGTTAGCATCAATAGCACTGAAACCAAGGCGACTCCGCTATAGACCTTCCAGTACTCAGTCGCCACGATGAAGGACAAATGTTGTTGCGCATGGTCCGGAAAGAAACCCAAATAGGTCAGACCACCGACAATAGTGATAAAAACAAGAAAATACAGCATGGGAAGTCCGCTTAGTATCTCTGTCGAAAAGGCTAATTAATTCGATATCGGTTAATTTTTAGCATAGACGCCGATTGCCAGGGTTTGAAGTTTCCGAAATAATTAGCGGCTTGTCGGGTCAACCCATGCATACTCTTTCGGTAAGTTTTAAAAAGCCACCGAAAAGGACGCTATAAGCTTGGATACTTAACGATCATTTGATGTCAAACGGAATGAACCTCTTGAACTTCGCTAGATACTTACCGCGATGGTCGCCAGTGATAAGCAATATGCTTGGATTTATATTGTTGTTGGGTTTTATCTTTGCCTTCTACCACAAGCCATGGCTTAGTAAAACGGAAGTCGAAATAACTACTCCGGGCTTTACTTGCGAAAATCAATATGACGATGAATCCCGTCTTTACATCACCAAAGATTCTTTGGAATATCAGACAATTATTGACGTAAAAAGTTGTACGCGCACAATGTTGCAGCTAAGTCGCAATGAGCGTATCAAAGTCGTGGCAAGAGGGCGGTATATTTACCGGATCGGCCTGGATGGCATTGTTGTTTTCAATCCGGACAGGCAGTTGTTACAAGCAACGCTGTTGTGGTCCAGCCTGTCCTGGCTGATGCTTTTCTATCTTGTTCGGCGAGTTGGAAAATTCATCAACAGATTTATTAAGTGACCTGTTTCGTCCGGTTTTGCCTTACCTGGCAATATTGGTGTAAAAGCAGCGAAACATTGGATCTCGAGTGCGGCAATCGGGTTCACGGAGTAACCGCCTTACGGGCGCGTAAATGCTTTTGCCGCCGCACGTAAGCGATCCATTTCTTCGATGCATTCCTCGACCGAGAAACCCATGTCGCCTTTTTTCGGAATTTTTTCTACCTCTGCAATAAGATCCTTCAAAGCCCGGATGAGCGTTAGACAGTCTTTTTCATAACTTGCACTTTCTTCAGCGGCATGTAGCGATACGAGTGCGGTCTTCACTGCTTCCGAGTACCGCATATAGGATATTTCATCCTGATTAAACCGCTCTCCCAATATCCGATGGAATTTTTTTACCAACTGTTCAATTTCCTTAACGACGGAACGTTTACTGCGTTTTCCGCGCCATAACAACTTGGCAACTAAAATAAGCGCAATCGGGATTAATACAGGTAAAAGCGACATTAGAATCTTCATAGAAACATTCTTACTCTTTATCGCGGCCAAGCGCAAGAGTTGATCGATAACACCCTAATATGCAAAGGAGCAGCAGCGTTCCTAAGCGTTTCCAGATGGGTTTTAGCAGAACTACGATTAAGGATTGGGGTTAAGCATCCGCTCTTTTCAAAGAGCAGTGGTCTGATGAATGTTGCGAATAACGCGCGACTGGGAGATCTTCATCCTAGCAGCCATGACCAATTTCTTTTTTGCCACCCCGTGACATGAAAAAGGAGCTGCACGGAAATGAGATAGGGCGCCGCTAAATTGTGGGCGCCCTGTGCAAAACCAGAAAAACTTAATGCGGGCCACCATATTGCATGTATTCGTCCATCACAGCGGTTGAAAAATGACGGCCGACCATCAATCCGGCGAAGACTTCCGCCACGAATTCCTTCTTATTACTGGCTGCATAGCCACTGACTGCTGCTGCATTAGCCGCACGCCCAGTGAGGTTGGCAGCGGGATCGTGGAAGTCGTCGCCCCGGGCAGCGGCATGCAGCGCATGGCCGATTTCATGGATGCAGGTAATATCCCCCTTGCAGAATCCCGCAATGTTCATGCTCGAGGTGGCATCGGGTCTGCCACCCTGAAGGGCTGTCGTGCCTAGGGTTATCCAGGACACGGTGTTCCAGGCGGCATCTTTGTTAAATGCGCGGTTTTGCACTTCATAGTTGGAAGTGCAGTAGAAACGAAGATCGGGAGGTAGGTCAAACCCCTTGTCTATGATAGTTTTAACAGCTTTTTTAGCTGCGTTTGCCTTTGCAGTTGCCTCTCCGTCATCTTTATCCTTGAAAATTTGGCAGGCTTGATTTTTGTAGGTATACCGCTCCTGTTTAAAACTTTTAACCGCGCCCATCTGGCGCATAAAGCTGCAGAATTCCATAGTAATTATTCCATTCTTGCGCGCGTCTGAAAGAGCCATAGTATTTCCCCCCAGGAAATTGTGTTACAGGTGTCAGGATTGATTTCGCTACGTGCAGTAAGCATCGTTATGTATAGCGACGAAAAATTTTGATTTCCGTCACATTTTTATTAAAACAATTTGCTTTTCTTCTTTAATCCTTGCGCAACCTGAATTTGATTGCCGTCATAGGCTATTAAAAGCCTGAGGAGTATCGTCCTTGCAGACGATCCGCACTAACTGTTGCTTAGATGGGAAATTAGAACAATAAAATGATTAAACAAGATTCCAATCCCGTATCAAGAAATCGGAACATCGGCATTATTGCCCATGTCGATGCCGGTAAAACGACGCTCACGGAAAGGTTGCTCTTTTTTTCCGGGATGTCCCATAAAATGGGGGATGTCGATAGCGGCAACACCATCACCGACTTTACCGAAGAGGAACGTAAACGAGGTATCACCATCGGTTCGGCAGCCGTTACCGTGCGCTGGAAAGACCACAATATTACGATTATCGATACTCCCGGACATATCGACTTCAATATCGAGGTGAAGCGCGCCCTACGTGTCCTGGACGGCGCAGTGGTTGTTTTCGATGCGGTTGCCGGTGTAGAGCCCCAGTCGGAAACCAATTGGCGGTTGGCGGACCAATACAGCGTTCCTCGAATCGCACTGATTAACAAGATGGACCGTATAGGCGCGGATTTTCATAAGACGGTTCAGGAAATCGAAAAACGACTGGGGTCGGAAGCCCTGGTTTTGCAACTCCCGGTGGGTATCGAATCAGATTTTCACGGGGTAATCGATTTGATTTCCATGCAGTATCACTTTTGGCCGACAGACGAAAATCTGTCCGAACAGGAACGCCAGGAAGGCGTTCTGCTAGCAATTCCCGACAACCTTCTGGACGAAGCACGTCAATATCGGGAACAACTTCTCGACAAGATTTCTTTGGTAAACGACCGAGTACTGGAAAACCTTGTCGAAGGCAGGGAAGTATCCAAGCAATTAATCATCGAAGCCGTACGCCAGGCCACGATACAGGAAAACCAGGTGCCTGTGCTCTGTGGTTCGGCCTATAAAAGAGTTGCCGTGCACCCGGTATTGGATGCGCTCTGTAATTACCTGCCTGCGCCGGAAGACTTGGTAAAAGTCGGTGCGGAAAACAGTAAACAAGGTAATAACCTGGAAGTACCCAGGTCCAAGGACAATGACTTTCTGGCATTGGCCTTTAAGAAAGTGGCGGATCATCATGGCACCCTGACTTTTATTCGCGTATACAGCGGTCAATTACAAGCCGGCGAGAAAGCGCGTAACGGCCGAACAGACAAGCAGGAAAGACTCGGACGAATTTTTCGGGTCGAAGCAGACAAACGGGTGCCCGTGGAAGCCATATCAGCGGGCGATATCGTGGCAGTACTTGGTTTAAAGGATGTACAAACGGGCGATACCTTAACCACCAGCAAAATGCCGATTGTTCTCGAAAGTATTGCAGTTCCCGCTCCTGTCATCGAAATGACCATCGAATCCAGAAGCCCCAAACAACAGGAACATCTGCTTGACGCCCTAAAACAAATGACCGATGAAGATCCAAGCCTTCATTTAACGGTGTCCGAAACAGGAGAAACGCTGCTTTCGGGCATGGGTGAATTACATTTGGAGGTAGCGCTATCCAGATTGAGTAATGATTTCGACGTGGATGTTCGGGTAGGACAACCCCGGGTTTCATACCGGGAAACGCTCACTGCGCCGGTCGAGACCGGTTTCACCTTTATTCGCCAGCGGGGAGGAGCAGGTCAATTTGCCGAAGTTTCCATGCGCTTTGAACCTCTGGAACCCGGTCAGTATGAAAAGATTGACTTTGAAAACAGGGTAACTGGGAACAACCTCTCCAAGGAATACATCCCTGCCGTTGAATCCGGCATTCGGATGGCGGCAAAAAGTGGTGTACTTCAAGGTTACGTCTGTGGCGGATTCAAAGCCATTCTCCTGGACGGCAGTGAACACCCGCAAGACTCCTCAACCATAGCTTTCGAAATCGCCGGCACGGAAATTTTCAGAAAGGCTGCCGCGATGGCTGAGCCAAAGCTTATGGAACCTGTCATGTCGCTGGAAATAGTTACGCCCCAGGAATATGTCGGCGATTGCATTGGCGACATCAGTCGAAGAAAAGGGTTGGTCAAGCAGCAACAGCAGCGTGGCAACAGTGTGGTGATACACGCCGAAGCTCCGCTATCGTCAATGTTTGGCTATATTGGCGATCTACGCTCGTTTACATCGGGCCGGGGGAGTTACTCAATGGAGTTCAGTCATTATGATTTGGTGCATTGACAGTTTGCACGATCATAACATTCGGGTTGCCGAATCTTAAATTCGTCCTGGAGTTCACATAAAGAACCTACTCAGAACGAGAACTATCAAGCAGGTGATCCGTTAAAAGTTCAGAAACGGTTCAGAATGACATAGGCAAACTGTCGTCAGGAAGTTAGGAAAAACGTCCATTTTAGTCGTTAAATTGTTCCTGAGATAAGGTAGGTAATGTCTATGAAAAGCGTAAAAGTTCTCACTGGATTCTTTCTGCTTTTGCTCGTGCAAGGGCTGTTTTCACTCCCCGCATTCGCCGGGGAGGTAACCCACAAGCAAATCAACTCCAAACATTATCATTCCCAGGATAAAATCCGGGTAATGGTAAAGGACGATTATGGGCACAAGTTCCCAATGTTCCGCCACCGGTATCGGGATTATGCCAACACCAATAAATACTTTCTGCAGGCCCGGCCCGAACAATCCTATAGTATTGAAGTTAAAAATCTTACCGATCGGCGAATCGCTGTGGTGATTGCCGTTGATGGCCGCAACATTATTAACGGCCGGCGCTCCAATCTAAGCAGCCACGAGAAAAAGTATGTTCTTGGGCCTTACCAGAAGTCTACCTATCGCGGTTGGCGCAGCGGTCGTCATCACATCAACCGTTTCTATTTTACTGAAGAAGACTATTCATATTCCGCCAGCTTCGGCGATTATAGCGCCATGGGAATCATTGCAGTTGCCGCCTTTCACGAAGCGGTGGAAGAATATCCACATGAAATTAGCCGCTACCACAAGAATAAGTCAGGCAAGCACGGTCAGATCCGCAAGCACAGTCACAAAGCCGATCCCGGCACCGGCTGGGGTGAAGAGGAAGTCTCAACGTCACGTCGCGTCAGATTTGTTGCGATGGAAAGACCCTTCAACACCAAATTGATTAAGTATGAGTGGCGAAAAGACTTGTGTAAACGAGGAGTAGTTCACTGCCGCAGGGAAAATCGATTATGGGATGAAAGTTTGAGCTACGCACCTGCGCCAAATTGGAAGTATCGCTGGTAAAACAAATTCGGATAGGGCGGCGGTATCAGGACGATACCGCCAAGCAATGTTATAGAATTAGCGTTTGAATCACAAAAACACTTAGAAAAACCAGAAAGGCTAAAGCCAATGCACTAGACCAGGCACTTACGGCTATATCGACCATTAAACTGTCATCTGAATGTAGTTTCATACGGTTACCTCACTATAGATTGTGGTATAACCAGCACAACCATGAAATGATAGATTTATGATTGGACGCGATGTCTTTTGGTTCGCTTGTTGCGATACGCTGGGATAAGAATTAACACTATAAATATACTCTTTTGAGTTCCACCCATACAGACCTAAATCAAGAGATATGTTATCGCTTGGTAACAAGCTGTAACCGCTTATTTCTAAAGAAAAAACAGTTTATTTTTTAAGCTGAAGAAGAGAGTTTTTACAGCTAAAAATACGGCCGTTATTTAATGCCGAAAGCCAGCTTCCGTCGAAGCCTTGGCAGCACAAAAAAGTATGCAATCAACAGGCTTTCGACACAGCTCGTATAGGTCTGAGATTAGCGGTTTTGAATTGCTTGTTCCGGACAGAGTTGGAGTGGTACTAATCTTTGCGCATAACGTTTACGGATTAAATCTCTCCTTAGTTTGAGAGTAAGCGTAAGCTCTTTTCCACGCCTAAGATTTTCCGGGCAGAACGCAAAATGCGTAGGCCATTGGCCTTGTCCAATATTCGCGCTTTTTAGTGTCATGCGTATCTTATGGCGAAAGAATAACTCCACGGATCGGTGAGACAGAAGTTGGGAGAAAGCTTCACGATTAGCTTGCAGATGTGCGTATAAGTCTGACTCGTTATCCGGAAGGCAATGTGATTCTATACCTAACTGACGAGCCACTGAGGAAAAAGCATGCACAATGCCGTCAATTTCCAGGATTATCATCGCCAACATAGGCGTTTCAGCGGTAGGAAATACCATTACCTGAGCAACATGGCGAATACCGCGCAGTACATTCTCCGTCAATTCCGGATAGAAAAAATTTCCGTTTTTCAAAGGAATACGATTAATCTTTCGACCCACGACCACCAGGTTTCCTTGGTTGTCCAACTTTCCCAAGTCGCCGGTTTTGTAATGTGGTTTGCCATCGATTTCCGTCAAACAGTCATTCGCAAAGTTGTTTTGATGCAGATATCCCAGGCATACTTGCGGACCGGCTACAAGGATCTCACCAATTTCCCCTGTGGGAGATGGCTCTCCAGAATCCTGACAAATACACATTTGGATCTCCGGCAAGAATTGTCCAGCGCTTCCGACGATGTTGGTGGATGGGCTGCGGATTGCTGAAATCATTTGTTCGGATGATCCATAGCCCTCTAGCACCGGAAATCCTAAGGCACGAATATCGCGGTCGATTGCAAAAGGTAGTGGAGCGTCGCCGATAATCGCCGTGCGCAGACGGCCGCCTAATTTATTTCTTAATCGGCGAAAGAGGAGAAGATCGACGAACAGAAAGGGTAAATATAACAATGCCAGACCGGGTACGGAAAACAACTTGGAACGAAGGGCATGCCATTTCTGACGACGTACAAAGTACAGTTCGGTTCCCCGAAATCTATCCAAATACCGGTAATAGCGCCGCGAAATGCTCAACGAAAACCGAAACAACACTTGTAATACGGACCTGGCTTCAACCTGTTTCCAGATGTCGTGGTAGAGCTTGATCCATAGGATGGGGAATCCGGGAAACAGCATCGGTTTAACTCGCGGCAATGCTGTCGCCAGCTCTTCGATCTCACAGAATTCCAGGTGAGCGCCTCGGCATAAAACAATGTAGGTAACCAAGCGTCCGAAGAGGTGCCATAGGGGTAGGCAACATAGGCAAACATCATCTGCCATGAGGCCGATTCTGTCCGGAATATGGCGCATGTTGTGAGTAAAGTTGTGCTGGCTCATCATGACCAGCTTAGCCGAGCCAGTGGTACTGGATGTACGAATAACGGCCGCCAGACTATTATGATTCAATAGCCTTTGGCGTTTTTCAATGAGGGATTGAATATGAAGAAAATCCTGATCGCTGATTGTTTGAGGAATATCTTCAATTGAGAAGACTGTTAGTTTTTGGCCTCCGGCTAGCGGGCGACCGCTAAGTTGACCGGCAATAGCACTATCCGCCAGGCAAAATTGACAGCCGGTTATTCGAAAGAACTCCTGCCGGCTTGTTTCATCTCCTTCTATTTCAAAAGGGCATTCCACTGCACCTAACGCCTGGAGCGCAAAGCTTGAAACCAGCCAGGAAATGCTGTTTTTAGCAATAAGGGCGACCTTCGTACCAGGTTCTGGATTCAGATCTTTCATCAGGCGCCAAGCGCAAAGATGCACCTGTTCCCAGCACTGCCTGTAGGTTAAGTGCTTGTCGCCAAAGCAAATGGCGATAGCCTCCGGATGTTTTTCCACCGAGGCGGCCAACATGTTGTATATGGTGTGGTTCACCCAAGTATTCCTGCTTGTATGACCAGGAGTCGGTTGTTAAGGTTAAACCTTGAACTCTATTTTATTGGCAGATAGTGGAGCGGCGATGCCCTGTGTCAAAGTGGCTGTGATTGGCGACATGCATTCCTGGTGGACCGAGTTTGATACCCACTATTTCAATCGATCCGATTATGCGGCATTACTCTTTACCGGAGACCTGGCGCGAATCGTCGGCGGAATCAAAGATGCAAAATTAATTTCTCACTTAAAAAAACCGACTGTGGTTGTACCGGGAAATCATGATGGAGTGACTTTGCCGCAATTTCTTGCGGAGCTCAAAGACTGGGATGAAATATCCGACAAATCCGCGCCTGGGCAGATAGTGCGCATGGCGCATTTTCGTAAGGCGCTGGGACCGGTTAATCTAGGCGGATACAGTGTCCACCCTCTGGATCTTGGGGAACTTAACCTTGATCTGATAGTCGCCAGGCCACATTCCATGGGCGGGAAACGGCTATATTTTCATCAATATCTCAAAACCCAGTTTGGCATTACAAGTTTACAGTCGTCGACTGAACGGCTTTGCCGGTTGGTTGACACGGCCGGGGAAAACATCATGTTCCTGGCCCATAACGGGCCATCTGGATTGGGTCACACTGCGGATTCCATGTGGGGCTGTGACTTTCAGCCGGAAGCCGGCGATTTTGGAGACCGGGACCTTCGTGAAGCCATCGACTATGCGGAAGCCCAAGGAAAAAAGGTTTGGGCAGTCGTCGCCGGACATATGCATCACCGTCTGAAGCGCCAAAAAGGCAAGCAGCGCATCTGGCGCCAGGTTGAGCGTGAAACGCTTTATATCAATGCCGCCAGAGTACCGAGAATTACCAAGAGGCAAGGTAAAAACTGGCATCATCACGTATCTGTAGAGTTTTCTGAAGACCGTATTCGGTGTGAGGCGGTTTACGTCTGTGCGGAAACGGATGAAGTCAGGCTAGGCGCCCCTCCCGGTAAGTGACATAGGCACTTGACTCTTGATAAGGAGGGAAGGACGGCTAGCCGATTACTCAATTAATCAGCCGGTTCAACC
This sequence comes from Hahella sp., assembly GCA_028280065.1. Taxonomy (GTDB): domain Bacteria; phylum Pseudomonadota; class Gammaproteobacteria; order Pseudomonadales; family Oleiphilaceae; genus Hahella. The sequence continues at coordinate 11,144 of JANQMN010000116.1, forward strand.
CATGATGCCGACACCAGCGTCCACCGGATAGACCATTCCGGTGACCGAGCTGTTTTCCAGCACGCTGACCGCCATCGACGCGATATCTTCTTTGCGTACGTTTGCCAATAAGGGCGATGCAGCTTTTGCCTGTTCCAGTATATCCAATCGGTTGCCAATGGTTCCCAGGGTATAGGTAGGCACATGGCCCGGCGAAATACCGTTAACCCGAATGGCTTTCGCTTGACCCAAAGAATCAGCCAAACCTCGAATAATAGATTCAAGCGCTGCTTTGGCTGCGCAAACTATATTGAAATTGGCGACGGCAACGCGACTCCAGCGTGCGGATATTGTCAATACGGAGGCATTTTCATTTAATACGGGTAACAGATTTCCTGTCAGTTCCACCAGGGAAAATGCACTCACGCGTATTGCTTCCGTAAATTCTTCCCAAGTGACATCGGTTAACGGCATATCGAACTTGGTTCCCTTGTGGGTGGAGTAAGAAATACCGTGAACCAGTTTGTCAATGTAGACATTTTCCGCTTGAAGAGCCGTTGCAAGGCTAGCAATATCTTCGTCCTTGCTCGCATCGTAAGGGAATATCTTTTTGAAGCCTAAATCTTCCGCGACTCGACTAACGCTTTCGACGGTGCTTTCATCCTGATAAGTGGCGTAAATGGTGTAACCCGCCCGCTTCAACTCACAAGCAATGGAGTAACAAATTGAGTCTTCGTCTCGAATACCGACAATAAGGGCATTTTTATGTTGCATAACTTCCTCCTTGGCCCTTATTCAGGCTTATTTTGACTTACGCGCAAGGTTGCGCTTGAACCACAATCAACCAGAAATACCGAGCCGGTGACCGAGCGATTGCTGAGTATTTCATAAGATAACGTGCTGATATCTTTGAGATTGGCTGTCCGTTTTAGCGGACTGACTTGGCGAATGAACTCCAGAAGCGTCGAGAATCCCTTTATGCCGCTGGCGGCGCGGGTCATGACCGGACCGGGAGATATGGCATTAACCCGGATTCCTTTACTGCCCAACTCGCAAGCAAGCCCTCTAACCAAGGCTTCCAGGATACTCTTCACCGGTCCCATCATGTTATAACCCTCGACGGCCAATAAGGAGCCGATATAGGACATGGTGAGTACGGAAGCGCCTGGATTCAGCAGATCCGCTTTAATCAGTTTTCCTGTTATTTCCACCATGGAAAAAGCCGAAACCCGTGTCGAATCTTTAAAACTCTTCCAGGACACGTCATGCAGATCCTTGGTGATTTCGGACGCAAACGCAATTCCGTGGACAAAGACATCCAACCGCATATCTTCCTCGTGGAGATAATCGATAATGTCCTGGAGCTGTTCATCATTGCCCACCCTGTAGGGAAACAGTCCTGTAACGCGTAAGCCCTTGGTGGCCTCTTTAACGTGATTCAATGCTTTTTCGTTGAGATATGTCGCGATGATGTTGTAGCCGTTTGCACTCAGCTCCGCCGCGATACCGGCGCTGATGCTGTCTTCGTTGGCAATTCCTATGACCAACGCATTCTTATGCCGCATTTTTCGTTTCCTACCAGTTTGATAAATTTGCTGATGGCCATTTGTACAGCATCGAATGACGCCAAAAACTGATAGGTATCAGGTTGTATAGTGAGAGGTGGTAAATCTAAGACCAATTGATAATAAGAATGGATGGCTGGTCGAGAGCTCGGATGAGAGGTTTTGTGATTGACATCCGTAGGCAGGTAGCGTTAAATTGAAAGTGTTCCCGCAGCCTGTTAGGCAATGAAGGGAAACTGTGATCTGCCGCAAAAGCAGAAGAAAGAGGACGCTTTAAAACAGTGTCCTCTTTTTGTTTTAGCCTTATCTCATATTCTTAGTTCGGTTGCGCTTAGGGCAGGAGCTAATGCCGGCAGATTTTGTCTTCCCGTGTTGAATATCCCGCTCCGGCAGTTACGAATTTTCCTCTTGCCGCCAGAAATTCAATTAACTGTTCGGCATTCATATCCCGCGCCGAACAAGTGTGAAACCGGGCATTCTCGCCAAAGCGCTCGATAATCGCTTGCTTCAGCGAGTCATTGGTGAAACCTTGGGATGACTCCAGCATCATTTGCATAACTTCGTGTCCGTGGATGGATTCCATTGGTAGTTGCTCCGTTAAAGGGTAGGTAGTTAATGGCTTGCAGGTTAGCACCTGCCTGCCTGGGAATGCAGACATAGATCAACTGTGGTGAAATTAAAATCGATTGAAATTTTCCTGGCTGCAAAACCGACTAGGGAGGTTGCTCCAGGACCATGTTGACTATTTAGGAGGTCTATAGTCAGGGATAAAATCCAATCCTTCCTCCACACGAAAACGGTATTTTATTTCATTGATCTTGCCCGCTTCATCTCTAAGAAACGCATTGAACCGTTGAACGATATCGGGGCGGTGAATACTGGAAAGGTAGTAGTGGGATTTTTTATATGGAAGCGTTGGATCGAATACCAAGGCTCCAGGCTGTTCCATGACAAATGCGAGCTGGTAATTTGCCACCACTATGGACATGTACGCCGCATCTACGCGACCCAAGATAACTTGGTGCAACAAACCTGTTCGTGAATTATTTTGCGACACATTGATCTTTCCGGCCCGTATCAAATCAAAATAGGGCCAAGCGGTAAAACCGGCGACGGTGCCCAGGGATTTTAGCGATTCCAAACCTTTTCCTAATCGCGCAGGTTTCACGACACTGCCGTCCACATAGGAAACTATCGGGTTACTATAGGTAATTTCGTATTGAGATTTAAGATCCGACTCCCAGTAGGGATTATCGGGGTAACGGATCGCGATGACACCGTTAAGCAGGGATTGAACCAAGCGTTTCAGCGGTTGATATTTGTACACCAGCTTGGTTTCCGTGTGGTCGGCAAAGGCATCTAACAAGGCCCGTCCAAAACCCTCGTACTCGCCTGTACTGGTATCGTAATGCGGGTAATACGCACCGGCCTCAACGCCAATGACAACCTCTTCGGGATCGGCATGAACTTGCAAGGCGTGGAAGAAAAGAGTTGCAATTACGATTGATCGGAAAAACGACATGCCGCGAATCCATGAGCAAACTCCTTAACTATAGTACGTTGCTGTTACCTGGATCAAAATAGATTTCATTTAATGTCAGCAAACACCGCTACCAGTATACTGACTACAGTTGCTTTCTCACTTTGGTAAGTTCATGAAAAAAACTTTTAGCCCCAATATATTGCATGCCGTTCTTCTTTACATTCTGGTGGTATTGGCCATTGGCGCCCTGCTTTATTTATTGGTTGTTAGCCTGCGACTCGTTCCACCCAAATCGGTCACCATGGCCGCCGGTTCACCCGGCAGCGCCTATTATGAAATCGCGCTCGTCTATAAGCGGATCCTTGCTGAGGACGGCATTACTTTAAACATCGTCGAAACAGCAGGATCAGTGGAAAACCGAGATCTTCTGGATGATCCTGACAGCGAGGTGAGTATCGCCCTGATTCAGGGCGGAATAAGGTCCGGCAATCCAAACTTAAATGCCTTGGCAGCCGTTTTTCCGGAACCTTTGCTTGTTTTCGCCCGTTCAAACAAGGTTTCAACCGGCAACCCGCATACGTGGGCAGGGGACCGCTTAGGTCTGGGCGCTGAAGGCAGCGGAACCCGCGCAGTTGTGGAGCAACTTGCGGACTTAACTACAGCGCCTGTCTTAAAATCGACTACAGGTACAGGGCTAAGCAGTACGCAGGCGGCTGAGGCATTGCTTGCAAGCGAGTTAGACCTAGCCTTTTTTGTTGCGCCTCTGGATGCTCCTTATCTGCAAGCGCTCTTTGATAACCCTGAAATCAAGTTGATATCCCTTGCGAACGCACAGGCTTTGGCCAGTCAACTGCAGGAAGCACGCTGGGTTGAACTATACAGTGGCGCGATTCGATATGAACCTGCCTATCCGAAAGAAAACATTCCGCTGGTAACCTTAGTAACCAAGCTGGTTGCAAAAGATAACCTTCATCCGGCGCTCGTTAACCGCCTTGTGCATGCGATGGTTCGGGTGCATGGGCAACGCGGGCCACTGGTGATGGGTCATTCATTCCCCAATACAGAACTCTTAGATATGGAAGCGGATCTGTATGCAGCCAAATTGTTGAGAGAGGGATTCAGCTCTCTGGAATCCTTTCTTCCATTTTGGATTGTCGCTCAAATTAATCGGTTCGCTATCCTTCTTTTACCCGTCATTTTCCTTTTGCTGCCCCTGTTTAAATTGCTCCCTGCTTTATTGGCTTGGCGCATGCAATCAAAAGTCTATCGTTACTATGAGCGCTTGCATGAGATTGATTTGATGCTTTCCGGTAAACTTGGCGCAATGCCCGATGCCGAAGAACGTCTGCGCCTGAAAGAAGAACTTGACCGGATAGAAGCGGGATTAAGAGAAGAATCATTGCCGCTTAAATACCGGGAGCGAGCCTATATCGTCACGGAACATGTGGGGTTTATCCGCCGGAAACTTTAAGGGTAGGGAGGGTGTATATTCATCTGTTCGCCTATTCATCCGGCGAAACGGGCCTCCGGCTTATCTTCGTCTTTCCGCGTTTGGTTTTACTATCCATACGCCGTTGTTGCGAACCTTTTGTAGGCTTAGTCGCGATACGCTTCTTGCGAACGACCATGGCACTTTGGATAAACTCACGCAGGCGTTCAAGTGCGTCCTCCCTGTTTTGCTCCAGCGTCCTATATTTTTGCGCCTTTATCACGATGACGCCCGAACTGCTGATCCGTTGATCGCTAAAGGAGCGCAGTTTTTCCTTGTAACTTTCGGGCAGGGAAGACGCTTCGACGTCAAACCGCAAATGTACTGCTGAAGAGACTTTGTTGACGTTCTGGCCACCGGCTCCTTGGGCGCGAATAGCGGAAATCTCGATTTCCTTGTCGGGAATAAATACCTTCGAAGAGATTTGTAACATAGCAAAATCCAGGTGAGATAAAACCAACAGTTTCATGAAATGCGAGATTTGTCGATACCACCATCTTATGATTCCATAAAGCTTTTAATCCATTATATTTTCGCGGGTTTGCGAAACAGCTGATTACTATCTAGTTTCCAACTTCTCAAGATTAATAGCCTATGCTATCGATTTTGATGGCGCATCTGTGTGCCGTACTAGTGCCGACCCAGGCATTTAGGTTGTTGTATAGGCTCTATCTCGACGGCAAATAGGCACTATAATTAGGCTGCTTTCCCGCGATAGTAAATAGAGTTTAATAAACGGCTACACCCATTAGGACTGTTGTACCATGGCGAACCCGACTGATTCCTCCAGTGAAGATCTGGAAAAGAGTTACCAAGAACGACATAAACCCAGTTCAGCTTTCTCCTCCCGTTCGGATTACTTAGATCATGAACTGATTATCATGAAGCCTCGCCGCTGGCGTTTGAATCTGCCTGGCCGGGATTTTCGTTTTGAGCCGGAGGATTTAGTCCCAGCGCTTGCAGGTACCATTGGCATTACCGTTATGTATTCCGCGGTGATGACCGCCTACGCAACGGGTTACGGTCTCGACGAGAACTTTATTATCGAAAACGTGCGCGTGGAGATGTTGGTCTCGGCAATTCTTTTCTGCATTCTCACTTCCGGTTTCTTAAACCCGCGCGCCAATCTTGCCGGTAATCATGGCCCGATGATTCCGCTGATTGGGATGATTGCCGCCGCCGGCGGTCACCCGCTGGCGCTGGCCATCATGCTATGCCTATTCGGCCTGATTTTAAGTATCACGAAAGGGGGCTCCAGGCTGGTGAAGATGACCAGCGAAGGCGTTGCAGGCGGTCTGCTGGTTTTTCTCGGAGCCACAGGAGCAATGTCCCAAATAGGCTCGCTTTTAACCTGGTCTGAACAAGTTGGTGTCGCCCATGTCGGTTTCGTCGTGCTTATCGTCAATGTTGTGGTCTATGCATTTCTTGCGAGGTTGGGGAAACGCTGGCTGTCAATACCTTTATGTTCCTTGGTTGCTGTGGTGGTTGCCCTTGCGCTGGGCGCACCTTTCGAGTGGAAAACCGCCCCAGGTTTACCCAACCTGAATCCCGCTTACTGGTGGGGTTCGACAGAAACCGGTTGGAAACTCGGATTGCCGACTCTACAACACTTTATCGCCTCACTACCATTCGCCATATTGGCAGTGGCAATGTGGTCTCCGGATTTCCTGGGACATCGCATATTCCAGGAACTGAACTATCCGAAAAAAGCGAAGAACGTACTGATGGATGTTGACGACACCATGACCGGATGTTCGGTTCGACAAATCGTCGGAACCGCTTTTGGCGGTGGAAATATCACGTCCTCCTGGGGGACTTATATGATACCGGCCGCCATCGCCAAACGGCCAATTCCAGCAGGTGGAATTCTTTTAGGCGGTATGTGCGTGTTGGTGGCGGTCCTTGGTTATCCCATGGATATAGCCGTTTGGCGTCCGGTGATGAGCGTGGCGCTGTTGGTTGGCGTTTTTCTGCCATTGTTGGAAGCCGGTATGCAGATGGTCAAGGATACCAAGGAAAGCCAGTCAGCCGGGATCTGTATTTTTGCTTCAGCTGTGGTCAACCCGGTGTTCGGCTGGGCGATAACTCTGTTATTGGATAACAACGGTCTTATTGGCGACAAGACCAGAGCAAATAGCTTAACGGTTGCCGACCGTCTGATTATCCCGGGGTTTGCTTTTATCATTTGTTGTGCCGCCATGATTACCGTCGGTATGCTCCCAGGCATTCCCGCGTTGCTTTAGAGTTAACAAATGCAAACGACAATAGCAACCGTATTCTTCAGAATGATCAAAATAACCCATTCTCGCCAAGCCTGATTTTGGGAGTCACCTAATGAATTCGCAATTTGTAGTAACCCTCACTGGTCCTGAGAAATCCGGCCTTTTAAAAAAACTTGCCGCTGAAACGCATCGTTTAGGCGGACAATGGTTGGAAAGTAAGGTAATTCACCTCGAAAACTGTGTAGCCTGCATCGTAAAAATCGACGTTCCAGGAGAAAATGAAACTCCGACCAGGAACCTTTTTTCAGAGCTCGCAGGATATCAATCGGCGTTTTATCCGGTCGCAGAATTGCAATCCGATCAGCAAAAAGTAGTCACCGTCAATTTCGATACCCGTGACCGTCCAGGGCTGATGTCGGATATAACGCATACCTTGTCGGATCAGGGTGTGAGGCTCGTCCATATAGAAAGTCAACGGATGAGCGTTGCTGAACTCGGTCAAAACATGTTCAAGGCAAGAATGAAATTAAGGGTCCCGAAGGAAATCGACGAGCAGGTTGTCGCCAAGGAACTGGAAAAACTCTGTTCAAAAGCGTTTGTCGAAATTGAAAAAGAAAAGCGACGTTAGATAACGCGACTATGAGAGAGTAGCGCTAGATAAACCGAGTCGGTTGGTAAATAGTGGTATGTACTTTATTTAACATAATATATATTATGCGCACATTTAAATAATAAAGTAATCAGGACAATCTCTGTCGCCTGTCCGTCTGGTCCGACATGGTGGCGATGTTCGGTAAAGAACTCCTTCTCCTGGTCGGGAACGTTGACCACCTTGATTCCTGACGGCCAAAAATACTGGGCTTCATCGAGCACCCAAACAGCACCCGGGAACTTGGATGGATCAAAAAAGGCATTATCTGATGACCTATTTCGCTCCCGCCTTGACCAGATCATCAACCTCCGACATGAGCTAGTTCAACTCGCTGATCGAATCGACTGGGGCCATTTAGGTAGCCAACTAGATCCGTTTTATGCCAAGGCGGGTCGACCCGCTATTCCCCATCGATTGATGATTGGATTGCATCTACTGAAACAGATTTATCAATTGTC
>JANQMN010000118.1 GCA_028280065.1 Hahella sp.
GAACAGCCCAAAAGCCTTGGCAAGCGCCGCAGCGGAACCTAATAAAGCCAAACCTCCCATTACCAAACCGCCGTTGCTGCTCGGAGGCGCCGGTTGGGCTGACTGTGTATCCGTGATTTCATTTAACCGGTGGTTGATCGCTTCCTGGCGACGGTCCAGTTCATCGTATTGATGAATAACCTTGTGCATTTCCTCTTCCGTTGCGCCGGTTTTTTCCTGCAACGCCTTGGCAATTTCCTGGACGAGTTTTTCGCCTTCTTTGCTGATTTGGGTGCGCAGTTGTTCCTCTACCGTGCCTTCAATTAAGGATTGCAGTTTCCCTTCGTTCAAAAGCGATTCCAAGTTAACCTGTGCTGCGGCTGCCGATTCTTCCCTGGTAGCTTCAAGCTGTTTGCCATATTCATTGATCTTGTCTTCAATATTGACATCTATGGCCGCGGCTGCGGTGTGCGTTGCGATATCCATAACGTCGCTGCGTATCCGTTCAACCAGATTGGCAAGATCCGGTTCCTCCGGTATCGGTTTCATGTTGAGCTGCATGTTAGCGATAGATTCGCGAATCTGCTCGTCAAGGTCCTTGCGCGATTCACTGATAGCATCGTCGGTGGCTGATGCAAGACGTTCTTCCAAGGATTTCATTTCGCTGCTCAACAGCGGGCGTAGCGTATTTTCGGTGTCTTGGACAAGGCGATTTGCCAGGGATTCTTCGTCCAGAGTCGGTTGTGTGTTCAGTTTTTCATCAAGCTGCACGCTTATCTGATCCAAAAGACTAGCCTTCAGTGCCGCCTCATCAAAAACCGGCGCAGGCTCGACAGGAGGTTGTTCGGCAATTTTTGCGTCGATCTTCACATCTATCTCGGCAGAAAGTTTGGCGAATAGCTCCGCTTCATCAATTTCCGGCGTGGCTTCTGCCGGTGGCAAGTCCGCCAGTTTCTCTTGCACAAGATTTTCGGTCGCGGCAACAAGACGGTTGGCAAGTGCTTCTTCATCAACAGGCGACGGTAGTTCGATTTCCGCGATCTTTGCCGCGATCTTGCTTTCCGTTTCGTGCAATATGCTGGCCCGAAGAGCTCCTTCATCAATACCGGGTACTTCGGGAGGCGGCTGGCTAGCCGCATGGTCGGCCAGCATGGCACGAAAATCTTCGGTAAGCTGATCTTTGATACCGGCAATGTCGGGCAGCTCGGCGCGAATGGCGGCTAGCTGCTGCTCAAGGTCCCCGGTTATGGCTTGTTTAGCGCTATCCACTAACTCATCGGGATTGATCGCGCTTTCCCCGGCATTGGCCTTCAACTCGATCAGTGATTCTTGAATGTTGGTGAGTGACGTTTCAACACTGGACAAGCGTTGCTGGAAAGTATCGAAGGAAGGAAAGTCCCGCGTGGCCGCTTCCAATTGATCCAGACGTTTGAAAACTTCTTCCAGGTTGACTGGGGCGGCGGTGGGTTTTGCGGCCGCAGGCTGAACCGGTTTCTCCGCGACCGGTCTGGCTTCCGGTTCGGGTTTCGGGATGGCGCCCGTGACCAGACGCTCACCGGACTGCGCTGCTTGCAGGATTAGCGCAAGTTGATCGGCTTGCGGCGGTTTCGACAAGGTTCCTGACGCGCCGATACCCCTGGCTTGTTCCTCATAGTTATCCACTCCCTCTTTACCGGTACACATGATTACGGGAATGTGGGTTGTCGAAGGATCGGCCTTGATCTTTTGTGTTGCTTCAAAGCCATCTAACTCGGGCATTAAGTGATCCATGAAAATAATATCCGGTTTTTTGGACTTCAGCATTTCGATAGCCACAACACCGGATTCAGCAACATCCACTTTAAGATTGTGTTTCTGTAAGAGTCGTTGCAGAGTGATGCGGGCAAGTTTGGAGTCATCCACAACCAGGGCAGTTTGAAGCGACATCGACAAAAACCTTTATTTTGCGCTTGGAATTCAAAGTTAAATCTAGCACAAACTTCAGTAAAACCGTGGACAATATTGTTACTGAGGTGGAAAAAAGTGAATAGCTTTGTAAAAACAGTTGTTTTCAATAAGTTGTAGGCCGTTTTTTGAGCAGATTATGCAACTGAGTACGGCCGGTTTTTCTTCTTAATGAGGATGATTTTGGTCGATAAGTGTTCGTTTAGGGGGCAGTCTGGTTAAGGATTAATCGTCATCAAATGGTATCAAACCGTTCATCTAATCGTCATATGGTCTGCATAGCATCGCGAACTAACCCCCAAGGAAACCGACTATGCAAACATCTTACCGTAGTGTGTTTATATCTGACGTACATCTGGGTACCACTGCTTGCCAGGCGCAGCACCTTCTCGACTTCCTCAATACTATTGAAACCAAGAAGCTCTATTTGGTAGGAGATATTGTCGATTTACAGGAAATGAAGCGCCGTGCGCACTTTCCCGAAGCGCATAGAAAAGTAATCAGCAACGTTATGCAGAAGGCAGCGCAGGGCACGGAAGTCATCTACATCCCCGGTAATCACGATGCTTTTTTCCGGCAGATGGTTGGACAGGTTTTTTCCGGAATTAAAATAGAACGCAATACGATTCATACCACCCACGACGGCAGGAAATTTTTTGTCAGTCACGGCGACGAGTTCGATCAGGTGGTTAAGCTCAGCCCCTTGGCTTTGTTGATAGGTGACCGGGCTCATGTGTTGTTGCTCAGACTCAATGAGTGGGTAAACAACTGCCGCCGTTTACTCGGTCTTCCTTACTGGTCATTCGCGGGATTTCTCAAGTCGCATATCGGCAAGGCGCAACAGTTTATTCGGCGGTTTGAGAGCGCGGCTATCAAAGCGGCCCGGGGGCATACCGTTGATGGATATATTTGCGGTCACATCCATTTTGCCTCATTTCGCTTGGCTAATGGCAAACTTTACTGTAATGACGGTGACTGGGTTGAACATTGCACGGCGTTGGTAGAAACCCATCAGGGAGAACTGAATCTGTTGCATTGGTCGGAAAACCCGCGCTGGTTGGCGACTGAGCCAAAAGAAAGCATGGATTGGGTTGGCGAACCCGCGCGTTAGAGTAAGCCGCACATTGAAATAAATAGTTGAACTTCTGCAAGATAGGATGTCTTATTCTTTGCGTATAAGATTCCATGTTTTAGCAGGAGGGTGACTAATGTTTGGTATTACAGAAAAACTCGCCGGGAAAAGCCAGCTTCCCAACCTCGAAGATGTCCTGCCGGGGCGCAAGGAGCCCCTGTCTATTGAATCCCGCCACTTTGTTTTGGGCGTCGATTTTATGGATAATTATCCGTCTCAAATGGAAACTGCAGTGTTCGGCATGGGGTGTTTCTGGGGCGCGGAACGGCTTTTTTGGCAAAAGGCGGACGTTTATGCGACTGCAGTCGGCTATTCCGGGGGACTTACACCTAATCCCACATACGAGGAAGTCTGTAGCGGCAAGACCGGGCATACCGAAGCGGTTTTAGTGGTTTATGACCCGGCAACAACCCGCTATCAATCCTTGTTAAAGCTGTTTTGGGAGAATCATGATCCTACCCAAGGCATGCGCCAGGGCAATGACATGGGAACCCAGTATCGTTCCGCTATTTACACCACCAGCCCTAGTCAATTGACCGAAGCACTTTCCAGCCGGGAAAAGTTTCAGGCTGAGCTAAGGCAGTTGGATATGGCAGAAATCACCACTGAAATCAAAGTGGCTGGAGATTTCTACTTTGCCGAAACTTATCATCAGCAGTATTTGGCGAAGAATCCCGCTGGTTACTGTGGATTAAAAGGGACGTCGGCCTGCCTAGTGTAGTGTCCCATATAGATAGCACATTAAGCGAGTCGCTAAAGGGTCAGATACTAGGCGCGTTTGCGAAGGAATATTGGGCATCTTTCGAGCAAT
>JANQMN010000147.1 GCA_028280065.1 Hahella sp.
CACGACTTCCCACACAGAAAGCCAGCGCTATTGGGGAACTATTGCCACACCAATGGCAACCGATCTCGGAAAGCAAGGCGTGATTACCGGACGCTTACAGTCTTACTCGCCGGTTACTGATACTAAATAGAGAATTGACAAAACCACAGCTAAACGAGATGAGTACGACACCGTTTAGCTAAATGACCAAAAAGGGCAGGGGCATGCTATTCAAGCCGTGGAGAATTCTTTGGAGATAGTGAACTATTTGCAGAATGGGCGAGGGGAGCAGTGAATGTCGTTTACTTACCCTTCGTAAACGCATCATACGAAGATGTTGTTTGACCCATCTGAATTATTCCAGTTCAACCATTCAAATGGGTCAAAGCAAATCAATTATAATACCCGGCTTTTCTCATCCTGCTTTCGGTACTTGATTGTGCGTTATCCAATGCTTTTGCGACAGTAATGTCACCTGCGAGTGCGTTAGAAAACAATTCCCCTACATTTGTTCCAATATCTTGAAACTCTGGTATGGCAACAAACTGCACACCTATATATGGTTTTGGCCTCATCGTTGAATTTATTGGGTCCGCCGCAGCCATGGCGTTTAAGGTTATTTCAGCAAATGGTGCGGTGGCTAGATATTCTTCAGTATATGTGGATGCTCTTGTACCAGGAGGAACATTTTTTATTCCGCTTGTGCTGGCAACGAGTGAAATATATTCCTTGGAGGTAGCCCACATCACGAATTTTTTTGCAGCTTCAATCGCATCTGAACTAGAAGGTATGGCTAACGCCCAAGTCCACAACCAACCGGACCCTTTTGCTGTTACTTCTTTTGGTGCCAAGGCAAATCCAACGTTATCCGCAATTTTGCTTTGAGATTTGTCGGTAATGAAAGACCCGGCTACCGATGCATCAACCCACATTGCACATTTACCCTCATTAAACAGTGCCAGATTTTCATTAAACCCATTTTTTTCAGCTTTGGGAGGACCATACTTCCCGAGTAGATTTACATAGAATTTTAGAGCATTGTTCCATTCGGCTCCTTTAAACTCTGGTTTCCAGGATTCATCGAACCATCTAGCTCCGAACGAATTGCTAATTGTCGTGATGAGTGCTACGTTTTCACCCCAGCCCGCCTTACCTCTCAGGCAGATACCATATTGTCCTTGGCCAGGATTGTTTAACTTGCTGGCAAATTCTTTCATCTGACTCCAGGTAGGTTGTTCCGGCATTACCAATCCAGCTTTCGCAAACAAATCTTTGCGATAAAAGGTCACTGAACTTTCCGCATAGAAAGGCAATCCATAAAGATGACCTTCACTAATCAAACCGTCTCTGACAGGAGGGAATATATCAATTAATCCATATTCAACAGGAAGATTAGACAAAGGATGCAACCAACCGCGCTTACCCCAGATAGGCGCCTCATACATGCCAATGGTCATTACATCAAAGGCCCCTCCTTTATTACTGATATCCTCTGTTAGTTTTTCTCTTAGGGTGTTCTCATCCATCACAATCCATTCGAGTTTTATATCATGCATCTTCTCAAACTCATTAGATAGCGCTTGCATTCTTACCATATCGCTATTGTTGACTGTCCCTATAGTCACCTTTGTTGCTGAGTAAGCAGGTATAGAAATTCCGATCACGCTCAAAAGTATACCTACTATCTGATACTTGTACTTCATAATCCGGCCCTATAGTTAGATTTTGTAAACAGAGTAAAACCACCGTGGTAGTTTCCCACGCCTCAAATATTGTCCTCATCCTGCCTAGCATTGAAAAATACTGGATAGACCAGATTTTGATACTTTTTTGCCAAGAAAGCTTCGAACAATAGGGAATAACGTCTGAATTGATGGCGGATTGTTTTCTAGAGGGACTTTATGGAACTTCCAATCTTGCCCACTAACTAGGTGAAAGGTCAATTTTGGCAAGCCAAAATAGCCGGTTATTTGATAGTGATTTTGTAATGGTCATTAGACGACACAAATTAACTATGTATGTGAGGAGCCGCATGGTCGAAGACTGCAAAATATTGGGCTGGCAAATTAGTACAGATCAGGTGCGATACAGTATTAGACCTACTGACAAAGAGCTTATTAATATGGTTGATAGGGAAAAACTAATGGAACTTAAAGAGGACTGCCAGGAATTCCGAAGGATGCCGAGCTGTAAAACGTAGTACAAAAGAGAAATCCGAATGAATATCGCCATAGCCTTAAGAAAGATCTGCAATACCCTGCTTGCCACCCTCCTGTTGTCGACCGTTGTTTCCGCCTCCGCTGTGACCCTGACCATAGGGTCGGTAAATAACGGCGATATGGTGAAGATGAAAGAGTTATCGAAAGCTTTTCTCAAGGAGAATCCCGATATTCAGCTCCGATGGAAGTTCCTCAAGGAAGGCGTTCTCAGACAGCAGCTAACCCATCAAATTGGCAGGGGTAAAGGTGATTTTGATGTCATTACCATCGGTATGTATGAGGCACCGATCTGGGGCCGCAACCAGTGGTTGGTTCCGATGGAGCGCTTGCCTTCAAACTATGATGTAAACGATATCTTTCCGAGTATCCGTAGTGGGCTGTCGTATAACGGCAGTCTGTATGCGCTACCCTTCTATGGGGAGAGTTCCATCACCTATTTCCGAAAAGATCTGTTCGACCGGGCGGGACTGAGCATGCCGATTGCGCCGACCTGGGATGAGATAGAGTCGTTTGCTGAACGGCTGCATAACCCGGCGATGAGTATCTATGGTATTTGCTTGCGAGGCAAAGCGGGCTGGGGCGAAAACATGGCACTGCTAACCACCATCGCAAACGGTTATGGTGGTCGCTGGTTTAATGAGCAATGGGAGTCACAACTTGAAACGAGTGAATGGTATCTGGCCCTGGAGAAGTACAGTCGCTTGCTGTCCGAGTATGGACCGCCGAATGCTCATCGTAATGGCTATAATGAAAACCTGGAGTTGTTCCGGGCAGGGCAGTGCGCCATGTGGGTGGATGCCACGGTAGCGGGGAGCTATCTGGTGGACAAGGAGAGCAGCAAAGTGGCTTCGAGCGTTGGGTTTGCGTTGGCACCCGCCCAAAAGACCAGAAAAGGAAGTTCCTGGCTATGGGCTTGGGCGCTAGCGGTACCGGCGATTTCGGACGCGGTTCCGGAGGCGGTCCGGTTTGTGACCTGGGCCACCTCCAAGGGCTATTTAAATCTCGTGGAAGAGGAATACGGCCTGGTACACATCCCACCTGGCACCCGTCTTTCCACTTACCGTAATCCGGGGTATCAACGAGCGGCACCCTTTGCCAAAATCACGTATGACGCGATACTGAATTCGGATCCGGAAGATTCCACCTTGTTGCCAACCCCTTATACGGGGATTCAATTTGTGCCAATCAAGAGTTTTCAAATAATGGCGGGCACCATGGGTAAGCATGTATCGAAGGTATTGACCGGCAAGCAAAGTGTAGGTACAGCGTTGCAAAAGTCGCACGAATTTACCCGTGCGCTGATGAGCATCGACACCATGTTGAAAGAACGCCGGGCGAGGAAACGACTGCTATTAACTGACATTTAAGAATTCCTTTTCAGTGTTTATTGTTTCTGCATCAATTTTCGCTTTCGTAGGTATTAAACAACCTCCAATGTGGACATTTAGCCATATGAAACCGAAAAATAAACAGAGCAAAGCTGCCTTAGTATCCCTCTCACTTCAGAAACAACAAATAAGTCTTGAGCTTGTTCTGAATTGAAAAAGTAAGTTTTCTCATCGTCGCTTGCGAGATGGTAGCAGCTTAAGAGATTGAACTTTACTATATTGCAAAATAGTACTGAGTAAAGGCATCAGGGTATTAGATTTAGTTTGAAAATCTGTGAGTAAATACCTGTGGATTGTTAAGGAATTGTTACCTTAGCAAATCTTTTATTTTGTCTTAGCCAGGGATGGCATTTTCAGTTTGATACAAATAATTGGTTTAATATTAAAACTGGAGTTTAGAGTTTCAGCATTGAAGTTAGGAGCAGAGTGGTCTGGTACCATAAACCAAGTCGAATTAACCAGTTTTATAGATCAAGCCGGAGTCATGAAACAACGCCGACGAGGGAGCATTAGCTCTAAACTCTAGTTTCGAATGACAGTCCGAAAAAAAGCAGAACGAAGTGGCGCGCCTTAGAGGATTCGAACCTCTGACCTCTGCCTCCGGAGGGCAGCGCTCTATCCAGCTGAGCTAAAGGCGCGTGAAGAAGTATTAGCGGGTGAAGCGGTGCTTCACTTAATCCGTCTCCGCCCAACTGAGCTAAAGGCGTGATCTCAATCCATAAGATTAGACAGGCCGCATAGTTTAATCTTCCGATCCCATCTTGGCTAGTTCTACTGCTAATTTTTTCTTGCTCTCAAATGTCGCCTTTTCTCCGTAGCTGTTACACTGAACGTTTAACAATTGCGAGCTTTGGAGAACCCTGTATGGATTTGAGTGCGTTTAAAGCCTATGACATTCGTGGTCGTGTGCCGGACCAGCTTAATGTGGACATTGCTGAGCGCATTGGGCGTGCTTACGTGGAAGTTACCGGTGCGAAAAAGATCATAGTCGGCTATGACATTCGTCTTTCGAGTCCGGAGTTGGCTGATGCGCTTTGTAAGGGGCTGATGGCCGCGGGTGCGGATGTCTATGATATCGGCATGGGCGGCACGGAGCAGGTCTATTTTGCGACATTCCACTACAAAATGGACGGTGGAATCATGGTTACAGCAAGTCATAACCCCCAGGATTACAACGGAATGAAGTTGGTGGGGAAGGATTCCCGGCCGATTAGTTCGGATAATGGATTGTTGGAAATTAAGAATCGCGTGCCTGGGGAGTTTGAGGATGCCGAGCTTAAAGGCAGTCGGCAAAAGCTCGATACAATCGCTGACTATCGGCAACACCTGTTGGGCTATGTCGATTCGGCTGCCTTGAAACCAATGAAGATTGTGGTGAATGCAGGAAATGGCGGGGCCGGCTTGGTGATTGATCAGCTTGAGTACAGTTTACCCTTTGAGTTTATCAAAGTGCATCATGCTCCCGATGGCACTTTTCCCTTCGGCGTACCGAATCCTTTATTACCCGAAAACCGCGAGAGTACCCGGCAAGCGGTGCTGGAAAACGATGCCGCCATGGGAATCGCCTGGGACGGCGACTTTGACCGCTGCTTCTTCTTCGATGAAACCGGCCGCTTTATCGAAGGCTACTATATTGTTGGTTTGTTGGCTGAGCAGTTTTTGCTTAACCTGCCAGGCGCAAAAATCATCCATGATCCTCGGCTGACCTGGAACACGATCGATATTGTTTCCAAAGGCGGAGGGAAACCCATTCAAAGTAAAACGGGGCACGCCTTTATCAAGCAGATAATGCGCGATGAAGACGCCGTTTATGGCGGCGAAATGAGTGCCCATCACTATTTCAGGGATTTCGCTTACTGCGACTCGGGTATGATTCCCTGGTTAATGGTGGCGGAAATGGTGAGCCGCACGGGTAAGAGCCTTTCTAGTTTAATCGATGAAAGGATGGGCTTATATCCTGCGAGCGGTGAAATAAACCGACGCCTGACGGATGCCGGAAAAGTGCTGGCTACGATTGAAGCTGAGTACGCTGAAAAGGCCGTGGCGATCAATCATATCGATGGTGTGAGTATCGAATATCCCGACTGGCGATTTAACTTGCGTATGTCGAATACGGAGCCCCTGGTCAGACTCAATGTCGAAGCAAGGGGAGATGAAGCCCTTATGCGGAGCAAAACAGAAGAACTCCTGAAAAGGATTGACAGTATCTGATCCATTTTTTACTGGCTGAGGGTGTTTGTAGCTTGCCACGCCTGGATCAGGGCAAACACCCAACTCGCATAAAGGGTCAGGATGAGAAGGTAAACGAATAGTTTCTGTGTCGAATTGCCGGATTGCTTGTCAGTGCTTTCAACCCAACGGATATATAGGTTGGCGGAAAAACCTGAGATCACCAGAAAGCTTGCGATTATTGGTACCAGCCAAAAAAGCGCAGGTGGTGGCGCGCCGCCAAAAAGTTGCTTCACTGTGAGCATGCTGCCAATGAGAACCGCGAGAGCAATAAACTCGACAATAAGAATTTGTTTTCGGTATTTATGGAGCCGTAGCAACTTAGGTGTCCTCTAAAACTTTTAGCCGGTCATTAATTTACCCGAGCTGATAATGGTAACCTATTGTTTTGTTGTCAAATATCATAGTTCGTCAAGGTATCTTCCCGGAAACTGCCCCGCTGCTTTTTATTTGGACGGCAATGCCGTTATAATGCGCCCCACTAATAATTTATAAACTGTTGATGAGGTTGATGGGTGAAAACAACATTTGGAACAGCTATGCATAAGTTACTCATGCTTCTAGTAACGACAGCGACTTTGTTGACCGCAGCCAGTGTATGGTCTTTGAGCCCCGGAGAACAACGTATTGTTGACCGTATCAAAGCGGTGGGAAGTGTTTGCCTGGAAGGCGAAGAATGTGAAGGGGCTTCGACCGCCGCTGCCGCGCCTGTGGCTAGTGGACCACGCACTGCGGACGAGATTTACAGTACAAAATGCTTTGCCTGTCATGACACAGGAGCTGCGGGTGCACCGAAAACAGGCGATGTTGCCGGCTGGACGGCGCGGCTCGATGACAAAGGTATGGAAACAATTATCGCCAACGCAATTAACGGGATTGGCGGTATGCCGCCCAAAGGAACCTGTGGCGACTGCAGTGATGAAGAGATTACTATCACTGTCGAGCTAATGATCGAACGCAGCAAATAACCGTTGCTTCAATCTGGCATCCCATTAGAATAGCCAAGGCCGGCACGGCCTTGGCTAAGAATCTTCCGCCAAATCCTTGAATAAGGCGTCCAGCGTCGCCTTTCCTTTCGCCCGGTTTCGTTCGGGGTTTTCCTGACCAATTTTTTCCCAGATAACATCTTCGTCGGGAAGTTCATCCAGAAAGCGGCTCGGGGTGGATTCTATCTTCTCGCCAAACTGCTTGCGTTCTTTGCAATATGTCATCGCCAAGCTGGTTCTTGCTCTGGTGATCCCCACATACATTAAGCGCCGCTCTTCTTCAATCTGATCATTTTCAATACTATTTCGATGGGGGAGAAGATCTTCTTCCAGACCCATCATAAACACGTGTGGAAATTCCAAACCTTTGGAGGCGTGTAACGTCAACAGATGGACCTTGTCTTCATTTTCTTCTTCATTCTGTTGTTCCAGAATATCGCGCAAGATCAGCTTGGCGATGGCCTCCTGCAGGCTTAACGCGTTTTCTTCCGCCGGACCGTATTCCAGCATTCGTTCCAACTGTTCAAGCAATAGCCAGACATTTCCCATCCGGCGCTCCGCCTGTTGAGGGCTGGCGCAGTTTTGCAGTAACCAGTCTTCATACTCAATTGCGGTGAATAACAGTTTCAAGGCTTCGGGCGCTTCCTGTTCTTCGCAACGTTGCAAGGTATGCAAAATGAGGTGAGCAAACTCCCTCAAGTTGTTAACGGATCGGTCCCGGAGTGCCTCGTCCAGGCTTTCGAGATGAATCGCTGCAAACAGGCTGACTCGATTCTGTTCCGCAAACTGTGAAAGCGATTCAAGGGTGGCGGGTCCGATTTCCCGCCGTGGAATATTCACCACTCTTAAAAATGCTGCATCGTCATCCGGATTTGCCAGCAGCCGTAAATATGCCATTGCATCCTTGATCTCGTTACGCGCAAAAAAGGAAACGCCGCCGCTTAGCTGATAAGGTACTTGGTATGCCTGTAACTTCATTTCCAGTAGTCGGGATTGGTGATTGCCTCGATACAGAACGGCGCAATCCCGATAATTCACTCTTTTCTGCAACCGGTGATCGAGAATTTCCGCAGCGATGCGCTCCGCTTCGGTCTCTTCGTTTCTTACCTGTATCAGGCGAATTTCCTCGCCAAGGCCGAAGTCGCTCCAAAGGGATTTTTCAAACACATGGGGGTTGTTGGCAATAAGATGATTGGCGGCTTTCAGTATGCGGGCAGTGGATCGGTAATTTTGCTCCAGTTTCACCACCTTCAGGTCCGGGAAGTCTTTTTGCAGTTGCGCAAGATTTTCCGGCCTGGCGCCGCGCCAGGCATAGATGGATTGGTCGTCGTCGCCGACCACGGTTAAGGCTTGACGTTCCGCGACCAATTGCCGAACCAGCTCATACTGGCTCAGGTTAGTGTCTTGATATTCGTCTACCAATAGGTAACGAATCTTGTCACGCCATTTTTGCAGAATTTGCGGTTGTTCCCGGAACAACAGAACGGGTAGCATTATCAGGTCGTCGAAATCAACTGCATTATAGGCGCGTAGGTGTTGATTGTACTGCTGATAAAGGCGGGCGCTTAGCAAATCATCCTGGGTAATCGCCTGTCTAATGGCCTTTTCCGGGGTGACCAGGCCGTTTTTCCATTCTGAAAAGCGGGCTTGCAGCAGATTGACGTCATCGCTTGCCTCGCTGAATTCTTTGAATAACAGATCTTTGATCAGAGTTTTGCTGTCCTGATCATCGAAGATGGAAAAGCCAGGCCGGAAACCTAGTTCGCCGCACTCTCGGCGAATGATGTTCAGCCCTAAGTTGTGAAAGGTCGAAACCGTTAATCCGCGGGCACTGGAGCCGCTTACCAACTGGGAAACTCGCTCCTTCATTTCCCGGGCGGCTTTGTTGGTAAATGTGACGGCTGCGATGTAACGTGCTTTAATGCCGCAATCTTCGATGAGGTACGCGATTTTTCGGGTGATTACGCTGGTTTTGCCGCTCCCGGCGCCGGCCAAAACCAGTAGCGGGCCATCCACATATTGTACAGCCTGGCGTTGGCGCGAATTGAGTTGACTCATACTGATCTGACCAAAAGAAAGAGCGCAAGTGTAACAAATTTCGATTTCAATAGGATCTCCGAAGACATCCCGCGATTGACTCCCGGATGTAACCGATGAAGACTAGAAAGGCAAGAATCAATGACAATCGGGCGGTTATGGTCTAATTGTTAATTACAGGTGGAAGTGGTTGCGATAGGCATAGTGGTTTGGAATCCAGGTAGTTGCTCAACCGGTTAGCCCACCAAGGAGAATCAAATGCAACGTGACCCTGAATTAGCGGAAAAATCCCGGCAATTGGTGATGACTAACGGTCCTTTGGTTGCTGGCCCTCATTCCGTGTTGCTGGTGGTCAGAGAACATACTGAGTTACTCTGGTATCGGGCAATGCTCGATCCTGTCAGTGATATCAGGCTGTACTGGTGTAACAGCCTGCCGATGGTCATGGATGTTCTGCGTCGCAAGCACTATGACCTCGTTATCTGGGAAGAACATCTTTTCGAAGAAAGCCAGGAAAGCTTTTTGCGGATTCTGTCGCAGCATGCCCAGGCCCCTGTAATAGTGCTGGGCAGTCAGTCTGACGAACAGACGGTTCGGCGGCTGATTTTAAAAGGCGCAGCGGATTACCTGGAAAAATTTGATCTCAGTCCCCGCAGATTGGAGCGGGCCATCCGCCGCGCCCGTTATCGTGCCTTGGCCCAGCGGGAGTCGCATTTGCGGGAACAGATGGATGCGCTTACCGGCATTCTCGATCGCACGCTTTTTTACGACCGGTTACATCAAGCGATATTGCGGGCAAAACGGGCGGGGAAATCCGTCGGCCTGATATTTATTAATGTCGATAACTTCCGTGGGATCAACCAGCGTTTTGGCTATCGTGCCGGGGATATGCTTATCAAAATGCTGGCAGGCCGAATTCGGCAGGTGCTGCGCCAATCGGACGGCCTTGCCCGGGTGGGCGGCGATGAGTTTGCCGTGATCCTGGAGGGGGCCGGCCAGGATTATAGTCTGGCACAGATAACCGATAAATTTGTTGAAGCCTTTGCGAAGCCTTACCAACTTAAGCAACGCACTTTGGAGATAACGGTGTCGATGGGCGTGGCCTCCTATCCCGAAGAAGGCTCCACTGCCGATGCGCTGTTGCAACATGCCAATCAGGCGATGTTCGATGCCAAGAAGGAAACCGGCAACAGCTATCGCTTTTTCGATAGCCGGCGGAACCAGGAGTTGCGTCACCGGCTTCAACTGGAAGCCGATTTGCGGCAGGCCATTCGGGGTAACATGTTGGAAGTTTACTATCAGCCGAAGGTGGACGTCGAAACCAACGAAGTGATCGGTATGGAGGCGCTGGTCCGCTGGAATCATCCGGAGTTCGGCCTCTTGACACCCCATGCCTTTATCTCTGCTGCCGAACGCAGCAGCTTGATCGTTCCGATGGGCTATTGGGTCTTGGAAAGTACGTGCAAGCATCTTGCCGAGCTGCAAGCCCGCGGATTCCTTAACCTTCAGTGTTCGGTGAATCTCTCTTTCCGGCAGTTCCACGATAAGCGCCTGACGGAAACCGTTTTTCGGATCATCTACGCGGCCAACATTGACACCACCGGCTTTGAGTTTGAGCTAACCGAGTCGTCTATGATGCATGATCAGGAATACACCCTGAAATGCCTGAAGGAGCTTACCCATCTTGGCCTCAACTTCGCATTGGATGATTTCGGCACCGGTTACTCCTCGTTTAGCAATTTGCGCAGTTTACCTATATCGACGGTGAAAATTGATAAGTCTTTTGTTGAGAAGTTGTCCGATAGCCGGGAAGACCAAACGCTGGTGGCGGGAATGATTTCCCTGGCTCACAACCTCAATATGGCGGTGGTTGCCGAAGGCGTCGAAACGCCGGATCAGCTTGAGTTCCTGCAGCGTCACCGTTGTGACTTTGCGCAAGGCTATTTGATTGCCAAACCGATGCCTTTTGAGGACTTTTGCCGGTTTCTGGAGCAATCCGTTCTGCAACCGGGGGTTCCTAACTTTGGCAGAATTTAACCTGGGAGTCGTTTTCCCGGAAGTCGGCTAAGCCTATTGTTCAGGCTCCCTGTTTTCCTCTATAGTTGCCCGCCTCGATTACCATTGGCTTTACCAGCTAACCATAACAGGAATGGAATGAATAAGATTTACCATGCGATTGCTTCTGAGCTTGCCAGCCAGCCTGAACAAATAGCCGCGGCGGTGCAGTTACTGGACGAAGGCGCAACCGTGCCGTTTATTTCCCGATATCGGAAAGAAGTAACCGGAGGGTTGGATGATGCCCAGATGCGCCATCTTGAAGAAAGGCTTCGTTACTTACGCGAGTTGGAAGAACGTAAGGCAAGCATTTTAAAAAGTATCGCTGAGCAGGGAAAACTCTCGGCTGAACTGCAAGCGCAAATAGAATCGGCAGAAACAAAAAACCTGGTTGAAGATCTATATCTTCCTTATAAGCCAAAACGCCGAACCAAAGCGCAAATTGCCCGGGAGGCAGGTTTGGAACCGCTGGCAACTGCCCTCTATGAAAATCCGGAACTGGATCCGGAACAGTTGGCACCGGACTATTTCAACAAGGAAACGGGCATTGAAGATAACCGCGCCGCGCTTGAAGGCGCACGCCATATACTGATGGAGCGGTTTGCCGAAAATGCCGAAATTGTCGGTATTCTCCGGGAGTATCTATGGCAGTCAGGAATGCTGACAGTGTCGGTAGTGGAAAACAAGCAACAGGAAGGCGCGAAGTTTAAGGACTATTTTGACTATCAGGAACCCATTCAAAAGGTCCCTTCCCATCGTGCCCTAGCTGTGTTTAGAGGGCGGGCGGAAGGTGTTTTAAATGCCGCGATTCGAGTTCCGGACGAATCGCCAAGCAGACAGGTTCCACACCCTTGTGAAGACAAGCTGGCGGCTTTTTGGAAGATAAGAGACAAAGGCAGGCCGGCGGATACCTGGCTAAGGGAAGCGATTCGCTGGACCTGGCGAGTCAGACTTGCCTCCCAGTTGGAAACCGATTTGTTCACCCGTTTGCGGGAAAGCGCTGAAACCGAAGCGATCAACGTTTTTGCGCAAAATCTGAAAGACCTGTTGCTGGCGGCGCCGGCTGGCCCCAAGGCGACATTGGGATTGGACCCCGGTCTTAGAACCGGTGTCAAAGTGGCCGTCGTGGACCCGACCGGCAAGCTTTTGGACCATGCCACTATTTATCCCCACCCGCCCAGAAACGACTGGCGGCAGGCGCAAGCGGCGCTGGCTTCGCTATGCAAGCGTCACCAGGTCGAGTTGATTGCCATTGGCAATGGAACAGGTTCCCGGGAAACCGACCGGCTGGTAGCCGAAATGCTCAAGCAGGTACCGGAACTTAACCTGATAAAAATGCTGGTCAATGAAGCGGGGGCATCGGTGTATTCTGCATCGGAGTATGCGGCGCAAGAGTTTCCGGATCTGGACGTTACCATTCGGGGGGCGGTCTCCATTGCCCGCAGGTTACAGGATCCATTGGCGGAACTGGTAAAAATTGAGCCAAAAAGTATAGGCGTGGGGCAATATCAGCACGATGTCAGTCAAAGCCACCTGGCCCGTTCTTTGGATGCGGTAGTGGAAGACTGCGTGAATGCTGTGGGAGTGGATGTTAATACAGCCTCTTCAGCGCTTTTGGCGCGCGTCGCGGGTCTGAGCCCGGCATTGGCATCCAATATTGTCAGTTTTCGCAATGAAAATGGCGCATTTCAATCTCGTGGCGAATTGAAGAAAGTGCCAAGATTGGGCGAGAAGACATTCGAACAGGCCGCCGGATTCCTTCGCATCATGCAGGGATCGAATCCGCTTGACGCATCTGCTGTCCACCCGGAAGCGTATCCATTGGTGAAACAGATAGCCGAACGCAACCGCAGGCCGTTGCAGCGGTTGCTAGGGGATGGCGATTTTGTCCGCAGTTTGAAAGCAACCGACTATACCGACACAGGATTTGGTTTGCCGACCATAAAAGACATTCTTGCAGAACTTAACAAACCGGGAAGAGATCCTCGTCCCGAGTTCAAGTTTGCTTCTTTTAAGGAAGGCGTTGAAGATTTGAAGGATTTGAAGCCGGGCATGGTATTGGAGGGGACGATTACGAATGTCACGAATTTTGGCGCATTTGTCGATATTGGGGTTCACCAGGACGGATTGGTGCACATATCGGCGTTAGCAAAGAAGTTTGTCAAAGATCCCAGGGATGTAGTCAAAACCGGTGAAATCGTGAAGGTAAAGGTGCTTGAAGTGGATATCCAGCGCAAGCGCATAGCATTAACCATGCGTTTGGACGATCCGGTCGAATCCGGAGATAAAACGGCGAACCGCGCGACTGGCGGAGCGAAAAGACAGAGTTCCAGTCCCCAGGGCACCGGTAAAAAAAGTGACTCTGTGGGTTCCTTTGGGGCATTATTAATGAAAGCGCAGAAAAACTCCGTAAAGGGCTCCCGGTAATCTGTATCTAATCCACTATGCGGGCTAGCGGAAACAATGGGTAAAAAAATGGGAAAGGGTGATGCACCAGTCTTTAAGTGATCGATTACAGCAGATTTTGGAGCGTAATCCTGCTGCTTTTGCGGCGCTAAATCGTGGCGTTGAAAAGGAGGGGTTGCGAACCCTGGAAGACGGCCGGATATCGCATACCGATCACCCCAAGTCGCTGGGCTCCGCGCTGACTCATCCGGCAATTACTACGGATTATTCCGAAGCCCTGCTGGAATTAATCACGCCTGCCTACCCGGATATCGATCAAATGCTGGGCAAATTGGAAGATTTGCATCGGCTGGTGTACCGGAATCTGCCGTCTGGCGAGACGTTATGGGTCGGAAGTATGCCTTGTAAGCTGGCCGGTGACGAGAGTGTTCGCATTGCCGAGTACGGCGATTCCAACAGTGGCAAGCTGAAACATACCTACCGGCGCGGTTTGGCGCACCGATACGGACGCATCATGCAAAGCATCGCCGGGCTCCATTTTAATTTTTCGGTGGGAGAGGAGTTTTGGGGCGCGGTACTGGAAAACGCCGAAGATGGCGAAGCGTTGCAGCAGGCAAAAACAGGCGGTTACTTCGGCTTAATTCGGAACTTTCGGCGCTGGTCCTGGTTGTTGATGTATCTGTTCGGCGCATCGCCTGCCCTGGATGCGAGCTTTCTGAATGGCAGGCCCAGCAAGTTGGAACAGCTTGCGCCGGATACCTTTGGATTACCTTATGCCACCTCGCTGAGAATGAGTGGCTTGGGTTACCAGAACAATGCCCAATCTTCCCTGCATATTTGCTTCAATTATCTGCACACCTACACCAAGACTCTCTACGATGCTATCCATACCCCTTATCCTCCCTATGAAAAATACGGGGTTATGAAAGGTGGCGAATACCAACAGTTGAATACCAACATTCTGCAAATTGAAAACGAATACTACAATACGATTCGGCCGAAACGGGTCACGGCTCGTGGCGAAAAACCGCTACAGGCTCTACAACGAAGGGGTATCGAATATATTGAAGTCCGCTGCCTGGATCTGAATCCATTGCTGCCCCTCGGTATCGATAGGCAGCAGGCCTGCTTTATGGATGCTTTCCTCTTAACTTGTATGTTGGCGCCTAATCCGCTGATTAGCGATATGGAATGCGACATCATCGACCAGAACTTTACAAAAACCGTGGAACAGGGACGCAAGCCGGGAGTAGCCTTGACGCGGATCATTGATGGACGGGAACAAGACCTGGCGTTGACAGACTGGGCTCATGAGATATTCGACAATATGTCGATGGTGGCGGAATGTCTGGGGCAGGTGACTGGAAATTCCGATCATGCCGATAGTATCCGTGCCTTGCGGCAGCGTTTGGAGCATCCGGAAAAGACGCCTTCCGCGCTTTGTCTCGACGGTATCCATGCAGACGGCGGCTATCTCAAATGGTTACTTGCACTATCCCAGCGCCATCAAGCTAACCTGAGTGCAAAACCCTTCCCTGAATCGTTGGCCGAACAAGCTCAAGAAACTGCTGCAAAATCCTGGCAAGATGAAGAAAACTTGCGGAAATCCGACCAGATTCCCTTTGCGGAATATCTCCTCCAGTATCTTGAATATTCGTGATCCATGACCGCTGGAAATGAAAACCGGTCCACAATATTGAAACTTTGCCCGTATTGTACATTGTTGCTGCAAAACACCTATGGTACTTTTCCAGTTGTTACCAATCCTTACAAATCTAAACAATTGTGAAAAATAAAGCGCGGATCGGCTCACCGGTGCCGGTGCTTATTCAACGTAGTATTCATTAATTGGGAGGGCGAGCGATGGCCCAGGAATCAACGCTTAACTGGAACGATGCGTCATTGAACAAAGCCTATCAGCAAGGCTTCATGGCAGGCGCATTGGGCATGGATCGCGTCAAATGTCCCTATTGCAGCGATGTCGTATCGGCGGCTTGGGAAGCGGGATGGGAAGACGGCTTGGAAGACACCCGGGCACCTGATCAGAGTCTCCCGGAAATTGCCTAACGGACGAAGTTAGCTTTGCACGACGAAACTGGTGAAGAGCAAATCCGCTATCGCCGATTGGCCGACTTCTTCGTTCAAATAGTCCTGGAGAGCTTTTAACGCTTCAGTTCGGAGTTGCTCCCGGCCGCTGGTATTACCCATGACTTCGTCGGTCTGCTTGCTGAGCAGAAACACCATCTCATTGCGCAAAGCGGGCATGTGCTGTTCGACGGCCACTGCGGCGCTATTGGAATTTACCCTTAACGATACATCTATCTTGGCATAGCGAAGTTTAGCCGAAGGCTCTCCATAATTGACAACGAAGGAGGGCTTCATTTCGATGTACTTCACAACAGATTCGGAGCCGTCTCCGTCTTCGGCCAAAACCGAACAGGAAATTATCGCCAGCAGCAGTGCCCAAACATACCGGTAATTTGATAGGAAGTAAGGGTTGTTCATATCGAATACCTTGATAGGATTAAATAACATTAATCGATCCGAAAACATCGTTGATCGGATTCTGGAAAAATCTACTCTGGATCATACCAGCTGTTTATCCCCTTGAATATTAACGCCATTTAGCCATTGGCGAAACTATCCGGACGGTGCCGATGCGACCTCCGGCGAGTACAGCAAAGCCTAGATAAGCCATTGTTTGCAGTCAAGTAATTGTGCCGAAGTTAGAGTTGTCTTATGCTCCGCGCCTGGAAAAGAAATTCTGGAGTACTATCTGTGCCTGCTTGGTTGACTAGCCGCCTGCTGTTCGGACTTGGCTTTTTTTCAATTTTGGGCCTATTGCTGTTTTCACTGTATTTACAGTACGGATTAGCGCTGGAACCCTGCCCTCTCTGTGTAACCCAACGGGTACTTTTTATCGCGGTAGCAGTCATGTTTCTTGCCTGTTTCGTGCACGGGCCGGGTAAGGTAGGTACCCTGTTTTACGCAACCTTCGGCCTGGTCTTCAGCGGGTTGGGATTGGCCACTGCCAGTCGGCAGCTATGGTTGCAAAACCTTCCCGACGATCAAGTACCGGCTTGCGGGCCTTCCCTTGAATACATGCTGGAGGCATTTCCTTTAACCGAAACTTTATCTGTGATGATTCGTGGCTCAGGTAATTGCGCTGAAGTGCAGTGGGACTTTTTGGGGTTGACAATTCCCGGCTGGTCCGCTGTGGCATTTGCCGGATTCAGTCTGCTCTGTGTTTTTGTCATGGCGCGGACAATGCTGGCTAAGTCCTGATTTCAATTAATTTTATTTGTCCGGACAGCTTGTTACCATACTGAGCTTGTTTCTGAATTGCTCCTTGGCTTATAGTTGGCAATTCATAACAATAACGAACGCATCTGTGAGCTAGTAATAAGGTGATGTCATGTTAGAAAATTGCCAGAGCGCAAAAGAAAGGTGGGGTGGTGTTAGCGAAATTATTGACCGGTGGCTGAAGGAGAGACAGGATCTGCTGGTCAAATACTGCGATCTGGTAGCAAAAGGTGAATTTAAAGACTGCGAATCTGCTGTGGTCAATTTTCGGCAGTTTTGCCAGCTACTGCTCGACTATGTCTCCGCAGGGCACTTTGAAGTGTACGATCAATTGCTGGAAGAGGCGACAGAGTTCAACGATGGATCGGGAATAGACTTGGCGCGTAAGCTGTATCCGCAAATTCAAGAAAACACGGAGATGGCCCTTGAGTTCAACGATGCCTTTGACAAAACCCCCGAAGAACTGGAAGAAATGAATACCATGCTTACATCTCTCTCCAAACTTGGTGAAAAGCTGGAAGAACGCTTCGAGTTGGAAGACCTTCTGATTGAAAAACTCCACAATATCCATGCGGATCAGCTCGCCTGAGAGCTTGATTGAGGTCGGCCACCGTGATTGCCGACCGAAATTGCATTAAGGTTCACCCTTTACTTTAAAAAGCCCTCAACCTGTTGCCCATTTAATTCTTCCAGGTTGCGTTCGCTATGCGAATCAGCCTCGGCGCGGAACCATGCGCCAGCCGCGTTGATGATATTGCATGAAGGTGCGGTTTTGTGTATTCCACTGGAACAGATACAGCCAGCCGTTGTTAAGTAGGTTGGCAACCGGCTCATGCTTGTCGATAATACGCTGCAGCGCGTCGCAGGGTGCATCGATATACACACTCAAACGCAGTGGTTGGTGTTGCCATTCCTGACCGTTGTGGACGGACTGCTTGGCGAGACCGATCCGCAGATCACCCGCGTTACCCTCAAATACTCCGATGTTGCCCCCCACCACGTTGTGCAGCAGTTTATTTCCCGAGCCGTATTTGTCATTGTCCGTGACCGATGCAAAATACTGCAGGTTAATCCAATTGGTGACGATCATCGGGGCTGTCATGATCAGCTCCAAGGTCGCGAAGTCCTTGTCGTTTTGCCAGTGGTAGTCGTGCAGAAAGCTACGCCCTTCCAAATTGACGCTTTTGGTGACTTCCCTTGGCGCTACGATGAAAGAAGCATTATTGGCCAGCCCCCACTCGGGACGTACTTCGGCCCAGTCAGAGGCTTTCTTCTGATAGCCCGCTCGCAGGTGCTGCCTTGATCCTTCTGCATCGATCCCCACCGCATTCGCACGGGCTCGCTGAGCGGCTTCGGTGGCGGCGCAAAGCCAGTCTTTACAAGCCGCAAGTGTTGTCGCATGGCCTTTGACTTCCTGCGGCTCAAACAATCGAATCTCATCGGTTGTCGTGTTGTGTAACCCTGGCACAAACAAGGTGCTATCCGGGATTCGGATTCCTTTGCCCGCCAGTGTCTGCCGAACTTCATTGTCGTTTAGCAGTTGCGCAAGAACTTTAACATTAACCTCACCGGTTTGGCCTCCGCAAGCGCCGCAATCGAGGCCTGCCGCTTGCGGATTGTTGGTGGTGCAACTGCCGTGGCCCAGCAGAAGTACGATAGGCGCGAAGCTGCTGATCCCCATAGCGGTCAAAATACCCTGGGCAAGTTCAGCCTTGTCTTGCACTTCCAGTACCTGGCCATCGCGACTTAACACCCAGGAACCCTCTGAAGGCAGGCGGTTGATCGGATGCCCTGGCGATGAGGGAAACCAGGACTGTTGCAACAGCTTGGTTGCCTTACCGAGTCCCAGCATTTCAACCAGGCCGAAACTGGCAGGGGCGGTATCAAAACTGGCTTGTTTTTGATGTAACGCGTGATTGTGGGTGGCAGGTTGGCTTTTCGCCGAATTAATATCGCATAGCTCCGCACGGATGGTGGGTGCCAACAGGCCGGGAAGCTGGGGCCGGCGATAGTGGCCATCTGACGGCGCGTATTCCAAGGGTAGACCGAAGAATCCGGCAAATCCCAGGGTTTCAATGCCATCGTCCTGAGATTCCAGTGCCCGCCGCATCGGTTCCGAGCGGACGTCAATACAGAAAACCGCCTGTAAAGATGGGCTTTGGCTGTTAGTCGGTTCCGAATTCAAAAGCTTCTGCTGCAAAGCCTGTTGATACGAGAGTTCCAGGGCGCGTTGCCACACCCAGAGCATTTCCTGCTGCTTCAAATGGTAATATTCCAAGTCGGGATACTGCCGGGACTGGTTCTTAAATCGCTCGCTGAGAAAGGCAAACGCATTCGGATGCTGGCTTTGCCATTGGTGCCACAAAATCCACTCCCAAGCGGCGCGAATCGCCAGCAATTGTTCAAGCAGGTTGCACGGCCGGTTATCGAAGTCTGCCTGCCAGGCATGATAGGCCATCCAACTGGCCCAGCCATGGATATCGAGCAGCAGGCTGTATGCATATTCCTGAATGTGCTCGTTGATGTTGAGCTGATCGAAGAACTGGCTGAGCAATTGTCTGTGATCCGCGGGTAAATTCAGCAGACGCTGGTGTAAGCCTTTTTCTCCCATCAGCACTTCGATTCCTTTATCCTGGCGACTCACCTCCAGCCAGGTTCGGTATAGGTTCTGTTCGCCGCTCTTGGTTTGGAACCGTTCAGGGTATTGAAAGTAAAGCCCGCAGAACTGGCTGATCTGCTGAATGATTTCATCATGCCATGGGATTTTCTTGTGCTGTCCCGGCTGCCGATCGAGCAACTCGCTAAAATGCAGCCAGTGCCCGGTATCGCGGTTTTCCTCGCGCAGATAGCCAAGCAATTCCTCTTGGGAAGCTAATATTCCCAGTTCCCCTTTGGCGGCTTCAAGGTGTTGCGGATGGATCTGCCGTTGCCATAATCCCAGGTAGTAGTCTTTGGGCATCAGACAGTTTAACTGCCCCAAAACGTTCAGTTTGGCGGCGACTTCCTGGATGGAAGTCTGCCGCATTTGCCACCAGGGATTAACCGCGATGGCCTGGTCTAGAGGCCAGCTAGGCGCGATTCTTTGGCAGGCGTTATCGATGGCCTGCCAATCCAAACTATCGCCGGCATTTATTGCGGGATTACTCATAGATCACCTCCGTGGTTGATATAGCTTTCTTGCGACTTGTCAACGGAATAGCGACAGGCCAAATTTTCATCGTGAGCCGGGATGCCCATTCATCCAGGTAGAAGCCTGCGTTAAGCGCAATAAAGAGCGTTCTGCTTGGCTGCCGTTCGGGACGATATTGAAGGGCAAGGTAGATGCTGAAGAGGGTTATAAAAAGACCGCTGATCCAGATATCCGCCCAGATGTTGAGAGCCATTGGAAGGTCCTGCAACATCAGCGGGAATAAGCTCTTCAGGGTCAGGTAGGCTGCAAAGCCAAGCAGCACCACGAACCCGCTCGATAGCAGGACATTGATGCGGGACTGGCTGGCATTGGCGAAATACCAAAGCATTGCGATGGCGAGAACGACCCAGGGAGTCAACGCAGTGACTGTACCCGCTACGCTGTAGTATAGCGCCGCACCCAGGCTTAGAGTGGAGACCGTTGCCAAGAGCGCGAATGTCCACTCGCGTTTACCGGGAAGTATTGTCCGGCTATAGGCAGCCCGTAGGTAATCGTTGACCGCCTCTCCTGCACTTAGGAAGGCATAGGCTTTGTAGCAGGAGTGAGCCAGGAGGTGCAACAGCGCCAACTCATACAGACCTAATGCACATTGCACCAGCATCAACCCCATTTGGGCGCTAGTGGACCAGGCCAGTTTCACTTTAATACTAATACGGGTACTCATAATCAGTGCGGCGGCGACTGTTGATAATCCGGCAACAACCAGCACCAGCCACTGTGCTGCAAGAGCCAGGGAAAACAACGGCGCAAACAGTAACAGCAGAAAACCGCCGAGGTTGATGATTCCCGCATGTAACAAGGCAGAAACCGGCGTCGGCGCTTCCACGACTTGAATGAGCCAGCCGTGTAAGGGCAACTGCGCACACTTGATAAGCGCCACCGCCGCCAAAAGCAATGCGGCAACTTGACTGGTCCAGGCCAATCCTTGGTTGGCACCATAGGCTGCCAGGATGGCATCAATGTTCATGGTTTGATGCTCGGCATACAGCAGTAGGAAGGCAATGATTAACAATATTTCTGAAAACCGGGCAAACAGAAATTTCTTGTGGACCGCCAATTTCGCCCGAGGCCGCTCGGGATAGAAAAGCAAGAGGTTGTGCAGGCAAAGGCTTATGCCGATCCAGCTTAGGGTGAAAAGTATCAGCTGATTGGCAGTTACCGTTACTGCGACGGCCAGGACGGTCGCCAGGTACCATCGGAGGAAACGTTCGTCGTCAGCGTCATTGGCCAGATTTGACCTTGAGTAACGCAGGACCACAATCCCGATGAAACTGATCAGTGTAAGCATCAGCATGTTTAAAGGCGCCGCTGTCATCAGCGTTGCTGCATAAAGCGACGTGGTTTGAAAAAACGAGAGCAAAAGACTGGCGAAGGCCACACACAGATTAATCGATAATGCAATTTCCGCAATTCGCCAACGATTGCTTCGGTGCGAACAGAATAACGCCACTGCCAATAAAGCGAAGTATACGGGCAGCAATACTGATGATAGTAAAGCGATAGTCATGCAATTCTCCCCTGATGTTGCAAGAGGTTTTATTGTTGTCGAAGTTCTGTTTTAATAAAAATATATATTTTGTATTCAAACGTTCGCTATATAAGAACGATGCCGAAATTAAACTACCATCATCTCTATTATTTTTGGCGCGTGGCTAAGCTTGGCAACCTGACCAAGGCCGCCCAATCCTTGCACACGTCCCAATCCGCGCTTTCGGTGCAAATTAAGCAGTTGGAGCAGGTCATGAAGGTTGACTTGTTTCAACGTGAAGGCCGTAAGTTGGTGCTGACGGAAGCTGGAAAACGTGCTTTGGTGTACGCGGAAGAGATCTTTGCAAAGGGAGAAGAGCTGGAAACCCTGCTAGTGAAAGGAAGCTTATCCAATACCCAAACGCTGAGCATCGGCACCCTGTCTACCATGTCCCGCAACTTTATCGAGGATTTCATTTCCCCTCTGCTGGCGCGGGACGATGTCAAATACAGCCTGCATGCAAGGCGGCAGGCCAGCTTGCTGAACGACCTGGCCAACCACCAGTTTGATATGGCATTGACCAATATTGATATCGCGGGCAGCGGCCAAGAGCTTTGGCAGTGTCAATTGCTGGCAAGACAGCCAGTGTCCATTATCGGTCCGCCGGGATTGAAGTTGGCGGAGGAGTTACCAAGCAGTTATACGCAATACCGATGGATATTGCCGGTGAGCCAATCTCCGATCCGCTCCTCCTTTGACAGCTTTTGCGCGCAACAGCAGTTTCAACCCGACGTCTTGGCGGAGGCCGACGATATGGCCATGCTCCGTCTGCTTGCCCGTGACAACCTATGTCTGACCGTATTACCTGAAGTGGTGGTGAAAGATGAGTTGGAAAGCGGGAAGCTGGTGAGCTACTTGCGATTGCCTAACACGTTTGAAAACTTTTACGTCGTGACCGTCAAACGTCAGTTTACCAACCGATTAGCAAATGAACTTGTTCAAGGCTATCTCAGCAAACGTACATGACAGCGAAAATCTTGAAAGCTTTCATATGGGGTAGGCTAGTTTGAATACCTGACAAGGAGAATTTCTCCCGCGAATGCTATTTGCTCTAACTCGCTTTGCATCCAATGCAGTACTTTTTGCTCCTTGGCACCGCCGGTACCGGCCCCGATTAAGGGAAAGGCGATTGAGTGAAAACCTTCTCGCCCGGCCAGCTGCATAGCATTTCGAACCGAATCTCGGATGGAGCGCTCTGAGGAGACCCAGAACATGCTAATTCCGGCGACGTGAATGATGGCTTTAAAGGGTAGCCGTCCGGCTCCAGTCAATACCGCGCCGCCAAGAGGGATCGGACCGAGCCGGCCGAGTTCCTTAAAGGGGGCGATGCCGGCCTGGCGCTTGATTGCTCCGGAAACTCCCTGGGGGACCAACAACCACCAGGGGATGATGTTGCGGTTCCAGGCATTCACGATGACCTCGACCTTCTGCTCGAGCAAATCACCTTCGACGACTCGAATCATGTACCGGGTTCCAAAGGAGAGGAAATTCCATAGCGTTTAAAAATCTGTTTGCGCAATCCCTCGGCGACAATTTGCTCTAAAGCCATATCAAATTGCTTTTGCAAGTGCCGAGCACCTGGCCAAGACTTCGGGAAGCCTGCATGAAAGGTGCGAATGTCGCCGACCGGTTTGTTTATATAATCTATGCTATGAAGACGTTGATCTGCCTTTCTGATCAAGTATTGGCACACACTGATTTCGCAGATGAACAAGTCGACGCGGTGACGGATGAGTATCTCCAGCCCCTGCAGCTCAGGCTGGTCGCTGGTGACAATTAACTTGTCGGCAAAAGCACTGGCGTTTAACGCCGCGAGAAAAGCCGGCGCATAGTTGTAGCCACCGCTGGACCCCATGCGATAAGGATAAAGATCGGCAAAGGTATCCCAACTGATATCCTGACTTTTGAGCTTGAAGAAAACATCCTGCACTGTGCTCAGCGGAGCTGAAAAGAAGTAATCCCGCTCACGTTCCTCGCTTTTTGTGAAGGAGTAGATAACGGCAAATTTCCCCTGCCTTGCCATGGCTTGAACCCGTTTCCACGGCATCACCCAAATATCGGTTTTGTATCCCATGCGTTTCAGGGCTTCGCGAACAAGCTCGGTATCGGAGCCGATGACTTCTCCTTCATGGGTATATTTGAAGGGTGGGAACTCGGCCATCCCTACCGGAAGCAGAGGGATTTCGGCACGGACGTTAGTGCAACTGACTATCGCGTAAAGTAGCCACAACAAAGCCTGTGTTGGCGGCGAAGCCCTAAGTAACGCCATAGGTGTTGTTAGCGAATATTGCGGCGTTGTTTCTTCAGGCTGGCCAGGCGGTTGTAGGCCTTTTCCCGGTCAGCGCGGTATTGCCTATATACGTGGTCGATTTGATCGCGTATCTGTTTGTCTTTTTTATAGTATTTGTCTTTTTTATAGGGGTGATTGTGCCAGTTTTCCCGATCCGCGGAACTCCGGTGGTTGGTCAGTTCTTCATCCAGGCGCGCGCGAGTACTGGTGTAACTATCGATAATATTCTGTATTTCTCTTTCCTGACGGGAAATGGCCAGGTCAAGCTCTTCCTGACGACGCTCCTTGCCCATAGAATTGCCCAGGGATTGCATTTCATCGTTGGAAAACTGTGTGCCGGTTTTTTTAGTGGACTCGGACACGTCGATAATTTCAGCCTCTTCGCCACAGGGCTGATCGGAAAACACGGTTTTGCCGCCACTGGTGCATTTATAGATTTCAGCCTGGCAAACACTGCTGCCAGCTAGCAGGAGAATGGAGAGCAGTCTGAAATCCATAGGACACCCGTTTGATTTCTGCAAAATGTTTGCTGCCAGGAAACAAAGTACGCATCCATCGCAGCGCTTATGCGATACCATAAGCTTAGCAGGAAAAAACAGCCCCTCCGACCAAATATTGTCGATTTGCAAAGTGGAAATCACTATAAGCAATGGTTTGTCGGGTTCGAAAGACTATTAACTAACTGATTGAAAAGAAGAAGGAATATTAATTAACCATGTTGGAAACATCGGAAGCGTTTGGAACGGTTTTTGTCTTATTTGCCATATTGGCCGCCGTTGGCCAAGCAGCCTTGTTCGTCGGCTGTCTGATGGCCATGTTAATCGCACTGGGCAAGCGTCATTGGATATGGTTCGCCAGTATGATGTCCGGCTGCTTTGTCGCGCTGTTTGCCGGAGTTGGCGATCGCCAGTGGATGTGGCTTTCCGGGTTTGCCGTCACCTGGCCGATTGTCGCGACCATATTCAGTACTAAATTTGAACAAGAGCAGCGTTGGGTGCTAAGACTGCTGGTCGGTGGATGGTTGAGCGCGATACCTTTGCTCCTCTTTTTAGGGTGGGTTTGGTTAACCGCCTGAAATACTTTTGAAAGTGAAGCTGGTTTGCCTCGTGGTCACCTAACGTTGATTTAAGGCCGTATTTTAATCGGCGTACCATTCTCCACCAGCTTCCATATCTCCTCAATTTCTTCGTTGGTGACGGCGATACAGCCGTCTGTCCAATCACTGAGCCGGTGCAATGCACCAAAGCCGTCGAAACCATTGGGTAATCCATGGATAAAGATATCGCCACCGGGATTCACGCCCCGTATAGTTGCCCTGGCTTTATCCGCGGCATTTGGATAGCTAATATGCAGGCTCAAATGATATTTGCTCTGTGGATTGCGGTAGTCAATTAGATAGTTGCCTTCGGGAGTGCGCTCGTCACCTTGTTGTTGCTTGTGTCCTATGGGATTGTCTCCCAGGCTGATGGCGTATTCCTTATAGGCTTTGTCATTGTGAATGAGGAACAGCTTCCGTGCTGATTTTTCTACCAGCACTTTGTCGGCCATCGGCAATGTAAGTTCCCCGGCAGCGCCGGGGAGAGCTTGCATCAAAACAAAAAACAATAGGTAAATGCGAATCATGGTCGGTTGCATTACTCAGTTTAGCGTATAGTTTTTCGATTCCGCTTCCTTTCGAATGGCGGCTGAGAGCGCATCACTAACCGTTGGTGCTGCGGGTTCCGCCATTTTGCGCTTTTCTTCGGCAACATATTCATCGCGTTTTTTCGCCAGTTCCTGAATTTGCCGCTGGAGTGACTGTCTTTCCTCTGATTTTTCAATTATGTAGGCTTCTTGCTCCTGAATACTCATGTCTGACATTGCTTCCGGCATCGCCTCTTCATCCAGCTCTTCGAGTTTCAGCAATCCATCTTTAATCGCGTCGACAAGGTCCCAACTTGCTGCTTTGTAGGCTACAGAAGCTTTGGATTTGACCCGTTGCGCAAGCATTCCCAGAGACACGCCGCTACTATTGGAGTCCTGGGCCGCCTGGCGTTTAGCCGCTTCCTCGCCTTCTTGGCCGTAAGGTACATAGGTTTCGTTCAATTGCTTGTTCAGTTCGGCAAGTTTTTGATCTTGTGGCGCAACGATATGGGCAATTTGCTGGTTGTGATCAATATTCATGAAATCGCCTCCGGCCAATAGGGCTCCCTGCTGCCAACCGCTAGTAGCGCCTTGCTGGTAGTTGCCGGCAAATATAGTGTTCACCTTGATTCCCTTGGCTTTGGCCAGCGCAATGGCTTCAGTATAAGGAACTGGGCCTTGAGTAAAAGGCTCGTTGCCGGCAATGAAAACCGCTTTAATATCCTGATCGGCGTGTGACCACTGTAGCTGTCTTGCCGCCGTATCTATCACAAAGCCGCAATATTCGCTGCCGCCATTGGTTGTAAGCGAGAACAGTGCTTCCGAGACTTGATCGAGGTCGGTAGTTAGAGGGCTTACCTGCCGTATATAACCGCTCTCTGCAGGCAGGCCGTCATTGCCATATTCGAAGACAGCCACTTCCAACTGCGACTGCACGCCATCTTTTTTGGCTTTGGCGAATTCGTCAACCATTTGCCAGAGCTGCGCACGGGCCTGGTCGATGAGGCCGTCCATACTGCCGCTGGTATCGAGCAGGATGGCAATTTGAATTTTTGGAATTTGGTTTGGGATTGCCGCGACTTGACCAACCGCTGAGGGCGCGTGGCGTTCGGCGTATAGGGGTGGTGTTGCCATGGCCATGATGGCCAGGCCGGCACCAAGAAATAGTGGTTTAAGATAATCTTTTTTCGCGTTTGTCGAGTAGAAACTAAGCATATCGTGCTCCCTGGATGTTCAATGGTGGTCTATGCTTTCCAGGATAAGAAAATGCTGTGCCGAGCTGCAGACACGATGTTGTAAAAGCTCTGGCGCTTTATTTACAAAGGCTTTACAAATCTGCTTGGATATCCTCCCATCCAGCTGAGACGCTTTTTGGAATAGAAGGTACCGCCCGTGAAGAAGAATTTAGGTCTCTATGAAACGCGGATTCTAGGTGTATTGATTGAAAAGGAGATCACCACGCCTGATCAGTATCCATTATCGTTGAATGCGCTGACCAATGCCTGCAATCAGAAGAGTAATCGGTTTCCCGTTTTGAGTCTTTCTCAGGCAACAGTATCGGAAGTTCTTTCGGAACTCAGTACGCGCGGCCTGGTTTTGGAAGATAGCTTTAAAAGCCGCGTTGAAAAGTATTCGCACAAGTTCTGTAACACCGAATTTGGCGAGCTGCAGTTTGGACCGGACGAAGTTGCGGTTATTTGTGAGTTGATGCTGAGAGGGCCTCAAACTCCCGGCGAGCTGCGTTCCAGAGCGCATAGAATGCACCCCTTTGGTAAAGTGGATGAGGTGGAAAAGACCTTGGAAAAACTGTCAAAGCATCCCAAGGGACCCTTCATCGCTGAGTTGCCGCGAGAGCCCGGTAAGCGCGAATCGCGCTATGCCCATACGCTGAATTCAGATGTGGAGCCGATCGAGATGGAACCGCCGGATGCCATGAAAATGTCTGCCAGCAAAGCGGAAGTGGAAGATTTGAAGCAACAGGTCAGCGAGTTGCAAGAAGAAAATGCGCAATTGAAGAAACGCCTTCGCCAGTTAGGTGAGGTCTGCTAATAGGAGAATGCAAATGGGTTCGCAGCGGAAAAAAGTCAGTTTCTTGAATTCTGAAGGTGAGCGGCTGGCCGGACTTTTGGAGTTGCCGGCAGATGCGGAACCGGCTGGTTATGTTTTGTTTGCCCATTGCTTCACCTGTGGCAAGGATATCAGCTCGGCTTCTAGAATATCCCGGGCCTTAGCCGCCAAGGGGTATGCCGTGCTCAGGTTCGATTTCACCGGGTTAGGTAGCAGTGACGGCGACTTTGCCAATACTAATTTTTCTTCGAATGTCGAGGATCTGGTATCGGCCACCCATTATTTACGCGAAGAATACGAAGCACCGGATGTTTTAATCGGCCACAGCCTTGGCGGCGCTGCGGTGATTGCCGCGGCGCACTTCGTTCCGGAGGCAAAAGCGGTGGTTACTATTGGCGCGCCCGCCACGCCGGCCCATGTAATGCACCATTTTCAGGAACAGTTGGAAGTTATAGAGCAACGGGGAACTGCCGAAGTCCACTTGGGCGGTAGGCCTTTTACCATCAAAAAACAATTCGTCGATGACCTGCAGGAACAAAATCAAGAGAATGCGGCGGCGGGTCTGAAAAAAGCCCTGCTTATTTTTCATTCGCCCATTGATGTGACCGTCTCCATTGATGAAGCCGCGAAGATTTATGGTTGGGCTAAGCATCCCAAGAGTTTTGTATCTCTGGATAACGCCGATCACCTGTTGAGCCGTCCTGCCGACGCCGAATATGTCGCGGATGCGTTGGTTGCATGGGTCAAGCGTTATCTGAAAAAAGCCCAGGATAGTGACCAGCAACCGTCGTTGAATCGAGGAAATGTGCTGGTTGCAGAAAAAAACCAAAGGTTCACGCGCAGTATTTATACAGACGATCACCGGTGGTATGCGGATGAGCCATCCTCGGTCGGAGGCGATAATCAAGGACCCGACCCCTATGAAATGCTATTGGCCAGTCTTGGCGCCTGTACGTCGATGACCATCAGAATGTATGCCAACCATAAGCAATGGCCGCTGCAGGATGTCTACGTCGGCCTCAAACACCAGCGTGTTCACAGCGATGACTGCGAGCACTGCGAGTATAAGGGAGATGCTAAGCAGCTTGATGTCATCGAACGCACGATTCGGTTTGAGGGCGAGTCGCTAACTGAAGAGCAGATTGACCGGTTGTTGGAGATCGCCGACCGCTGCCCGGTCCATCGCTCCTTGGAGAACGATATTGAGGTGATTACCGAGTTGGATGAAGAGTAATCGGCCAATGCAAATTTCATATCCCTTGAAGATAGGGTAGTATGTTTGGCTAGGTTTTACCCAGTCCATGAGAACAGTATGCACCCGCAAGCGCAACAACCGGCTTCAAAGTCCATCCAAAAAACCAGTCGGCCACTCGCCGAAGAAGTCGTCAATGCGCTGACGCATGGCATCGGTGCGTTGGTCAGTGTGTCTGCAATTACGCTGCTAATCACTTTTGCGGCAATGCAGGAGGATGTCTGGAAAATCGTCGGGGCTTCAATATATGGCGGCAGCTTGTTCCTATTGCTTCTGGCATCGACCTTATACCATGGTATCCAGTACCCAAGGGCCAAATTTGTTCTTAAGTTGTTTGACCACTGCGCGATTTACCTGCTGATAGCCGGTACCTATACACCGTTTTTGCTGGTGAGCCTGCGCGGTACTTTGGGCTGGACTTTATTTTCCATTCTCTGGGGGCTTGCTTTGGTCGGCGTGTTCATGAAACTCGCGTTCCCCGGGAGATTCAAGTGGATGCATCTTCTCACCTACGTCGGCATGGGATGGGTCGGTGCGGTGGCAATTCCTGAAATGATGGAAAAACTCGCCGACAGCACATTCACCCTTATCGTAGCCGGCGGGATTGTGTACACGGTTGGAGTTATCTTCTACGTAATGGAGCGAATTCCGTTCTCCCATTCCATTTGGCATCTGTTTGTCCTTGGAGGCAGTACCTGCCACTTTATCGCCGTCTATACCGATATCGTAAACTAGCGGGATAACCGCAATGAGGCTACGCTTTGATGGAGCCTTTTCCTTACCGAGGCGCGACGCAACTAATATAGCCCTAGTACTGCATGATCATTGTTGTTCCAGACCAGAAACACCTCGCACGTACCCAAAACACCAGTTACCGGCAAGCCGAAATTCTGCCTTCCGAGCCAATACTGATCCCCGAGTATCATTGGGAAGGGTGTCGGACAAATCTATACGGGTCGGTGTTTAAGAGTCGGCATGGCTATGAAATGTACTACCAATGCGGCAATGCGCTGCGTATAGGTTATGCCCAGTCGGAGGATGGATTGCGCTGGCGCAAACCCTTGGTCAATGTAGCGGACTTTAGCGCTAATCCTCAGCAGGTTATTCAAGCCAACAACGCCATATCCCCCTCGGAAGTGCCAATGGTCGGAGAAGGGCAGGAACTTACCAATCTGGTGGCCGGCTACCACATGCCGAGTATTCTCTATGAACCGGAGTCACAATCTGCGTGCTATAAAATTTTTGCTTTCGGTGAACAGGGCTACCACATATTAAGGTCCGCCAACGGCAAGCAGTTTGAGGAGTATCCGGAGAATCCTGCGATCGAACTGCTTAGCTATAAAAACGATCACACCAACAAAACCTGGTTTAGCGACGTCTCCCCCTGTTTTAAGGACCGGCGTGGCTATACCGCCATGGTGAAAACCTACCATGTGGATGGAGAGCAGCGTACACGGCGCTGTGTCGGTCGTGCGACGAGCGGCGATTTTCTACAGTGGGGAGAAGTTTCCACTATCTGGCAACCTGGGGCTGCCGAAGACCAAATAGCGCAGTCGCGGGGCTACCGCTGGGCGGATTTTTATGGTCTGTGCCCATTTTTTTGGGGTAGTGGCTATCTCGGCTATTTGTGGCTCTTTGAAATTGACCACGAGTTGCCCAGAGGCACCAACCTTGGAAAAATCGAAGTGTTTCTTGCTTATAGTGCTGACGGCGTAAGTTGGGAGCGCCTTTCCGACAAGCCTTTAATTCCTTGGGATCTCAACTTTGGCGCAGAAGGCGGTATGGTAACGACGCCGTCGGCCCCCGTATTCGACGGAGATTCGATCAAACTGTATTACTCAGATTGCAATTTTGAACATGGATTTGCAGAAAAAGACTTCACCAAGCCGGTTAAGGCGCCCACCTGGGTGGTGCGTTGCGCCCAGGTGCCTAAAGAGCGCCTGGTGGGTATTTCCAGTCCGAATGGCGAAGTCGAGATCAACGCGATTCCGGAAACCATAGAAAAACTCCGGCTTAATGCGGAATGTCCGGACGGGGCCATGGAGGTTGTTTTTCTGCGGCAGCAGGAAGTTGTCGCCGCGTATACCTTGAAGGATGTCGATTCCACGGACCATTGGCTAAATCCGTCGTTAACAGGCGTATCGTCCATCCTGTTGCGCCTCCGAAATGCATGTCTTTATGCATTAGAGATTCGCTAAACAAGCCCCCTGTCGCGTAAACGACTTGTACTATCATGGCATGTGGAACATATTGGTGGTGAGTGGCCAATTGGAATTGATCGTATGAAGTCTGTTGTGCTCATTAAACTTTGGCGGCTTTGGTGTGGTATGTTGCTGATTATGGCATTTTCGGCATTCAGCCATGCTGCGACCATTTCCATTGCCTGCGGTTCAGTGGGAATGGAACTTGAACTCTGCCGGGAAGGGACCAAAGCCTGGAGTGAAAAAACCGGGCATAGCGTTAAGCTGATCTCCACACCTACTACATCCAATGAGTTACTCGCCCTTTACCAGCATATCTTGCTGGTGCAGTCCGATCAGTTGGATGTGTTGCAAATTGATGTCATCTGGCCAGGCATGTTACATAACCACTTCTTGGATATGACTGGCCATGTGCAACCGGAAGCGTATTTCCCGGCTTTGATTCAGAACAATACGGTGAATGGCAGACTGGTAGCGATACCCTGGTTTACCGATGCCGGGGTTTTATACTATCGCAAGGATTTGTTAAAGAAATATGGCAAGCAAGTGCCGGAAACCTGGGAAGCGCTCACCCGCACCGCAAAACATGTCCAACAGGCCGAGCGTTCGGCAGGGAATAACCAGTTATGGGGATATGTCTGGCAGGGAAGGGCTTACGAAGGACTCACTTGCGATGCGCTGGAGTGGATTCACAGTTATCGTGGCGGGACATTTTTAAACTCCGACGGCAAAGTTGATATAAATAATCCCCAGGCGCTAAAGGCGCTGACCATGGCCCGTGGTTGGATCGGCTTTATTTCGCCTGAAGATGTTTTGAAATATATGGAGGAAGAATCCCGGGTTATTTTTCAAGCCGGCAATGCGGTTTTCATGCGCAATTGGCCATATGCCTGGTCATTATTACAGTCCAAGGAAAGTCCTGTCAGAGAGCAGGTCGGCGTAGCCGCACTGCCGAAAGGCGGGGCTGCCGGGCAACATTCAGGAACGCTCGGAGGCTGGCAGTTGGCAGTTTCCAAATACAGCAAAGCACCGGAGTTAGCCATTGATCTGGTCAAATACCTGACCAGTTACGAAGAGCAAAAACGTCGTGCGATTAAGGGTTCGTTCAATCCCACTATCAAAGCGCTCTATCAAGATAAGGATGTTTTGGAAGCGGTTCCATTTTTTGGCAGTCTGTATAACACCTTTGCCAATAGCGTCGCGCGACCGTCCACCCCAATTGGTGAACAATATCCCGCAGC
Organism: Hahella sp.; assembly: GCA_028280065.1. Taxonomy (GTDB): domain Bacteria; phylum Pseudomonadota; class Gammaproteobacteria; order Pseudomonadales; family Oleiphilaceae; genus Hahella. The sequence continues at coordinate 31,995 of JANQMN010000147.1, forward strand.
AAGCAAAATTATCTACAGGAACATTCATGCGATGCTTGCCGGCCAGCAGGAGATCAAGCCGGGATTGGCTGAGTTGGAGTCCCGTTTAGAACAATTGCTAAACCGGTAGATACGCATTCCCCTCGCTACCTGGGGAATCGCGAAGCGGAGGTGCACTGATTTGGCTGGATTATACGTACTCTTCCGTGAAGGAGGACTATTATGCGAACCATCAACGAAACAAAGCTAACGGGTTGCAATCGAAGAGTTTTTCTACGCGGGATAGCGGCTGGGCTCGGTACCCTTGTGCTTCCCATACCCCTATACGGCGTAGCTGCAAGCGGCAAGTTCGAGAATATAGCCACCCGGCCGATCCCCTCCACCGGCGAGCGGATTCCGACAGTGGGTTTGGGAAGCTGGATAACTTTCAATGTTGGGAAAGACGCCGGCCTGTTGGCGGAATCGACGGCCGTTATCCAGGCGTTTTTCGCAGCCGGCGGGCGAATGATCGACTCCTCGCCTATGTACGGCTCTGCCCAGTTCACAATTGGGCACGCCTTGCAGCAACTGGGTGCCGAGGAGCAGGTGTTTGCTACAGACAAAGTGTGGACCGGTAGCGTCAGGGACGGACCGGAACAAATCGAACAGTCCCGAAAATTTTGGACAGTCGGCAAGTTTGATTTGCTTCAGATTCATAATTTACTGGCCTGGCAAGGACATCTTGAGACGCTGTTGGAAATGAAGGCTGAAGGCAGGGTGCGGTATATCGGTATCACGACCTCGCATGGCCGCAGGCACCGGGAACTGGAAAAAATTATGCGGGACTATCCGATTGATACCGTGCAGCTGACTTATAACCCGGTTGATCGAGAGGTGGAAGACCGCTTGTTGCCCTTGGCGCTTGAAAAAGGCATTGCGGTTATCGTTAACCGGCCGTTTCAGCGCGGACATTTAGTCGATCGGTTAAGCTCTCGGGCATTGCCGGCCGAGGCAAAAGAGGTCGGTGCATCGAGCTGGGCACAGCTGGTGTTAAAGTTTATCCTCGGCCATCCTGCCGTTACTTGTGCCATCCCCGCCACGACCCAGGTTGCCCACGTGTTGGAGAATATCGACGCCGGGCAGGGCGCTCTGCCGGATAAGGCAATCCGAAAACGCATCGTCAACGCTATCCAGGTGGCTTGATGGAGCAGTGGAGTAGCTACCGCTTTGAAGATTTTGTTCTGTTCTCCGGGCGGGTCTATCTCCGCATGCTCGAAGCCTACAATCAGCAATGGTGGGAATGGCAACTGACGGTTGGCCCGATTTTTCTGGCATTGTTGGTCTATAGCCACAAGAGGTCTGTCGGTTGGATATTGTTGGGATTTGTGGCTATCTCCTGGGTGGGTTCGGGATACCTGTTTTTCCAAGGAGCCTACCTGTCAATAAACTGGGCCGCCGAGTATTTTGCCTATGGATTTTATGTCCAAGCGGCCTTACTCGCCGGGGTTGGAATACACCAGAGATTCATGGAAACCAAAACGACAACGGTATCCCATCCAGGTTATCTGGAATTTTTTGTCGGTCTGATATTCGTTGGATATCCTTGCGTGCTTTGGTTATCCGGAAGGCCCTTTTGGGCTTATGAGGCGATAGCCTTTCATCCTGACCCCACAGTGCTGATTACGATGGCCTATATTCTGAAGCTCCCTGCCCGGTGGAACCTGCTAATTCTTATGCCCATCCCTGTTTTCTGGTGTCTCATCAGTTGGGCGACACTCGATACTTTGAATGTTCCGGGAATAGCAGCGTCTTTCGGTATTAGTTTATTGCTTGTTCTGTTGCTGGTTGCCAAATTCGTGAGAACCAGCAAAAATGGCGGTTTCCCTCAGCAACAATAACCACTGCCATGATGCCACTTCGTACTGCCAGCTACATGGATTTTCACGCTATTTTGGCTCTCAATGATGAATCCGAACACTTTTTGAGTCCATTGGACGAGTTCAGACTGACTCAACTACATGAAATGTCTGCGGTCCACTGGGTTATGGATGGGCCGGATGGCATCTTAGGGTTTCTCTTGGCCTTTCGTGAGCAGACAGATTATGACAGCCTTAATTACCGATGGTTTCAGGACCGGTATTCGCAGTTTCTTTATATAGACAGAGTCGTGGTGGACGGCGGTAAGCAATCCATCGGGGTAGGCAGTTACATGTATCAGCAGTTATTCGATTACGCCAAACGGCTGAATGTCGCCTGCTTAACGTGCGAATACGATCTTGATCCACCCAATCCGGTGTCCGAACGTTTTCATCGTCGTTTTGGATTTCGAGAAGTCGGCAGACAAAGAGTGGCGGATGGCAATAAACAGGTCAGTTTACAGCTGGCATTAACCGGATCTTAGTGCTCCCAAGCGGCTGCGGCTAAGCTGGAAACTTACGTTTGAAAACACTATCGGGAGAAACCAAATGCTTTCGCAGATACATCGCTCTTATTTGTTAGGATTATTGGTCGCTGCCGGGTTACTCCTCACGGCCTGCACCGAAGAAACCCGCAACAAATGGTCGCGGCAGGCAGATAACATACTTGGCGTCGATTTGCGGGTGTCATATGTTGATAACGGTCAGGTTATAAAAACTTGGACAGTCACGGACGGTAAGATCACCACCGGTAAAGACGACCAGGGGCAAGTACTGGGTTACTATTTTTTCTGGAGCCAGGAAGTTGGCTATGTGCAAGTTCCCATCGAGAGAACGCTGATCGAAGAAATTCGCGATAAATAGGCTAGATAAAAGTTGAGTCCCACTTACCAAGGAAATTCATTACTCTGTAATATTAATCGATCAAGATAAAAGTGATATATTGTCCTAAAAAGGAGGCTTGCCATGCATTTAAGGGAAGTGGAAAAACATTCCTTCGATCAAGCTGCCGAGCGCGGAAAGGTCAAGGAATTTGATGGGATCCGTGCTGTGGTTGACCAAAACGGGTATGTCGTTTTCTCTCAGGTAACTGATCGCGCCGGCCAGGTTAGGTATTATCGGCACACCTGGAGCGCTTGATCCAACTATGACATTAGCCGTTCCAATCCTCGCTGTAACAGTGCAACAGTTCTTCTCCAGGCTCAATATCTCCTAAGGCTACAACGGTTAGATCATCGTAAATTACCAGATTAGGGCTGTCTGAATGGTTGATGTAGCGAAACACGCAGGTAATTTCTACATGGCTGCCGTCTTGAAGAAAAATAGAATGATCACCTGGCCTACCGGTGCTTCTGGCCTGGCAAACTCCGATTAAACTCCCTTCCTTGATTATCTCTGTAGCAAAAAGTCCTTTCCCATGTATCGGGCTGTCATCGACGGCAAGTTTGTCTTTCATCAACTCATCTTCCTGGCCAACTGCAAACTAGCATGACCTTCTAATTATGGAATGTTCCGCTTTGGTGCCAGCGGCTTGATCGCTGCCGTTAAAGATAGTAGTTGGGGCTGATCGGGTAAATTTATTGTCCTTGATCAATTTGTATAAAATAGTAACAAATCTCCTAATTGACAATAATTATCATTTAGATTAGTCTTTAGATAGTTAATTTGATGTAGAGCTATTGTTCCCATGTATGTTTGCATTTGCAGTGCAGTTTCTGACACAACAATCCAACAGGAAGTGGAAAATGGTGCTAAAGATCTGAAGAGTCTGGTGGAGAGATTGGACTTGGGTAAAGGCTGCGCGCGTTGCGTTGCGGCAGTGAAAGATATCCTGGAAGACCAACTACTAAAAATAGAAGCTGCGGAGGCAATTGCCATTCCGCAAAGTTCGACCTCTTTAGCCTGCAAGGCCGCATAGCCAAAGCGCTAGGAAGCCATGTAAGTTGGGCCAGCTTACACTCTGTTATTTGACTAACCTTCTTCGGAGGGAAATGCCGCCAAAATTCTTTAACGGCTTTTAAGTCGCAGTCCCCTGCATGGTCGCTTCGTAGGAACTGAAATACATGCTTCCGTTCACCGAAAAGTTACTCCCAGCCCTCACCGGCAATCAGCTTCCTTAGCAAGCCGATGCAATGCAAAATCAGCTCTTCATGTCGGTTTGCAATCTACCGTTTTCTATCCATGGCGAGTGACCTGAGTCGGATGGGGCTAGCCACTTTACTTCTGGTGCCCTCTTGGAAGCGTTATCTCGAAGACTGGTCGCGGTTGGGTTCGAACCACCCGGTACGAGTGCAAATGTCCACCATTCGATGACCGGTCAAGGAAATATGCCGACTATTGACTAAACTGGAATAAGGGCTTGGCAGGGAAGCCTAAGGAATGTTGAGAGGGTGCAATACTAGCCCCTGGCAATCGCGTTAGAATTTTTTTGTGAGGATAATACCTGCCACAGTCAAGGGAGGCAGCACTATGTACGAGCAAATTCTGGTCGGAGTCGATTTATCTGAAGAAAACCAACAAGTACTTGAGAAGGCGATTACACTGCAAAAACTCTCGGGAGCGCATCTTCATATTGTGCATGTAGTAGAACCGCTAACCCATGCTTTTAAAGGCGATATTCCATATGACATAGATGCCATGCAGGCCGATTTGAAAGAAAAGAGTCAAATACACCTGCAATCCATTGTGGAAAACAGCAGCCTGGAGAATACCACTTGCGCAATCGCGATCGGGCGCCCGGAAGTAGAACTGCACTTATATGCGGAAGAAAATGCCGTTGACGTCATCATAGTCGGCAGTCACGGCAGACATGGTTTGAGGCTTTTACTCGGCTCCACGGCAAACGGCGTATTGCATGGTGCAAGCTGTGACGTTCTCGCTGTTAGAATGCCTGACAGATAAAATCGCTGAGTTAGTCCGGGGAGCGATTGGCTCCCTGAAATGCCTGCCGGATTGTGAGATCAATCCGGTACCGCCTTGACCTAGCGTTGTTGAAACTGCATATCGCAGAGCTTCGCTCTGCCCGGACGATAGCTGTTTACAATATGGTCTGTCTCGTATCCAAGCGAAACACCCATTAAAAGCTTATACCCTTTGTCAATCGCGAAGTGTCTACGCACCGGACTGCTCCAGGTAGCCAATGCCCCTTGGGCGCAGCTGCCAAGTCCTGCCGCTGTTGCCGCAAGAAGCAGCGATTGGACATAGATACCGGCATCCAGGGTTGCCCATTCTCCAAGCGCTTCATGGACAAATACGAAGATGGCTACGGGCGCGTCAAAAAACTTGAAATTGCGCGCCATTTGCTGATTACGCGCTTTTTTGTCCTGTCGAGCGATACCGAGAGTGTCGTATAACCCAAAGCCTGTTTCCTGGCGCCGCTGGTTCAGAATCCCTGGATATTTGTTGATCACTTTAAAATCGCCGTCAGGTAATCCTCCTTTAGTCGCTAGCGTGAAAAGCTTTCTAGGAAGAGGTTGCTGTTGCATCTCAATCGCATGAATGAATTTTGCGAAGAGTTCTGTACGGAGCGTTTCAATCGTTTCATTTTGTGCGACCGCAATTTTATAGGGTTGGGAGTTGCAATTGCTTGGCGCTTGATTTGCCGCCAGTAGTACTTTCTCGAGTAATTCGGGCTCAATTGTCTGGTTGGAAAACTGCCTGACGCTGTGCCTATTGGAAAGTGCGCTAAACACGTCCATCTCTAACCTCTATTGCTAACTTGTAAATACTCATCAATGATATTGTTGTTAAAAAGGAATTAATACGAGGTGATTTGCTAAACTGTTTTGCGCTTCTTGCAAAAATTGTGGCGCTTCAGGAGGTATCCTTGGAACGTTTTGATAATTATCAGTGTTTCTTGTTAGTCGCAAAACTTGGCAGCTTTTCCCAAGCCGCGAAACAGCTGCAAGTAGCCCCTTCCAGTGTTAGTCGGCAAATTGCAGCAATGGAAAAATACCTACAGGTGCAACTGTTTCATAGAACGACCAGAGTGTTGCAATTAACTGATGCAGGCCATTGGTTGCTGGAGAAAGTGCAGCCTTTGGTCAATGACTTTGCTGATATAGAATCTCAGATTAGGAACTTTTCTTTATCGCCTAAAGGCCTAATCACCATCACAACCGCACCTTTAATGGGGCGTTATCTTCTAACTCCATTGCTGGCCAAGTTTCGTAAGCGGTTTCCTGATATTCATTTTAAGTTGATAGTTACTGATCAGAACCTCAATCTTCTTGAAGAAGGCGTTGATTTAGCGTTTAGAGCGGGGCAATTGAAAGATTCGACACTTAAAGCTGTTCGACTTGGTCTTACCAAACTTCGGGTTGTTGCTTCACCCAATTATTTGGAACATTCCGGCCGCCCAGACAGGCTCGAACAGCTGGCCGATTTGGCCTGGGTTGTAAACGATCAAATGCTTAACATGGACAATATCCTTCAGAGTGTCTTACCTGATGGTAATTTGCATAGGTTCAAAACCAGCTTGGTTGCAGATGATCTGCAGTTGATTCTCGAGGCTACTGTACAGGGTTTAGGAGTCACCGTACTGCCCGATTACCTTGTCGACCCTCTGATTCAAAAAGGAAGTTTGGTTCAGTTGTTGCCCGAACTGAAAATTCCCAGCAGAGATATCAATTTGGTTTTTCCGAGTAGTCGTTTTGAAGTTGCCAGGGTGAGATTGTTGATTGACTTTTTGAAGGGGCAGTTTGGAGAGTAAACAACTGCCTTGAACTTGCAAATCCAACTAAACCATCCGGACTTACTATCAACGGTAGAGAATGCCATTCGGCCATTGGAGATGTAAAAAGCCCAGCATACGGCTGGGCTTTTTTTACCGGTTAAGAAATCAGCCTAATATTCGAATGTGAATCTAAAAATTCCTTTTGCTCGTTTTCACGAACTAACACTACAGCATCATTTGGTATCTTGGTTCTGGAAATTCTTATCCCAGAATTACATTCTCCACACCAAACAAGCTTCCATCCAAATTCATTCCCACTCACACCAAGATACTGAAATGACAACCCCCGCGACCCACATTCAATGCATACAGCGTCTGAATAGGCAACATCATCAGTGGGAAGCTTCCTTAGCCATTCCAGGTAACGATCTGGATTCTTCATCAATTAAAGCTCTCCAACTTTCCTGACCTATTCTGCAAATAATATTGCCAGAAACTATCTTCTATGCCATGAGCAGCATTTTCATTGCGCATCAACTCATCCATCATTCTTTCACCATGCCTATCAGGGTGACCATGCAATTTAATTTGCATCGTGTGCGTTCTCTCATGCCCAAGAGTTTTTACTAACTGCTCCGTATTTGTAAACGCATCTGGATATAAATCAATGGAACCATCAGGGTGAGTGTAACCATACAAGTCCTTACCAACTAAGTCCTTATCCCTGACTATCCTAACTTTAACGCTGTTCAAGCCGACACCGCCTTCTTCAGCTGCCTGCTTAACATAGCGCAACTGCATCGGAACTTTCAATCCAGCAAATTCGCCTGTGTTTTCGGTCTTTCTAAATAGATCAACAGTAGCCTGAGCATTGTTTGGAATAACATCAGGCTCTTTCATAGCAGGCACAGCTGCCGATTCAGCGCTGGTGCTCACTTTTTCCTGCTTTTTCCCGCCTAGAGTAGCCGATAAGGATTTTTTGCCTTCGGTTTCAGACTTACTTGCACTTTTCTGCTTCTTATCCACTTCAACAATCTTAATCGGCTCAACCTTGGGCCGTTTTTGGCGTTGAGCTTCCAACCGCGGATTGCTTTTTCGAAATGATGAAGCGAAAGCACGTTTTGGTGGTTTTAATCTCTCCGCTAGGCGGGCTAATAGTTGGCCAAGTTGTTTCAACTGTTTTGAATAGCGGAGCAGGGATGCCGTTTTGACGATGTTACCTGTACCGGCAGTTAGAAATAACAGAAGCGCTTGGATGACTATTTCGAAGGCAATGCCCCCTGCGAACTCAAGAATTTCCAGGCGGTGTTGGGCTGCCAGGTAGTCCAGACTGAATTCGATAAGCAAGGCCTTGGTTTCGTGGTCTTGCCATATGACTTTGGCGTAGTCGAAAGCCGTTTCTATAAGTTCTCTATCTATTTCACGATAGTCGAATCCCAGTACTTCGAT
>JANQMN010000002.1 GCA_028280065.1 Hahella sp.
CACGACTTCCCACACAGAAAGCCAGCGCTATTGGGGAACTATTGCCACACCAATGGCAACCGATCTCGGAAAGCAAGGCGTGATTACCGGACGCTTACACTGCAACAGCGTGGATAGACAGATGGGAAACCCGAGCAATTACGAAAACAGATTAATAGACCGCCAACTCTGTAGCGAAGGATTCAGCGATTCTGAGTTGATCGTCGAGGGCGAAAAGTTTGTCCTCGATTCCATCAACTTCAATCATTTGGGGATTTGTGTTTTTTCCCCGGACCGTTTGCCGGAAATTACCAGCGCAACGATATCCTTTAGCCTGACTACAAAAGATTCTGCAATCAAGATTGAGGCACTGCCGTGCCGCATCGTCTATTTCAATGAAACGGAAGTCGGCTGTAAATACGGCCTGGTATTCTTTGGCGAACTTGACAGCCGACTCAGGGAAAAGTTGCTCCAGGTGGAAAACCGGTTAAAAGAGGAATCCCTCGAAGGCCGCTATGGTTTATTCTGACTAGCGGTTTTACCTTCCTGTTGCCAACCATTACTCCATGGAAACTGCCGTGCTTTCACCAAATACCAACTGCACATCCCGGCACTGAAGAAATGCCGCTGAGTCCTGCCGCAAATATACGCATTTGGTTTCCGCATCAAACCACCAAGTCCCGTAATTCCGCTGTTCCCGATACAGTACACGGCGCATTTCTTGTCCGTCACAGATAACTTTCAGAGGACTAGCGCCTGCAGTATGAACTGCCCACTCGTATTCCTTCCAGTCTGGTGTGTAGTTCCCGGATCGCTGCTTGGTAAGTGAAAACTTGCCATTTTTAGCTACCCAATCCAGGGTGACGATCAAATGCTCCCCGGTCCGATAACCCATGGTTTCACCGTCATCCTCATACCATCGGGCTGAACCGTCTTTTGCGCCTAGAATCTTGATTTGCAGTAAATCGTTTTCGGGTTGCGCGTGATCATATGCCTGATCCAGAAACACGCCGGATCCGACACGCATAAACAGTGGACTGTATTCCAACTCTAGATTCAGCCGATGGGTTTTATTTCCCTCAAAGAGTTTGCCTGTATACCAGTCTTTCCATGTGCCCTCGGGAAAGTAGAGAGGGTAGTGGGTGATATCCGGCTCGGTGATAGCCAGGGTCAAGAGCGCATCACCAACCATGAAGGCCTGATCCTCATGCCAGCCATTTGAATCATCCGGAAACTGGTAAACCAATGGTCTGACCAGTGGGTCACCGTCTCGCGAAGCACCATAAGCAAAGCTATAAAGCGTGGGGAGCAACTGATAACGAAACCTAATCGCCTGTCTGATATACGGCAAAATTTCCCGATACATCCAAGGCTCCGTGACCGTGTTGTCGGCATTCACGGAGTGGATGCAAAACCGTGGATGGAAGATGCCGTTTTGCACCCAGCGGAGCAGCAACGCCGGTTCAGGAGACAGTCCGGAAAAGCCACCGATATCCATACCGTTAAAAGCGATTCCGGAGAGACTTTGACCCAGCATTGTTGCAACATTAAACCGAAAATGCTGCCAACTGCTGGCGTTATCGCCTGACCAGGTTTGAGCCCACCGCTGAATACCGACAAAACCGGCGCGACTTAAAATAAACGGACGGGCGGCACTCTGTTCGGTGATGGCATCCCAAGTCGTTTCCGCCATCAGGTTACTCAGGACGGGACGTAGTTTCTGCAAACTCTCCGGCGTACCATCGGCGTGACAAATTGCATCGTCGTCGTCCGCTTCGAATTCATTATTATCATTCCAGATGGCGGCAACGCCATGCTGCAGAAAAGCCTTGGAAAGTTGCGTTTGCCAGAGATTTCTGGCCTCTGGATTGCTGAAGTCCACCAAACTCCCCTCTCCTCCCCAAAAATTCACTTTTAAAGGGTCCTCATTTGAGTGGGACTTTACAAAGGCTCCTGCCTGCCGGAACGTTTCGTATAGCGGATGCTGCGTTAAAAAAGCCGGTTTTACATTGGGCGATAATGCAACCCGGCGTTCATTCATTTGCCGGATAAAATGGGCAGCGTCAGACATCTTGCCGGCATTCCAATGAAAGGTGTAGCGCTTGCCGTCTTTCGCTTTGGAGTAGCCTGACGATAGGTGAAATCCACTGATGGGAATCTGCTGCCGCTGGCATTCGTCAATAAAATTCAACACCGCCGCGCCGGCATCGGCCTCAAGTTCTGTATAAAACATCGACGACCCCCAATAACCGAGCGAAGCTTTAGTGGGCAGCGCCGGGTAACCGGTCAATGCTACATAGCGCTTGCAAACCTCTCGCGGGGTTTCGCCCAGCAGCAGAAAGTAGTCGATTAATCCGTCATCACAGCAGAAACTGCTAAATGAACCATAATAGCCGCTTCTTTCGCTGCCTACATCGAAGCTGCTTGGGCTGGCATTGTGGTAATAGAGGCCGATGCAGGTTTTCGTTTCCGGTTGTAGACGCAGTAGAAAAGGGATGTGTTTATACAACGGATCGCCATGTTCCGGATCGTAGCCAATGGCATCGGTATTGGTCATTTTAAAGGATCGGCCAGTGCGTTCGAGCCGACCGGCTTTTTCCCCCAGCCCATAGTGAAGATGAGAATCTTCTCTCTGATGATAATGCCAGCGCCTCAAATTGCGATCCACTTGATAGGCTCTACCAGGCAGATCCCTATACAGAATGGTTTCAGCGGACTTTAATTCGAGATAGAAAGGCTGTTGGTGGACGATCAAAGTCTTGTCTGACAGTGGTAGCGTTATCTCCGCGCCAATTAACACAACCGGCATCTGATCTTGGAGTGCCGCCTTCCAATCAGCCAGCAGACTAGTGTCAGCTTCCTGGGTTGAGGCTAAGCCATAGTTAAGTGGCTGAGAATTATCGAAGTCTACCTGAACGCGAATACAGGAAGCGCTTATCGGTACAATCGATACCGTTGCAGCGTCTAGATTGATCTGCAGGCGTTCATGGAGGACTCTGCAACTGAAAATTTGCTCGGGACGCAGCATTTCACTATCACTCCGGTTAATGGCTATTGCGGATTCGCAACGCTTCGATTAGCGCCACGGAAAGTATGAGAAAACCGCCCAGAAGCGTATTGACAGCTGGGATCTCAGACAATATCAGCCAGGCGAAAAACACCCCGTAAACCGGTTGTATAGTCGCTATCAGGCTGACGGTCTTGGTCATAAGACTTTTAAGACTGAAGACAAACAGCGTGTGCGGGACCAGGACAAAAATCCAGGCAAGCGCAAGTAACTGCAACCAGTCGATACGGTCGAGATTGTCAAGTTCGGTTTTCGGTAACGCGATGGGTATTAGAACCAGTGAAGCGACCAGTACCTGATAAAACATCTGTGTCAGGCTATCTATTTGTCTGGCCTTGTAGCGGCTGAGAATATTTCGAAGGGAAAACAGCAATGCTGAAACCACTCCCCAGAATATGCCCTGCACCGCCTGATCAGACCACTCGAAGCTTGGCAGCATGATATAAAGACCTACCGTTACCAACAGGCCTAAACCGATATCCAGCAGCTTCACCCGCTCTCCGGAGAACAGAGGTTCCAACAGAATGGTAAATATAGGATACGAGTAGAGCGCAAGAATCGCCAGGCCTACCGTGGAGACTTGCGCCGAGTGGAAAAAACTCACCCAATGACCGGTCATAAGAAGCCCTAGTGTCAGAGCGATGCCTATCTGTTTCCCCTTAAGCTTCGGCGGTTTCCCAAACAACCACAAAACCGGCGCAAAACCGAGAATACCGACAACGGATCGAAACCAAATCAGCACATCCGCGGGCATGGGGATAAGCTTGGCAAAGAGCGCCGTCATAGCCCATAAGAATAGAGCGACATTAAGTGCAATTAGCGGCATAGGTTATTCCAGCAATGCAAGGACTTCTAAGGCAAAAATATTGCACCCGTTTCCCTGTTTTAAATTAGTCTATACAGAATGTCACTTGCTTTGGACTAATCAAGCCCCAATGTCGAGTTTTTAGGCTGCCATGGCCCATAAACTGAGACCATCGAAGCAGTGGAGCTGCCGCAGTGGAGCTGCCGCAGTGGAACTGTCGTTGAGCCCCCAAGGAAGAGTTTACGGCGTGTCTCGGTTTATGGGACATGACAACCAAAGCACTGAATTTAAAAACCTTTTGGCTTATATAAGTGCCATTCTAGCCTATACATAAGTATAAATAATTCGTATTGATTATGAACAACAGATAAAAAACCAACTCAGGTAGGTTACTTAAGTGCTGGTCTTTTGAATAACTTTCTTTGCAATGTGCGGCGGTGCAAACCCAGTTCCCGGGCGGTAGCGGAGACATTTCCTTCGTTTCTATTCAATACTTCCTGAATATGTTCCCATTCCATCCGAGCCAGGGACATGGCTTCGTTCTCCAGCTCTTCCACTTTTCCTCCGGCTAAAGCCGTCAGCAGAGCCTGGGTGTTCACGGGTTTCGGCAGGTAATCATTGGCGCCCGCCTTGATCGCTTCCACTGCGGTGGCAATGCTAGCATAACCGGTAAGGAGAATAATGCGCGCATTCGGTAACTTCTGACGAAGCGTGGGAATAGCGGGCAGACTATTGTCCTCGCCCACCTTCATGTCCAGCAGGACATACTGGGGGTGAAAACTGTCCGCCAGTTCCAGGCCCGTACCAACATCAAGGGCATGCCGACAATCATAGCCTTGCCTTTGCAGGCGTCGCAGCAGAACATCCGCAAAAGCTTGATCATCTTCTACTAACAGGAGATTTTGACTCATTTAAATCTATCTTTAGCGTTTTCGGTGACCGGCAGTTAGCTACGCAACTTTGAACGCCACTTCGGCTACCGCTCCGCCTTCGCTATGGTTATACAGTTTTAGTTCAGCGGCAAAACGTTCGAGCGTGGCATGACTCAACAAAACGCCCATGCCCAGTCCCTTATCGCTTTCAACCAGTCTGGAGCCTAACTGCAAAAGATTGTCTTCGGAGATACCGGAACCGTAATCGCGGATGCTCAGCAAAAGCTGATTATTCTTTATCAATCCGGAAAGGCTAATGCGTTCCTGCAAATGCTTGCGGCTTGCCTGCACGGCATTTTGTACCAGGTTAAGTATGGCAGGCAACAGAGTCGTATCGGCTTGAATGGAGTATCGGTCCGGGTCAGGTAATTCATATTGGACCTGCATATCCGGAAAATTCAGTTGGATCTCTTCTTTAAGCTCGTCAAACAAACTAAGCAAAGACATTTGCTGTTGTTGGTTCTGTTTCACTTCTTCCGCCATTGCCCGAAAATCCTGCAACCGTTTGCTGCACAGCGCCAGTTGTGATCGCAGATGCATCAGTGATCCTGAATCGTCATTGGCCTTATCGCCATGGCTTCCAGGCACGTGCTTTTGGTTTGTTCCTTCCAGTTGTTCGGCCAGTTCTTCCGCAAGTAAACTGGCGGTCCCCAATGGGGTTGCCAGGTGATGGACGAACTGTGCACTGATCGTGCCCAGCGCAACCAGTTGTTCCTGGCGCAGTTGCTCCTCGCGTAATCGGCTGACGTAGCGGTCTTGTTTATGCATTGCCTGCACCAGTGACGCCACGATCAACACAACGACCATTGCCGACAGCGCAAAATTCACCCACATTCCCACGAAATGCTGATGAATATCCACATGATGCATTTCCATGGCCGAAATACTTAACAGCAACAGCGTATAAGCAGCAAAAGCCAGTAGTGTCACTGCAATCAACAACCCTCTTTTCAATGTCACCGCCGCAATGGCCACCGGTAAAAGCAGGAGCGAGACAAAAGGATTCGTCGCACCGCCGGAAAAAAACAGCAGCAGGGTCAGAAAACTTACATCCAGTAAAATTTGTACGAAATACTCAAAATCATGAATGTTGCGGTTGCTGCGGTAGTACCAGTACAGCCCCATATTCAAGGCAAGTTCCACAGCAACGATGGCCTTTAACACCAAGTAGGGTAGTTTGTATTCAAACAGAAACTCAGCCAGTAAAATTGCCAGGAACTGCAGGAGGATAAACAGATAACGAAGCTTGATCAGCTTTAGTAGATTTCGATTGGTTTGTAGTTGCGGCATGGTTACTTCTGGATTATTGGTTGTTTTGCAAATGCCAAAATATTTCGCAGGGCAAGCTTTATAACAGTTTTCGTTGCCAGACTAAACCGATTACCCAACGATTATGACTGGTGGTCTCGTTGCTCCCTGCGGTAGCCGGCAAACTGTCATCGGCTACCCACTCGGCGCGCAAGGCAAAATCTTCATGGAAGCTCCAAAGCCAGGCCAGACTCAGTTTCTCCGGCTCAAAACCGTCATTATATAAACCGGCCTGTTGTACGAAAGTCAGGGAAGTATCGCGAAAATCGTTGTCGCTACTCAGCCGTTCATATTGCGCCGACAAACGATGCTGTTGCCAGGCAACGCCGAATAACAAACGGGTGCCTTCTACCTGACTATCCAGTTGCGCGGAGGAGACCGGGTCCTGCAGTTCGCCCTCGATATCGGCACGAATCCACTCAACAGCAGCCGTTAACAGTAAGCCGCTAACATCTATACCGACTTCGGCGAATGCACCCGTCATCAGCGTATCACCGCTAAAAGACAAATCCGGCTGCTCGGTTGTGCCGGAATCCAGATGATGGTCACTTTCATAACGCCCATTCCGACGTTGCTCAGCCTTACCCATCATCATCCATCCTCCCGTGCGAAGTTGCACCTCACCAACTTCCTGATTGAAATGCATATAAGTACTGGCACCGCCAGCGCCGGATGTCGCCGGAAAACTATCGCCATCCCATGCTTCCAAGCCCCAACGATGGGTATCCCAAATCAATTCTGCCCGGCCGCCGATATCGGTGAAATGCCGGCCAAAGAATACATCTGCCAGCAAGGGTGCCTCGCTGTACAACGAAGTTGAGGCATGGTGTGACGCGGTCGCTGTTGCCAGGCTGGTCATTTTGCCGATAGCGAAAGACCAGCGGGGTTGTGACAATAAGGAAGCCAGATTATTCGCGGGTAACTGCGCGCTGAAATACAAACTCTCGAGTTCGAACTCCGTTTCACTATCATGTTGGTGGGCACTGATTTTTGCTTCGGCGAAGTAATCGTCGGACACATGGAATACGCCATTGAGCTGGGAATCGTCCAGACGCGCACCCTGCTCTGCCGGAAATGCCTCTCCTCCTAACATGATGCCGGGGATTTGCCAGGATTCGCCGTCGTCGATGGCATTATCGCTGCGGTAGGTAAAAGCAGCACTGGCATTTATCCCTTGCGGTGGGGGATCGTAGGATAATCCATGAGCTCCGGATAACTGACTGACCGACCATAGAACGGGGAGGAGTGACCAAGGCACAGCGAAGAAAGAGGTTTTCATTGGGGTTCGATAAATGGGTTTGAAAATTTGGGATTGGTAACAAATTCGTTATCGGTAAGCGCATGTAGAAAAGCTATAACCGCCTCAATCTCCTCTTCCGTTGCATCGAACTGCCGAATCAAGCCGGATTTAAGTGGACTAAGGTTACCATCCCCGGCATTCGGCCCGAGTTCCAGCAATCGCCCGCCCCTGGCGTAATGCTCGATTACTTCACGCAGCGTCGCGATACTGCCGTCGTGCATGTATGGCCCTGTGAGTGCAATGTTGCGCAGGTTCTGGGGTCGGAACAGGCCTTTATCGGCAGGGTCGTGCGTCAGATCATATAACCCCTGATCTTCAACGGGATACCCGCCGTTACCATCTACGTTATATAAACCATTGTTGAAAAATGGAAATTGAATCGTATCAAACGAAGTATTGGCATCACGGTAGGAGACGGAAAAATTAATCCCGCCATGGCAATGGAAACACTCGAACTTTTCACCGTTAAACAGCTGAAAACCTTTTATCTGCCGCTCTGTCAGCGCACTCCGGTCTCCCATTAAGTAGCGATCGTAAGGGCTCCCGGCACTAATCATTGTTCTGACAAAGCTCGCCAACGCAAAGATTATTTTGTTGATACTGGCGCCGCTGTTACTTTCCGGAAATGCTTCCCGAAACATTTCAACGTACATGGCATCGTCGTCAAAGCGGCTCAGGACTTCATCGACAAAGGCATCGGTGACGCCCAGTTCGATGGGATTTTCAGCGCGAATCGGAACATTCAGCTGATCTTCCAGCTCCAGAAAACCATCATTACTCCAGGTGAAAGTGGTGTGATAAACCACATTGGCTAAACCCTGGCTGTTTCTGACCAGCGCGTGTCCGGTGGAACCAAAGGGGGTTTCAACACCATCCGCAAAGGCCAATTCCTGAAGATGACAGGAGGAGCAAGACTGTGTTTCGTTCGCAGACAGCCGGGTATCGTAGAACAAAAAACGCCCCAGCTTTATTTTTTCAGGCGTCAGCGGATTAAAATCAGGGACATGAGGCACCGGCATATGGTCCGGCAGAGCCAGCATTTCCCGCAGGCTCTGTTGTTGGCCGGACTCGGCAATCATAGTCGAGGATTGGCCACAAGCGACCAGCGTCGACGCTATAACGAACAACGTCAGATACTTGAACATAATTGCTAAACCGCGATCATCGGAACAGCTGACATTAAAAACGATCCTGCGACCGCAACCCCCGTTTATTCCATGCCAACGACTTTATTGCTGCTGGAATCGGCCGAACCGTCTTCACCATTGAGACCAAAATTACTGAAAATCGGTCCGCAGTCCGGCTGCGTATCGCTGGGAGCAGAATGACAGCTGACCGTCGGAGCACCGCCTTCATTGGCCGTAAAGTCTAGGTTCGCCAGTAACTGCTGAATATTGATAACGACGGCATCGACGGCCGGATTAAAATTACTCAGCTCAACGGCTGGGGTATTGACCAAATCACACTGTTCCTTACCTTCCAGTGCCAGAATACCATCGCCGCCGCAGCCACGACTGCCAATATGGAGGTAACCCTCTCCTGGCGTCCCGTTTACATCTTCTATGGCGAAATTCATCACAAAGTGACGGTAGCCCGACGCCCATGACCAATACATCTCGTTAAGGGGAGACGGTGCGTCTTCCGCCGTATTCGTGGCAATTACTTCCTTCATCAGCGCCTGAGGCACGCCGAGATCAAAGGTTATTCTGCTGATATCGGTGTCGGTGACAGATCCTGTGAGTCGGTTATTCGTGCGCGCCGTACCCTCACTAAAGGCAATGGCGTCAGACTGACAGGAACCGGTGGCGTTACTGGTCAAATCAATCAGACCGACAAACCCCTGGTCGTTTTGATACTGAAATTCGTTACTGTCCAGAGTCAACTCCACCTCGTCGCCATGAACGTTAAATAGCTTGATATTGCTCACATAAAAGCGCAGATCGCTTACGCCCACAGCGGTATCGGCGGAAGGCCCGAATCCATACAACATGGTATCGCAACTTACTTCTTCCACCCCGCTGAGAGCCTTAAACGTCAGGCTGAAATCGCTGGTTTGAGCATCAGTCGCCGGAGGCGGATTATCACTGTCAGAACTGCCGCCACAACCCACCAAAGCGATAGTGGCGATAACCGGTAAGATCAATTTATTTATTGAGGAATGCTTCATCGTTAATCACTGTGTTGTTTATAGTTGTATTCAATTTCCCAGGAAACTGGGGCAGATTTTGGTGAACGGTCGCTTAGCACGCTTTCATTGTTTTTGATTTTCTTTGTTAGACCGGGCTAGTTTAACAACGGGAAATTTAGTGTGGGATGCGGCAAATTGCCGCACTGTTAGAAGTTCCCGCACATCGCAGGTCGATTCAGTGATTTCAGAGCGCATCACTTTTCGGCAAATAGACAACAACGATGGTGGGGTGAAGCCTGATTTTCTCCGGAAGGTCCCCTAACAAAGAGGGCCAATGATCTTTATAAGGGCTGATTCGGCACAGGCGAACGCTTATGGGGGGGTGTGGATTCAACTGAAAGCTATTGAACCACGAGCGTGAGATTCTTCAGCGTCCTTATCCGATAGGATTTCATCGAACCGCCTTCGCCAAATCCATCCGACAGCGAACCCGATCTTTGCCTGGTGAATCGAAAATCGACTTCGCAGTTTTCGTCGCGATTAACGCCTTGCATGTTTTCCAACCGGTTATCAAAAAGAATTTCGAAGTAGCCGTCGTCGGAAATGGTCGTTTCCTCCGAATCAATGACTTGGCCGCCTCCCAAGCTGACGCAGGTAAGGGTTGTCAAGACCTTGATGGAATGGTCAGGATCGTCCGGCGTCCAGGTGATGACGGTAGGCACGCTGGAAAATAGCGTATCGTTCCTTTCCGGTAAGGTGATATCAAACCCCGCCGCCAAAGTCAGTCGCGAGTTCAAGATGTCGGATTGGTCGTTTCTATACAGGTTAAAAACAAACTCGGCTTCATCGGTGCCTACATCGATGTACAGTTGGTAATCAATGTCCAGGAAATCGACATCCCGTTCCAATTCGCGGGTAATGCCGTTGACGCTGACGTCGATGTATTCGCCGTCGACCAACTCCACATTGGTGCCGTTTTTCCCGCCGACGTTGATTTCAGCGACCAGGCGGGTATTCCCCGTATCTTCCTCTGTCGCGACAAACTTTGCATATAGCCCCTGATTGGTGACATTGGTAGAATCCGTGTCTTCGGTACTGCCACAGCCGCCGACAGCCAACAGCATGGCGATTAAAGGCAAACCTATGCTCGTTTTATTCATGACGTCCTCCTTGGTGTCCTAACTTTTTTACTATGATCTTGTTGGGATTTAGCGCTACGGAATCGCAAGTTTTCCTTAGCTCATTGTAACAATTAATTCATTCTCTACATTAGGCCATAAGAAATATTTAATCCAAAATCTCCAGGCAACATTGATTTTTTTCTCATCAACGCTTTATTCTTTACCTGTCGGTTTGAAGTTAACGGGTCAAATTGACAAGCCGGGGAGCTGGGGAGTTCCCCGGCGCCCTTTCCTCTCGTTGAAGTTCATTTTCCTGGCTCCTTATTCTCAACAAATACCCTGTATCAAGCAGCTTTTCGCGACCTACGAATCGGTCAACATTTGTGGCGGAACCGGAGCCTAACTTTTCGATATAAATTATCGTTCGATAATCAATATTAATTGAGAATGATTATTGACAATGATTGATAATTACTTAATGATAACGATTCTTATTTGCATTTTACGGATCAATGACGACGTTGCGCTACACCTCTCTCTTGACCTTACCAATTCTAGTCGTTTCAGTTTCTATGCCGCTTGGTACAAACGCTGCCGAGGAAGTTGAGGAGCTTGTTGCCGCCAGCGAATTTGAAACCATGGTGGTCACCGGAACCCGCACCCAAAAGCCAATCCTTGATACTCCCGTCAGAACCGAAGTAATTAGCAGACAACAGTTAGACGACCAACATGCCAGAGATGTGAAAGATGCGCTGGAGATGTTACCTGGCGTGGTATTAAGGGCGATTCATGGGAAAAGCGGCTATGAAGTCTGGATGCAGGGATTTGACAGCAACCGGGTCAAAATTCTTATTGATGGTGAGCCCGTGGCTACTAGCACCGGATCTACCGTCGATGTTACCCAAATCAACAGCCTCGAAATAGAACATATCGAGATTGTGAAGGGGGCGGTTTCTGCGTTGTATGGCAGCTCGGCCATGGGTGGTGTCATAAACATCATTACCCGGTCGGTTGCCGAGGATTTTGGCTACGAGGCCAAGCTCGAAGGCGGTAGTTTCGGAAAGGATAACCTTAGCGAGAAACAGACAGACATTACCAGCCGACTAGGCTCAGGATCAGTTCAGTATGGCGCGGAGCATTACTACGCCCGGCTGGGGCTCACCCTGCGTGACAGTGATGGTTTTGACGACACTCCAGACACCTGGGGGTCTCAGGGTCCTGAAGGAACCAGGTCCACCGGGGACCTGAAACTCGGCTGGCGACCAACTGATGGTCAGCGTTATGAGTTCAATGGTAATTATTACGAGGAAGACTTACGCACGCGCACTGCAACAAACGCTGGCGGCAAATACATACTGCAGCATAAGGATGAAGTTGCCGAAAGAACTCGCCTGGGATTACGTGCCTTTTGGGATCAAAAGAACTCGCAGATCAAAGCCAGTATTTTCAACGAAACCTTTGACAATACCACCTATCAGGATGTTTTAGCGACGCCGGAAAAAGAAAACCGCAGAGATTCTGAGCATCAGCGGACCAAAGCATCGATTGATGGAAATTGGAATGCTTTCGAAAATCATCTACTCAGCCTGGGCACGGAATACTACCAAGAAGAACTGTCCCAGGTAAAAGACGGTGTTGTTGAGGTTCCGGCAGATACGGACCACAACAGCGTTGAACTGTATGTTCAGGACGATATCTTTCTCACCGACAGCCTGGAAATTCTTCCCGGCATACGCGCTCAACGCGATAGCGACTTTGGCTACCATACTGCGCCGAAAATTAATGGTCGTTATGATTTCCAGGTCTCAACGGAATGGGAAGGATTCTTTCGAGGCGGCCTCGGTATGGGTTATCGGGTTCCGAATCTGAAGGAACGTTATTATATTTTCGACCATAGCCATCTGGGCTATATGGTGATCGGCAATGCGGATTTATCCCCTGAAGAGTCCACCAGCTATCAAGCCGGGTTTGGTCTTTTTAGACTTAGCGATGCACAACTTGAAACCAGCCTGGATACAAACTTCTTTTACAACGACACCAAAGATCTGATCGAAACCGTATTTAATGAGCCGCTGACTGCAGTGCGCGAAGACAATGTCAGCATCCATAGCTATCTCAATATCGCTTCCGCTCGCACCTATGGTGCAGAGATTTCGCTAAGTCATCAGTTTAGTGAGGACTTATATATCACAGCAGGATATACCTGGACTCGCGGGGAAGACGAATCCACCGGAAAAGATTTGCCCAACCGTCCAGAGCACCAATTAAAGACAACCCTAAGGTATGCCGGCAATCATGCTTGGCTAGGGAAATTCAATGTCATTCTGAATCATTTGTATCAAAGCTCCGAATTTGTCGATCTGGAAAACCGTCGAAAGTCCGGCGGCTATCACATGCTCGATCTGAAAATCACAGTCCCGGTCACTTCCGGTCTCCAGTTCTATACCGGTATCGAGAATTTAACCGACGAGCAGCGCGATTTCGCCGATCCCGACGATCAGGGTCCGATAGAGGGACGTTACATTTATTTGGGTTTGTCCCTGAAAGGCTAGCACCTGATAAAAGGTCGTTAGAAAACACCTTATTCACTCAAAAGGAGCCACTATGAAAACTAACAATTTTACTCACCCGTTGCTTATGAAGTTTAAACTGCTAGCGATACCGGCGAGTTTAACGCTGTTGACGGCATGTTCCGGTGGCGGCAGTTCCAGCAATAATGATGCTGAACCTACTCCCGATAATGGCGACATAGGGAATGCTTTCACCGCGATGATCGTCGATGCCAGCGACAATGGGGCATATCAATATCTAAATCTGAACAGCGGCGAAATGCTAACTCTGACTGAGGAAGCTGTTGCCAGCTCAACTGCATGGCATATTGCATTCCGCCGCAATAACCTGAAAGTCAATGGTGGTGCTTCTGGCAGTGGAAATGTCGCGGTTGCATTGGCTGTCAGCCAAGATGATTTTTATGATGCCGAGGGCAACGTTGACGCCAACGTGTTCCTCAATGCTACGCCAGACTCAGAAGAGGAACACATTTTAGCTGCTTTTGACGTGACGACACTGGACTTCCAACAGGACATTCTGCTCCCAGCCATAGCAGGTAGCAGCGAGATGGACGGAACCCTTATGGACTTAGGCTGGTACAACTACGATGTTGCTACTCACCAAATTTCAGTGAATACAGACAATGGCTGGATCGTCAGTTCGGCTGAAGGGTCAAGCCATGCAAAAATGGTAGCAACAGCAGTCAACTATGAGAGTGGTGTCGGCCTGGATGCCAGCTTCCTGTTCAGCGTTGAAACTGATACAGCTACTGGATTTTCCCAGGATGTCACATTCAATGCATCTGTGCCTGCGTCCGGCGGTGAACAATGTTATGACTTCGATTCTGGAAATTCAGTCGAGTGTGATACTGCCGAGTGGGACGTAAAATTAAAACTGGATGGGCGCGACTGGAATCTCTGGACTAATGGCGGCGTGACCGGTAGTGGCTCTGCTGGTGCTTTCGGACCATTAGCCACAGACTCCTGGGATAGCTATGTCAGTTCTGTAGACGTACCTACCAACCACTTCATCACAGATGCATCAGGCGGCTTGTTTGAAAATCATCCCTGGTATGCCTACAACCTGCAGGGACAGCACAAACTCTGGCCCAACTACCGTGTGTATGTCATTGATACCGACACGACGAATCCGGACTCAATGAAATACAAATTACAGGTAACCAACTATTACTCAGACGCTGGTGTCAGCGGGTACCCTAACATTCGTTTTATGGCTGTTGAATAAACTTAACCGGAGATTCGTCATGACTTTGTCTGTCACGCTGGATGCCAGTCCAGAACAGTTAAAATTTCTTTGGCAGGACCTTAAGCAAAAGCAACCCAAGCTAAGGATACGGAATGCCGCCCAACAGCTTGGCGTTAGCGAACTGGATCTACTGCTTACCGGCTTGGGAGAATCGGTAACGCTGTTAAAGGAAGACTTTGCCCAGATATTGATCGACCTGGAACTGGTAGGCAGAGTGATTGCATTGACCCGCAATGAGCAGGTGGTTCATGAACGCCATGGAACGTATGTCGACTTCACTGTAAATAAAGCCGGAACCATGGGCTTGTGTCTGGGGGAAATCGACCTTAGAGCTTTTTTGGGGTATTGGCATACCGCCCTGGCTGTCGAAGAACCTATAGTTAATACGGACAAACAGCGCCGAAGCATCCAGTTTTTCGATATTGAAGGCACAGCCGCGCATAAGGTCTACCTAACCGATAACACCAACGAAGCGGCGTGGAATGATATCATCGCCAAGTATCTCCGCGAGGATCAGAACCATTCGTTCATTGCCCAAGCCAAACCGAAAAAAGCCTATCCGAATAGTGGCAAGGTTACCGCAGAACAGATCCGCGATCCTTGGTCGAAGCTGAAAGACGTGCATCACTTCCAGGCGATGTTGAAAAAACTGGCGATTGATCGCCTGGAAGCATTGCAACTCGTCGGCAAGGACTATGCTACCCAACTAACCAGGGATGCGGCCGAAAATACGCTCCAGCTGGCAGCTATGCAGAAGCTCGACATTATGGTTTTCGTTGGCAATGGCAACATCGTGCAAATTCACACCGGGCCGGTCTCGAAACTGGTCCGAACAGGTCCCTGGTACAATGTACTGGATCCGGATTTTAATCTGCATGTCAATACCGAAGAAATCACTGACTGTTGGCTGGTAAAACGCCCGTCCTCCGATGGCACGATCACCTCGGTGGAGTGTTTTAATGGCAAACGAGAGATCGTTTTAACCTTCTTTGGCGCAAGAAAGCCTGGACAAGAAGAATTATCGGGCTGGCGATCGCTTACGGATAAGCTGGAGCGACTATCATGAACGGCCTTCCGATCCGCAGCTTAATATCATCTATGAAGCAAATCTTTTCCAACCTACAGATTGTTGCATTGCAAGTTTTGGCATTGCTTTCAATCAATGTCAACGCAGACGGACATACTACGAGTAGCGCCGGTCAACATGCAAACTACCAACGAATCGTCTCCATCGGCGGTGCAATCACCGAAACCATTTTCGCCTTGAAACAAGGACACCGGATTGTCGGCACCGACACCACCAGCTACTATCCTCCAGCAGCGGAGCAAACCCCAAAAGTGGGTTATCAACGCACCTTATCCGCGGAAGGCATCCTATCGTTACAACCCGATGTGATCATTGCCAGCGACCATGCGGGACCGCCGAAGGTGATCGAACAACTCAAGGCCACCGGCACTCCATTTCTCAAACTGGAAACCCCCGACGACATCGACAACATTGTCGGCAACATTCGGCAACTGGCAACCTGGCTAAACACCACAGCCGAAGGCAAAGCACTGGAAGCCGATATTCGACGCCAGGAAAGAGAACTTCAAGCACTTCGGGCCGATGCGGATAACGCGCCCGCCGTGGTCTTTGTATTACAGCACGGAGGCGGAGCGCCCATGGTGGCGGGCAGCGACACAAGCGCGGCACAAATCATTCAATTGGCCGGCGGGAAAAATGCCGTTAGCGCATTCGAAGGGTATAAACCCCTCACTCCCGAGGCGTTACTAGCGGCAGCGCCGAAATTTATTTTAACCACCAACATGGGGTTGGAGAAAGTCGGCGGCGCCGACAGTATGCTGGAAGTTCCCGGCGTCAAGCTGACGCCCGCAGGCAAGCAGAAAAACATTATCGCCATGGACGGATTGCTGTTATTGGGCTTCGGCCCCCGGACTCCGGAAGCGGCGTTACAACTGCATCGAATGCTCACCAATTAAGTGTTGAAGGGAATGACCCAATCCCCCATATTGAAGGCTAACGCACTACCCTGGCTACTCCTGGGCGGTTGTCTGGTTTTGGCATTCGTATTGGGCATGGCGACAGGTTCGTATGCAATTCAATGGGTAGATTTCCATGACTTTTCGCCAACTCGGCAGGACTGGATAGTACTCTGGGAAATTCGCTTACCGAGGATTCTGTTGTCTGGCATCGTCGGTTGCATTTTGGCTATTGCAGGAGCGTCTTTACAAGGTTTGTTTCGCAACCCGTTAGCTGATCCAGGTCTAATCGGAATATCCAGCGGCGCTGCCCTGGCAGTCGCCATTCTGATTGTCGTGCTGCCAACCAGCGGTGGCTGGATGGGACTCTACGGGATCAGTGTTGCGGCCTTTATCGGCGGCTTGCTAACCAGCTATTTTATTTTTCGTATTGGCCGTCGGACATCAGGCAATGTGCTTCATTTGATCCTTGCCGGCGTTGCCATCAACGCTATTGCCGCTGCCGGTGTGGGATTTCTGACCTACTTGAGTAATGACCAACAACTCAGGACATTAACCTTCTGGACCATGGGGAGTTTTGGTGGTGCGCTGTGGCCAGTTGTCATTGTTACTCTGTCACTCGGTATTCCGGCGATTCTATTGTTGCAGCGTCAGGCTTCCGCTCTTAACAGGTTAT
This sequence comes from Hahella sp., assembly GCA_028280065.1. Taxonomy (GTDB): domain Bacteria; phylum Pseudomonadota; class Gammaproteobacteria; order Pseudomonadales; family Oleiphilaceae; genus Hahella. The sequence continues at coordinate 17,116 of JANQMN010000002.1, forward strand.
TGCTAGGCGAACAGGAAGCTGCCTATCTTGGCACTGACGTACAGATCCTCAAACGCAATATCATTTTGCTGACCTCACTGGCTGTTGGCGTAGCAGTTGCCATGTCAGGGATCATCGGCTTCGTAGGTTTGGTTGTACCACACTTAGTGAGATTGGTCTGGAAAGCAGATCATCGCGTTCTATTGCCAGCATCGGCAATTCTCGGCGCTGTGCTCACTATAGTCGCGGATACAGTGGCACGAACCATTGTAAGCCCTGCTGAAATGCCGGTTGGCATTATTACGAGTCTGGTAGGCGGGCCATTTTTCCTATGGCTTTTGTATCGCTCATTACATATCGAACGTGGGATGTAAGGGGCAGATGAACAACTATTCGTACAGAGGTTAACCGCATGTTAGCGGCAAAAGATATTTCGCTAAGGCTCAATGACCAGGCCATTCTTACAGGCATAACCTGTCAGTTAAACCCAGGAGAATTTAACGTACTGATAGGACCTAACGGCGCTGGCAAATCCTCACTATTAAAAGTAATGGCTGGGGCAATCTCGCCGACCCACGGACAGGTCCGACTCAATGGTAGGGAACTGAACAGACTCTCTATCACCAAATTGAGTCAGTATCGCGCGGTCCTATCCCAATCCGTCTACCTGGGCTTTCCATTAACGGTGTCAGAGGTGGTCGCACTCGGATTGCAGCAGAAAAATACTTACCCAAAAGAACGTATGCTTATTGAGGGTGCATTGGAAAAAACCCAGATGATAAAACTAGCAGATCGCAGCTTTCTACAATGCTCGGGTGGTGAACAGGCGCGTGCTCAAATGGCGCGTGTGCTGGTGCAACTCTGGTCCAGTGCCCCCTTTCCCAGACAATTCTTATTCCTAGATGAACCAACAGCAGCCCTGGATATCAAGTACCAGCTAGGCCTACTAAATATCTGCCGGGATCTTGCCAAGCAGGGATTGGCTATCCTTTGCATCATGCATGATCTTCAGTTGTCTGCACACTATGCTGACCAGCTTATCGTGATGGCAGATGGAAAAATCGTACAATCCGGTTGTCCGGAAAACGTTCTTAAAACCAAGCTGATTAGTGATGTGTATGATATAAGTACATGTCTTGCCCCTCACCCAATCAACCGTAAACCCATGGTCATGGTGAGCCCCGGCTAGTCACTGCATTAATATCAACTTCCCATACCAATCAATGGCCATGCGGGTCTCCTACCAGCGTTCCACAGGTCGGGCAGTGATGGCTTCCTAAACTCAGGGTGGCATGACAGTTTTGACAAACAAACAATGCCGCCTCGGCGGCAGTTATGATTCTACCACGCTGGCCTACCCAATTTCTAAGCAAGTCTCTGGCGTCATTGGAGTTTTCCGGTGACACCTTTAGAAGACCCGCAGACTTTTTCGGACTGGTATGCTTCGCATCAATTCCATGGTCTCGAAGGAAAAGTTTTGCCTGTTTCAGACATTGGAGCCGTGCTTCCAACACCGGTTCAGTTTGCTTATTCAAGGCTTATACCCTTTAAGAACTGTTAGGCTACCGCTAGTTTTTTAGGCTAGACAAAACGATAAACTGAGTACATTTACAGGCTTCACCGGCAGCCAGTTCTATACGCCTTCGGAGACAAGCCTTTCACCTTGCGAAAAGCTTTACTGAAGGCGGCCGCATCCGAATAGCCGACGCTTTGAGCGATGGTAATCACTGGAAGGCCGGTATTCTCCAGGTAATAGCATGCACGTTCCATCCGTAATTTTTGGATGTAGTCCTTGGGCGAGTATCCCGTTGCCTTCTTAAAGCGTTTATTAAGATTTCGTTCTCCGAAATAGAACTGTTTCGCCAAAGCGGCGATATGCAACGCCATATGATAGTTTTCGTCCAACCATTTTTGCACTTGATAAATCTTTAAATCGTTATGTTCGGTAGCCACTAGCAGTTGACTCGTAAAATGCGGCTGCTGTTGGGCTTTTTCCATTCTACCGGGCGAGGGAATTTCCCCAAAAAATTTGTCGTTGGATAAAAAGTAACGAAAGACTTGTCCACCCGTCGATTGCGCTAAACCAAGGGCTTTGTCGGCTTCACTTAGCAAGGTAGTAACGTCGGTGGAACGGATATCCTGGGCATCTTCCCGCCGGGCAATGCCGACGGTAAACTCGATTTCAGAGACCGGGTTAGTGCCCGGACTACATAAACGTAATATTCGATTATGTATCGTCTCATTGTCGACACCTAAAAAAGTGGCCAAAAACCTCGTATGATCTGCTTTATATAAGGTTTCCGGGGCGAGAATCTTTTTCAGGATTCCGCTGGCTTTAACGGCCAGTGCTTCTGAATTCAACCTCTTCTTTGGATTTTCGGACTCGCCTTGGCCGACCTCAACCGCCAGCAGGTGTACGGATAGCGAATGAGCCTTTGCCTTATTCAGTAAATAGGGAAAATACCGATCAAAGGCAGCGCCATTGTTATCACCTGTGACCCGGTCTTGATATGCCAATAGGGTATTTTCTTGAAAAGCCTCCAGTTCAACGCTGGTTTTTCGGATAAATTTAAAGGCGATACTGCCTAGCAGAATGACGTCGTTATGGGTGACTTTCTGCAGGCCGTTAATTCGTGTTCCATTCACCAGAGTGCCGTTCGTGGATTCCAAATCTTCTATAAGATACTGGTCCCCTTCAACAGTAATTCGAGCATGATTTCGCGATATGGACACATCGTCCAAAACCAGGTGACAATCTTCGCCCCGGCCTAAAACGAAGGGAGATGTGTAGACAGTCGTCACACTGCCGGAAAAAGGCCCTTTTATGCAAAATAATTGCGGGAGCTCCAATACACGTTCTTCACTGTCCTCGAAGTAGGATTCCCTTTCGACCGGTTGCGTTCTCATACCAATTGTTTACCGGAAACCAATCCGAGATTTTTCCAAAAAAGTAGTAAACAACTATAGTATCAGAGATTCATACTGCCGGGAGGCGCGAATACGAAGCTAAACCTTTATCGCGTCACAGTTTGGGATTAGCACCGAGATGCTTCGCTTACGCTTGGGCAAGAAGCTTTCAGGAAGCTTCAACGAACTGAAAAATAGACCTGTACAATGCCCTGTTCGATCCAAAACCAGGACGTTTTTTCAAGCAAGCCAATTGGGAATATTCGAGAGGCCGTATCTACTCCACAACTAAAGCAGGCTGTAGACAACTCTGCTAATTTCCGGGATGGCGGCAATGATCACTATTGCAGTTGTCATGAGGATTAAACGCCGTCGCTCATGTCTATAACGTTCCAAATTGCTGTCACGCCAGTCTTGGTCTTCGGCCTCGATCATCTTCGCCGTATATACTTTGTCCATGATATTGTCTCTGACACAATTAATGGTTTATGTAATGGTTAACGCCGGGTAACGAAAAGCGTTTGCTTATTCTCAGGCAATACGAGACCGTCTTTTAACAGACTGGAAGCAATTCTTCGGGTAGTAGACAATTTCTCGGGTTTTCATGGTATCCGTTTCCCTGTAGAAGTGAGGTATGACTGATTAGTACGGGTTTCTTATTGTGGTTACGATCATAGAAAGGCTTGCAAAGGATAGGAATTGTTAAAACGGAACTATTCTTGTCAGAATCAGTATTTTTTCACTGGCATCAGGATCGGTACATCTTGTTTGCACTAAGCTTATCCACCCTCGCCCGATTGCTTTTTGTTTCACCAGGGTGGAATTTTGCTAACTATCGTAGGACTGATACAAGAGCAGACCACCCGGCCAACTCTCAGGGCGATTCCGCTCTTTTATCAGAAGGCTTGGGGGGAGTTAGGTTGCTCCGGAAAAAGCGAGATTCCGGTTATCTGCCGTTTCTCTATTCATCTGCTCCGAACGCTCTCTATTCGACGCTCTGTTCTCTTCAGATAGCGTGAACAGTCCGACCAGTGAAGAGAGCTCTTTCGCCTGAGCGTCTACTTGATTGTTGATGTGGCTAATACTATTCGCCGTAACCAACGCCATGTCGGAGCTTTGTTTAACCTGAAGAATAGACTTGTTGACTTCGGCGGTTACCTGAGAATGCTCCTCGGCTGCCGTCGCCACCTGTATATTAATATTACTGAGCTCATCGATTGAATTTGAAATCGAGTCGAGTGCCCGCTTCGCCTCGCTGGCTTTAGAAACACAGTTGTCTGCTTGTTCACAGCTATCTTGCATTTCCGCAACGGCTTCCTTGGTGACCTTCATAAGCGACTCAATAAATAGGTAGATCTCTTCCGTCGACGACTGCGTCTTTTCGGCCAGCGCTCTGACTTCATCGGCAACCACGGCGAAACCACGCCCTTGCTCTCCCGCTCGTGCCGCTTCAATGGTTGCGTTCAGCGCCAATAGATTCGTCTGCTCCGAAATCCCCGAAATGACTTCGACGATTTTCGTTATGGAAGATGCCGTTTCTTCCACCCGGTTTAACTTCAACGCAGCCTCGGTTATCTTCCGGTCCAGTTGCTCGATTCCATCGATGTTATTGGACATTGCGGATTCGCCGGATCGAGTCTTTTCGAAGGCGTCTTGAGCAGCCTCCGCAGCCGTACCGGTAGATCTTGCGATCTCCATCATTGTCGAACTCATTTCCTCAATGGCCGCGGCGACTAAATTGGTTTCCTTCTCTTGATCCTCCGAAGTTTTCTTGGATGATTCGGTTTGCTGATTGAGTCTTTCGAAACTCTCGTTGAGAGTTGTAGAAACGTTGCTGATTTCCGATATCATGAGGTTAAGTTTGTTTACTGTGTTCTGGATGGATTTCGAAAGCATTCCTATTTCATCTTCAGATTTAACTTCAACATTAATCGCCAGATTCCCTTCGGCAATTTTTTCTGCAATGTGCGACGTTTCAACAATAGGAGTCACAACTTGACGCGCTAGAAGCCAGGCCACAATAATCGAAACGCCTAGTGCAATGAGTGCAATGATCACTGCAGTCGCCATAGCGCTATCGATTTCAGCCACGAGACCTTCACCGAGATTATTTCGGTCAACGTTAACGCTGCCGGAAATGTCTACCGCAAGCTCGGCAATTTGCGGACCAACGGTGTCCAGGGTGTTGAGGACAAAATCGTCCCGCTGCTTAATCAGCGTTGCAATGGAATCCACGGTCTCCAGCAGAAGGTTTTGATTGCTTTTAATGACTTCTAATTTTTGCCTCCTTTCCGGATCTTCAATAGCAGCACTCAATGCTGACAGACCCGATTGAAAGTTCTCGGACAGCTCTTTGTTAAACCTCTGTAAATCTTCCTGGCTATGACTCCTGAGAAATCGCGTAAAGTACAGTCTACCCAACAATAGTTCCTGCAAGGCAACGCCGCCCAAGTAGGCGGCTTCCGCATCGCCGTCCGCATAAGCGGAATCGGTAATCTCCGTCAGAAGCTCCCGCATTTCCCTGCTTACCGGATCGTAAGTCGAGGCTATCCTCTCATTGCGTTCGAGAATCGTCGATTGTACTTGTTGAAAAGTCTGTACGTACCTGTCACGAAGCAGAGCAATTTCTGCAACTTTGTCCGCCCTTTCCGGCTTATTGATTTGCGTTTGCGCCACCTTCAGCAAATCGTCGAACTTTGCCAGGTGATAGTTGAACTGTTCCAAATCTTCTCCTGAATTAGAGATTAGGAAGTCTTTCACTTTCAATCTGAACATCAACAATTCTTTGCTTAGGTTACTGGCAATTGCTTGATCAGTGGCAAGTTCAGAGTAGGCGGAGTTGCCTTCTCTGAACTCTTGCAAGGAAAGATGCTTTGAAAAAACTAACAGGGCGATGAGCAGAAAAAAAGTTCCGATATAAACGGTCATCTTTGTCCGCAAACTTAAAGACTTTGCCATACTACTTACCCTTAGTTTGCTTTACGGAAGGCCTATTCTTACGCTGGTTAGATTTGGACGGATTAGTTGAAAGGGATAGCACAGCTTCTTCGCCATGTCAAAAAGGAAGTCCTTGTTCGATTAATCGCGATAAGAATATCTCACGTAGCAACCAGGTTTGGCTCGGGGATTTCGGTGGAATTTTTCGCAATATCGTTGGCTGTTCGGGTGGAATCTATCAGGAATTGAGTCCGTCAATCCCGGTTTTCTGTTTCACCGGGATACTCCCCGAAACCTGGCTTGTTAAGCCCGACTGAACCTTCCGGGATTGGCAACTCCGCCGTTCTGAAAACTCACGTTTGCAACAAAAACTTAATAAAGTTGGAAAGGTCCGAATCTATACACTTCCCCGTAGTGACATCAGAGAAAATGGTTTCCAACCAACTTTGGCGAGGACTTATGAGCTTCTTTAATAACTTGAGCCTTAAAGTTAAGTTGCTGGGTGGTTTTACTCTGGTTTCAGGATTGATTGTGGTGGTATCGGCAGTGGTGTACGGCAATGTACACCGAATGATTGATTCGTCGAAATGGGTGAACCACACCTATGAGGTAATACGAACGGCTGAATCCGTCGCAATGGCGATGGTCAATATGGAAACAGGCCAACGTGGCTTCATGATTACTGGGGTTGACGAATACTTAGAACCCTATGAGGCGGGAAAGGCTGTTTTTGGGCAGCTCATTGAGCAAGGAGCAACCCTTACGAGTGATAACCCCGCCCAAGTAGAACGCTGGGGTAGAGTTCAGGACTTAAAAAACAAATGGCTTAGGGAAGCCGCACAACCGGAAATAGCGGCCAGGCACGAGTTCAATTTAGGTGAAAAGGCGATAGCAAACTTTCAGGAAATCTCCTCACGAACAGTTGGCAAAGAAATTTTTGATAGCATACGGGCGGCATTGGCAAACCTCGAAAATGAATTTCGCGGTAATCAAGCAGGCATCCAACTGGTAACTCTGACAACCCTTGACTTGGTAAATATGGAAACCGGACAACGTGGATTTCTTTTGACCGGTAAAGAAGAATCTCTGGAACCCTACAATCTCGGGAAGCCTTCTCTTGAAGGCCATATAAAAGAATTAAACCAGCTAGCAGCGGAGACAAATATTCCGCAACGCTCTATCGATTTAGTTTTGGAACGGGTGAACCGATGGGTAGACGAGGCGGCAGAGCCGGAAATCAATGCCCGGCGGGATATGAATAAGCATACGATGACCATGGAAGGCCTAAAGCTACTGGTTCAAAACGGCCCTGGTAAATCCATCATGGATACTTTACGAGCACAAATCGACGAGATTGTAGACGCTGAGGAATTATTGATTGGTATACGCGGGGCAGAACAACAGTCCGCCTCGGACTTTACGGTCACGGTCAGCATTGTCGGTTCGGCGATCGCGGTAATCTTCGGTATGGCCGTGGCTTGGTTCATCACCCGAGGCGTTCTGGTCCCAGTGCGCGCCACTAACGATATTCTGCAAGATATTGCCACCGGCGACGGTGACCTGACAATCCGTGTCCCGGTTTCCAACTCGGATGAAATAGGTCAAATGGGGACAAATTTCAATGCATTCGTGGAAAAATTGCAAGGCATCATCGGCAATATTGCCGAGGCCACAGGACAGCTTGCTTCCGCTTCCGAAGAAATGGCTGCGGTAATGGAACAGACCAGTGCGGGTGTGGTGAATCAAACACAGGAAACCAGTCAGGTGGCCACGGCAATTAGCGAGATGAGCGCTACCGCACAAGAAGTTGCGCAGAGTGCAGAGGGCGCCACGGAATCGGCAGGAACAGCAAACCAGGAAGCCAAGAAGGGCAATCAAGTTGTTGCCGAGACTGCCAGCGCCATCACCGACCTCGCCAACGACATAGAATCTTCTTCGTCCCTGGTGGAAAAATTGAAAGACGATACGAAAAATATCGGCACCGTTCTGGACGTGATTCGAGGAATCGCCGAGCAAACCAATCTTCTGGCACTCAATGCCGCAATAGAAGCGGCAAGGGCAGGTGAGCAAGGAAGAGGGTTCGCCGTGGTTGCGGACGAAGTGCGCTCCCTGGCCCAGCGGACTCAGGAATCTACTACAGAAATTGAAGCACTGATCGTAAAAATCCAGGACGGTGTAGGACAGGCATCGGAAGTAATGATGCAAAGTCGCGATAGCGCGGGCAGTTGTGTGGAGCAAGCGCAAACTGCAGGCAGTTCTTTGTCCGCCATCGCCAACGCGGTGGAGCAAATCCTCCAGTTGAATACCCAAATTGCCGCCGCCGCAGAGGAACAGAGTCTCGCTTCGGAGGAGGTCCAACGCAGCGTCGTTAACATTCAGTCCATATCCGAAGAGACCTCGGCCGGCACCTCGCAAACATCCAAAGCCAGTGCCGAACTCGCCCAGCTTAGCGAAAAATTAAACGGGCTGGTAGGGCAGTTTAGGATCTAGTTTTCACCTTCATCCTTGCCCGCTAAAGACAAAGTTATTTTGAAAATACGAAACGCGCAAAATGTATACAAATTGCGCGTTTTGTATGATTTCATCGTTTTTCCAGACATAGACTACTCGATGAAGATGTTGGATTGGGACGTATCCGGCTGGAGTGTCCTCCACCTTCTATTACAAACTTCGAGACAGTGCTATGAAAACGACCAGCAAGATCTTTCTGATAATCTGCATATTTTGGGCGCCGCCACTTTGGGCCGAAATTCGTTTCGACGGATTTGCCTCTATCTACGCAGGACTAACTAGCGACAAGGACGAAACCTATCTGGGATATGATGACGACCTAAGTTTTAAACCGGATTCCAAGTTTGCGCTTCAGGCTACAGCCGAATTGGGTGACGGACTTGGAGCAGTCGGCCAGATAATGAGCCGGGGATCTGACGAGTTTGATGTCGAACTGGAGTGGGCCTATGTCAGCTACGATTTAACAGACAGCTGGCGGGTAATCATGGGCAGGCAACGCATTCCGCTATTCAGTTATTCTGACTTTTTGGATATCGGTTATGCCTATCATTGGGTCAGGCCGCCAGACAATATCTATGGCGTTCCTTTCACTGCTTTTGATGGGCTTCTCAATAACATTAACTGGTACATAGGAGAGCTGGAAAACAACCTGCAGTTCTACCTTGGTCGCAATACCGATGACCTGGTACCAAGAGGCAGCACCGAGTCCAGTCCTGCAAATGTAAAATTGTTGGGTGCTAGCTATAAAATATCTCAAGACTGGTGGGAAGTCCGCCTGAATGCATTACATTTGGATGCTACCTTGGAAGTTGCACAGATAGGAATGCTGGCCGACACGGTTTCCCAAGCAGGATTCACTTCCGTAGCGGACGATGTCCTTGTCAATGAGGACACGATTATTTTTACCGGCGTTGGCTTCAGCCTCAATTTCGACTCGGTATTCGTCATCGGCGAATACACGGACGTTTCAAATGATTCCCCGAGTTGGATTAATGATCAAACTAACTTTTACTTCTCAGGTGGCGTTCCACTTAACAGCGTGACTTTGCACTTAACTTATGGAGAACAAGAAAATACTCCTCAACTGGATGCGTTGAACTCTCTTCCCGCCGGGGTAAATCCCCAACTAGACGGCTTGCGTGCTGCTACTGAAAACGTCCTCCGCTTACAAAGTTCGGAATACTCATACATCACCGCCGGTCTCAAATGGGGATTCCATCCCAGGGCAGTATTTAAAGCTGAAGTAACAGCGCTGGAAGACGACTTGCGAGGCAACGACGCAACCCTTGTAAATGCCGGCGTAGATGTCGTGTTTTAAGGAGAGAGAATATGAAAAGAGTATTAACATTTCTATTTACAGCCATAGTCGTTCTAGTAGTTTCCGGCAGACTCCACGCAGAAACCTCTATAATCGTGCATCCGAAAAATGCTTCGGATTTGGACAAGAGGGCCATCGCGAAGCTATTTTTGGGCAAATATAAGTCCTTTCCAGGCGGATCAAAAGCCTTGCCAATCAACATCAAGGAAGGAGCCGATGCTCGAGAGTCGTTCGACTCTTCAATTCTGGGTAAAAACGCCAGTCAGTTGAAAGCTTATTGGTCAAAGCAACTCTTTACAGGCAAAGGAACACCTCCGAAGGAGGTCGAAGACCAGGAAGAAATCAAGAAACTAGTGGCAGAGAATCCAAGTGTCATCGGTTATATCGACAGTGACTTAGTCGACGACTCAGTGAAGGTCGTGTTGAGTTTTCAGTAGTAAAGGTTAGAGTAATGGGAACCTAGATATGGTTAGAGTAATCAGCCTCCTTAGCTGGTTATTCTGACAATCCTTCATTGTAGATGCCCAGCCCTTCGCTCGATTAAACGCAACATCAGCAGCAAGATAAGCATGCCAATGCTCAGCTAAAACAACTCGATCTGATCCCCGGCAATCTGCTCATATGAGGTATCCAAAAACTGCAGAATCCCATCTGCAATCGGGGCAATCTGGCGCTCTATATAGAGGTCATAATCGATGGGACCTGTTTGCAACTCAACAGATTCTGGGCCATGGACAGTCATTACATAGGCGATCCATGACCCTTTCTTGAATCGCTTCGTTGACTTTCGCATCTTATAGGTGTCATTGGCTTTTCTGGCAGCCTGTATGTGAGGAGGAATGCTTTTGATATATTCCTCCAAGTGCCGACGTACTCGTTTTCTATAGTGAAGTTCGGTGTCCATTTGACCACTTCGAATAGCATGAACTGTGTCACGGATGTATTCCTGATAAGCTTCTCCCCGAAAAATCCGGCTATATAGTTCTTGCTGAAAATGGCGGGCCAGAGGTGTCCAATCAGTGCGAACCGATTCAAGCCCCTTGAAAACGATGGATTCTCCTCCTGTGTTATCAATCGCCAATCCGGCGTAGCGTTTTTTGCTCCCCTTTTCTGAACCGCGAATAGTTGGCATAACAAAGCGCAGAAAATAGGTTTCAAATTCAATTTCCAAAAAGCTATCTAAGCCATATTCGGATTGAATTCTCTCATGCCACCATTGATTTAAATCAGCAGCCAGTTGTTCACCGATAGAAAATGCCTTTTGCTTCGTCCATTCATAATCCCCTTGAATGTGCACAAAAACTGAATCGGTATCCCCGTAGATGACCTGGTAACCCTTGGCAAGAATAAAGTCACGGCTCTGTTGCAGAATCTGATGGCCACGCAAGGTGATGGAACTCGGCAATCGACAATCAAAGAAACGGCAGCCCGGAGTACCCAATACGCCGTAGAATGAATTCATCATAATTTTTATAGCTTGGGACAGGGCTTTGTTCGACTGCTTTTTCGCCTCATCCCTCGCTTGCCAAAGCTCAGCGATCAACTCCGGTAGAATACCACCTTGCTTAGCAAAGGCAGCACCATTAAATCCCGGCACATTCAGTTCCCGATCGACCTCAGGGGTTTCCTCCTGATTGGGTTGAGCCCCTCCCTGGTTAGCGTCGCCAGCAAGTATCCGCGCCAATGGATCGATTTTGAACGTTCTGATTAGACTTGGATATAGGCTCTTAAAGTCCAAAACAATAACGTTCTCATAGAGTCCCGGCAAGGAATCCATGACATATCCGCCAGGGCTGCCTACCCCTTGTGGATTTAGCGGCAATCTGGGTGCCACATAACCAGCCCTATGCAAACGAGGCAAATAGCGATGATCAAATGCCGCGACAGAACCGCCGAAGCGGTCCATCGATAAGCCGGTTAACTGAGCTCTCTCCACGGCAAAAGGTAGCAGTTGAGCGCGGACAAAAATATCCCAGACCAACTGGCAATCTTCCAGGTTATACGCAGCCAGCGCCGGTTTATCGGCATGGAACAGGTCGGTGATTTCCTCTCCTCGATTGTCGACATTCTGAATCAGCTTGCCACGCCCTAACAGTTCCCGGGATACGTTCTGCAGCGAAAAGCTCTGGAAATTGAACGTTGCGGACTTCAGCGTTTCAACGCCATCGAGTACTACTCTTCCTGGAATAACCAGAGTGTAATGCTCTTCATCCTGGCGTGAAGACCGCCACTCCAACAAGCTATCGGCACGTCCCAGGGTAAAGGGAATCCTCAGACGATCCGCGACTCGCTGTAAAAATCGCAAATCGAAATTTACCACATGCCAGCCAAGAATCAGGTCCGGATCGTATTCCCGTATCCAAGCCATAAAGGCCAGCATCAAAGACTTTTCCGTGGCATAGAACTCCAGATAATCCAAACTTGAGACAGCGCCGGAATCACCGACCATCATGACTTTGCGAATGGTTCCGGTATCGGCGACGCTCTCCAAACTGGCATCCTTAGGGGTGGATTCCATGGTTCCGGCGACGATCCCGATCGAATAGAGCCTATGGCCCTGCATGGCGGTTTCGATATCTAGGGAAACGGTTTTGAAGGCCGGCCACAAACCTGACTCGGCGGAGACAGAAGTTGCCTGTTGCTGACCCCGGCAACCGGGATTTGTCGCCTCGAAATAACCGGCACGGGGCTGCCATTCCCCCTTAACCTCCATAACGCCACCGATAAAACGCTCCATCAAGTAGCGGTCAGGGGGATGGATATCCGCTTCCAAGAGCATGATCCCGCCTTTCTCAAGTGCTTCCCTGGCCCGATACAACCATCGCTGTTGGTTGAAATAGAGCGCAATGACTGGCTCGCCTTTAAAGCTCAGTAAATTTAACTGGCGATGAAAATATGCCGGCTCCGAGACAGTGCTTTGTCCGGAAAACGGCAATTTTGCCAAACCGTTTAGTGCCGCTTTTTCCTGGGACTTCGGGAAGAAACAGGTGGCTTTTTGATCGAGAATATTCAGGCATAGCGGCCCGATTTCCGACCAAGCCCATAACTTGAGTGCCAGCCGTCCCGGCTGACCTGGTACACCGGTATCCAGCCATTGGCGAGTAAGCAAAAAAGCTCTTATGGTTTGCAATGAAGTCTCTAACTAGTTTTCATCCTGAAACGCCGTCCTTGGCGTTTCGCAGCGGTCAGCGAACCGGAGTCGGCCTGGCGATTCAGCACATACATGTGCCAAGCTAGCTGGTTGGCCTTCGAATTCTGTGCTGCTGCCGATTACAAGGTTAATCCCAAGGCATAACATTTTTCAACAGAGCCTCGCTAAATCCAAGGGAACAATAAGCCACTGCTATACTAATTCCAAAACTATTTTCATGGTTGCGCATAAAATTGGTTCGATCTCTTCATGAAGCTGTTCGATTTTTAATCGACAAGCAGAACATCGCACTAGACAAATTGTTGCCGATGAAAGCCTTAGATTCTGAAGAATCCTTATTCAGGGCAAGGGTGACGGCAGGGTTTCTATGCTACGCTTATTTGGCCGGTTCCTTCATGGGATGCTTTCGCCTTCTGCAGGACGGCATACAGCCGGCCTCAATTGCCACTTTCTTAACAATACAGCTTTTCTTAGTTGGAATTTACTTTTTAAAGTATCGCCGTGATGTGGAGCAAGCCGGCGAACTCATAATTCTCGCCGGCATCTTGGTCATTACCATTGTGTTACTGACAGACCGGGGACTGCATTCCAGGGTGTTGGTCTGGATTCCACTAATGCCGGTCATGGCCAATTTCTTCCAATCTCGAATTAGCGGTCTTATTACCCTATTCGCTTTCATTTGCATCTTGTGTTTTGTTTATTACTTACATTTATCCGATTGGATATCTGCACCGATTGCAGACGAGGTGCTGTTGCATAGATTGGTGGCAACGACTATTTCTTCCATGTTCGCCACCGCCGTCAGCCATTTTTACGAAGAATCCCGGCGCCGGGCAAACGCCGAATTCGCACGCCTGGAAAGAACCCGCCGGGAATGGATTTCCATTGTCAGCCATGAGCTTCGCACCCCTCTTACCGCAATGCGCGGTGCGATTTCCATGTTGAACCATGGGCTCTTTGACGATCAACCCGATCAGGCTTCCAAAATCATTAATGTCGCTTACTCGAATACCGAACGTCTGGTTAGATTGGTCAATGACGTACTCGATATAGAAAAAATGGAGACCGGTAAGTTCATTCTCTCGGTTGACAAAGAAGATCTTAGAAAGATCGTCGAGCAGGCGATCGCGACCCAGGCCACCAGTGCAGAAAAAAAGTCAATAACAATCAGGCTTCAAGCGCCTAAAACCCTGCGGTGTTACATAGATGAAGACCGAATCCTGCAGGTTCTGCAGAACCTTTTGTCGAACGCTATCAAATTCGCCCCAAGCGCTTCAACCATTGAGCTGGATCTACGCCGGGAGTCTCAATACCGGATTTATCTTTCCGTGACCGATCAAGGTCCAGGCATTCCTGAGGATTTTGCGGCAAAATTGTTTCAACGCTTCGAACAGGCGGAATCAGGGGACAATAGGAAACAGGAGGGCTCCGGTTTGGGCTTGTATATTTGCAAAACCATTGTGGAAAAACATGGTGGAGAAATTGGCTTTGAAAACCTTAGCCGGGGAGGCTGCCGCTTTCATATCAGGCTGCCGCAGAAACCCGCATAATCTTAGCGCCCCTGGAAGACTAGAGCTTACTTACTCGATTTCTGCCGGCTTCTTTAGAGAAGTACACTCCCTGATCAGCAAGTTTGAACAAATCCGTACCTGTTTTCACGCCCCTGCGCAAATCTGCAACGCCAACTGATACGGTTACCGCTATATCCTTTTCTTCATAGGTAAAAGTATGTTTCTCCACCAATGCGCGAATTCGCTCGGCGATGCGGAAGGCATATTCAAGGTCCGTTCTGGGCAACATTACGACAAACTCTTCACCACCATACCGGGCGAGAATATCGCCATCTCTTACGCCATGCTCCTGAATAACTGCCGCCATCTCCTTAATAATATAATCCCCACCATCATGGCCATACGTGTCATTCACTCTCTTAAAATGATCGATATCGAACACAATAATGGAAAGTGGCTCCTTGGTTAGCTTATGACGGCTGACGGCCCGATCAGCCTCGCGATTAAAATAGGCTTTGTTATAACATTGCGTGAGACCGTCACAATTAGCTTCGCGATGCAGTTTTTCATAAGTAAGGCGTTCGGGGTCGCCCTTGGGTAGATACTGCAACGCTAACACACCGATTTTTATGACGTCGCCTTTCTTCAACGGAAGTTCGTTTTTAACCTCCTGATTATTGAGAAAGGTTCCGTTGGTGGAACCGAGATCCTTCAGGAAAGCTTCACCTGTCTCATCTACCATGCGAATTTGCGAGTGATGCCTGGAAACACCCTCGAAGTCCATGGCATAGGTATTGTTGGGACTACGTCCAATCGTAGTAACACCCGGACCAAGGTCAAAGAGTGAACCGTTAAGTTCGCCGCCGATCGCCAGTAGACAGGCATGGACCTCGCGGGCTTCCATCTCGGTTTTCTCCAGGACAGTATCGATATGGTCAAATACTATCGTCTGGTCTTTGTCTGATTCTCGCATGTAAACTTCCCGACGTTTTTCAAGTGGCGACCAAAATGGTGCGCTTTTCCCTATCTGTCCTTATTAAATTAGCACATTAATGAGAAAGTGGATCGACCTTTCGAAATCGCAATGAGCCGATTACCGCCACCCAAGCGTACATCCTGTGCTACATTGAATCACTCAAACCAATAAGGCACAGGAGAAAGTAAGATGGCAACCATTACACTGCAAGGCAATCCGGTAGAAACTTCCGGAGATCTTCCAAGCACCGGATCATCAGCGCCGGCTTTCACTTTAACAAAAAATGATCTTTCAGAAACCAGCCTTTCCGACTATTCCGGATCGAAAGTTGTGTTAAATATTTTCCCAAGTATTGATACGCCCGTCTGCGCGACATCGGTTAAAAAGTTTAACGAAAAGGCAGCGGCCATGGACAATACTCAAGTGCTTTGTGTCTCCGCGGATTTGCCTTTTGCTTTTGGACGGTTCTGCGGCGCTGAAGGAATCGAAAACGTAGTCACCGCCTCCGTGTTCCGTTCGGCAAACTTCGGAACCGATTACGGGGTCCAGATAACCACCGGTCCTCTGGCCGGCGTTTTGGCCAGAGCGATAGTCGTCATTGATGAGTCGGGGAATGTGGCCCATACCGAGTTAGTCAGCGAAATTGCCAATGAGCCGGATTACGAGGCGGCCTTGGCGGTACTTTGAGACTTGCCAGGCACTGAAATAAATCGAAAGTTTCTGACGTCGGGACAAAAAAATGCCCATTCAAAGGCCCGGAGGAGGGGAGTTGGCCTGAGAATGGGCACGATACACCATTGCGTTTTGGAGTTATAACACTAAATGAATAACCTAGTGGTAAATCCTAACGAGAGTAACTGTACCTTAGGGGTGTCGCCCCTCAATTGACTCCGGTCAAGTCGTTGGAAGCTAATTGAAATCTCGGCGCTAACCCTCTCTAAACCTTAAAGTTCTATCGCTAAACCTTCAACTTATCGGTATAAGGCGGCCATCCCAGCGGCTTTCCTGCCAACACGTGCAAATGGATGTGGAATACGGTCTGCCCTGCACTTTCATTGCAATTCATCACTGTCCGATAACCTTCGTCGGCGAATCCTTTTTCCTCCGCAATTTTCTTCGCTGCTAAAAAAAGATGTCCCACCAATTCACGGTCCACTTCTGAAATATCGTTTAGCGTGGCGATCGGCCGCTTGGGAATCACCAGGAAGTGGATTGGTGCCTGGGGATTGATGTCACTGAACGCCAGACACAAATCATCTTCGTAGATAATGTCGGCAGGAATCTCTCGATTAATAATCTTGGTAAAAATAGTCTCTGACATGGAATTGTCCTTGCTGTTTGCCGTTTAATAACTTGCGAATGTGGCTGAATCCTTTGGCTCTGTTGACATTTGCCTATTTAAGGCCTAAAGCATAGGCCAAAACCTGCTTTTTGGCAGGTAGCAGCCGATTCGCCAGCCCCAAGCCAACGTTTCGAAACAGTTTTACCGGAGCGATATTATTGCTGAAAGCATAGTAGAACCCATCCATGGCTGTCATCATCATCTGATTGGCCGGCCGCCGTCGTTGCTCGTATTTTTTTAGCGGATGCACTGCGCCGATATCCTCTCCCTGCTGCAAACAATCTCCCAGGATTTCAGCCAATACTTTCGCATCCTGAAATCCCAAGTTAACGCCTTGGCCAGCCAGGGGATTAATCGTATGCGCAGCATCTCCCACCAATACCACCCGCTCACCGGCATATTGCTGAGCATGACGTTTTACCAAGGGAAAAGACGCCTTGGCCACCAGTTGCCGAAGCTTTGGCAGACGGTCAGGAAATTCACGCCTGATCTCCTCCAGAAGTCCGGTGTCTGAAAGTTTCTTAAGCTGTTGATGTTTTTCCGGTCGGTCATACCAGACCAGCGACGCATAGGTCCGATTCTTGACCTTGGGCAAGGGCAGATAGGCTAGCGGACCATGCGTTGTGAAAGCCTGCCAGGTAATGTCTGCGGGCTCACCGTCGGTGGCCACGGTAACCACCATAGCATGCTGCAGATACGCATCGCTGTTTAGCCCCAAATTCGCAAGGGTACGCACCTGTGATTCCGCACCGTCCGCGCCGACGACTAACTTGGCGCAATGGCTTTCGCCACTGGCAAAGGTTAACTTCGCATGATCGGCAAACAGATCCAGACCTTTCAGGTCAATCCCTTCAATGCAGCTTACATTAGGCAAACTGGTCCAAAGTTCCTGGAGCGCGAGCTGCACGACCTGGTTTTCAACAATATGGCCCAAGTGCGATTGTTGGATGGAATTCGCGGTAAACTCGGTTCGATTGGCGTCTCTGGGAACTATTCCGGCTAGCAAACCATCGAGTTTTTCCCAAACTGCCACGCGACGATAGGATTGAGCACGCATGGCAAGAATGGACTGCCAGGCGCCCATGTCATTCAGGTAGTTTTCACTGGCTATATTTAGTGAGGAAACCCGGATATCTGGCGGATTTTCCGAATTGAATCCGCCTGCCAATTTACGTTCTACAACCGCCACGGACATACCCAACCGGCCAAGGCAACAGGCCAGCGCGCCTCCCACCATTCCGCCGCCGACAATAATCACATCCCACATCCGCGAAGTCGTGGCATTGGGGTTTTTATTTAATGGCAAGGATGACCTCGTCGACTCTGAATAGAATGAGAGGAGTATAAAAAGAATGAGCGGCCTGAACCAGGGCTAAAATCCGGATTTAACCCTGGAGCCTCGCATAACGCTTAGAGCAGGCTGAACTAGGCGTGACGATGAATACTCATTCGTCCCAGTCGGTTACGCTGCAGCGGTGGCGTATTGGATTTCACAAAGCCTTCGCTAATGACAATCGGCTTCACCAGATCCAAAAAATCCTGGGTTGCCATGCGAATCACTTCGGAATGACTACCGGCGCAAAATGCAATTTCAGGATTCTCGGTAAGCTCTTCGTCAAGATAAACGGACATGCCGAAAAGATTGCCAAAGGGTGGCATTGCACCTAACTCGCAGTCCGGGAAAGCATCACTAAACTCGTCCTCATCGGCCAACTCAATAAAGTCAGTGCCCATGGAACGCATGAGTCGATCCCAGCGGATTCGTGAGTTTGACGGCATTATGGTCATGGCCATTTTGCCATCCATTAAAATGATCACGGTTTTCGCCAGCATCTTGCCACATATGTGAGCCGATTGAGCGATCTCCTGCGCGGTAAACGCCGGCGAATGCTGACTCACTATGTACTTCACTTCCTTCGCGTCTAGAAAGTTTTTTAACGATTGCACAGGCATACACACCTCCAGCCTGGAATAGAGCCACTTTTTAAGCATTCAGACTTTACGTCTGCTACCCTTAAACTAACGAAGAAAAGAGCCTAAACCCTTGTTCAACGTCAAATTTTTAATCCTGTCTCAATATTTCCCGAACTACCGGCAGATTAGAATAGGCGGACCTTTCGTCACCGGCCCAAGTTTCACTCCGAACTTTATTTCTAACCTTAAAACTGTGTGTTATTTCAAAGATAGACCAAAATCTAACCAGATCAAAACCAATACCGCGTAAATATTTGTATCAAGTTAGTGCAACAATGAATAGTGAAACTCTACCGCACCAATCAGGCACAAAAAAGCCCAAGCAGCAACGCTTGGGCTTTCTGTGATCATATTCGTTGTCCTGGCGACAGTTACTCCGGCAATAAATCCGGCGGGACTACTGCCCTACCATGGTGGTGGCTTCGATCACGGCAACGACCCGGCGGTTTTGCCGGCGGCCAGAGTCCGTGGCGTTATCTTCTAACGGTTTGGCTTCACCGTAGCCGACAGCACTGATACGCTCGGGGTTAACTCCAAAACGATTTACCACGACATCGCGTACCGCATTGGCCCGTCGCTCGGATAGCTTTTGATTGTACTCGGCAGCACCGCGATCGTCGGTATGACCTTCTACGACAATATTGCTGTCTGGGTATTGACGCATAAACTTAACCACTCGCTCAATTTCCGGCAAATAAGCATCAGTGACCTTGTCAGAATTGGTCGCAAAGTTCACCTGCAGTTTAATGGAGACGGATTCCTCCAACATGATGCGGCAGCCTTTCTCATCGACTCTGGCTCCTGCCGGCGTATTCGGGCAGGCATCTTTATTATCCTTAACGCCATCTTTGTCGGCGTCGCCGTATGGACAACCTGATTCATCAACTTCGGTATTCGGTGCGGTATTCGGACACTTATCCACATTATCCAGAACACCGTCATTGTCTGAATCACCGATAATCTCACAACCTACCGAATCCACCTTAACCCCATAAGCGGTGCCCGGACACTGATCGTCTTCGTCAATCACGCCATCGCCATCGGTATCCGCCGGTGGTGCGGAAACGCCGCCAAATAGATAAGTAAGACCGAGATTCAGCATCGTATCCTTACTTTCAATATCGTGACTGTATAAGCCCCGAACATCGAATCGCAGATCCCACTCGTCGCTGATTTCGTGTTTTAGACCGGCGCCCAGGTTAAACATGGTTTCATCGTGGGTATTGCCGGCCGGATCCTCAAGTTCGTTATGGCCGACACCGGCTACCAGGAATGGCCGCCAGGTATCTTCCGGCGTAAAGTGATGTAAGATATCCAGGCGGGTGAAGATGTTATCGATTTCAACATCGTCATCGGACTCCAGGTCAGCGGTTCCGATGAGGATTTCCGCTGCCCAGGTCTTGCTGAAATCGTAGCCGAAACCACCGGTGAAAGCCGGATCGTCTTCTAAGTTGCGTTCTTGATCGAAGAAGGTGTAACCGAACAACGCCGTAAAGTTGTAGCCTGACTCCCGTTCTCTTGCGTTGCCCTGAATAGCAACAGCACACAAAAGCAGAATCAGTAGTGCCCGTAACTGTGGAAATTTCATAGCCACCTCAATTTTTCATTAGTGCATTTGTTATTACTGCCAAAATTGCTTTGCTTAGCCAAAAGAATGCCGAACACCCCGGCTTTCTAAAGTCGAATACGTTTACGCCGGTTAGCTGGACTGTTCTTGATACATGTGCACATCCTGCTGCGGATAAGGAATGGTAATTCCATCCTGATCGAAGCGTTTCTTGACATTTTCCTGCATATCAAAGAATACCCCCCAGTAGTCTTCCGTCTTCGACCAGGCTCTTACCGTGAAATTTACCGAGCTGTCGGCTAACTCGGATACCACGACCACCGGTGCCGGGTCATTTAGAATTCTCTTGTCAGCGTCGATAAGTGACCTAATCGCCGCTTTAGCCTTATCGATATCGTCGTCGTATCCGATGCCGAATAACATATCGACGCGGCGCGTCTCCTCGACACCTATGTTAATAATGGGATTATTGCCAAGTTGCGCATTAGGGATAATCACCCGGCGGTTGTCAAAGGTCATGAGTATAGTCGTAAAAATCTGAATTTCCTTTACGATGCCGACAAAACCTGCGCCTTCTATGGCGTCTCCAACCTTGAACGGTTTAAAGATTAAAATCAAAACCCCGCTGGCAAAATTAGCCAGGTTACCCTGCAAGGCCAAGCCTATAGCCAACCCTGCGGCACCCAACACGGCGATAAATGAAGTGGTCTCGATGCCGATCATCGACGCCACACTGATCAGAAGAATGGCTTTAAGCCCGACAGACGCCAAACTATGTATAAACTTGGTAAGCGTCGGATCAAACTTTTTCTGCAGTGACTTATCGGTTATCTTGAGCAGTTTGTTTATTAACCAAAGTCCGACGACTAGCGTTACAATCGCCAGAATCAACTGCGGTGCATAGGCTATTAAAAGCTCCATTGCCTTATCGTAGTAACCGGAAATTTCATTCATGATTCGTTTCCTTCGTAGCTGTAAAGGTTGTAGATTTTTAGTACCGTGAGATATTCGAGCAGAATTCTGTTAAAAAACGAGGGTTGTGTTCAACTGTTTGATAAATAAATTTACAACTGTTGATCAGTTTGCATGGATTCGACTATGTAGAAAACCCGGTGCCGGCCAGCCAGCTCTGTAACTCATTGAAAGAACCTTGGTAGGCGACAGTTCGCTCCTGCCGCCGTAGCTGATAGTCATACATGGGATCATAGTATTCCACTAGTAGCTGCTCAATCCAGGGATAAAACAACTCCACTTGCTCTAATCTGAGAAAGTCGCCGCAAGCAGCCTGGAAGTCAGCCACCATCTTTTGGTACCGTGCGCCACCAAGTCTGCGCTGAATACGTTGCAGATTGTCAATCACATCACGGCGAAATTTATCGATCGCCAGATCCAAATCCAAGGTTGTGCGCAAGCTTGTGATCCTCGCCAGAACGTACTCTTCAGCCAGTTCTCTGACCCGCAACTCCATGGGTTTATCGAGCAGGAGAATCGGTGCTCTTTGCAAACTTTCTCGCAATACCAGGGGGACGGCACAACGGCCGATCAAATGGCTTTCGTCCTCGATCAGTACGTTTGAAAAGCCGTGTTCGGACTGTTTTAGCATCCGGATTGCCAATGCGTTTTCGAAATCGATTTGAGAAGGTTGCGGAGAAAGGGCTTTGCCGAAAGTGGAGCCTTTGTGATTGGCCAAGTCCTCAAGATCGATACTATTGGCAAATGCGCGCAGTAATCTGGTTTTACCGGCGCCGGTACGTCCGGCAATTACCAACCAAGGCAGACTCTTCGCAAGCCCTTCAAGTTGCCTTATCAAGAAACCGCGAAGTGCTTTATAGCCGCCGTTCACTCTAGGGTACGGGAAGCCTTCGCCGGCCATGGCCTGTTGCACGAGCTGCGAGCGTAAACCGCCGCGAAAACAATACAGATAGCCATCGGGATGCTTGTCGGCAAAGTCCAGCCATCCTTGCATCCGGCTTTCCAGCGTCTCGCCCGCGACCAGCCGATAACCCAGATCAATCGCCGCCTGCTGTCCCTGCTGTTTATAACAGGTGCCGACTTTGGCGCGTTCGGCATCCGTCATCAGAGGCAGGTTACTTGCCATGGGGAAAGCGCCCTTGCCATATTCAACTGGCGCGCGCGTATCCATCAACGGGATATCCCGTAGAAACAAGGCGGAGTATTCGCTGGTATCGGAGCGGCTCATAGCGAAGCTGAAACTGTTGCAGGAAAATAGGAAAAAGGTAATCTACTGCCCGAATCCTAATAGAAGCCAGCATACTATTTAAACCGGAATCCAATGTCACTAGCTGATTTAGTTGCGCAATTGCAGCAGACCCTGCCCCGCGTCGATTTAAAAGACACCTTATTGCCTAACCTGGACCGCCTGCGGCTTCACTTGTTAGACCCGGCTACATTGGAAGGTCCGCTTTCCCACGAAGAAGCGCAGGCAGTCGTAGCAGAACCGGCCTACTGGTGTTTTTGCTGGGCCAGCGGTCGGGTCCTGGCGGAATATCTCCTGAGGAATCCTGTCTTTGTGCGCAATAAGACGGTCATAGATGTCGGCTCGGGATCGGGTATAGTCGCGATTGCTGCTGCCCTGGCGGGAGCTTCTCAAGTAACGGCAATCGATACCGATCCGATTGCACGTATGGCAATTGCCACCAATGCCAAACTCAACCATGTCACTATCGGCATAGAGCATTCTCTAGAGGGGTTGAGAAGCGATGTCGTAACGGCGGCGGATATCTTCTATGACCGGGACAATCTGTCTCTGTTACCTATTTTTACCGGCATGTCAGAAGAAGTTTTATTGGCTGATTCCAGAATAAAAGACTTGAAAGCACCCGGATTTTCAATGTGTCATCAACAGGAATCCAGAACCTGGCCCGATTTGCAGGAATATGAAGAGTTTAATCAAGTAAAACTATACCGGGCAGGAAAGCACTCTTTTGCGGGGATGTTCAAAAGTGGATTTAGCCAATAAAAAAAGGCAGCTTACGCTGCCTTTTTAGAATAGGTCGTTGACATCCTGTCGCCAATCCGTTGGACAGCGCTTTCCTCTACGCTACATTCATCCTCGTCATCAAATCCCTGATTGATCTGCATCCCTGGGGTCCTTACTCATCCTTAAGCAACCTTCCTGGTGTCGATCCGTCTCTTTCCCTGTCGCTAATATCCTGTAAAGAACCGGTCTGCGGTAAGTCTTAAGCATCCTGCAGCAGATAAACTATGTTTCCCTTAAGCTTAATTCCTTTCTCCTTGCTTCCCTTTGCCTCCTGCAAAGAAACCACCTTGGGAGATCCGTCCAACTCGTCCTGATATGGGAATAATATACATCTGAATCGATGAAGTTTTTGTGACACAAAAGCTCAACGATCATTTTTCCCCACTTCAAAAAAACACATAAAACCATTATTAACAAAGAGTTAGAATTTTTCTGCAAACTTTTAGGAAGAAAATGCCACAGCAATTTACTAGAATATCTCACAACTTTGTAAGAGATATCTCACAAACAGCATGGGCGATTTCGCACATGCCTCCAATATGCTTTTAATTCATAGAAAATAGTGGCATTCCATTGATGTCCCGGATCAATTGAATGCCGTGTCCAAATATCACAACAAATAGCCTATGAAGCTCTACTTGTTCAGCAACCGGATGACCATGAACATTCTTCGGGAAGGGCGCATCCCCTTTTGTACAGCTTCCGACTTGGCCGACCCCTTCCTGATCGCAGAAATCCCCTCGCTTCGCAGCAAACCGGGTAAATTAAGCGAATCTGCATTTAAAGCCGAATGCCAACGGCAATACCGGGCTTTACCTGCCCATCTGAAGAACCTGGTAAGCGAGGAATTTTTTATCGAAGAAGCAAAAGGAAAACGCGTAGAAATTGAAAAGAGAGTGATTCAGCGAACTCACCCAATAGCCCAAACCATTTCTCCGCCCTTGCTCAAGAGTATCAGGATTGCGAGATTTTTCGAAGACGTCACGGATGTGTCCCTATGGAACTCACAAGGCAACCAGGGCCACGGAGCCGCTCTACAAATCGATATTGCCAAAACCGACTTTAAAGAGCGGCAGCATGGGGGTGCGCCGCAAAAATTCGACAAACTTCGATATAGTCAGGAACGTCCGACAGCGCCCAGCCAACAGGGTACCGAACCGTTTCGTCCGCTGTTTCATCAGGGAAAGAGTTTTGCCAGTGAAGAAGAATGGCGCTTGGTGCGCCCGGAGACGACCATGGAGCCCAGAGTATGGGAAACCGAAAACCTGGTCTGTGGCAATATTCCAAGAGCAGCCGTTGTCGGTGTCGTTTTTGGCTATCAGACAAAACCTCCCACAATTCAAGCGATTCACGATTTGATCGCCTTGGATATGCACTTCCACCATGTCAAACTGTACGAATTGAAAAAAGACCCTTTGGCTTTTCGACTGCACCTTTGTGAAATCCAAAACCTCAAATAAACCAAAAGGAAGATAAGGAACCGTTGATGCAAAACTTTAGCCGCGGAGCGCAGGATGTTCTGGATGGATTTAAGCTAATCCAATCGCCTCAGTTAAGGCTGTATGTATTGATCCCGCTGTTGATCAATATTTTGGTATTTGTCGCCGTTATAACCGGCCTCGGCAGCTATTTTGCCGATTTGATCGACTATCTCATGAGTTGGCTTCCTGAATGGGAATGGCTGGCATTCTTAAGAGGGTTGATGTGGATAATCTTCGGCTTTCTGGCATTGTTGCTAGTCGCCTATACCTTTGTTTTTTTCGCGACCTTGATCGGCTCTCCATTTTACGGATTACTGGCCGAACAGGTAGACAAACAACTCAGTGGACGCAGCGACGATGAGCCCACCAGTTGGGGTAAGGTGTTTGCTTCTGTCCCTCATGCGCTTGGCCGTGAACTTGCGAAACTCTGGTATTACCTCCCGCGGGCGCTAGGCCTTTTTTTACTCTGTCTGATTCCGTTAATCAGTGCATTTGCACCCATTCTTTGGGGCCTGTTTTCCAGTTGGACGATGGCACTGGAGTTCCTCGATTATCCGGCGGACAACAACAAACAGTCCATCGCCCAGCTAAAAGTCTTCATGCGCCGCAATCGGCACCGCACGCTGGGATTTGGCCTGGTTTCCTGGGGCTGCACCCTGGTGCCCATCCTTAACTTGTTTGCAATACCGGCCGCGGTTGCAGGTGGCGTGAAGTTTTGGCTGGAAGCCGAAGGTCGGCTGACTTCCCAGCAGTCGCAACTGCCGCAAACATAAAGCCTGATGCCGGATGTATCCGAAAAACAGGAGTCCGTGGCTAGTTGTCAGCTTGTTGTTGAATGTTCCGATAGGGTCTAGGCTTAGGTTTACGATTACAACAACAATTGGTGATCCGATCCGATGGCTCTGAAGGTTTTAGTAGTTGATGACGCAAGCTTTGTCAGGGATCTGGTAAAGCGCACCATGCGCAATCATTTTCCGGAGGTCAAACTGGAGGAAGCGGTCAACGGACGCAAGGCGCAAATTCAGATGTCAAAAACCCATTTTGATTTGCTGCTTTGCGACTGGGAAATGCCGGAAATGTCGGGTATCGAACTGCTGGAATGGGCGCGCAAGCAAGAACACTACGCTAAAGTTCCCTTTGTCATGGTCACCAGCCGGGGTGATAGAGGCCATGTGGTCGAAGCTATTCAGCGTGGCGCTTCCGACTATCTCACCAAACCCTTCAGCCCGGAAATGCTGGTTCACAAGGTGGTGAAACATATCGGCAAAAAGGTTAAGAGGGCAGCGCCCTCGAAAGCTCCCGGTGTCGGCACAGACTCTGTAAGCGTTCTGACGGGCGCAAGCGTGAAGGCAAAACAAGCCGGGCCGGCAAAGGTCTCTGAAGTGCCCGGCCCCTTTGCTGAAAGCGCTTCGTTACTAACCGGCGGTGTCAAATCGGCTACTTCCGATAAGCCTCAAACACCGGTCCAACCAAAAGGTAAAGCGCTGGCCCAGATACGTTTTGCCGAGTTTAACCTGCCATGCATCATTAAGGCGATAACGCTGAATGAGGTAAAGGTTGTAGCCAAACGCGATCAGCGCTTCCCTATGATTCTTGATCCGGCAGTGGTTGATATCGAGGTAGACGAAGGAGGCAAAATTGAGCGTATCAATGGCTATGTGCATATGCTGCAAGCCGTAGATAAGCGCATGGATACAGATTTTGTCAGTGTCGTCGTGAGATTCGTGGATGAGGACCCGGAAAAAATGGCTACTCTGTCCAAATTTATCGCCAGTATATAGGGCCGTCTAAAGGCCCCCTGTCTTAAGCCATTCGCTATGGGATAAAACTCTTTTCTTGACGAAAT
Organism: Hahella sp.; assembly: GCA_028280065.1. Classification (GTDB taxonomy): domain Bacteria; phylum Pseudomonadota; class Gammaproteobacteria; order Pseudomonadales; family Oleiphilaceae; genus Hahella. The sequence continues at coordinate 43,617 of JANQMN010000002.1, forward strand.
GGCAAGTGAAGGTACTTCCTTCACCCGGCATACTGCTTATCTCCAAAGTCGCATCGTGATTGATCAGCACGTGTTTGACTATGGCCAGGCCAAGACCGGTCCCCCCGGTTTCCGCAGCACGGGATGGGTCAGCCCGATAAAATCTTTCCGTGAGCCGGGGAATATGAATCGGATCGATCCCAACTCCCGAATCTCTCACGGAAAAATGGCCGCCGAACTCGTCAACATACCAACGCACATGGATTTCCCCTTTCGCCGGGGTATATTTCACGGCATTTAACAGAATGTTGGAAAACGCGCTCTGCAGTTGCGTCTTGCTTCCCTGCAAGGCGCTTTCGCTAGCGATGTCCAGAACGATTGCATGTTGCTTTTCCGTATTCAACGATTTGGCGTCATCACAGATGGTTTTGAGAAGCCGCGACACGTCGATGGTTTCCTGCTCCACGCCCTGCCCTTCATTTTCTATTTTCGACAAAAGTAATAAATCAGTGATTAGTGCTTCCATCCGCCTTGATTGCACTTGCATCTGCTGTAACGGCCGCAACCAGCGGGATGGCAGTCCGTCTGAGTGATCGATCAGGGTTTCCAAATAGCCGGTGATAACAGTTAAGGGGGTACGTAACTCATGGGAGACATTGGAGACAAAATCCCGCCGCATTTCTTCTAAACGCACGAGGCGGGTGATATTCTGCGCGATAATCAACCGGTCATCTTCACCAAACAGGGTAATATGCAACTGCAGCTTCATGTCCAGATGCACGGGAGAGGCGATGATCAGAGGTTCTTTATAGTCTTTGGATAAAAAATAGGGTTTAAAGGAAGGTGTTCGCACCAGGCTGTAAATCAACTGGCCGCGATCAATGGGAAATTTGAATCCCAGCTTCTCTTCCGCCGAATTATTCCACCATTCCATCGCTCCGCGGCTGTTGGTCATAACAACGGCATCCTTCAAGGCGTTAGTGGATTCCTGAATCCGATTCAGCATGGCTTGCTGACGATCACGAGCCTTTTGATGGTCCCGTTGCAGGCGGTGTATAGCGTCTAAGACATCGCCCCACAATCCTTTACTCTCCGGAGGCGTACCGACATTGTCATAATAAAGCCAACTATAAAGCCGCCATAACTGGCTGATTGTCCAGACCAGGTATCCAGAAAGGAAAACCACTAGCGTCCAGGCGACTTGTTCTATCGCAAATCCGATAAACAACGTTACCGACAGGGCAATAAAGAGGTGTCTGATGTGATAGCCAGGTTTTTTACGCATATCCTTAAGCTCCGGCGGCAATCGCAGCGAGCAAAGGTCAGTGAACTGCTGCCGATAAGTTTGGCTAATGAAGTGGGCGGTTGACTTTCGGACAGTACTTAACCAATAGCCGGCTCCACCCTGAAATTAGAACCGCATAGTACATCAATACGCGGCTGTTTTGTGTTGTAGAATGCGCGCAGGAATCAGGCTGCCTTGGTTGAAAAACGATAGCCGGTGCCTCTAACCGTCTGCACCAGCACGTCGAACTTAGGCTCCAAGGCTTTGCGGAGACGCCTGATATGGACATCCACGGTGCGCTCTTCCACGTACACGTTGCCGCCCCAAACCTGATCAAGCAGCTGGCCACGAGTATAGACCCGCTCTTGATGAGTCATAAAAAATTGCAGCAGTTTGTACTCTGTCGGCCCCATATTCAGCGGCTCGCCGTCGGCGGTCACCCGGTGACAGATCGGATCAAGGCGCAGGCCTTCCACTTCAATCGGCGTTTCCATACCCTGGACAGCCGTTCGGCGTAACACGGCTTTCAAACGTGCGACCAGTTCGCGTGGTGAAAACGGCTTGGTAATGTAATCGTCTGCGCCGACTTCCAGACCCTGTACTTTATTGTCTTCCTCGGTTTTTGCGGTGAGCATGATCAAGGGAATTTCAGAGGTGTTTTGGTCACGCTTCAGACGGCGGGCGAACTCGATCCCACTGACTCCAGGGAGCATCCAATCCAGCAATATCAAATCGGGCTTTTTATCGACAATCATGGAATGCGCTTCTCTCGCATCTCCTGCCTCCAGATAGTCGTAGTCCGCCATTTCCAATGCGACTGCAATCATTTCCCTAATTGCGGGCTCGTCATCCACGATCAGAACTTGTTTGTTCGACATTGCATTCCACCTTTTGCTGCTAGCCTGCCAAATGACGGGAATATTACAGCCTGACTTTGTTACAAGTATATTACAGCTCTAAAGATGCTTTGAAATATTCGAGAAAAGGAAAAATGCAGGGAAACCAAGTTGCTATCGAACCAGAGGGTTAGGCTTCATGCGTTCGGCGTCGGTGAATTTTTCGTTTGCGAAACTGCTTACCCACTTAAGTAAAACTGTAGTCCAAAACCAATCCGGCAAAAACACTCAGCCCCACCCACTGATTATTGAGAAATGCTTTAAAGCAACTATCCCGGTCTCGATAACGAATCAAATGCTGTTGATATACAAACAGAACAGCTGCCGCGATCACGCTCAGACTGTAAAACATACTCAACTCTTTATGCAGCCCCACTAAAATCAGCAGCAATACGACCAGGGACTGTAGCAAGGCAATGATCATCTTATCGGCTTCCCCAAATAGAATCGCCGTGGACTTCACGCCTATTTTCAAATCGTCATCCCGGTCCACCATGGCATAAATCGTATCGTAAGCCACCGTCCAGACCAGCGTGGCAAGATAGAGTAGCCATATTTCTGTTGACAATGTCGCCTTTTCGGCGGCGTAGGCCATGGGAATGGCCCAGGCAAAAGCGGCGCCGAGCACGACTTGCGGCAGATAAGTGTAGCGTTTCATAAAAGGATAAACGCTGGCGAGCAGGACACCGCCAAATGCCAAGCCGATGGTGAACGGATTGGTAAACAGAACCAGGCAAAAAGCCAACAGCACAAGACCGGCAAACAGAATCAAGGCTTCGCTGGCGGCAACGTCGCCGGTGGCCAGTGGCCGCTGACGGGTGCGCTCCACATGGCTGTCGATATTACGGTCGGCATAGTCGTTGATTACGCACCCTGCCGACCGCATTAGAAATACCCCGACGGAAAAAATAAAAAGATTCTTGACGGAAGGTGTACCCTCCGCTGCCAACCATAGAGCCCATAATGTCGGCCAAAGCAGCAGCAACGTCCCTATTGGACGGTCAAAACGAATTAGCTTCAGGTATTTGGGAAACTGTGTCCGCAAGAACATACTGGCGGTGGATTGGGATGCGGCCGACATGGTGCTAGCGATTATCCAATGATGTATTTGGTAAAAATCCGCGATCGAGAATGTGGATTAGCGAAATAGGAATGCCTGAATTTGCGGCTGAATTTTACGCCAATCGCGACAAAGTGTGAAGCTGTTCTGTTCGCAAACGTTGAGAGCACGGGCTCGTGGACTCAGGCAGTCTTTGACAGCAGATCCGGCAGAAAAAACTCACACACCAGTAGGGGCCGTTGGTTCAAATAAAAGACCGAGCGGCGGCCCCACCCGTCGATTCTTCGATCTCCGGCAAGTCCGAAAAATGGCGCGATTTGCAGTTCTCCCCTTTGCATATTCGGATGCTGAAAGAGCAATGCGCCCAGTGGCTTTTCATTCAGCCTGGCCAACTGCCTTTCCGGGCCCACGAGACTGGTCAGCGGGATCACACTGCGAGCAAAGACCATTGGCTGCCCGTCGCACAGCAAAGCGACTTCCCTGATTAAACAGAACTGCCGCGACTTTAAACCGAGCGGAAGCCGTTCGTGATGTAGCGGCAAGGCCTTCTTATGCAGCAGAACCTGAACCCGAAAACTATCCCGGCTGACTTGAATCAATCGCTGGGTCAGTGAACCACGATCCAGTAGCCAGGTACGCCACTCAGACGCTAATAAGAAGGCTGGCACTCGAAGGTAACTATGCCAGTGCAAGGCATCTAGATGTTGAATTGGAAACAAAGAAATAGTCCGATATCGCCGCTAAATGAAAGCCGAAGTTTTTCAGGAATCGAGTTTTCTCAACAGAATTAAAGACCCTTTACCGCATAAATTCCGGGGGCATTTCGCCAATAGCCCTTGTAATCCATGCCATAACCAAATAAATAACGATCGACAACCTGAAGGCCCACAAAATCGCATTGCATATTCGGATCGCACTTGCGGTCATGCTTTTTGTCAACCAAAACCGCGGAATAAACCCTGGCCGCACCTTCAGCTTTACAGTATTCGACAATCACCTTCAATGTTGCGCCCTCATCCAAAATGTCATCCAACAAAACCACATGCCGATCTGTCATATCCTCTGATGGCGGCACTTTCCAATCGAGTTCTTTTCCTGTTGTGGCGTCACGGTAACGGGTGGCATGAATGTAGCCCAACTGCATAGGAAAGTTCAGCAAAGGCAGTATCTTACCGGCAAAAATCAAACCTCCTTTCATAACGCAGTAAACCAACGGATTGAGCTGTCCGAAAGCTGCGTTGATTTCTGCGGCCATTCTGGATATCTCCCGCTCAACTGCATCGGCGGGGTGCAAGCAGTCTGCATCGGCGAAAATCTGCTGCATATCTTCTGACATAAAAAAGGAACTCCTGGAAATCTCCGCGCAATGTACCATCAATCAGAATGGACTTGAACTCTGATTCCTCCCAGCTTATAAAGCTTCTACGATTTCAAACCGGAGTTATCGGTTATTGCGTATCAATCGATGACTCCTATTTATTTAAAGCGATTTCAAAGGCATTTAAATGCGAACCTGGCAATGTGTAGTATGCGGATTTATCTATGACGAAGAACAAGGCTGGCCGGAAGACGGTATCGACCCGGGAACCGCTTGGGAGGATATTCCCGACGATTGGGTATGTCCGGATTGTGGCGTAGGGAAAGAGGACTTTGAAATGATTGAGATTTAGTGGCCGCGCCATGACTAAAAAACCAATCGTAATTGTCGGAACCGGCCTTTCCGGTTATTCCCTGGCGAAAGAGTACCGCAAGCTGGATAAAGAGTCGCCGGTGCTGATAATCACTGCCGATGACGGCATTTCCTACTCTAAACCAATGCTTTCCAATGGCATTGCCAAAGGCAAGGATGCAGATGGCTTGGCAATGGCCGATCCGGGAAAAATGGCCGATCAGCTACAGATCGATATCCGTACTTTCACTCCTGTAACTGAAATAGATATCGACAAGAATCTGGTATTTGCCGGCCAGGAACCAATCGAATACAGTCAGTTGGTATTGGCTTTAGGGGCTGACGTAATCCGCCTCAAACTACAAGGCAACGGCCTCGACCAGGTCTATTCCGTCAATGATCTAATCGACTACCGCAATTTTCGCAATGCAATTAAAGGTAAACAGCGCCTGGCGATTCTTGGTGCGGGCTTAATAGGCTGCGAGTTCGCCAACGATTTCCGCCTGGAAGGACTCGACATCGATATAATCGCTCCTTCAGATACCGTTTTACCCGGACTGCTTCCCACGTCCGCTGCCGATGCGTTGCGGCGGGGACTCGAAAAGGAAGGTGTCCGGTTCCACCTTGGCCGCTTTGCGACCAAGGTTGATAAGACCGAAGGTGCGATGAAGATTGAACTGGATAACGGTGAACAATTAGATGCCGATTTAGTGCTTTCGGCGGTAGGACTACAGCCCCGTACCGAACTCGCCAAAAACGCCGGTATTACCTGCGGAAAAGGCATAAGCGTTGATCGCAGCCTGGTCACCAGTATTGAAAACGTTTATGCGTTAGGCGATTGCGCAGAGGTCGACGGCCACTCGCTGCTGTACGTTTTGCCGTTGATGGCCTGCGCAAGAGCTTTGGCAAAAACGCTCAGCGGTGACCCGACTGACGTCAGCTATGGCGTAATGCCGGTAATTGTCAAAACGCCGGCTTGCCCGGTTGCGGTCTGCCCTCCGCCAACGAAAGCCGCAGGCGACTGGCAGATTCACGAGGAAAGCGCGCTGGACGTTAGGGCGAAATTCATCGCCGACAGTGGCGAATTACTAGGATTTGCCCTGACCGGCAAAGCGGTGTTGGAGAAGCAGGCGTTAGCCAAACAGATGCCTCCCATTCATCCTGACTAGGATTTATTAATCCGAATGCGTTCTTGTTAAAGGTCGCTCTCCGGATTAATTATCAATATTTCCACTCGGCGGTTGGCCGCCCGGCCTTCTGTTGTATCATTGGTCGCGACAGGGCGAGATGAGCCATAACCGCGAGAATTCACCCGCTCCTTGGCGACCTGCCCGGCGATAACCAGGAACTCAGCAACATTCTTGGCACGTTCATCCGACAGGCGTTGGTTGGTTCTTCTATTGCCGCTGGTATCGGTGTGACCGGAAACCTCCACCTGAGAATCCTGGAATACTTCTACAGCATCGATTAGCTTATTCAATAATGTCAGATTCTCTTCCGTAACCTCACTGGAACCCGGCTTAAAGGTGAATCCATAAGCTCGAATCAGCACATTCTGGCCCTGCTGATATACTTCCGCTTCGGTAATGGAAAACAGGTTTTGGACAAATTCAAAGCGTTTCTTGACTTCAGCGACCCGCCGTTTCTCCGCATCCGTAGCCAGTTGCACGGCGATCATCTGTTGTTCCATATCCTGTTTCAGATTACTCAAACGCGCAGCACTATCTTTTTTCAACGCGGTTTCGCGTTCCAATCCGGCGGCGACATCAGCTTCCAGGCTATCTATCCGGGAGTAAAGCGTTGCGATTTTTGCCAACACAGCCGCTACCACAGGTTCAGTGCCCTGGGAAAAGTCAAGGTCAAGTCCTAGTGAGGCGGTTGCTTCGGCCATTTGCGCTTCATGCCACAACAATACATCTTCCAGGGACGACTTGTTTGCCTGTAAGGACTTGATATGTTCAGAGAGGCTTCTAGCGTGATTGATGTGGCGCATGACGTTGGCAGCATGCCGCGCCGCTTTTTCGGTTTGGCTGCGATCCGCATTTAATACCGATGTGCCGAGAAGATACTCTTCTTCGGCTAAACGCATGGTCTGTGGAGCAAAGTCCGCCAATTCCTCCTGCGCTGCTGCGGTTAACGCCCTATCGGCATCTCCCAGGATATTGAGCTTCAATGAACTCAGCTCCAGTTTGCGATAAATTGTGACAAGTTCCTGGGCATCTTCCTGAACACTAGCTTGCGGATCTTTTTCCAAACGGGCGGCAATATCGGCCAGTTCCTCGTCGGTCTCTTGCATGTCCCGTGCGTGGACACCGGTTGCACCCGCCATTGCAGCACTGGTTCTTGCAATATCGACCTCGGCCAGTAGCTGTTTGTTGGCCTGTGCCTTGGCTTCAAACTCGGCGGCCAGTGTCTTCCCGAGTGTCAATTGTTCCCGAGCTTTAGCTGGCCGTTCAGTTGCATTCTTGAGCGCAGAGTTATACAAGTCCTCCAGCTTTCTAAATGCAGTGGGCGCATAAAGGAACAATTGCTGTGCGCGCGCATCTTCAAGCACTGTCTGCAAGGCACTAAATTCCTCCTGGGACACAGGCGGCACGGAATCTTTTTGTGGAGCTGTACCACAAGCGACAAGTAGAATCAGCAGCAGGATAAACCCGGCAATCTTAGAAAGGTGCATTCTTTACCTGTTATATCGACCAATGACAAAACGGAGCAGGCTAAAGTAAGGGTTTGTTGTTAATCTGGCAAGTCGGATATCCACCGAATTGATGGATATCAGCCAAGCCAAATTTCCTGCCTGATAAGGCATCCCTAGCGCGACGATCCGAAACTATTCCGGACTCGAATCTAAAAACTGCGAGTTTTCGTGTGTAGCGCGCCTAGTTTCTCGCAAATTTCGTTAAGTATCTTTAAGCTTAGCATGCTTTTTAGCTAAACAGTTTCGGCATAAGCATTGAAGTGGCGGCGTTTCGGAAGATGCTACCTCAGTTGGCGGTATAACTGTCGCAGGTTCGGAAAAACACCAGCACGTAGACTTACCCAACTCCAGGTCACAACGCGTCGCCTTGCCACATGCAGGGCAAGAATGTGTATGATTCTTTCCGGCGCGATTTATGCGAGCATTTATATCCATTCTACCAGCCTCCCCCAAATACAACATATAGGTCAAATAAATAATATAGAGCACAATATATTGAATTCAAAGCATAATGAACGCTAATTTTAGACATTACTATTTAACAGCGTATCTCCAAACCTTCGTTGTTTTCCAAGTATTAATTGGTGATTAAATTTATGACAGATCCCGTCGCAAAATTATTAGACCTCCTGACACTCGTCCCTCTCGACGACGGACTATACCAAGGATCAAGTGAAGATCTGGGCTTTCGCAACGTGTTTGGCGGCCAGGTCATCGGCCAGGCGTTAATGGCCGCTTTTCTGACGGTCAGCCCGGATAAAAAAGCAAACAGCCTGCATGCGTACTTTCTCAAACCCGGCGACCCGGACCATGACATCATTTACGAGGTGACCTGTGTCAATGACGGAAGAACCTTCTGCCAGCGCCGGGTCAACGCCAGGCAACACGGTAAAGAGATATTGACCATGACCGCATCCTTTCAGGGTGAGGAAGAAGGTTTTGATCATCAAATCGATGGTCCGGATGTGAAAGGTCCTGACGGGTTGTATTCAGAGCTGGAAACCCGGCGCAAGTTCTCTCACCTGATTCCGGAACGGGTAAGGGACCAGTTGACGCGCGACCGGCCTATCGAAATTCGACCGGTTAATCCGATCAATCCACTGGCTCCTGACATAAAGCCGCCAGCGAAATACAATTGGTTTCGCGCTATCCACACCTTACCTGCGGATGTTCGCATCCAGCAATCCGTTCTTGCATACAGCTCCGATTTCGGATTATTGGGCACCAGTCTGTATCCCCATGGCGTGTCTTTCTACCAACGTGGGATCCAGGCGGCCAGCCTCGACCACGCCATCTGGTTTCACCGTGATTTCGACCTGAGCGACTGGTTGCTATACGCCATGGACAGTCCTAGCGCCAGCCACTCGAGGGGGATAAACCGTGGTTTGATATATGACCGGCGTGGCCGCTTAGTCGCTTCCACAGCTCAAGAAGGGCTTATTCGCCAACGCCCGGATAAAGTCAAGAAACGTTAGTGGGAATTTGGGTTATGCGCAGTTTGCGCCGGTTGGCGCAAATAGCCAGGCGCGTCGTTCCGTGACAACTGCATCCAGTTTCACATCCCAGGGTTCGGAGGGTAGTTGATCTACTTTTTGAAACTCGTGGGCAGTGCCGATCAGCAATGGTCTGCGAATCGCTACTCTCAGCTTGGAAAAAGACCGGTCATAGTAACCTCCGCCCATTCCCAGCCGGTTACCCAGACAGTCAAACGCCACCAAGGGGAGGCAAACCAGATCCAATGTCCAAGTGGGGACCCGGCGTGCCCGGCGCATGCAGGGTTCCCGAATACCATATTTATTTTTTATCAAATGCGTATTTTCATCGAAGTATACGAACCAAAGCCGGTTATGATAGACGGGATGCAAGACCGGTAAAAACATCTCGCGCTTCATTCCAACTAACTTGCGTTGTAGTTCCCTAAGATCAATTTCGCCGTCATTACTTAAATAAAGCGCCCAACGCCGGGATAGTTTCCAGGACAAATTCCGCAGCAAAAGCTGAGAAACCTGCACAGAGGCTGTTTTCTGTTGCAGAGTGGAAAGTGCGCGCCTGCGACGACGCATCTGACGGCGTAATGCGGGTTTGTTCAATGAGCAGGATTAAGATTCAATTTTTAGATCATGATTCAATATTGGAACGGAATCTGATGAACCGACCGAAGAAAACACTTGTGGTGTTTTCATAGCGCGAAGCGGGTAAAGCTCCCCAAAACTGCCGCTGTAGGATATGGCCTTGAACCCTTTGGTTCAAGGAGGAGGCCACTCAAGCAAATTAGGCTTTCCCATACTTGTGGGACTTGCACACATCACCTGGAGTTAGCCACCAGGATATCAATTCATCGGCTCGAGGACGTAACCTACTGGCTAACGTTCCAGGGAGCTTGGAATTATTATAAACATATCCCGAGGCAGTTTTTAATGCTCAAAAATCAAAATCCACAAAATTTTTCAATGTGAGGATTGTTTCTGTCGAGACTAAATGGGTTTAACTTCCGCGAAGAGCTGCATCGATCTTTGCATGCATCGCTTCCAAGGTGGAATCAAAATGGTGGGACTTTTCACCTTCCTGCTGCAGATCGTATGTGAGGTTCAGGGCGGCCATTACTGCTATGCGCTCCAAACCGTATACTTTCCCGCTTGCGCGTATCTCCTTCATTTTCCGGTCAAGTGTCCGCGCCGCTTTTTCCAGTTGTTCACGGGCATCCGGCGGACAAGCAACCAGGTAATCCTTATCGAGAATATTGACATTGACCGTATTCGGCGAGTTACTCATTAACTTTGCTCCAAGGACTTGAGGCGGCTAATCATTGCTTCAATTTTTGATCGGGCCAGATCGTTTTTTTGTAATAATTTCATGCGTTCCTGCTGCCAATCTTCCTGCATTTCACGCAATGCGGAGTTGTCGGCTTCCAGATGCTTGCATCTATTGATGAGACGGTCAATTTTATCACTGAGTTGTTGCAGCTGGGATACTTCCATTCATTTTACCTGCGTGCTGAAGCTAAGCTACTTAAATATAAGACGGGCTTTTCAAACGGTCAATTTTTTGCTGGCAAGGGTGGCTGGTTATCGCAAGGATAGCTCCGAAGCCTGGGCCATGATAGCATTGCCCCTGAGTTTGGCAGCAGTGTTGGTTAATTCAGGTCGTTTCATGTCTATTCAGCCCCACAGTACCCTTCAGCAACTTCTCGACAAATTAGAGACCGAGGTTTCCGCCGCCTCCGTGCATGGTCTCTGGTGCGGACGTCTCGCTGCCGGTGACGATTATGGCTCTAACGACTGGTGGCGTTACACCCTCCGGGTTGTCGGCCAGGAGGGGGATGTGCAGGAAAACTTATTATCCGCACTCAAGGCGGTGGCCAATTTCACCGACCAGCATTTACAGCAGGATAGTTTCGAATTCGAACCCTGGCTACCGGCTGAAAATGTCGCCTGCAGCTTACGGGTATCTGCCCTGTCCGAATGGTGCCAGGGCTTTATCGAAGGGCTCAGTGCAGTGTTGGGAAAGCGCTTGATGGCCGCGCCCGATGACATCAAGGAATTACTTCGCGATTTGTTGGATATAGGCGAGGTTGATCCCGATGTCGCCGGCGACGAAGAGGATGAAAAACAGCTTCTGGAACTAACCGAGTTTGTTAAGATAGCGGCTTTGAATATTTGGCATGAGTTCGCAAATCAACATTCTGTTGCGGCAGAGGAAAAAACCAAGCCTACCCTACACTAGTTTTCCCATAACGACGCTAACGCACTTAGTTGCATTAATTTGAAATGGTAAATCCAGAGGTGAATGTGCAAATCGCCCAAAAAGAATTCCAGAAACGCCGCAGGCAGTTGCTTGATTCAATGATACCTAACAGTATCGCCATCATTCCTGCGGCACCAACCAGACAGCGGAATCGAGATTCGGAATATGCCTACCGCCAAAGCAGTGATTTTTACTACCTGAGTGGGTTTGCGGAGGCTGACGCTGTTATCGTTTTGATCCCAGGCCGTGAACACGGTGAATCCATTCTGTTCTGCAAGGAAAAAGATCCGGAGTTCGAACGTTGGAACGGTATCCTCGCCGGTCAGGAAGGAGCAACCGGACATTATCTGTTTGACGATGCCTTTCCGGTTGCCGATATCGATGAAATTTTGCCGGGCTTACTCGAAGGGAAGCAAAGAGTCTATTACTCCATGGGCTTGGACGAGAAATTCGACCGGCACGTCATGGAGTGGATCAATATTATTCGCAGCAAAATTCGCACTGGAGCCTACCCTCCCGGTGAGTTTGTCGCCTTGGAACATACCCTGCACGACATGCGGTTGTATAAGTCCGCCGCCGAGTTAAAAGTCATGCGGCAAGCAGCCAAGATAAGTGCCGATGCGCACTGCAAGGCCATGCAGGCATGCCAACCCGGCATGTATGAGTATCAACTGGAAGCCACGCTACTGCACCATTTTATGCAAGAAGGTTCTCGGGCGCCCGCCTATACCACCATCGTCGGCGGCGGAGCCAATGCCTGCATCCTTCACTATATAGACAACAACGCCAAGCTGCGTGACGGCGATTTGGTGCTGATCGACGCAGGATGTGAGTTGGACTGCTATGCGTCGGACATTACCCGCACTTTTCCGGTTAGCGGCAAGTTTACAGCGGAACAGCGAACCTTGTATGAGATTGTGCTGGCGGCGCAAGAGTCGGCTATCGCAGAAGCCAAAGTCGGAGGCCATTGGAATCATCCGCACGAAGCGGCAGTCAGAACCATTACCGAAGGGCTTCGGGAGATTGGCTTGCTGGATGGCGAGGTGAAAGAACTGATCGAAAACGAAGCTTACAAGAAGTTCTATATGCACAGAACCGGCCACTGGATCGGTCTTGATGTTCATGATGTAGGCGACTACAAAATCGGCGGTGAATGGCGGGTTTTGGAACATGGCATGGTGATGACGGTTGAACCCGGAATCTATGTTGCGCCGGAACTGGAAGACGTCGATCCCCGTTGGAAGGGCATCGGCATTCGCATAGAAGACGATGTTGTCGTAACTAAAAAAGGCCCGGAAGTGATGACTGCCGGTGTACCGAAAGCAGCCGACGAAATCGAAGCCTTGATGCGCAACTAACGGCCATCTTGGGTACTCCAATTGGAAACAGATATCCTGATTGCCGGCGGTGGTATGGTCGGGGCGAGTTTTGCTCTGGCGATAAGTCAGATTCCGGGCTTTCAACTGAAAACCCGGTTGGTTGACGCATTTCATCCAACCGCCGCAGCTAATAGGTTAAACTCCGAGCTTCGAACTACCGCGCTTTCCCATAGTTCAAGGGTCATTTTCGAACGGCTCGGAATTTGGCAGGACATCGAAAAAGAAGCGGCGCCAATCCGCCAAATCCATGTTTCTGAAAAAGGTCGCTGGGGTGCAACACGGCTCAAAGCGACCAACAGCCAAGTTGAAGCTTTTGGTTATGTTGTGCATAACCTCAATGTTCAAAAAGTGTTATTTCAACATCTGGAAAAGCGCCAAAACATCGACTTGCTGATTCCTGCCAAGATTGAAGATATATCTTCCGAACCTCCCAAATTCGTCACCAGAGTGGCAACTGAAAAGACCGAACCTAACAAACTTCAGCTGCCGGCCAGATTGACCGTGTTGGCGGACGGTGGGAGATCCGGATTACCTGAACGCCTTGGTATAACCATGCAATCCAAGCCCTACCGGCAAGCCGCGATTGTCACGAATCTCATCGTCGACCAGGATCACCAAGGCGTTGCTTACGAACGCTTTACCGGATCAGGCGCGATGGCGTTATTGCCTTTGCCGAATGGGCGGGGTTTATATCGCTATGCATTAGTCTGGACTGTTCCGGACATAAAGTTGGAAAGCCTACTTGCGCTCAGCGATGCGGAATTCTGTGACAGGGTACAGGAATCCATTGGACTTCGATCAGGTCGTATTGTGTCCACGGAATCGAGAACCTCCTTCCCCCTGACTTTGCAAATAGCACAACCTCAAGCCCAGCCCGGATTGATCTTGCTGGGAAATGCCGCGCACACACTTCATCCGGTGGCGGGACAGGGATTTAACTTGGCACTCCGTGATGCAGCGGCATTGGCAGACATCGTCAGCCATATGATTACAACGGCTGAACTGGGTGAGGAAGGTCTGATAAAGGACTACCTTCAGCGTCAGAATACTGACCAACAGCGAGTGGTTAAAGCCAGCGATGGACTAATAAAGCTATTTAGCAATAAACATCCCGCGCTTCGCCAAGGGCGCATGGCAGGTTTGATCACACTTAATTTGCTGCCTTTCGCTAAACAGCAATTTGCAGAGTTCGCCATGGGTATTGGACAGCCCGCAGCAAAATGGAGGGAGCTTTCTTGACCAACGAAATCATTGTCGTCGGCGCAGGAATGGTTGGCAGCGCAATGGCTTTAGCCGCCGCCAAACTGGATTACAAAGTGATTCTTTTGGATCCGCAAACATTAATGGACAAAGCTTTTCCAAGTGCCACTAATGTCGAGCAGTTTGATACTCGTGTAAGCGCTCTTACTGCCAGCTCCCAGCAATTACTTCGCTCCCTTAGTGGATCGATGGATGTTTTACAGGCAGCACAGCCCTACCGAAAAATGGATGTTTGGGATAGTCGCGGGTCCGGTCGGATTTTGTTTGATGCCGATGAAATTTACGCAGAACAGCTAGGGCTCATCACAGAAAATCGACAATTGCTGCAACAGTTACACAAAAGCATATTGTCCCATTCTCAAATCGACTTTCTGCAGACTAAGGTTAAACAGATCAGGTCACTTCCCAATTGCATCGAAGTTACCACCACAGAAGGCGGCTCAATAAAGGCAGACTGTCTGTTTGGTACCGATGGCGCCAACTCAATAACTCGCAAATGCCTAAACCTGCCGACCCGGGAGTGGGATTATGGGCAACAGGCCATTGTGGCAACAGTTAATACCAGCCGACCTCACAAAGGGGTTGCCTATCAACGCTTTCTCGCTTCCGGTCCACTAGCTTTTTTACCACTGAAAGATAGTAATAACACCGGGCACTTCAGCTCGATTGTCTGGTCTTTGGATGTCGCGAAACATCAGGAAATTTCAGCACTGCAAAAAATCGATTTCTTAAAAATCCTTGGTAGCACGTCCGAGTTCAAGCTGGGCGAAATCCTTGATTGCAGTCAAAGATATAGCTTTCCATTGCGGCAACGCCATGCCAAACAGTATGTTGCCGAGCGCAGCGCTTTACTGGGGGATGCGGCGCACACTATACATCCATTAGCGGGTCAGGGAGTCAATTTGGGATTTGCCGACGTTAAAGTTATGCAGGATGAACTACATCGGGCAAAACAACGCGGATTGAATCCCGGAAACCGGGAGGTTCTAAACCGTTACCAACGAAGACGCCTGCCAGCCAACTTGGCCATGATGGCTGCAATGGAGGGCTTCAAACAGGGATTTGGCAGCGATGCCAAATTACTAACCTGGATACGCAACCAAGGTCTTAATCTCACCGACAAGCTATTGCCTGTGAAAAAGCAGGTAATTAGGCAGACTATGGGGTTTTGACAGAGCTTTTCGCATCGATAAACCGTAACAATTTCCGAGACCTCAATTCCCTCTTGATTGCGCTCTAATCTGTTCAATCTCCGGTTCCGGTATTTGCAGACTTCTCAGAAATTCTTCATGGGCCTGCGGCATTGACGCTTCAAAAGCGATATGCCATTGCCGCATTGCGGTTTCATCTAATCCGGCACGCCGTAAAATCTCGACCCATGATGCCTTATCCAGTTTGGGACTGGGCTCTCTTAACTCATGTTCACCTAGCAGTTTAATTACTACCTGTTGCTGAGTTTTTAGCGCTGAAATTTCGCAATCGATTTGACCTAGGCGTTTTCGCAAGATTTCTCTGGTTCGAGTTGATTCGCCTTCAAGAAGACTCTTTATCTGCGCCAGTTCCACCCCTCCTTGGCGAAGCGACAGAATAAGCTGGAGCTGTTTTTCATCCTGCTTGCTGTAAAGCCGGTAGTTCGCATCGCTTCGACCTGTCGGACATAAGAGTCCTTTTCTGTCGTAATATAATAAAGTGCTGCGGGACAAACGATATTTTCTGGCAAGCTTTCCAACGGTATACATAACGTCTCATTAAATGGCTGGACAACGCCCGCAGTGTAAACCCTGAAGTTATAGACAGGTCAAGGAAACGCTGTGGGATCTAAAAACCAAAAAAAACCGGCCAAAGCCGGTTTTTTAAAAGATGAAAGATAAATGGTCTTGTTAGAATTGCTCTTCCGCGAGCGCCATCATCTCATCAGGGCCGCTCTTAATTGCTTCAAGCAATGAGGTTGTGCGAGGCAGAATTCGGCTGAAGTAGTATTTGGCGGTTTTCAGCTTGGCATCATAGAAACCGCTACTGTCTCCATCAACCTTTTGTAAGGCAACCTGCGCCTGCATTGCCCACATATAAGCGAATGCGACGTATCCAAACAGATCCAAATAATCAACACAGGCAGCACCGATCGCATTTGGATTGTTTGCCGCGTCCTTGATAACCTGCTCAGTCGCATCTGAGAGGCGAGACAATGAAGCGGACAACGGTTCCAGGAACTGTTGTAGTTCCGGGTTATCCCGGTTAGACTCAACGAAATCAGCAACTTCGTTAGCAAACAACTCGTAGAGCTTGCCACGATTGGCAGCGATCTTACGGCCCATCAAATCCATCGCCTGGATGCCGTTGGTACCTTCATAGATTTGGGCAATTCGAACATCACGTACCAGCTGTTCCTGGCCCCATTCACGAACATAGCCATGGCCACCATAAACCTGTTGACCCATAACAGTGCTTTCCAGGCCACGGTCTGTAAGGAATGCTTTCGCTACCGGAGTGAGCAACGCCACCATAGCTTCCGCATACTCACGCTGGCTGGCGTCTTCGGTATACTTCGAGATATCCAGATATTTTGCGACATAGTTGGAAAATGCCCGGCTACCTTCGGTCATTGCCCGCATATTAAGCAGCATACGGCGAATGTCCGGATGTACGATGATCGGATCAGCGATTTTATCGGGTGCGGCAGGTCCGGTCAGCGCCCGGCCTTGGAGACGGTCTTTGGCATACTCAACGGCATTTTGATAGGAACGCTCTGCAGCCGCCAGCCCCTGAATCCCCACGCCAAGACGCTCATAGTTCATCATAGTAAACATACAGGCCAGGCCTTTATTGACTTCGCCGACTAACCAGCCCTTGGAGTCATCAAAATTGACGACGCATGTCGCTGAAGCCTTAATTCCCATTTTGTGCTCGATTGAGCCACAAGTTACGGCATTTGCATCGCCTAGGCTGCCATCTTCATTGACAAGAACCTTGGGCACCAGGAACAGAGAAATCCCGCGAGGACCAGCGGGTGCGTCCGGGAGCTTAGCCAGCACCAAATGGATAATGTTTTCCGTTAGGTCATGGTCCCCGGCAGTAATGAATATCTTGGAACCGGTGACAGAATAACTGCCGTCATCTTGAGGTACCGCTTTGGTACGAATGATTCCCAAATCACTTCCTGAATGGGCTTCTGTCAAATCCATGGAGCCAGCCCAAACACCTTCATACATCTTAGGCAGGTATTTTTCCTTCAGTTCATCCGACGCATGCTTATCCATAGCCAAACAGGCTCCCGCAGTCAGCATGGGATAAAGCCCGAAGGAAATGTTGGCAGACTGGATCATTTCTTCAACCTGAGCGCCGATCATCTTCGGCATTCCCATGCCGCCATATTCCGGATTTCCGGAAAGGCCGCACCAGCCACCTTCGATAAAGGTTGCATAAGCTTCTTTGAATCCGGATGGCGTTGTTACGACACCCTCGTTCCATTGACAAGCTTGTTCGTCACCACTGCGGTTAATAGGATCCAGTAGATTTGTCGAAATTTTTCCGGCTTCTTCCAGAATTGCGTCCGCAGTATCGATATCAACAGCTTCCGCCGCTTTGGGAAGGCTTTCCCAAAGTTTTTCAACATCAAAAACTTCTTTCAGTAGAAACTGCATATCTCGCAATGGAGCAGAATATTCGGCCATAGGATTTCCTCACCTTATGTTTCAAGATAATGGGCTGTAACCGGGCCAATGAACCTCAAGCGACCAATATTTTAATTTGCACCTCGACCCTGGGAGAGGCTGCAAGCCTTTCTCAAGAATGCTTTGTTGGTTCTTCAAGCCGTTAATTCATCAGCCCGGCCAGAGCAAACAGTTTAATTAACGCTGCATAGAGTATAGCGCCACCCCATGGGAATCGGCGAATACATATCAACACTTTCGTTACGATAATCCCGGATTGCAGCAACCAGGATTAAAGGTTTGTTATTTTAACCAGTCTCTTTACTCATGACCTAAAAAAGCCCGCAAAGGCGGGCTCAATTGTCATGAATTTGACTATACGGTGAAGTACTCTTCCGGCATATCCATCAGACTTCCCGCACCGCTCAGTGCTGTCTGCGCATGAGAAACGGTTCGTGGCAGAATCCGCTGGAAGTAGAAACGTGCCGTCTGAACCTTGGCTTCATAGAAAGCGGTTTCAGTTGTACCCGCTGCCAGTTTCTGCTTGGCGACCAGGGCCATCTTCGCCCAGAAATAGGCCAAAGTCGCATAACCGGAATACATGAGATAGTCGTAAGAAGCGGCACCGACCTCATCGCGGTTCTTCATCGCCGCCATACCGATCTTCATCGTCATCTCGCCCCACTCTTTGTTCAACTTCGCCAGAGGCTCGATAAATTCCTTGATCTCTTCGTTTTCGGCCTGTTCTTTACAGAACACATGCACCAGCTTGGTGAATCGCTTCAACGACGCTCCCTGAGTCATGAGTACTTTACGGCCCAACAGATCCAATGCCTGGATGCCGGTGGTGCCTTCATACATGAGAGCGATGCGGCAATCCCGGACAATCTGTTCCATACCCCATTCGGTGATGTAGCCATGGCCGCCTAATACTTGCATACCCTCATTGGAAGCTTCGTAGCCGACTTCGGTCAGGAAGGCTTTGGCGATTGGAGTCAGGAAGCCCATCATCTCGTCGGCTTCTTTCCGAATTTCTTCGGTCGCGCCATGGTGTACAAAGTCACCCTGTACCGCGATAAAGTAGATCATCGCTCTGGCACCTTCGGCGAAGGCCTTTTGGGTAAGCAGCATACGACGCACATCAGGATGCACAATGATCGGATCAGCCGGGCCATCGGGATTCTTCACACCGCTTAGCGAACGCATTGACAAGCGCTCTTTGGCATAGACAACAGAACCCTGATAAGACAATTCTGCGGCTCCCAAGCCTTGCAGAGCGGTACCCAGACGAGCAAAGTTCATGAAGGTAAACATGCAGGCCAGACCCTTATTCTCAGGCCCAATCAGATATCCCTTGGCACCATCAAAATTAAGCACGCAGGTTGAATTCCCGTGAATACCCATTTTGTGCTCAATAGAACCACAGGTAACACCGTTAGCATCGCCAGAGGTTCCGTCGTCATTCACCCACAGTTTGGGAACGATAAACAGGGAAATGCCCTTGGTTCCCGCAGGTGCGTCCGGCGTTCTTGCCAAAACGATATGGATGATGTTTTCAGCCATGTCGTGGTCGCCAGCAGAGATAAAGATTTTGGTGCCGGTAATGTTGTAGCTGCCGTCAGCATTGGGCTCTGCCTTACAGCGCAATATTCCCAAGTCAGATCCGCATTGCGCTTCGGTAAGACACATGGTACCGGTCCATTCACCACTCACCAGCTTAGGCAGATAGCGTTCTTTTTGCTCGTCACTGCCATGCAATTGAATTGTAGCGACCGCACCGTGGCTCAATCCTGGATACATGCCCCATGACCAATTGGAAGTTCCGACCATTTCGCTCATCACCAGGCCCAAGGACTCTGGGAGGCCCTGACCGCCCTGTTCTTCCGG
Organism: Hahella sp.; assembly: GCA_028280065.1. Lineage (GTDB taxonomy): Bacteria > Pseudomonadota > Gammaproteobacteria > Pseudomonadales > Oleiphilaceae > Hahella. Next base: position 63,124 of record JANQMN010000002.1, read on the forward strand.
GGCAGAGATTGATGGCCAGCCGCCTTCAACATACTGCTGATAGGCTTCTTTAAATCCCGAGGGAGTTAGTACTTCACCTTTATCCGTCAGCTTACAGCCTTCCTGATCGCCAGATAAATTTAGCGGGGACAGGACTTGCTCACAGAATTTGGCGCCCTCTTGGATAATGGCATCCACCATATCCGGGGTTGTCATTTCCGCGCTAGGCAATTCGCTATAGTGAGCCTGTACGTTCAGCAACTCATCCATAACAAATTTAAAATCACGCAAGGGAGCTTTATATTCCGGCATAACGATTACCTCATCTCTCCAGCACTGCAGTTGCAGCTTTAGTTCCGATTTTCGGATTATACGAATGTCTTTGTGCCTGAAATTGCGCTAAGACAAATATCAAACAAGTGTTTGAAACATACGTTTGCTTAAGCCGAATGTCAAGTTGGATTAGAGTTAAAACTTCAATTTTTGCGAACCGTTTGGTTATAAGCCTTTTACAGTCCATCCACTTTCGTGATAAGTCTATAAGATTCAAATAAGTAGACACTGACCAACGGCGCTTGGACATACCAAATCCAACCACTAAAACATGTCAAAAAGTGTAAGATAGATAGCCGAAAACGACTTAAGACAGATCAATTATTGATCATCAATGGGCTGTTTAACGGTACTTTCCGTTACCTGGTAGGCAAGCTATACAACTTCGCTTAAATCGATAAAGGATTCGTCAGCGCGATCAATACCAACTCCCACCTGGATCAGATCAAGGTAGGTTCTGATCGCCTCTCTTTCCCGCTCGCCTGGCGAAGCCTGGTTTTCTTCCGCAGCTTGTTCTTCCCGCCGCTGCTCAGCTTCTTCGGCTTCCCGGTTCCGCTCATCCTGCTGTTGCACAGCAAGCTCGGCCCGCGCCTGCACTATTGCTTGCGTTGCAGTGGCGGCAACAGACAAGTCTTGGCTGGAAGGTTCAGCCGGCGCTGTTGCAGCGCGCTTCACCTGTTCCATTTTTCGGATAGTCGCTTCAGGATCGCCGGGAATCGGGCTGACATCAATGCTTACCTCGCCACCCACGGCGTAGTTAAGGCCATCGGGCCCGCGCTCAAACGTATATTGCGGAGCGCTGGCATATCTCCCGCCGACGGCAACATGGGTTTGCTCATGGGCGCGTACTTCCCTATCTCTTGCAGCCAGTTCCTGAACGAGCTCCAACTCTTCCGGAGTCAAACCGCCAACGTTGGAACGGCCAGGAGTCTCCGATGGCTGCCGATTGCCGTTATTGGCCGTCTCATTGCTAGCGGGATTTTGCGACTGAACATTAATTCGCTGGCCTTCAACGGAATCAGGCGCTTCTTGACCGGAGGTCGATTCTCGAGGCACTGCATTTGACGATTGCTGAAGTTCAGGGGTATCGGAACTGTCGCTTTGCTCAGCGGAATTCGACGTTTGGTTCGCCCCATTGGATACATTGGCTCTTTCTGCCTCCTGCGTGGCCGGAACTTCTCGTGGCGCAGAAGAAAAATCGCGGGTAAGTTGAGCAAAACGATTATAGGTAACCGCCGGAGGATTACTAAAGGAAGAGGACTCCGTACTCGGCGTGGGTTGTACGGGCTGAATAGACGACTTTAAATCGGTTGTGGAAGGCGCAACGGGCTCTGCCCGCACTACTGTATTAGAGCTAGTGACAGCATAGTTGGTTGGAATGGCCTGCAAAGCGATCTGCAAACTGCTGCCCTCTTAGAACCCGGTTGGTCAGGTTTTGATATCGAGTAAGGTACCGACTGTTTCCGTCGCGACTTCCAGTACTTTGGCGGACGCTTTGTAGGATTGTTCGTAAACTTTCAGATCAACCATGGATTCTGCAAGATCCATCTGCAAGTTCACTTCCCCAGAGCCCTGTCCATTGACTTCGGTAATCCCGGCGGCATTGGCAGTGGGCGAGATCTGACCGGCACGGGCAATATCGTTAGCTGCCTTCACCGCACCGTCCATACTCTTGTTAATGCCTTGCAAACCTGTTGCCAACACCGAATTCACCAGACGCACCTCGCCTACGATATCTACTATACCTGTTCACATTTTACCCCTATCACTGGTTATAATTCAATCAACCTCAAGAGGGATTCGTAACAGCGCGTTACCAAGGATTACCGTCCATATAGTTGCCTACTGATCGGAACCCAAAAGCACATCGATATTGAGGTGGGAGATAAGCTTGCCGGGCACTGCCGCCTGCTGATATGGCACAACACCTAGACAAGGTGCATCGATAGCGCTTTTCAAAGTTTGAACATTCTCCGCCAGGTAGGCCATTGGCGCATCGGTTAGCTGGTTAGCCACCCATCCAGCCAGTTTCAGGCCTCGACGCTGGATGGCTTCACAGGTAAGAAGGGCATGATTGATACAACCCAAGCGCATCCCAACAACCAAAATCACAGGTAGTGCCAGCTCCACAGCGAGATCGGAAAGCAGTTGGCGGTTATTGAGTGGCACCATCCAACCACCCGCTCCCTCAATCAGAGCAAGGTCATGACGTTGCATCAACGCACCGCGCATCAATCCGGCTAAACGTTCAAGGGAAAGCTGACGACCGGCATGCTGTGCAGCAAGATGGGGAGCAATCGCTTCCTCCAAGACAATAGGGTTCACTTGGTCATAGCTGAGTGGGACGTTGGCGTTTTTCTGCAAGGCAAGGGCGTCTTCGTTGCGCAACCCATCATTGGTCGACAGCGCCCCTGCGGCCACGGGCTTTAATCCCATCGTCCGCAAACCCCGCGCCTGTGCTGCAGCCAACAGTACACAGGTGACAAAGGTTTTGCCGACTTCAGTATCGGTTCCGGTAACAAACAGCGCTTTAGCCAAAAGCTTTCTCCTTGGGTTTTCGAAGTTTTAGCAATGCTACCTGGTAGGTCGTGGGAAATCCTTCCGTCGTCCTAAAAGCATCATAACCCTCCAGCATCCAGCGAAGACGCTGTTTGCCGGTCATCGCCGCAGGCCGTTGCGGGGTAATATTATGGGCACCAATCCCTTTTAGTTCCGCCATAATATGTTTCACTGAAGGATAGAATCGGGTAACGGTTTGTTGTTTCAGCGATCCGACAAACCCGGCACTAGAATAGGCATGAACGAGTTTTTCCGCCGTAGCGAAAGAATTAACATGGCGCACATTCCCGAACCCGCCTGCCTGCTTGTCGGCATACTGCCATGCCCGTTCCAACTCAAAGAGCGTCCCCGGCAACAGCGTGGAACATTGGAGGATTCCTCCCGGTTGGAGCACCCGAAACGCTTCCTCAAACCAGCAACGGCTGTCCGCCAGCCACTGCATTGCCAGATTGCTGTATACCAGCTCCTGGCTGGATGCCGCCAGAGGCAACTGCTCCATATCCGCTACACACCAGCCGATTGCCGCCTGCGGGTATTTGGCAGAGGCGTAGTCGAGCATGCCTACAGACAAATCGATGCCGATGACGTCGGAAAGGTTAAACCTTGTGCTCAAGAGGTTAGTCAGCCAGCCGGTACCACAACCCACATCCACAATGTTATTGACTTCCACATTGGGTTCGATCATGGCAATTAGCTGCTTACCTATATCCTTCTGCAAGCCGGCGAGATCATCATAAGTGCCGGCGGCAGCTCCGAATGAACGCGCGATTTCCGCCTTCGTAGCTGCCGATACCGGGTTTACCGGGACCGGGAAGGTTTTCTCGACGGCAGCCATTATAGAGGCACTCCTGCAACTAACCTGTCAGCGATTGAATGCCCGGCGCTTCGATCGGGATAATGGGACATACCTTGAATAAGTTCGACCCCGACATGCTCGCCGAGCTTGCTCAATAGAGGCGCTAATCCCGGAGGCACCAGGCGGTCTTCCGTGCCAAGGAAACAGCGCACCGGCAAAGTCAACTGGGACAATGCAGAGCGCGCATCCCATTCTCCCAACCAAGCCAACGAGTCAGCTAGCTGGTCCGTCGACCAGGATCCGGATTCATGTAAACTCGCGCGTAAATCCTGTAGATTCCGCTTGAATGCCGGCCCGCCCAAAAGTTGTAATTTCAAAAATTTCTGCAAAAGTGCCGGCTTATCAGTCGTCAACAACTCCTGAAACTCCTGGAACCGGGTGGCCGCAACTCCCGGCCAATCTTCATTTTCGATGAACCGGGGATTACAGGCCACCAAACTGATGGACTCGATCCGGGGCAGATAATCACGGATGAAATCAGCCTGCAGCGCCCGCAACAACACCTGTCCACCAAGCGACCAGCCCAACAAATGCCCACCAGTCCGACACCGGTTTAACCAACGCCCTATTTTCCCGCGTAATTCCGGTTCGGATCTGTCAAGCTCAAGTACGTCAACGGGTCCGAGTCGCTGCAAACCATCCATGAATGACACAACCGCCGTTTTCGGTTGCGCCCAACCATTTATCAAGAGCACCGGCAGCTCTTTTTCCAGCGGGTCAACCTTAGCGTAAGCGTTATTCATTGCCGCCTCGCAAATGTTCCGGCGCAGTGGCCAGGGCATCCAGCAAGCGACTTAGATCTTGCTCATTG
>JANQMN010000008.1 GCA_028280065.1 Hahella sp.
TGATCGCGCCGATCGCGATGGAAGAAGGGCTGCGCTTTGCGATCCGTGAAGGTGGCCGAACTGTAGGCGCAGGTGTCGTTGCCAAAATTTTCGAATAAATCGAAGATTGGTTGAATGAAAGGGGGGGCATGGGTGCTCCCCCTTTTTTTGTTCTTTTAAATCCTGGAAAAGCGCTTTATTGGATCTGTTATTTAGAATTGTCTAAAAAGTGCTCTTGACAGTAGATATGTAGCCACTTAAAATGCGGCTCCTTTTTTATGGGTATGGCTAAGTTCGGTCATTGACTCGGAGTAAATAAATGCAAAGCCAGAAGATAAGAATCAGGCTGAAAGCGTTTGACTATCGGCTTATCGATCAGTCAACGCAAGAGATCGTGGAAACGGCTAAGCGCACAGGCGCCCAGGTTCGTGGTCCGATCCCTCTGCCTACCAAAAAAGAGCGTTTTACTGTGCTGATTTCACCGCATGTCAATAAAGACGCGCGTGACCAATATGAAATCCGTACGCATAAGCGTCTTTTGGATATTGTAGAACCTACAGAAAAAACTGTAGACGCACTAATGAAGTTAGATCTTGCAGCGGGTGTAGACGTCCAAATTAGTCTAGGTTAACTAGATCTGCAGATAGGCGCGCAACGCGCTGCTTCGTTAGTGTAACACTAGTAATCGTGGCCATAGAGGGTGAAAGCCCCGTGCACTAAGAGGTGAAAAATGGCAATAGGTTTGGTTGGCCGTAAGGCTGGCATGACTCGTGTATTTGAAGCAGACGGAACTTCTGTTCCTGTCACCGTTATTCAAGTCGACAAAAACGTTATTTCCCAAGTGAAGACCGTTGAACAGGATGGCTATAGTGCCATTCAGATTGCGGCCGGCTCGGTGAAAGCGTCGCACGTCAACAAGCCGTCAGCGGGACACTTTGCTAAAGCAGGTGTCGAAGCTGGTTCGGTTCTTTGTGAATTCCGTTTGGATGCCGACTCCGATCAGTATAAACCGGGTGATGAACTCACCGTGGAAATCTTTGAAGCTGGTCAAAAAGTCGATGTCTCCGGACGCTCTAAAGGTAAGGGTTTTGCGGGTGTGGTTAAGCGTTGGAATTTCTCCATGCAGGATGCTACACACGGTAACTCATTGTCGCACAGAGCGCCTGGTTCTATTGGTCAGAACCAGTCTCCCGGCCGCGTCTTCAAAGGTAAGAAGATGGCAGGTCAAATGGGTAACAAAAATGTCACTGTCCAGTCTCTGAAATTAGTCCGCGTGGATCAGGAAAAAGGCCTGTTGCTGATCAAAGGCGCAGTTCCTGGCGCGACTGGTGCAGACGTTGTTGTTAAGCCTGCAGTAAAAGCGTAAGAGGGGTTGGAGATGGAATTATCAGTAAACGGTGCAGGTACGGTTTCGGTATCTGACGTTGCCTTTGCACGAGAGTTTAATGAAGCTCTGGTGCACCAAGTCGTTACCGCCTACATGGCAGGCGCGCGTCAAGGTTCCAAGGCGCAAAAGAGTCGCTCTCAAGTACGTGGCGGCGGCAAGAAGCCATGGCGTCAAAAAGGTACCGGGCGGGCGCGCGCCGGTACTATTCGCAGTCCTATCTGGCGTGGCGGCGGCGCTACTTTTGCCGCGACTCCTCGGGACTACTCGCAAAAAATTAATAAAAAGATGTTTCGTGCAGCCATGCAGGCCATTCTATCTGAGCTGGTTCGGCAGGAGCGTCTTGTTGTTGTAGAAGAAATGTCCGTTGATGCGCCAAAAACCAAAGTGTTTAACGCTAAATTGAATGGCTTGGGTTTAAGTAATGCGCTGATCGTAGCAGAAGAAGTGGATCAAAATTTGTATCTGGCTTCGCGCAATATACCTAATGTGGCGGTTTGCGATGCGACCGGGATTGATCCTTTGAGTTTGATTACTCATGAAAAGGTGGTGGTAACGGTGCCAGCTCTTAAGAAAATAGAGGAGATGTTGGGATGAGCCAGGAAAGACTTTTTAAGGTTTTGCTTGGGCCGCACATTTCGGAGAAGGCCACCAGGGCAACCGAACTTAACAATCAGGTTGTATTCAAAGTGGCGCCGGATGCTAGCAAACCGGAAATCAAAAAGGCGGTTGAGTCTCTGTTTGACGTGAAGGTTGAGGCAGTGCAGGTGGTAAACATTAAAGGCAAAACCAAGCGCACCATTCGTGGTCTTGGTAAGCGCAAAGATGTGCGTAAAGCCTATGTTCGCCTGGCTCCGGGTCAAACGATTGATTTGGTTGATGTGGAGTAGGGAGAAAGAATATGGCTGTTAATAATGTAAAACCAACCTCTGCCGGACGCCGGCATGTGGTAGCGGTAAGCAACCCGGAACTCCACAAAGGCAAGCCACTATCTTCTTTGACGGAGAGTAAGCACAAGCGTGGCGGTCGAAATAATACCGGTCGCATTACCGTGCGCCACCAGGGTGGCGGACACAAGAAGCAATATCGAGTGGTTGATTTCAAGCGCAACAAAGATGGTGTTCCTGCGGTCGTGGAGCGTCTTGAATATGATCCAAACCGGTCGGCGCATATCGCGCTGTTGAAGTATGCCGACGGTGAGAGGCGCTATATCATTGCGCCGAAAGGCTTGAAGACTGGAGATCCGGTGTTGTCCGGAATTGATGCTCCGATCAAGACGGGAAGCTGTTTGCCGCTACGTAATATCCCTGTCGGATCCTATGTGCATTGTATTGAATTGAAGCCAGGACGTGGCGCGCAAATGGTGCGAAGTGCCGGAGGAACAGCACAGCTGGTTGCTCGTGAAGGCGCTTATGTAACGTTGCGTTTACGTTCCGGAGAGATGCGTAAAGTATTGGCCGAGTGTCGTGCCACTTTGGGTGAAGTTTCCAATAGTGAGCACAGTTTGAGAATGCTTGGTAAAGCCGGTGCAAGTCGCTGGAGAGGTGTTCGCCCGACCGTTCGCGGTACCGTGATGAACCCTGTTGACCACCCGCATGGTGGTGGTGAAGGTCGTAACTTCGGTAAGCACCCGGTTACGCCCTGGGGTGTTCCTACGAAAGGTTATAAAACTCGTAAGAACAAGCGTACAGACAAGATGATCGTGCGTCGTCGCAAAGGTAAATAAGGGGGTCACTCGTGCCACGTTCTCTAAAGAAAGGACCATTTATAGACTTGCATCTTCTTAAGAAAGTAGAAGTTGCGGTTGAAAAAAGTGATAAGAAGCCAATTAAGACCTGGTCGCGTCGTTCGACCATCTTTCCTGAAATGGTTGGCTTGACTATCGCAATACATAACGGCCGCCAACATGTTCCTGTGTACATCACAGAAGACATGGTGGGGCATAAGTTAGGCGAATTTGCAGCCACCAGGACTTATCGCGGTCACGCTGCAGACAAAAAAGCTAAACGCTAAGAGGTAATAGAGATGTCAGTAGCAGCAAAATTGACTGGTGCTCGCTTATCTGCTCAGAAAGCACGTTTAGTTGCAGATCAAGTGCGCGGTAAGCCAGTGGAAGAGGCTTTGGATACTCTGACTTTTAGTCCGAAAAAGGCCGCCCAGATTATGAAAAAAGTATTGGAGTCTGCAATTGCCAATGCTGAACATAATGAAGGTCTGGACGTTGATGAGTTGATAGTTGCGTCAGTACAGGTGGACGAAGGTCCTACCATGAAACGGATCAGACCACGGGCGAAAGGCCGGGCGGATCGTATTTTCAAACGCACTTGCCATATCACCATCAAGGTAGCCGAGTAGGAGTAAGACATGGGTCAGAAGGTAAATCCAGTCGGTATCCGGCTGGGCATTGTAAAAGATCATAATTCAGTCTGGTATGCAGACAAGAAAGACTATTCCAGCAACTTGCTCACCGATATCAAGGTGCGTGAGTATTTAATGGAGAAGCTGGAAAAAGCATCTGTCAGTAAAATCGTGATTGAGCGTCCGGCACAAAACGCAAAAATCACAATCCATACGGCCCGCCCCGGTATCGTCATCGGTAAGAAGGGTGAGGACGTTGACAAGTTGCGTAAAGAAATCGGCGATATGATGGGCGTTCCTGTGCATATCAATATCGAAGAGATTCGCAAACCAGACCTTGATGCCAAGCTCGTTGCAGCAGGCGTAGCCAGTCAGCTGGAGCGTCGCGTAATGTTTCGCCGCGCCATGAAGCGGGCGGTACAGAACGCCATGCGGCAGGGCGCCAAGGGCATCAAAATTCAGGTAAGCGGGCGTCTCGGCGGTGCTGAGATTGCGCGTAGCGAATGGTATCGTGAAGGCCGCGTACCACTGCATACCTTGCGTGCGGATATTGATTATGCAACGCATGAGGCGAATACCACTTATGGTGTTATTGGCGTCAAGGTGTGGATCTTCAAAGGCGAAATTCTGGGCGGTATCGAACAGGTTCGTGCCGAGAAGAAAGCGGCTAAGAAAAAAGCTACTAAGTAGGGAGCGCCGAGATGTTGCAACCAAAACGTACAAAATTCCGCAAGCTGCATAAGGGGCGTAATACCGGCCTGGCACAGCGCGGTAACAAAGTGAGCTTTGGCGAGTTTGGTCTTAAAGCGACTGGCAGAGGAAGAATCACTGCCCGTCAAATCGAGGCTGCTCGTCGAACGATGACACGCCGTATCAAGCGTGGCGGTAAGATCTGGATTCGCATTTTTCCGGACAAGCCTATTACCAGCAAGCCCCTGGAAGTCCGGATGGGTAAAGGTAAGGGGCCGGTAGAATACTGGGTTGCGGAAATCCAGCCTGGCCGCGTTTTATATGAGATGGAAGGGGTTAGCGAAGAATTGGCGCGTGAGGCATTTACCTTGGCTGCGGCTAAATTGCCAATTTCGACCACTTTTGTTACCAGAACGGTGATGTAAATGAAAGCTGCGGAATTAAAATCGAAAACGACTGACGAGCTTCAAACCGAGCTGGTCGATTTGTTGAAAGAACAGTTTAACTTGCGGATGCGCAAAGCTACCGGCCAGTTAAATCAAACTCATTTATTGAAAAATGTTCGTCGCGACATCGCGCGGGTGAAAACCATTTTAAATGAGAAGGCAGGTAATTAAGATGAGCGCGTCAGAAAAAACAGTACGTACGGAAACCGGCCGTGTTGTCAGCGACAAGATGGATAAGTCCATTGTCGTCATGATCGAGCGCCGCGTTAAGCACCCGTTATATGGCAAATATGTTAAGCGTTCAACCAAACTTCAGGCGCATGATGAAACGAATGAGTGCAATATCGGGGATCTGGTCACTATCCAGGAATCCCGGCCTTATTCAAAAAACAAGTCGTGGAAGCTGGTGAAAGTTGTTGAGCGTGCCGTTCGGGTCTAATCAAGCAACGAATTATTCGCTGGAAATTGGAGATAACCGATGATTCAGACACAAACCGTGCTTGATGTGGCCGACAACAGCGGCGCACGTCGAGTGATGTGTATAAAGGTACTGGGTGGCTCCCATCGCAGATATGCCGGAATCGGCGACATCATTAAGGTGTCAGTGAAGGAAGCTATTCCCAGAGGAAAAGTAAAGAAAGGTCAGGTGCTAAATGCCGTCGTCGTTCGAACCCGTAAGGGTGTGCGTCGTCAGGATGGCTCCCTGATCAAGTTCGACGGCAATGCAGCGGTATTGCTGAACAATAGCGAGCAGCCGATTGGTACTCGTATTTTCGGTCCGGTAACCCGTGAGCTGCGCAGTGAAAAGTTTATGAAAATTATTTCACTGGCACCGGAAGTATTGTAGGAGTCAGGCCGATATGAACAAAATCAGAAAAGACGATGAAGTCCTGGTAATCGCAGGACGAGATAAAGGGAAGCGCGGCAAAGTCTTGCGTGTTGATAGCGACGGACGTTTGATTGTCTCCGGGATTAACATGATCAAGCGCCACACCAAGCCTAATCCTATGTTGGGAACTTCTGGCGGGATCGTGGAGAAGGAAGCGCCGATTCAGGCTTCCAATGTTGCTATTTTCAACCCTGCAACTAACAAAGCTGATCGCGTCGGTTTCAAAATTCTTGAAGACGGAAAGAAAGTTCGGATCTTCAAGTCCAACAACGAAACTGTCGATCGCTAGGGGTGGTAAAAGATGTCTAGATATAGAGAGTTATATCAAAAAGAAGTTGTCCCATCGCTGATGAAGGAGTTTTCTTACAAAAGCGTGATGCAGGTTCCTCGAATCGAAAAGATCACCCTTAACATGGGTGTAGGCGAAGCGCTAGGCGATAAGAAGCAAATTGACGCTGCAGTAGCGGATTTGGAAGCGATTGCCGGGCAAAAGGCGATGGTCACCAAAGCCCGTAAATCTGTTGCCGGTTTTAAAATTCGGCAGGGGTTTCCGATCGGCTGTAAAGTGACCTTGCGCGGCGAAAGAATGTGGGAGTTTTTTGAGCGGTTGGTAGACATTGCGTTACCGCGGGTTCGTGACTTTCGGGGAGTGAACGGCAGATCGTTTGATGGTCGCGGTAACTACTCCATGGGTGTCAAGGAACAGATCATTTTCCCAGAGATTGATTACGACAAGATTGATCGCGTTCGCGGGATGGATATCACCATTACGACGTCCGCTGACTCTGATGAAGAAGGGAAAGCGCTCTTGGGCGCGTTTAACTTCCCATTCCGAAAGTAAGGTGAGACGAAATGGCTAAAATTGGAATGAAAAATCGCGAACTGAAACGCGAAAAAACAGTTGCCAAATATGCTGAAAAACGTGCTGCGTTAAAAGCGGTTATTAAAAGCGCTACGGCAACTGAAGAGGAAAAGTGGGAAGCTCAAGTGGCTCTGCAGAAGCTGCCACGGGACGCTAGCCCGAGTCGATTGCGCAACCGCTGCCAGGTAACTGGCCGTCCACATGCCGTGCTTCGCAAGTTTCGTTTGTCGCGCATCAAATTGCGCGAAGCGATGATGCGCGGCGATGTGCCAGGGCTGAAAAAAGCCAGTTGGTAACGGCTGTTGCGTTGGTAAGCTCACCAGGTTGAAGAAAAATCAGAGTTAGGCAACGCTGGTGCGCTGCACAACTAAAAAGTTTGGAGTATTTACATGAGTATGCAAGATCCTTTGGCGGATATGTTCACCCGTATCCGCAATGCTCAGATGTCCGAGAAAGCCACTGTTACCATGCCTTCATCCAAGGTAAAAGTATCGGTTGCTGAGGTGCTGAAGAGCGAAGGTTATATCGCCGGCTACGCGGTCAACGAAGGAGCCAAGCCTGAGCTGGAAGTCGAGCTCAAGTATTTTGAAGGTCGGCCGGTCATCGAAAAGATCAGCCGTTACAGCCGACCAGGTCTGCGCCAGTACAAAAGCGCTACCGAACTGCCAAAAGTGAATGGCGGCTTGGGTGTTGCCATTGTGTCAACATCCAAGGGCGTTATGACTGACCGTGCCGCACGCCAAGCCGGCGTCGGCGGTGAAGTTATCTGCACCGTGTTCTAGGAGGAAAAATGTCTAGGGTCGCTAAAAATCCAGTACAAATTCCTGCCGGTGTCGAAGTTAAGTTGAATGGTCAGGAAGTTAACGTAAAAGGTTCCAAGGGCGCGATGTCCTTGGATGTGCATGGTTCTGTCGAAGTCAAGCAGGACGGTGGACAATTAACGTTTGCTGCACGTGAAAAGTCCAAGCAATCCGTTGCCTTGGCAGGCACTACGCGAGCATTGGTCAATAACATGGTCGTTGGCGTTAGCAACGGCTTTGAAAAGAAGCTCGAACTTAAAGGTGTCGGTTATCGTGCCCAGGCACAAGGCAAAGTGCTAAATCTTACTTTAGGATTTTCACATCCGGTAGCCTACAACTTACCGGAAGGCGTGACCGCTGAAACGCCATCACAGACCGAAATTACGATCCGTGGTGTCGACAAGCAGAAGGTCGGTCAGGTTGCGGCTGAAATTCGCAACTTCAGACCACCCGAGCCTTACAAGGGTAAAGGGGTTCGCTATGTCGGCGAGCATGTTCGTGTTAAAGAAGCTAAGAAGAAGTAGGGCGCGGTTATGAATGAGAAGAAAGTATCTCGTTTGCGTCGGGCGAAAAAGTCCCGTTTAAAAATACGTGAACTCAATGCAAATCGTCTGTGCATTAACCGCACTCCCAGGCATATTTATGCGCAGGTATTAACTCCTGACGGCAGCCAGGTACTTGCTGCTGCGTCAACTCTTGATAAAGAGCTACGCGAAGGAGCTACCGGAAACGTTGAAGCGGCTGGTAAAGTCGGCGCGCTGATTGCGGAACGCGCCAAGGCGGCTGGAGTAACCAAGGTTGCTTTTGATCGCTCTGGGTTCAGATATCATGGCCGTGTAAAAGCATTAGCGGATGCTGCGCGGGAAAACGGACTCGAGTTTTAAGAGGTGGAAAAAATGGCAAATAACGAGCAGAAGGGATCTGATCTCCAGGAAAAGCTTGTTCAAGTCAACCGCGTGGCCAAGGTTGTAAAAGGTGGACGTATTTTTGGTTTTACCGCATTGACCGTTGTTGGCGACGGTAACGGTAAGGTCGGATTTGGCCGCGGCAAGGCCCGTGAAGTTCCGGTCGCTATCCAAAAGGCAATGGACTCCGCACGCAAGAATATGATTACCGTTCCTCTGAGCGGTACGACCTTGCAGTATCCCATTAAGGCCCGTCATGGATCGTCCAACGTGTTCATGCAACCTGCTTCTGAAGGTACCGGTATTATTGCCGGCGGTGCAATGCGCGCTGTGTTGGAAGTGGCTGGTGTGCAGAACGTTTTGGCGAAGTGTTATGGCTCAACCAATCCGGTGAATGTAGTCAGAGCGACTTTCGAAGGTCTGAAGGCGATGCAATCGCCGGATGATATAGCTGCGAAGCGTGGCAAGACCGTTGAAGATATTTTGGAGTAAGTCATGGCAGATAAAATCCTGAAAGTGACTTTGGTAAAAAGTACGATCGGTACCTTGCCCAAGCACAAAGACTGTGTCCGAGGACTCGGTTTGCGCAAAATTAATCACACCGTTGAAGTGGAAGATACTCCAGCGGTTCGTGGCATGATAAACAAAGTGAACTACCTGCTGAAGGTTGAGGGAGTTTAACATGGAACTCAATACGCTGAAGCCCGGAGCGGGTTCGAAGCAGGCGGCTAAGCGCGTCGGTCGAGGAATCGGCAGTGGCCTTGGTAAAACCTGCGGACGTGGCCACAAGGGTATCAAATCGCGTTCCGGCGGTGGAGCCAAGCCAGGATTTGAAGGCGGTCAGCAACCATTGCAGCGTCGTCTTCCGAAGTTTGGTTTTACTTCTCGCGTAGGACGCTTTTCTGAAGAAGTAAGGCTGAATGAAATCGACGGTCTTGGAACTGATCTGATTGATTTGGCTGCGTTAAAGGCGGCGAACATCGTCGGTGCGCGCGCTAAAACCGTGAAAGTGATACTTTCCGGTGAAATTACGAAAGCTGTTACTGTTAAAGGTCTCAAGATTACCAAAGGCGCGAAAGAAGCTATTCTGGCCGCCGGCGGTAAAGTCGAGGAGTAAATGGCAAAATTGAACTCACTACCTGCTGCGGCAGGTAAGGGACTAGCCGAGCTTCGCGCTCGGCTTTGGTTTGTTTTATTGGCAATACTGGTATACCGAATTGGTGCGCATATTCCTGTGCCGGGAATCAATCCCGATCGGTTGGCTGCGCTTTTTGAGCAAAACCAGGGTACGATATTGAGTCTGTTCAATATGTTTTCGGGTGGAGCGTTGGAGCGAATGAGTATATTCGCTCTCGGTATTATGCCGTATATCTCTGCGTCGATTATCATGCAGCTCTTAACGGTAGTGAGTCCAAAGCTTGAGCAGCTTAAGAAGGAAGGCGAGGCTGGCCGACGTAAGATCAGTCAGTACACTCGTTATGGCACGGTGGTGTTGGCCACTATTCAAGCCATCGGTATGTCCATAGGATTAGCCAATCAAGGGGTAACCTTTACGGCAGGTCCCGGATTCTTCTTGGTCGCCATAGTGACCTTTGTGTGTGGAGCTGTTTTCCTGATGTGGCTTGGTGAGCAAATTACTGAGCGTGGTATCGGGAACGGAATTTCACTACTGATATTTGCGGGAATTGTCGCTGGTTTGCCCGGCGCGATAGGTCAGACATTTGAGCAAACACGTTTGGGTGAAATGAGTGTTCTCACACTTATCGCCATTACTGTTTTTGCAATTGCTATCATCGCTTTTGTCGTGTTTATGGAACGAGGACAAAGGCGGATAACGATAAATTACGCTCGCCGTCAACAAGGTCGAAAGGTTTTCGCTCAACAAAGCAGCCACCTGCCTTTAAAAGTCAATATGGCCGGCGTTATTCCGCCTATATTCGCTTCCAGTATCCTGCTGTTCCCTGCGTCGCTTGGACAGTGGTTCGGGCGCGGTGAAGGGATGGAATGGTTGCAAGTGGTTTCCCAGGCCTTGGGGCCGAGTCAGCCGCTGTATATTATTTTGTTTGCAATTGCAGTTGTGTTCTTCTGCTTCTTTTATACCGCGTTGATGTATAACCCTAAAGATGTTGCCGACAATTTAAAGCGTTCCGGCGCATTCATCCCTGGCATTCGTCCCGGTGAGCAAACTGCCAAATATATTGATGGTGTGTTGACCCGGCTCACTATGTTTGGCGCGATGTATATTGCGGCAGTTTCGTTGTTGCCGCAATTTCTTGTGGTTGCTTGGAATGTTCCATTCTATTTCGGTGGAACGTCGTTACTGATTGTGGTCGTGGTGGTCATGGACTTTATGGCGCAGGTGCAGTCACACCTGGTATCTCATCAATATGATTCGTTGATGAAAAAGTCCAACTTGAAGAACTACGGCAAGAGCGGACTAGTTCGTTAATTCGCCTTTAGGCAGGAGTAAATTATGAAAGTCAGAGCATCTGTAAAAAAGATGTGTCGGAACTGTAAGATCATTCGTCGCAACGGTGCGGTGATGGTTATTTGCAGCACCGAGCCAAGACACAAGCAAAAGCAAGGCTAAAATCAATAACCGAGCTTGAATTGTGTGAATGAAGGCGCTATTATTGCGCGCCTTTTAATTCGTTGAAGGCCTATGCCAATGTTGGTATGGGCCTATAAATGTAAACATCGGAGTAAGTTGGATGGCACGTATAGCGGGTGTCAACATCCCAGACAATAAACACGCAGTGGTGTCCCTGACCTATATATATGGTATTGGGCGCACTGTATCGCGCACTTTGTGCACGACCACCGGTATCGATCCCCAGGCAAAGGTAAAAGACCTGTCTGAAGATCAACTGGATGCGTTGCGTGGCGAAATCGCGAAAATCACCGTTGAAGGTGATTTGCGTCGAGAAGTGCAAATGAATATCAAACGGCTTAAGGACTTAGGTTGCTATCGTGGTTTACGTCACCGCCATGGCCTGCCTGTTCGTGGTCAGCGCACCAAGACTAATGCGCGCACCCGAAAAGGTCCAACCAAGCCTATTCGTAAGTAAATTAGGATTAGAGCATGGCAAAACCAGGTACACGTACCCGTAAGAAGGTGAAAAAGAATGTTGTTGATGGCATCGCCCATATTCATGCTTCCTTCAACAACACTATCGTTACGATTTCTGACCGTCAGGGCAATGCTCTGAGCTGGGCCACTGCTGGTGGTTCCGGGTTTCGGGGTTCCAGAAAGAGTACACCTTTTGCTGCGCAGGTAGCAGCTGAAAGAGCCGGTAACGCGGCTGCTGAATACGGCCTAAAGAACCTAGATGTGATGGTTAAAGGACCTGGACCCGGTCGCGAGTCCGCAATCCGTGCATTGAATGCATGTGGGTATAAGATCACCAACATTGTTGATGTGACGCCTATTCCCCACAACGGATGCCGTCCTCCCAAAAAGCGTCGAGTTTAAGAGAGGAGTAAGACATGGCTCGTTATATTGGACCCAAGTGTAAATTATCTCGTCGGGAAGGCACCGATCTGTTCCTGAAAAGTGGTGTTAAAGCGCTTGAAAACAAGTGCAATATGGAAACCGCTCCAGGACAGCATGGCCAGCGTCGTGGCAGACTGTCTGACTATGGTCTGCAGCTGCGTGAAAAACAGAAAGTGCGTCGTATGTATGGCGTTCTTGAAAAGCAATTCCGCAATTACTATAAAGAAGCTGCCCGGCTGAAAGGCGCGACCGGTGAAAACCTGCTTCAGTTGCTCGAGTCAAGACTCGACAACGTGGTTTACCGCATGGGCTTCGGCTCCACGCGCGCTGAAGCGCGTCAGCTAGTATCGCACAAGGCGATTTTAGTAAACGACAAGCAGGTGAATGTACCCTCCTATGTCATCAAGCCGGGCGATATTATCAGTATTCGTGAAAAGTCGAAAAATCAACTGCGAATTAAAGGTTCCCTGGAGCTTATGGCTTCTCGGGGCACTGTTGCATGGGTGGAAGTCGACTCCAATAAGATGTCCGGCACCTATAAGGCCGTCCCGGAAAGGACTGAACTGGCCGCTGACATCAACGAAAACCTGATTGTTGAGCTTTACTCGAAGTAAAGGACAATTCTAATAGCCAATAGGGGCATCTATGCAGCGTTCAGTTACAGAATTTCTTACTCCTCGTAACATCGAGGTGAATCAAATTAGCACCACCCACGCTAAGGTCACACTGGAGCCTTTGGAAAGGGGTTTCGGCCATACCTTGGGTAGTGCGCTACGCCGCATTCTGCTGTCTTCAATGCCCGGTTGTGCTGTCGTCGAGGTCGAGATTGAAGGGGTCTTGCACGAATACAGTACAATCGAGGGTGTTCAAGAGGATGTAATCGAAATTCTTCTTA
This sequence comes from Hahella sp., assembly GCA_028280065.1. Taxonomy (GTDB): domain Bacteria; phylum Pseudomonadota; class Gammaproteobacteria; order Pseudomonadales; family Oleiphilaceae; genus Hahella. The sequence goes on from JANQMN010000008.1 coordinate 12,702, forward strand.
ATCTGAAGAATCTCGCGATCAATATGCATAATCGTGACGAAGCCAGCCTGTCGCTATCCAAGAAAGGTTCAGGACCGGTCTTGGCGAGTGATATCCAGGTCGATCACGACGTTGAGATTGCCAATCCGGATTTGGTGATATGCAATCTCAACTCCAATGGTGAAGTAAAAATGACCCTCAAGATTGCCAGAGGGCGTGGATACGAGCCATCGGATGCACGTAATTCAGCAGATGACGAAACTCGTGCAATTGGTCGCTTGCAGTTGGATGCCTCTTTTAGTCCGGTGCGACGGGTTTCCTACAATGTAGAGAGCGCGCGTGTAGAACAGCGTACCGATTTGGACAAATTGGTTATTGATTTGGAAACTAACGGAACTCTTGATCCGGAAGAATCCATTCGCAGAGCCGCAACGATTCTTCAGCAGCAGTTGGCCGTATTTGTTGATTTCGATCACCAAAGCGAGCCGGAAAAAGTTGAAGAGCAGGAGGAAATCGATCCGATCCTGCTGCGCCCTGTGGATGATCTCGAATTGACCGTTAGATCCGCAAACTGCCTGAAAGCAGAAAATATTTATTACATCGGTGATTTGATTCAACGGACCGAAGTTGAATTATTGAAAACACCAAATCTTGGTAAGAAGTCACTGACGGAAATCAAGGATGTACTTGCTTCTCGCGGTTTGTCATTGGGTATGCGCCTTGAAAACTGGCCACCGGCCAGCCTTCGAGGTGACGATAGAGTTTTAGGCGGTTAAGCGTTGTTGCGGAGTAAACAACTGAAGCCGTAGTTTTTAGTGCCTGTCAGCAGAGGCGGGCGGAAATGATAATATAGCGCAGTTGGCTCCGCAAAAATTATTGCGCCTACTGAGTAGTTGAAGGAATTCAAAGATGCGTCATTTAAAAAGTGGTCGTAAATTTAACCGAAACAGTTCTCACCGTAAGGCAATGTTTCGGAATATGACGGCATCGCTGGTCGAGCATGAGCTGATAAAAACCACGTTGCCGAAAGCTAAGGAATTGAGAAGGGTCGCTGAACCTTTAATCACCTTAGCGAAGAAAGATAGTGTTGCGAACCGTCGTTTGGCCTACGCCAGAATTGGTGATCGTGATGCAGTCACCAAGTTGTTTAACGAACTGGGGCCCCGCTATCAAGAACGCCCCGGCGGTTACCTGCGTATCATGAAGTGTGGTTTGCGGGCTGGTGACAGCGCTCCGATGGCGTTTGTGGAACTGATCGACCGTCCGATCCCTGATGTGGATGTTGAAGACGAAGATTAATAGTCGCTGACTACAAAAAAGCCGCATTTTGCGGCTTTTTTTGGTTATGTGAGGAAGTATGGATTAGTTTGCGTTGAGGATTTTCCGCAGGAAATGTCCTGTATGTGAATGATCGATTTTTTGCACGTCTTCCGGAGTTCCCTGGGCGATGATTTGGCCTCCGCCGGAGCCTCCCTCAGGACCGAGATCCACCAGCCAATCAGCTGTTTTAATGACATCCAGGTTGTGTTCAATCACGACGATGGTATTGCCGTGATCTCTTAGGCGGTGAAGTACTTTTAATAACTGGTCTATATCGTGAAAGTGCAGTCCGGTTGTGGGTTCATCCAATATGTAGAGCGTTTTACCCGTATCCCGCTTCGATAGTTCCCGGGATAATTTTACCCGTTGCGCCTCGCCTCCCGACAGGGTCACGGCGCTTTGCCCAAGCCGGATGTATGAGAGCCCCACATCGATGAGCGTTTGCAGTTTCTTTGCGATCACCGGCACCGCGTCGAAAAACTCTCTGGCATCTTCGACTGTCATTTCCAATACTTCGTGAATGGATTTTTTCTTGTAGGTGATTTCCAGGGTTTCACGGTTATAGCGTTTGCCTTTGCAGACATCGCACGGGACATATAGATCCGGTAAAAAGTGCATTTCAACTTTAATAACGCCATCGCCCTGGCAGGCTTCACAGCGGCCGCCTTTCACGTTGAAACTGAATCTGCCGGGTTTGTAGCCCCTGCTGCGTGCTTCCTGGGTTGCAGAAAAGAGTTCCCGTATTGGCGTGAAGATACCGGTGTAAGTCGCGGGATTCGACCGCGGAGTTCTGCCGATAGGGCTCTGGTCTATATCAATCACCTTGTCAAACAGCTCGAGCCCTTTGATTTTGCGGTAGGGTTCACTGTTTAAGGTGGATGCCAAGTTGAGTTTTTGCGCTGCCAGCGGATAGAGTGTGCCGTTGATCAAGGTTGACTTTCCGGAGCCTGAAACGCCGGTGATGCAGGTAAACAGGCCCACGGGAATCCGCAGATCTACATTTTGCAGGTTATTGCCGGTAGCCCCTTCCAGGTGAAGCCACTTGTCCTTTTCGGGAGAATTCCGCTGCTCCGGTATCGCAATTTTACGAGTTCCGCTGAGAAACTGTCCGGTAATCGATTCCGGGCACTGTTCAACGGCTGCCGGCGAGCCCTTGACAATCACTTGTCCGCCATGGACGCCAGCACCCGGCCCGATATCTACTACATAGTCGGCTGTGCGGATGGCGTCCTCGTCATGCTCGACGACGATCACGGTGTTTCCCAGATTACGCAGATGTTCCAAGGTCGCTAGCAGGCGGTCATTGTCTCGTTGGTGTAACCCGATCGACGGTTCGTCGAGAACATACATTACGCCCACCAAACCTGCGCCGATTTGACTGGCGAGCCGGATCCGCTGGGCTTCGCCGCCGGAGAGTGTTTCCGCAGAACGGTTAAGAGTTAAATATTCGAGCCCGACATTTACCAGGAATTGCAGTCTCAGTTGAATTTCGCGGACAATTTTTTCGGCAATTTCGCCCTTGCGTCCGGGCAGCGCCAAGGCGTCAAAAAACTCCTTGGCATCGTTGATTGAAAGTTGGCTGACTATCGGCAAGTTACGGTCACCGATGAATACGTGCCGCGAAGATCGCTTCAAACGGCTGCCTTGGCAGTCGGGGCAGGCTTGCTGGGTGAGGAACTTGGATAGTTCCTCTCGTACCATTTGCGAATCAGTGTCGCGGTAGCGCCTTTCTATATTGGGCAAGACGCCTTCAAACGGGTGCTCTCGAAAAACGGTATCGCCCCTGCTGTTGACATATTTAAACTTAATCTGCGTTTTGCCCGAGCCGCGTAAAATGACTTTCTGAAATTCTTTGGGTAGATCGATAAAAGCTTGATCGATATCGACCTCGTAGTGCTCCGCGAGACTGGTAAGCATCTGGAAATAAAAAATACTCCGCCGGTCCCAGCCTTTGATTGCACCTTCCGCAAGGCTGACATCCGGACGGTCCACAACCTTGTCGGGATCGAAATACTGCTTAACGCCCAGTCCGTCGCAGGAGGGGCAGGCGCCAGCGGGATTATTGAAAGAGAATACCCGTGGCTCCAATTCGCTGACACTATAGCCGCAAACCGGGCAGGCGAATCTGGCGGAAAAAGTGAGTTCATCACCTTCATTGTCCATTGGCGCGGCGATGACAATACCATCGGCTATGTCGATACAGGTTTCGATGGATTCGGCAAGGCGAACTTGAATTTCCGGTTTGATTTTAAGGCGGTCCACCACGGCTTCGATGGTGTGCTTTCTATTTTTATCTAAAGCCGGCGTTTCCTCCAGGTCGTAGACCTGCCCATCGATGCGCACGCGGATAAATCCTTGAGCTTTCAGACCGTCAATGACATGGAGGTGTTCCCCTTTGCGATTGCGAATAACCGGTGCCAGGAGCATCCATTTACTGGACTCCGGAAGTTCCATAATATGATCCACCATCTGGCTAACGGTTTGCGCCTCCAACACCGTGTCGTGGTCCGGACAGCGCGGATCACCTACCCGGGCAAAAAGCAGACGGAGATAGTCGTAGATTTCAGTTATGGTCCCGACCGTCGAACGGGGGTTGTGGGATGTGGACTTTTGCTCGATTGAAATGGCCGGTGATAGGCCTTCGATATGATCGACATCGGGCTTTTCCATCATGGAGAGGAATTGACGTGCATATGTCGACAAGCTTTCTACATAGCGGCGTTGTCCTTCCGCATAAAGCGTATCGAAAGCCAAGGAGGATTTACCCGAACCGGACAGGCCCGTAATAACAATCAGCTTGTCCCGCGGCAAATCGAGGTCAATGTTTTTCAAATTGTGCGTGCGGGCTCCACGCACCTGAATGGTATCCATAAATTCCCTACTCCAAAGAACAGCCGGACATTATATCGTCTGCAAAGCGATTTCTCATAAGTAATTTCTCTTTTGCCTGCCATACGAATCCTATATAGGCAATTTAATTGCCATCTATCGCTTGGCTTCGCGGATGCGCCGGCTTGGTGTACAATGGCGCACTTTTTCCGGCGCCATTAGCAAAAGAATTGAAGTACGCATGAAATCGACACCAGGATTCCTCCCCGCAGAACGGCGAGCCATCGGCTTGCTGGCTGCTGTTTATGCGGTGCGGATGCTGGGACTATTTATGGTGTTACCGGTATTTTTTATCCATGGCGTTGATCTGGTGGATGCCAGTCCGGAGCTGTTGGGGTTGGCAATCGGCATCTATGGATTGAGTCAAGCCTTGTTGCAGATCCCGTTTGGTGTTCTGTCTGACCGTTATGGTCGTAAACCGCTATTGATCGCCGGATTGCTCATTTTCATTTTGGGAAGTGTGGTAGCTGCATTCAGTGACTCCGTATATGGCGTCATCTTTGGACGCTTTTTACAAGGCGCAGGTGCGATCGCCAGTGTCTTGATGGCATTTTTAAGTGACTTGACGCGGGATGAACAACGAACGAAAGCCATGGCCATGGTCGGCATGACCATAGGAATGTCTTTCGCCCTGGCTCTGGTGCTCGGACCCTTGCTTGCGGCATGGGCTGGATTGGCCGGCATATTCTGGGTCACGGCGGTGCTGGCGGCATTGAGCCTGATCCTGGTTAGCCGGCTGCCAAGTGCGGTAAACCGGAAACGTCACCGGGACACCATGCTGGTAACTGCAGCGTTAGGCCAAGTAGTGAACAACGGCCAACTGATGCGTTTGAACTTCGGTATCTTTGCGCTGCATTTGATCATGACAGGACTGTTTGTCGCGGTGCCAAAGTCGCTGCTCACCGGATTCTCTATTGCCGCCGATTATCATGGATACTTTTACCTGGCGGTGATTTTTCTGGCCTTCGTCAGCATGATTCCCCTGATAATCTATGGAGAGAAACAGCGCCAGGTCGGACGAGTGTTTAAAGTCTGTACGCTGTTGCTTACTCTGGTCCTAGGCTTGCAGGTGCTGGCACAGGAGCAACTGTTGGTGTTTACTTTACTCTTATTTGGATTTTTTGTGGCGTTCAACTATTTGGAGGCAACCCTTCCGTCCTTGGTTAGCAAGGTAGCGCCTGCCGGGATGCGAGGAACGGCAATGGGATTGTATTCCAGCTCGCAGTTTTTTGGCGCATTCCTAGGTGGAAGCTTGGGCGGTTTGGTATTTGCCGAAGGCGGTGTTTTGTTCGTTTATGGTCTTTGTGCATTGATCGGACTAGTATGGTGTCTGGTGAATGTAAAAATGCCGGAGCCTCCATATACTACCAGTATGGTGGTAGCGTTAAGTGAGATCGATCCCTCCCGGGCCGATCAAATCAGCAGCGACTTAGGTAAAATCGGCGGAGTGCAGGATGTGACTCTGGTGGTTGAAGATAGACTCGCTTACTTAAAAATAGACAGACACCAGTTGGATGAGAATCAATTGTACAATTACCCTCTAGTGATTCGACCCGAGGGATAAAGCCGGAGAAAAATATGGCACGTGGAGTGAACAAAGTAATCTTGATCGGTAATCTGGGGGCTGATCCGGAAACGCGATATACGCCGTCGGGCAGTGCGGTCACCAACCTACGCTTGGCGACTGACGAAAGTTACAAAGATCGTCAAACCGGTCAGATGGTGCCAAGGACGGAGTGGCATCGGGTTGTTATGTTCGGCAAGCTGGCGGAGATCGCCCAGCAATACCTCAGAAAAGGTTCCAAGGTTTATATAGAAGGACGGCTGCAAACGAATAAGTGGCAAGACCAATCCGGTCAGGACCGTTACACCACAGAAATTATCGTCGATATGCAGGGCCAAATGCAGATGCTGGATAGCCGCTCGGGAGGCGAAGCCCCGGCAATGGATTCGGGTTGGCAGCAATCTGCGCCAAATGCTCCGCAAACCGGTGGCGCCGGCAGTGGCGGCTATGGCGGAGCGCCGCAAGCGCCGGCCTCCAAGCCTAGCCAGTCAGCGCCCCAATCTGTAGATGATTTCGATGACGATATCCCGTTCTAGGCATTGTCCTGGCAGCTTGGTGGATTAAGACAAAGCCCTTTTGTCGAGGGCTTTGCTGCCAGATAAAATGCGGTTCATAGCTTATCAACAGGCTTAGGCCCGGCGTTGGTAATCTCTACCGTTGCATCAAACCTGCTGAAGTTATCAACAAATTTACCGGCTAATCGGGTTTCCTCCCGGTCGTAGGCAGCCTTGTCTTGCCAGCTATTGCGAGGATTCAGCAAATCCGGATCAAGTCCTTCGAGAGTGCGGGGAACTTCGAGATTCAGGTTGGCTAAGTGGTCGGTGGCTGTACTCTCAAGTTCACCGGTTTGGACGGCACGGACAATCTGGCGAGTGATTTGAAGCGAATAGCGCTGGCCTGTCCCGACCGGTCCTCCGGTCCACCCCGTATTCACCATGTACACCCGCGTACCAAACTCCTCGAGACGCTTAATCAGCAGCTCAGCATATTCAATAGGGCGACGTGGGAGGAATGCCGCGCCAAAACAAGGCGAAAAGGTGATTTTTGGCTTTTCGTTCTCCACGATATCGCTACTGGTCAATAGGGCGTTATAACCGCTTAGAAAATGATAAGCGGCTGCTTCATTGCTGAGTAAGGCGACAGCCGGGAGTATTCCTGTCATATCACAGACCAGAAAAATTATGCTTGAGGGTTCGGAATTGACTTTCTGTTGCTGGATTGTGCCGAAGTGATTTAAGGGGTAACTGCAACGGGAGTTTTCGCTTAATGCGCGGTCGCTGTAATCCGGGGCTCTGGTTGTATCGTCAATGACCACATTTTCCAAAATCGCGCCAAACTGAATCGCGTTCCAGATTTGCGGTTCGCTGTCAGGGTTTAAATCGGTGCATTTGGCGTAACATCCCCCTTCCAGATTGAATACCACCCCTCGGCCCCAGCCATGTTCATCGTCGCCAATCAAGATCCGGTCGGGAGCGGCGGATAAACTGGTTTTGCCTGATCCGGCGGAACCGAATAGCAGGCAGGTGTCGCCATCCTGGTTGGTGTTCGCGGCACAGTGCAGGGGCAGGATATCTTTTTCCGGCAACAGAAAGTTTTGCACGGCGAACAGGGCTTTTTTCATCTCGCCCGCATACTGCATGCCGGCTAACAGCACTCTGCGGCGGGCAAAATTTATAATGACGGCGGCATCGCTATTGGTGTGATCCCGCTTTGGAACACAGATAAAGTGCGCGGCATTGAGGATTTCCCATTCCTGCTTTTCCGCCTGGTTGTAATTGTCGGCCTGAATGAAGATATTGTGGGCGAACAAGCAATGCCAAGCGGTATCGGTGGTAATCTTTATCGGTAGATAGTGGTCGTTGTCCGCGCCGGAATGCAGGTGCGCGACAAAACAATCGCATTCGCTCAAATAGCCTTCAACGCGATCCCAAAGTTCCTCAAATTGGTCAGGATCAAAAGGGCGGTTAACATTGCCCCAGGCAATATCATCTGAAGTACTGGGCTCCTTCACGATAAAGCGGTCCAATGGGGACCGGCCTGTGCGTCTGCCTGTCGATACGACCAAAGCGCCATTGTTTGCAAAGCGCCCCTCGCGACGCACGATTGCCTGTTCTAGGAGTTCGGTTCCGGATAGGTCAATTGAGGTTCTGCTCACGGTTTAATGGCCTTGATTCCAGGCTCAGTGCAAAGTTGGATCGTTGAACAAACGATCTATCCTGGCCTGGTCAAATTTATACTGTTGATGGCAAAATTCACATCCCACAAGGATAGCCCCCTGTTCCTGCAGTATCGCATTGGCTTCCTGCTGACCAAGAGATTTGATCATTTGCAGGGTGCGTTCTTCTGAACAGCTGCACCAAAAAGATGTCGGCTCATCATGGAGAACCCGAATATTTTCTTCGTGAAACAGACGGTGCAATAAAGTGGTAGAATCCAGGCCTTGGAATTCATCAAGCGTCAAGGTTTCGGTTAAGGCGTTGATGCGATTCCAGTTTTCCTCAAACTCTTCGGTGTCGACGGTGAGCGGAAGCTGCTGGAGTAACAATCCTCCCCACATACCGGCATGATGAAACAGCTTGATTCTCGTATGCAGTTGCTCCGATTGCATAAAGTAGCCTTCCAGGCAGACATCCAGCTGCTCCTGTTCCAGCGCTACAATTCCCTGATATCTTTCACCCTTTTGCGGCGTGATAGTAATGGCCAGTGTGCTTTGTTGCCCCAGAAGCTGATGCAAATCCTGGTTCTCAGGGTCGGATTCCCAAATCGCGATTCCACGGCAGGTACGTTGATGGGTAGCTTCTGCCATGATGCTTGTAACAGGGCCTTGGCCTTTTGCCTGAATACTGGTGCTGCCTCTGATCTTCAGCGTGGCGCTGAGTAACAGGCTGGCGCAGGCCATCTCGCCCAAGAGGTTGGCAACCGGTGCGGGATATTGATGTTTGGAAAGCAACTCGTCAGTCGTTTGCTTCAGTAAAAGGAATTCGCCTCTGATGCCAAGGTCATCGAATAGAAAGCGTGTCAGTAAATCAGTTTTCAATAAATTACTCCTGCGTCCCCTGGTCGTGAGTCTCCCTGAAGCGGTGAATCTGCCGCCGCTGTTTCTTGGTCGGCCGCCGTGGCGGAGGCATTGCGGCTGCCTGTAATTGGCGCCGTTGCCAAGCTTGGTCTTCCCGCGCCTTAATACTGTCTTCGGTTTCCTGGTAAAGCTGCTGGGCGACCGGCGCAGGCCCGCGTTGTTCGGAGAGTTTTAGCACGGTGACCGTTTTCTCTGTCCAGCCTTGCCGAATCGCCAAACGTGCCCCTACATCGACGAGTCTGCAGGGCTTGGCGCGCGCGCCGTTATAATGCACCTTGCCGCCTTCTATCGCTTCCTTGGCGAGATTACGGGTTTTAAAAAAGCGGGCTGCCCATAGCCATTTGTCGAGCCTGACTTTGCTTGGTTCCACTGCGGGTTGTTCCTGTTTGGAAGGCTGCGTCATAGAATCTACTACTCCTTCTGCATTTTGCTGGGTTGGATCTGCTGAAAATGCGTCAATGCCTTGAAACCTTCGGTTTGATTCTCTTCTCTGCGGGCCTTTTTGCTATCCGGTTGGATGATTGTCAATAAGTGTCGAATTCCAAAGGCTTGGGCGGAACGGAGAACGGGTATACTGTCGTCGATCAGCAAAGTGGTTTCCGGGTTGTAGGGCTCTATTTTCTGCAGTTCCAGCCAAAATTTGGTGTTTTCCTTCGCCAGATTGAAATCGTGAGAACTCACCACCCTATCAAAATATTGTTGCAGCTGCGTGTGCTTTTCCTTTAGCTGAAGACTTTTTCGATGGGCATTCGTCACCAGGATTACCCGTTTTTCACCCTCTTGGAGTTCTGCGAGGAAGTCTTCCACGTGGGGGTGGAACTGGATCAGATGTTCGACTTCCAACTTCAAATCAGCAACATCCAAGCCAAGTTGTTCGCTCCAGTAGTCCAGGCAATACCAGTTTAAGTGGCCGCGCTGGGATTCGAAGTGTTGCATCAGATGTTTGTGGGCATCGGCATAGTCGAGCGCCTTGGTTTCGGCATAGCGTTTTGGCAGATGTTCAAGCCAGAAGTAGTTGTCAAAATGCAGATCTAGCAGGGTGCCATCCATATCCAACAGGACGGTTTCTATTGAATTCCAGTCTAACATAGTCTGGAGACTGAAAATTTGGTGTCTATTGTGTGGACCATAAACTAAGTTTACTGATTAATGGTGGTTGGGAACAGACTTTCATTGCAGCATTTCGCGTAATTTTTATTTTTAAATGGAATCACTTTCATTATGAAGAATACCCCCCTTGCGAGTGAGGTTCACCGGGAAGTTCGGCGGATTGTGCATCAGGCAGGGCGAGCGATACTGGATGTCTATAACTCTGGGGATGCGATTGAAATCGCCAGTAAGGCAGACGATTCACCTCTGACCCCAGGCGGACCGGCGGGCGCACAAGGTTATCTTGGACGGCTTGCTGGTCTTGCCGGAAAAATTGCCCATCCTATCGGAAGAAGGAGAAATTCCCCCCTATTCGGAAAGGCGTCGATGGTCGCGCTATTGGTTGGTTGATCCGTTGGACGGCACTAAGGAATTTATCGATCGCAATGGCGAGTTCACGGTGAATATCGCCTTGGTGGAAGATCAGAAACCGGTGGCCGGTTGGGTCTATGTACCGGTCAAGGAGCAGCTTTATTATGGATGGGTCACCCCTGAGCCGGAGGCATTCAAGGAGGCTGCCGCGGGTATCGAGCAAATCTTCAGTCGTAAGCTAGAGCCGACAAATCTGGCTGTTGTCGCCAGTCGTCGGCACGGCGGGGAAGCGTTACAGGAAATGTTGGAAAGAGCCAAGGGAGTTTTCGAGAACATTGACCTGAAGAACTTTGGCAGTTCGCTAAAAATCTGCATGATCGCCGAGGGGCGGGCGGATTGGTGCCCTCGCTTGGCACCGACATCAGAGTGGGATACTGCTGCCGCTCATGCCGTGTTGTTGGGGGCGGGCGGTTTGATAGTGGACTCTACGCTGCAGGACTTAGAGTACAACCGAAAAGATTCAATGTTAAATCCACATTTTCACGCGTTTGGTGAAGCCAATTCGCTGTGGCAGAAATTAGTGAATCAAAGTTAGTTCTTTGATTTTTTAACCGGTCGATTTATTGACGGTAAGATGCAACTTTCCCAGCGATGCGTGAAAAGAGCGTCGCTGGGTTTGCTTGAGAGACCTGTAAATGGAGGACTATTGGCCTTCCGTGCCGACTACTTCGCCTTTCTTACCTACCCGCGTGCATCCCAGACATCGGACAAAAGTGGCGCGGGCCGGTCCTATCACCAGCGTTTCCCCGGCTTCTTCCATATTACCGCCCAATGCAGAGAAGGGTAATGAGATGATATAAACGGCCGCACCTACAATAGTCATACCCAGCATCACCGGACGAACGAACAGAGCATCACCAGTCATCGCCAAGGCACTTGGATTTTCTTCGACAGTTGCTGAGAAACCTGCTGTCGGCAGGGTGAGAGCCAAAACGGCAAGAATAGGCGCAATCCAATGTACAAGTACCCGACGCATGATGGCGGTCTCCTAAATATAATCCACATCGATATATATAAATATAACAGGGATTTTCCAGGAATCTAAAAAAATCAGCACTTTTGGTGAATTAATTGTGATGATTTCTAGCTATAGAGGCAGTCTTCGGGATTTTGCTGTAACGGTAGGTGCTAACGTTGGCATTGAGGGCAATAGACGGTTGTACGCTGCCCTAGACGGATTTCCCGCAACTTGGTGTGACATACCCGGCAGGATTGGCCTGCACGGCCATACACCTGTAAGGTTTGTTGAAAATACCCCGGCTGGCCATCGCTATTGACAAAATCCCTTAGCGTTGTTCCCCCCATTTCAATGGCTGCCTGTAAAGTTTCCTTTATGTGCCGGGCGAGAGAGTGGTAGCGCTGCCGGCTTACTTTACTCGCCTGGCGTTTAGGATGGATGCCTGCCTTGAACAGTGCTTCGTTCGCATAGATATTGCCGACGCCGACCACGATGCGCTGGTCCATGACAAAGTTCTTCACCGCGACTACCTTGTTCCGCGCGGTGGAATAGAAGTAACTCCCGTCTACAGTGTTGTCAAAAGGTTCCGGTCCAAGGCCATTAAGGAGATCGTGCTCCCGCCATCCAGCATGTGGCAGGATAAAATAACAACCGAATCGGCGCGGATCGTTAAATACCATGCGGGTTTGGTCAGCAAAAAACAACTCAACATGGTCGTGCTTCAAACGTTGGTATGAACCGCGGATAATCCGCAAACTGCCGGACATGCCGAGGTGAATTAAAAGGCAATACTCATTCAATTCCACGATAATGTATTTAGCACGGCGAGCCACGCGGGTTACACTTTGTCCACTGCACAACGGAGCCATTTCCACGGGAATCGGCCAACGGAGATTGGCGTTATGTATCGCCAGGTGCTCAATGGTCTTGTTCAGAATGTGCGGTTCTACACCGCGCTTGGTGGTTTCGACTTCAGGTAATTCTGGCATCTTTAGCGTTTTAGGCTGTGCGGTAATTGGATCGCCTTCGGAAGGACATTGGCTGGCGAAGTGCGTTAAGGTAACACAGAATGCAGTCCTCATCAAAGCAATTGCTAAGCGGAGAGTATACAGCAGTGAAATGGCTAGGCGTGGACACCGGAGGCACCTTTACCGATTTGGTATTCTGGGAACCGGACGAGATTCGAATACATAAGGTCCTGTCCACGCCCAAAGCTCCCGAACAGGCAATTTTACAGGGGATTCGCGAAATGGGAATCCAGGCTGAGGTAGAAGCAGGCCGGGTGTTCTTTGTGCATGGCAGCACGGTGGCAACCAATGCAGCATTGGAGCGTAAAGGTGTGCGAACGGCTTACATAGGCAATGCCGGTTTAAAGGATGTTCTCACCATAGGTCGTCAAGCCCGCCCCGAGCTGTACAATCTCACCCCGACACCGAGAAAGCCGCCGGTTCCGCCGGAGCTTTGCTTTGAGCTTAATTGCCGGGTCGATGCAAATGGCGTGGTGGAAACCGCGCCAACCAAGGAAGAAATTTCACACCTCCTGCAAGCCCTCAATGCGGCAAAACCCAGGGCTGTGGCGATCAACTTTTTGTTTTCCTTTCTTAATCCGGCTCATGAAAAACTACTAAGAGAAGCGCTTCAGGAACACTATTATGTGTCTCTCTCCTCTGAAATCCTGCCGGTTTATAAAGAATATGAACGGGGTATCGCGACTTGGCTGAATGCCTGGTTGGGTCCGGTTGTCGAGCAATATTTACGTCGCCTGGCGTCCGGTGTAAGTCCCTGTAGTGTCGCCTTGATGCAAAGTTCAGGTGGCACGATTAGCCTGGAACAGGCTGCCGACCGCGCGGTTAATCTATTGCTGTCGGGTCCTGCCGGCGGCCTGGCCGCCGCCGATTATCTCGGTAAGTCTTTGCAACGGACAAGGCTGATGACGTTCGACATGGGTGGAACATCGACGGATGTTGCACTCCTCGACGGCAAAATTAACCTGACCGATGAAGGTAAAATCGCCGACTATCCGGTGGCGGTTCCGATGGTGGACATGCATACCATCGGTGCTGGCGGCGGCTCTATCGCCTGGATTGACCAAGGCGGGTTGTTGCAAGTCGGCCCGGAATCTGCCGGTGCTGACCCCGGTCCCGCGTGCTATGGAAAAGGCGGTAACCAACCGACAGTGACCGATGCCAATCTTGTACTGGGCAGGATACCCGAATCCGTGTTGTTGGGGGGCTATTTGCCGTTGCGTAAAGAAGCGGCCATTGCCGCAATGCAACCCCTGGCAGAAAGATTGGACCTGAGTGTTCAGCAGTTGGCTGCGGGAATTGTGCGAATTGCCAACGAACATATGGCGCGGGCGCTCCGAGTAATCTCGGTATACCGAGGTTTTGATCCGCAAGATTTTGCGTTGTTTTGCTTTGGCGGAGCCGGCGGTTTGCATCTCTGTGATCTGGCGGAGAATCTGCAGATGCGAGAAGCGATTGTGCCGGCAAATGCGGGTGTGTTATCGGCGTTTGGCATGTTGGTCGCGCCAAAACAGCGCAATATGACACAAACTTTGGTCAAACTGTTGGAAGAATCGTCTGCGCAAGAATTAATCAGTCGATGTCTTGAGCTCACACAACAGGCGCTCACTGAATTACTGGAAGAAGGCGTTCGCGCCGGGCAATGTGAGTATGACTGGTTGCTGGCCTGTCGCTACAAGGGCCAAAGCTTTACTTTGGATATACCTTTTCGCACCGGCATCCTCGATGACGAGGGCGCGCTTCTTGGTGAGCCGATTGAGCCATCTCTTCAAGCCGGCGAATCATTGGCAAGACTCATTGAAGCATTCCATGAATGCCATTTTCAACGCTATGGTTACCGGTTGGAGAGAGAGGTTGAACTGGTCACTTTGCGATGTAAAGTATATGCCGAAGCCGAACAGCTCAATTTGTCTGACCAGGCCAACGAAGCGATAGCGCCTAACCCGGCAGGGCCAGAAGCCGGGGCTTCCGCAAAAACCAAGGTGCTGGCCAGGGACGCGTTGATCCTGGATAAACCTTATCCCGGGCCGATGATCGTCACTGACCAGGTGGCCACACTTTATCTCAAGAGCGGTTGGGAGCTGGTCCGGCAGCCGCAGGATCATCTGCTACTCAAGCGAATCGGTGATTAGTGGTTCGCAGAGACAGTACTGCACTTGGCCCGCTTTTTTATGTTTGATTATCTGCCAACTGTCAGGAACAGGCAGCGGTTGCAGGCTGGTTTCTGCTTCCAAATAGATTCTGCATCCCTGCTTCAGGTATCCGTTGGTGGTGAGTAAGCGGCAGGCCGGCTCGATAAAATTCTGGTTGAACGGTGGGTCCATAAAAATCAAGTCGTATTTGGTCGTTGTCGATCGACCCAGCCATTCGAGAACATCGGCCTGGACAAACTGCGCAGACTCTTTGAGCAGGTCGATTTGATCCCGCAGGTTGTTAACGATCGCCTGGTTGCGGTCTACAAAGGTTACCGAACCTGCGCCCCTGGAAATTGCTTCCAAACCGAGCGCACCGCTACCCGCGAATAGGTCAAGACAGTTGGCTCCTTCAATGGTGAAGGTTAACCAATTGAACAAGGTTTCCCGGACCCGGTCCGGCGTTGGGCGAACTCCCGGAAGTGCCGGAAAAGTGAGGCGACGCCCCCGGTGTTTGCCGGCTATGATGCGTAGCTTTCCAGGTTGAACTTTCGATTTGGCATTTTTCATGGGAAATGGATTTAAACCTCTCCTTCGCACGGATGCAAGCGTCCGCAGCACTCGCTAACACAACCTTTTGTCGCTAGAATAGCGCGCTAACGTAAGTGCCTGCTTCGTCAATGGCCCTGAATTCGCCCTCGAATCGGTTTGATGTAGACAAAAAAACCAATACCTTCCACGATCCGAATAAAAGATGGAGCCGGTTATCACCGAACTATTTCAGGAATGCCAGCAGGTTACTGATATCGCACGTAACATGGAAAAGCTATGGATTTAATTGCGTATTATGCTGTACTTGGGTTGACTGCCCTGTTGATTCTGATTTGGCTGGTTGACTTCTTGCGCGGTCGCGCCCGCAGACCTAGGCCAAAGCCCTTCAATCTGCGGGAAGCCGTCGGTAATCAGGGGGCAATCGCGGTAAAACCCTCCGCGGCTGTCGAACCCCTTAGGCCCGCCGGAACGGCAGAACAGGCCGCTCCCGCGACTTGGTTGGAACGGGTCAAAAAGGGCCTGGGCAAAACCCGGCATCAGTTTACCGATAATCTGGTGACCCTGTTCTCCGGTGCCAAGAAAATCGATGACGAATTACTCGAAGAACTGGAAACGCTGCTTTTGACGGCGGATGTCGGAATTGAGGCAACCAATAGCATTATTCAACAGTTGACCGAAAGACTGCAGCGAAATCAACTGCGAGACGCAACGGCATTAAAGGAAGCGCTAAAAGAAGACCTACGGCAAATGCTCGAACCCTGTACCACTCCCCTGGAAGTTGCCGGTAAACATCCATTTGTCATGTTGATCGTAGGCGTGAACGGGGTGGGGAAAACCACGACCATCGGCAAACTGGCGAAGGCATTTCAGAATCAAGGCAAGTCAGTGCTGCTGGCCGCCGGGGATACATTTCGTGCTGCGGCAGTTGAGCAGCTTACCGTGTGGGGCGAGCGCAATCAGGTGCCGGTTATCGCTCAGCATACCGGTGCGGACAGTGCATCGGTTATTTTCGATGCAGTCCAGGCCGCCAAGTCGCGTAATGTGGACCTGGTGCTAGCCGATACGGCAGGCCGCCTGCAAAATAAAGAAAACCTGATGGCGGAGTTGGAAAAAGTAGTGCGGGTGATCAAGAAACACGATCAGGACGCCCCCCATGAAGTGCTTTTAGTGCTCGACGCCGGTACCGGCCAAAACGCGCTGAGCCAGGCGCAGCTTTTTCGCCAGGCAGTTGGCGTATCCGGTATTGCGGTGACCAAGCTGGATGGAACCGCAAAAGGTGGCATTTTATTCGCTATTGCCAAGCAACATCAGTTGCCAATCCGCTATATAGGCGTTGGCGAGGGAATTGATGACCTGCGGCCATTTAGTGCAGAGGATTTTGTTAACGCGTTGATGGGCGAGTGACCTTGGTCAAAAGGTAAGTTGATACTAACCCTGCCGACAGAGTATGAATAGCGACAATATGATCCATTTCGACCGGGTGAACAAACGTTATCCAGGCGGTTTCGAAGCATTGGCAGATGTCTCCTTTCAGCTCCAACGGGCTGAAATGGCGTTTCTTACCGGGCACTCCGGCGCAGGCAAGAGCACTCTGCTGAAGCTGATTATGCTGATGGAGCGTCCTAATAAAGGTCAGATCTTCGTCGGAGGGCAGAATCTGGAGCGCTTTCCCCGGCGGCAAATCCCATACTTTCGACGCCATATCGGTGTGGTATTCCAAAATCATCAACTCCTGTTTGACCGCACAGTTTTTGACAACGTTGCTCTGCCGTTGGAAATTGCCGGTGTGACGCCAAAGGAAATCGGCCGCCGGGTGCGGGCATCGCTGGACAAAGTAGGTCTGCTCAAAAAGGAAAAAGTAAAGCCCATCACCTTATCTGGCGGGGAACAGCAACGGGTCGGTATCGCCCGCGCCGTGGTTAACAAACCTTCCGTGCTGCTGGCTGATGAGCCCACCGGCAACCTGGACCCTGAACTGTCCGAAGAAATTATGCAGTTGTTTCAGCAATTTAATCAGGTTGGGGTGACAGTGCTTGTCGCCACGCACGACCTTGCCCTGGTAAAACAAATGCGCCACCGGGTATTGCGCCTGGATCACGGCCAGCTGATTGTCTGACAGAGAGTATTGATGGCTAGTGTGAAAGATCGGAACGGGCGTGAGGCGAGCTATGATAACAGTCAAAGACGGGCCGCCCCGAATCCTGACACCGGACCTAAAGGTGCGTCTGCCGGGCTTCAATACAGTGGTTTGGAAGCCTATTTCGGGCATCATCGGCAGTCGGCGGGATCGAGCTTGCTGCGGTTGTTGCGTTCGCCATTTTCTTCCTTGCTTACCTGGCTGGTAATTGCGGTGGCATTGGCCTTGCCGATGGGCCTTACGGTAATGTTGGACAACGTGTCCGGACTGACGGAAAACCTTGAAGGTTCTTCCAAAATCACGATCTATATGAAACTCACGGAAGACGATCAAAATGCGCTGCAGCTATCCCAGCAGATTGCCCAGCGACAGGATGTTGACAGTGTTGAGTTTATCAGCCGCCATGAAGCTCTCGAGGAGTTCAAAGAACTTTCCGGTTGGGGCGATGTGCTGGCTTACTTGGATAACAACCCGTTGCCATCGGTGATTGTTGTACAGCCGGCTGAGCATGTTGACAGCGCGGGCAAAGTGGCGGGGTTGACGGAAAAGCTGGAAAGTTTAAGCGGCGTCGATAATGTGCAGGTGGATTTGCAATGGGTGCAACGGCTCAATGCCTTGTTTGCTGTGCTGAAAAGAGTGGTGATTGCTCTGGCGGCATTGTTTGGCGTGGCGGTTATCCTGATTATAGGTAACACCATTCGCCTGGCTATCGAAAATCGTCGTGACGAGATTATCGTGGTTAAGTTGGTTGGCGGTACTGACCCCTATGTCAGGCGGCCCTTCCTTTATACCGGATTCTGGTACGGTTTCATCGGCGCGGCCCTCGCCTGGTGTCTGGTCAATATCTCTTTACTGTGGATCGCCAATCCGGTGAATCAATTGGCCGCACTCTACTACAGTCGTTTCAATCTGCATGGATTGTCATTCGCCGACACATTTCTGCTTATGTTGTTCGGAGGCTTCTTGGGAATTGCAGGAGCGTGGATTGCCGTGAAAAGGCATTTGGATGACATAGAGCCGCAATAGGTATCAACCTGCCTTAGAAGGCTTTTAGAAGCAAAGAGAGTATAAACATTTCTGAACTGTAATGTTGGGACGGACTTGAAAAGGCCGTGAAAGCACATATATCCCTTAGGGTTTGCTGGCGTTAAGCTAAGACTTTATTTTACTTACAATCTAAACCCTTATTCTCTTAAGGACTTTTTCTCTTTAAGAATAGTGGTAGTAAAATCCACTTCTGAAGACAGTGCGTAAAAAGGGAACTTCGAGATAAGTTGGAAGTCTGATAGTTAGGTGCTATATTTACCGGCCCCGTTAGGGCCAACCAAGTGAGGAGACAGTATGGGCACAAGTTTACGGCCAATTGAGATATATACTCCAGTCGGAAATTTGGAGAGTTATGTCCAAGCGGTAAACAGTATTCCTATTCTGACTGCAGAAGAGGAGCAGGAGTTAGCCTTGCGCTTCAGAGATCATGAAGATCTGGATGCCGCACGTCATTTGGTTATGGCGCATTTGCGGTTTGTTGTGCACATCGCCAAAAGCTATGCCGGATACGGTTTGGCGCAGGCTGATCTGGTCCAGGAAGGTAACATCGGCTTAATGAAAGCTGTAAAACGATTTGATCCGGAATACGGAGTACGCTTGGTTTCCTTTGCGGTACATTGGATCAAGGCGGAAATTCACGAATTTATTCTGCGCAATTGGCGGATCGTGAAAGTGGCGACCACCAAAGCCCAGCGTAAGTTGTTTTTTAATCTGCGTTCCGCAAAGAAAAAGCTGGCTTGGTTAACCAACGACGAAGCAAACGCAGTCGCCTCGGATCTAGGCGTTGAGCCAAAGGTGGTGCGGGAAATGGAAAGCCGTCTGGCGGGTCAGGACACGGCTTTCGATGCGGCATCGGATGACGATGATGATTCGGCTTATCAAGCCCCTGCGAATTATCTCGAAGATAAGCGCGCCGACCCTGCATTGCTGTTGGAAAACCAAAATTGGGAAGAGGAATCCAATGGTAGGCTTTACCAGGCCCTTACGCAGCTCGACGACCGGAGCAAGGATATTATTGAAAAGCGTTGGCTAAGCGAGAAAAAAGCCACACTTCATGATCTTGCCGATCAATATGGCGTTTCGGCGGAGCGCATCCGTCAATTGGAAAAGAATGCCATGAACAAAGTCAAGGGTATGCTTGCTTCCTAACGAAAAATGATTTCTATAAACCGCCGCTAGGCGGTTTTTTTATGCCTGTTCTGGTCCTGACCAGGCAAGGTCGGCAACCCGGTTTTCAGTTGGAAAATTTTACGATAGTGGAGTCAGGTTATGTTGAGTATAGCTTTTCTTGGTATCGGTCTGATGGGAAAGCCAATGGTGGAGAACCTGCTCGCTGCTGGCTTTCCAATGCACTTATGGAATCGTACAGTGGCCAAAGCCCAGGCATTCCAGGATCAGGCGAGGGTTTATGCTACACCCGACGCAGCCGTTGCCGGTGCGGACGTCGTTATTACAATGCTCGAAAACGGTAATGTTGTGGACCGGATTCTACGGCAGCACGGGATTCTCGACGCGATGCAACCGGGTAGTGTCTTTATTGATATGAGCTCTATTTCTCCGTCGCTGGCACGCCGGCACGCAAGGTTGTTATCCGCTAATCAGGTCGACTACCTGGATGCCCCTGTCTCCGGAGGTACGGTGGGAGCGGCGGCAGCCAGTCTATCGATCATGGTGGGTGGTTCTGCAGAAGTATTGCGAAAGGTTTCCGCTGTGTTTAATGCACTTGGCGCAACCACTTATATTGGTCCCGTTGGATCCGGGCAGTTGGCGAAGTTAGCCAACCAGGCGATCGTCGGCATAACGATTGAGGCTGTATCGGAAGCATTATTGCTGGCTGCCCAAGGCGGCGCTGACCCGGCCGCTGTGCGGCAGGCGCTCCTCGGAGGCTTTGCGGCAAGTAGAGTACTGGATTTGCACGGGCAGCGAATGCTGGAGCGAAATTTTGAACCAGGCGCTACCGTACGGGTTCAGCATAAGGATCTCACGATGATTGCCCAAGAGGCGAAAGCCACGGGTTTAGCATTGCCGTTAGTGAAAAAGACGCTTGAGCAGTATCAGGAGATGATGGTGCAAGGGCTCGAAAATGTCGACCATAGTGGCTTGTTGCTGTTGCTGGAACAGCAAAATCACTGCAAGCTTATTCGGGAAAAATCTTAAATGTTGTTTATAAATCCTTATATTCTATGAAAAGACTTGTAAAGTACGCCGATGTGCCCAAATTACTAATTCTTAACTGGGTTAGAAAACCGTGCTTTTCTAGACTCGGATGTGGTCGATATTGCGCAAAAGCCTCGGAATTCGGGAGTCAAGGGAAGTATGAGCTGGTGGGGTAAGGTGCTCGGAGGGGCATTCGGATTTGTTCTCGGCGGTCCACTGGGTGCGCTACTTGGTGCCGCGCTCGGGCATACCTTTGACTCCGGAATCAAACGCCTGGAATTGGAAGGGTTTGCCACCGGCGACCAGGAGCGTGTTCAAACCGCTTTTTTCACCGCTATTTTTGGCGTGATGGGACATTTGGCCAAGGCAGATGGCCGGGTGAGCGAGAGCGAAATCCAAGCTGCGCGGCAAATCATGACGCAGATGCGGCTCGATGAAGATCAGAAGAAAGTTGCAATTGCGCTGTTTAACGAAGGAAAACGGGCTGATTTTGATCTTGAGGGGGTGTTGACACAATTCCGCAAGGAATGTCACCGGCGTACGCATCTCCTGCAGATGTTTTTGGAGATTCTCTTGGCTACGGCCCTCGCCGACCAGGAACTGCACAATCGGGAACAAGCGCTGCTGCTGAGGGTTGCCGAAGGAATCGGTTTTAGCCGTGGTCAGTTTGAGAAGTTACTGGCGATGGCGGTGGCGCAGCAACGATTTGCTTATGGCGGTGCCAGACAGGAACCTCAGACTCCGCCACTCGCCGAAGCCTATCAAGCGCTTGGCGTCAGCGAGGATGTTTCCGATGCGGAATTAAAAAAGGCCTATCGGCGATTGATGAGTCAGCATCATCCCGATAAGTTGGTAGCCAAGGGGTTGCCTCAGGAAATGGTAAAATTGGCCACCGAAAAAACCCAGGAAATACGAAGCGCCTATGAACAGATACTCAAGGCCAGGGGAGCATAGAGAAATACAGTTAATCACCAAACAACTGAGTGAAACGTTCCCGAAAAGTTAAATAGTGCAGGAAATAAATATGCGAGTTTTGGTTATTGAAGATGACAATGATGTAGCTTCCTATCTCAACAAGGGGTTGAAAGAGAGCGGTTACGTTGTGGATGTCTGCGAAAACGGTAAATCCGGCCTGCATATGGCTAAGTCAGAGGATTATGACCTGCTTATTGTCGATCGGATGCTGCCGGAAATCGATGGGCTGACGGTGATCAAGACGCTCCGTGGCGAAGGATTAAAAACACCGGTGTTGGTGCTCAGCGCACTTGGCGAGGTGGATGACCGGGTCCAGGGGTTACGTGCCGGCGGTGACGACTATCTCGTGAAACCATTTTCCTTTAGCGAGTTACTGGCCCGTATCGAAGCGTTGTTGCGCCGCTCGCAGCAGCAGGATGTGATTACAACCCTGCAGGTGCATGACCTGGAAATGGATTTATTGGCGCGAACAGTCAAGCGTTCAGGGCAGTCCATAGACCTGCAACCCCGTGAATTCCGGCTGTTGGAGTATTTCATGCGCAACCCAGGCCAGGTGCTTACCCGCACCATGTTGCTGGAAAAAGTCTGGGATTACCATTTTGACCCGCAAACCAATGTCATCGACGTGCATATCAGCCGGTTACGCGCCAAAATAGATAAGGACTTTGAAACGCACCTGCTGCACACCGTCAGGGGTGCAGGATACGTGCTGCGTGAAACTGCCTAAGCTCTTTAAATCCACCGCTTTTCAACTGGCGCTGCTATACACCGTACTGTTTGCAGCGTCAGTTTTGTTTTTGCTCGGCTTTATTTACTGGGCCACGGTCGGCTTCATGTCCGAGCAGATTGACGAGACCATCCAGGCTGAAATCCAGGGCCTCGCGGAACAATACCGGCGACAGGGGCTGCGCGGGATGGTAAGTGTTATCAACGAGCGGGTGATCAACAACCCTCAAGGCGAGACAGTCTATTTACTGGTCAATCCCGATAAGGAGCCGCTTGCCGGGAATTTGAACGAGTGGCCGCCGCTGATCGAAGACAAGGATGGCTGGATCGGCTTTTATCTCAACCGTACCAATCGGTTAATGGATACCCCGCATATCGCGCGTGCCCGCGTTTTTACCCTGCGTGGCGACTTCCGGCTGCTGGTCGGACGTGATGCATTCGAACTGTTTCGCGTTAAAGACCTGATCGAAAGGTCCTTGACCTGGGGGGTGGGCATAACCCTGCTAATGGCTTTACTGGGCGGTGTTTTTCTCTCTAAAAGCACCCGTAAACGGATTGAAACAATTACGCAAACCAGCCGGCAGATCATGCAGGGCGATTTGTCGTTAAGAGTACCAACCCGTGGCAGTGGCGACGACTTCGATGACCTCGCCGATCACCTCAATCAGATGTTGGACCAAATCGAGGCGTTGATGGCCGGGGTCAGACACGTTTCGGATAATATCGCTCATGACCTTCGAACGCCGCTGACCCGTCTGCGGAGCCGCATGGAAGTGCTACAGGTAAAGTCCTTAGACAATGAATCCCGGGCGATTTTGCAGGAAATGGTGACGGAAGCCGATCATCTTCTGCAAACGTTCAATGCCTTGCTTCGCATCACCCGGATCGAGTCCGGAGGTTATAACCGGAACTTTGCCGATATCGAGCTGTATGAGCTGGTGTCAGACGCCGTTGAGTTCTATGAAGCGCTGGCGCAGGACAAACGGCAAACCATGCGATTGGATCTTGCCAAAGGCGTGTGCATCGTGGGTGATCGGGATTTGCTGTTCCAGGCCATTGCCAATCTTCTCGACAATGCGATTAAGTACACGCCGGAAGGGGGACAGGTAGGCGTTAGATTGCGCTCCTTTGAGCAGGCTGTCGTGTCTGTTTGGGACGAGGGTCCAGGAATTGCCGAAAATGAGCGAAACAAGGTTGTGGAACGATTTTATCGGGTTGACAAAACCCGTGGTTTGCCGGGAAATGGGCTGGGCCTCAGCATGGTCAAGGCGGTCTGCGAAATGCACGATGGCACCTTGGAACTGAAAGATAATCAGCCTGGCTTGCGTGCGGAAATGCGCTTGCCGCTTAAGAAAGCTGTCAAAAAGACGACAGGGAACAAATCTGAAAATGAGAGACCGGCGCCGGCGAAGACGGCCGCAATACCTTCGCTTTCCAAATAGCCTGGCCCGAATTGCTTAAAGCTTGATAGAGAAGCTCACCTGCGTGTCGACACTCAGGTGAGCGAAGAAAAATTAGGATGCTTTTGGTTTGTTTATAATGTTCTGCGCAACTTTTAACGGATAGGATGCCAACTCAAATCCTGCGGTAGCCAACGCTTCTGCCTGTTTCTTGATTCTTTCCACGCGCGCTTTCTGCTGGTCGATCTTGGCGTTGAGGCTGTCCATTTCACCACGAAGGTGATGTTGTTCCGCCATAACGAAAGCCAAGGCCGTATGGCGATTGACTTTGTCGGTAATGCCCAGGTCATCCAGTCGATAGCCGACTTGGTCTAGGCCTAAAAGTGCTTTATTAACAATGTCTTGCGTTTTCATGAAAATTTTGCCCGGATTAATCGAAGGAGCCAAAGTTTAAGTCGAAATCCCTATTGCATGCTGACTCAAATCAAGGGATTCGTTGTAAAAGCTACCGACCTAAGTATGCATGCTGCCTTAATATCGGCCGGAAATAATTACAAACCTCAACGCTCAAATTAGAGGCTTATCGTAGGTAGAACAACCTAAAGTTCGGTATTCGTTAACCCACTTTCGGCGTTAACAAAGGTTAATGCCGCGGCCACCTCCAAGCAACCTACCGAGCGATATTATGGCCTCATAGACTAAAGCGCGCGGTAAGCAATTTAGTCTAAGTTGATTGATTGTTTTTTTCCCTGTCTTTAGCGCATTTCATGCGTGTTAGCCACTGCCTAGCTCTCCCCCGAAATTCGGGGGTTTTTTTTGCCTGAATTTTGCTGGAAACCTTTTTTCGCTACCGATATGCTTGTTATTCAGTTACCGACAGCTCTTTTGGCAAGAGGGAGCTAACTGTCGAATCGCCAAACACCCTGGATGACAGATCTTTGGCGATAGACCAATGAATGGGAATGTCCAACCGTAAAATGACATTAAATTATCGTGCAGTACTAACAGGATTGGTGGTCGATCTAGTCGGAACCGTGGTGGCTACCGTGATAGTAGTAACGGTCTATGTAGGGGCACTTAGCGCTCAAGGGTCTTCCGACGAAGAAATCGCGACGATGTTGGCGAATCCTGCCGATTCTCCCGAACTGACCTTGATTCTAATTGCCATCGGAATTTTCTTTGACGGTCTTGCCGGCTATATCACGGCACGAAAAGCCGGGTATTTGGAATATTGGCATGTTCTTGCCATGTTGGGATTATTGGTCGTGATTCAGATTGCTATCGGCGGTGGAGCGGTATTGCCGGCCTTGGTGTTGGCATTGAGTTTTCTGGGCGGCTGTTCCGCGGCATTTTATGGCGCATATCTGGTTAAAAAAGAAAAACAGCGTCAACCGCCTTCTTCTGATTGAAATCCGCGAAAAACTGGAAATATTGCCAAGCTTATGGTGAGAAAACCCTTTTCAGATCCCCCTAAATCCCATGTCATAACGCCGGAAGGCGAGCAACGCCTGCGTAAGGAACTCGACCATCTGTGGAAAGTGGAGCGCCCGGAAGTAACTCGCTCAGTCTCCGAGGCAGCGGCAATGGGCGACCGGTCGGAGAATGCAGAGTACATCTACGGTAAGAAGCGGCTAAGGGAGATAGACCGCCGGGTGCGGTTTTTACGGAAGCGTCTGGAAGTTCTTAAAGTAGTGAGTAAGCCTCCGGATGATCGCAGCAAAATCTATTTTGGTGCCTGGGTTAACCTCGAAGACGAAGAGGGCAACGAGTTGCGTTATCGGTTGGTGGGTCCGGACGAGTTTGACCTTAAACAGGGATTAGTTAGCGTCGATGCGCCACTCGGCAGGGCACTGCTGCGCAAGCAGGTTGAAGACGAGGTTTGTATTCAGCTCCCGGACGGCTCGAACAAAAGCTTCTATGTGTTAGCTATTGAGTATCGTTAAAATCCGGATTTCTTTACGTCTGTGAAGCCGGTCTCATTACGCAGGCGCTTCTGTGATATCTTGGTCAAAATTTGTTTAATACCATCTATCGGTCGTCTCGGCCGTCCGGAAACAGCAGATGCAACGCCACGATATCGATCAGGGAATAAAGACGGTCGCGCTTACCGCACTGTTACTAGGTGCGGCGCTTACTGGTCATGCTGAGAACAGCCCGGCAGAAAGCGCTGCGGTCAAGTCAACATTAGAAACATTTCATTTGGCTCCATTGGATGCTGACAATCTCGCCGATGCCGTTATCGAGGGCGGATTGACCGCAACCGCCGCCGGGGAAGAAACTGTACCCGTAACCATCGTGGAGCGTTCAAACAAGGCAGAGAAGAAACTTTTGACCGATGAGTTGGTAGCCGCTCCGCAACCCCGGCGTCCCCAACCGAACCTAAATCTCGCTCCTCCGGTATCCAAGCAAACAAACTACGATTACCTGAACCGCATCGAACGGTTTTGAGGCGTGCCGCTGTCCTTCGGTAAATTGTCGGGAAGGGGTTTTTGCAATACATGGAGATACATGAACCTAATTGCCACCAATGCCTGCTTGTAGCGGGCAGGGGAAGCTTTGAGCCGGTTGATGAGAAAGCGCAAAAACGCCTGAAAGTCGGCCTGATTTAAATCTTCCAACGATTTCTGGTGGTGAAAAGACAGAAATCTCGCCGCCCAGTGCAAATAGTTTTGCTGGGTGCGTTGGCTCAAGTCGGTGGACTGCACGGCGATACGAAGCTCGGCATACAAGTCGTCACTTGACTGTAAATGCATGGTAATTTTCTCGACCTGATTAGGTAATTGTGAGTGAATCGGCGGGCATTATCGGGATGAAATATGACGATCCTGTGTATATGAAGTGGCTGTAATCCGTTTTTTTGGTATCAATCGTGGTAGTCAGGAGTTGGGGCGGTTGTAATCGAAATTTACGATCCTGGTACGCTGTGTTAGTCTGGACGGCGTTATGAAATAGACAGCTTTTTGCACATATTAGGAACCTTACTCCAGGAAATGCGTTTCGTGCATCTCTAGGGCAATCCTGGTTGGTTCCGCTTATCCCTTATTACTTCTTATTCGAAGCATTTTGCATTGAAGGATTATTGATATGTATAAAAAGTTATTCGACTTTTCTCAGCGCCCGGCTCCGTTCTCCCGGCATACGGTTAAGGAACTTTGGACACGGCCCCATCTCGCGAAGCAGATGTTAAGTTACCATCTGAATCAGGACACAGATCTGGCGTCCCGTAAATTTGAAACCATAGAAAAGGGAGTCAGCTGGATTGATTCCGAACTCAATCTTTCCGGGAAAAGGCTCTGTGATCTTGGTTGTGGACCAGGCCTGTACACAGAGCGGTTTGCTGAGAAAGGAGCACTTGTGACCGGTGTGGACTTTTCCGCTCACAGCGTTGACTACGCGAAGAAACATTCTCAGCATAATATCAACTACCTGTGTGCTGATTACCTTGAAGACTCTCTGCCACTTGGATTTGATGTTGTAACGCTAATATACTGGGATTTATGTGTGCTCTCTGCCATTCAACGGCAGCAGTTGCTCGCAAGTACGAATGAAATGCTCAATCCAGGCGGACATATCGTTGTCGACCTATTGACGGAAAGCGCCTTTGCAACGAAAACGGAACAGGTTTTTTTAGAGCCTAATTACATGGGCGGATTCTGGAGCGCCAACGACTACGTTGGAGTACAACGAACATTTGTATATCCCGAAGAGCTATTGACACTCGACCGCTATATGATTGCAGAGCCGAATGAGACTTGGGAAATTTACAATTGGCTCCAATACTTTACGATAACGGGCATTCGGCAAGAGTTCGAACAAGCAGGCTTCAAAATTGAACGTTTGGCTGGAGATCTAACGGGCAGTCACTTTTCGGAGGGTAGCGAGCAAATTGGTATCATTGCCAGCACAGGCAAATAAACCGGCTGATTAATACGGATCGTTTACCGATTTCAGTTTGTTATTATCTTCAGAGCCGGGCGACAGCTTCCGCAGGGATCGGTCGCCCGGTACCGGGCATAGCCTTAGCCTTTTGAACTCTCAATTCGGTCAACGTAACTTTGCATTGCGTCGTCCTTGCCGGTGCCTTTGAGTTTCGCCCATGCGTCGTATTTGGCGCGACCGACCATATCCAGCATGCCTGGCCGTTTGCCGGAAACATCTCCTTCGGTTGCTTGCTTAAAAAGGGCATACATTGCCAGCTTCTCTTCGTTGGAAGCATTCCCTTCCGAGTTTTTTACATAATCCACGGCGTCTTCAAAGGCCTTTTGCAAGTCACTCATGCTTTTTCCTCTTTTGTATCGGTTTATATAGATTTTTGCTGCTAGGGGCGACTAGGTGCGAATCGCATCGGTTTTTCGATTTTACAATACTAGTCCGGTTTCTCCAGTTTTGCCTTAGTCATTGTCGAAGGAACTTCCAATGCGTTGTTTGGTCAAAGCTTGCAGGTTCCAAAGAGGCTGAGGTTTACCGATGTTAAAGAGTAGAAGCAGGATAAAAGCGGGTTTCATTCGTCAACTCGTGGGGATTGGCTGTTTGGTGGTGTCTTCTTTTGTGTTTGCAGAAACATTGACAATCAATGGCTTTAAGATTGAGTCACCCTTGATTCCAGCCGATGAAATATTACGCGGAGGACCGCCGCGCGACGGTATTCCTTCAATTGATTCACCCCGTTTTGTGGCCGCGTATGAGGCAGATCATTTAACCCCCGACGATCGCATTCTCGGCGTTAGTTTAAACGGAATTCAACGGGCCTACCCGATTCGAATTTTGAACTATCACGAGATCGTTAACGACCGGTTCGGCGAGCAGGCCGTGGTGGTCAGCTTTTGTCCGTTGTGCGGTACAGGGATGGTCTTTGGCCGCGAATTCAAAGGAAAGCCGGTGGAGTTCGGCGTATCCGGATTGCTCTATAACAGCGATTTGCTAATGTACGACCGGCATACCGAATCGCTCTGGTCCCAGATTGAGGGCAAGGCAGTCGCCGGCCCTTTAAAAGGCGAGGAACTGGAGTTGCTACCGGCACAACATACGACCTGGGAAGCCTGGCTTGAGCAGCATCCGAAGAGCCAGGTACTGAGCATGCATACCGGATTTCATCGGGATTATTCGCGATCCCCCTATCCGGGTTATGAGGCTTCAGAATATGTCTATTTTCCAATATCCAATGTGGATCGGCGTTATCATCCGAAGGAGCCTGTGCTGGGTATTCGCCTCAATGGCGAGGTAAAGGTATACCCGTTTCAGGAATTGCGGGCTGCGGGCGCCAGGATCGAAGATCAGTTGGGAGAACAGGCAATACTCATTTCCTATGACGATGCCAGCCAAAGCGCCAGGGCGTTGGATCAAGAGGGCCAGGAGTTACCTTCTATCATGGCGTTTTGGTTTGCCTGGATGACATTTCATCCCGATAGCCAGGTATTTACTGCCAAGTCGCTCTGATTAAATGCCAAGGCTTTTGCTTTCGTAAATGGTCAAGCGTAGGTAAAGTGGGTACAGCAGGTGACCGGGAATCAGTCGGAATTAGACACTTGTCAAAGTCCGGCCGATTCCTGCAGGGCCTATACATTGGTTTCACCCCGTCTCCTTAAGTGAAGGACCTTGCTTGGCACTATCAGAACCTAAAATTGGGCAGGACTGGACTCCCGCTTTCACCGTGGAGCCTTCATCGGAACAAGAGTTTTCTTGGCCTGTGATCAAGGAGATGGTCTTGTACCATCGGCCTGTCAGCGTGGAAGTCGATAATGTTTGGTTTGGCTATGACCCGGAACAACCGGTTCTTTGCGGCGTGTCATTGCAGATTCCCGTAGGGAAAAAGGTAGCGCTTGTCGGCGCAAGTGGCGGTGGTAAATCCACCCCGGTTCAAGTGCTGCTGGGTTTGTATCAGCCCAACAGCGGGAAGGCTTATACGCGCAACTTTATGGGGTCAGGCAGCAATAGGATCAACTTCCCATGCGAAAAGTTTATGAAGCGGCCGATATGTTAGAGGCGCATGTCGTAAAAGGCGTGTTGCAGCAGGAAGGTATCTCCGGTTTCATTCAGGGCGAATATTTGCAAGGCGGAATGGGGGATCTACCCGTGTCCGGTTTTGTTCGCATTGTTGTCAACGAAGCCGATTACCAGGATGCGAAAAACGTATTGGCAAGCTGGGAGCTACAACAATCCAACGTGCGGCCGCATGCGTCTTCCGACAGTTCCGGTTTCCGCTCTGCCTGGCTCGGACCAACCTGGCTTGGACCCTTTTGCATTGGCGTTTTGGTCGGTGTGTTGTTGGCTTTGTGGTTGGTGAAATAGTCCTTAGCGATGCGGTGTTTGGTATTAGTAATTTGCAACGCTCGGCAGGTTTTGCACGTATGTCCTTAACCAGCTATCCAAGGTGTCGATAAATCCAGACTCATCGTCCCGCGCCACAATGTCGTCAATCGTGCCGTTTTTGCGGAATTCGTAGCCGTAGAGAGAGTTTAAACCACTTTCTGAATTACTTTGCATAACAAGAACCGGCGTCGGTTGTTGCGGATTCTGAAGCTGTCTGACCTGGGGGGCTAGGCGCACTGCCGATGCACCGATGAGGACCATATCGAAAGGGGTGTTCCCGGCTTGTGCTCGATGCAAGGACTGCAATGCCGATTCCGGCGTTTCTTTTATTTCGACCCGCTCTACTCCGAGTCTGTGTAAAGCGTCCAGTGTCTGTAACAGGTCGTGGTCATCATTTTCTACAACGAGTATTTTTGTACTGATTGCACTTATCATCTGAGCAAATCTCTGAATATGGTTTAATACCTACGAGTATACGGAGCAGCTCGGACAGGTGGATCAGTGGATGTTTACTAACGGTGGCGAAAGGGGATTTGGCAATAGTCGATGCCGCGTTCAGGCCGGATTCCGTGCTTTTGTAAAAACAGATTAAGGGAATTCATGGATTGGCTGATATTGGGTGTCGGGCCCAGGAAAAGATGCTCAAACGCTAATGTCGGCTGTACGGCGGAAGTCAGTTTAAATTCTATATAAGGCACCAGCATCGAGGTCCCCTCGCGGAACTTGATTTCTGCTGACATAAAATCGGTAAACACCGGGCTGACCAATCGCCATTCCTCTTCTTCTTCAAAGGAAGGGTGTTTTAACAGTGCAGCGATTCGCAATAATTCGCTCTCCAAGGTTTCGAAAATCAGTTCCAGGTTCTTCGTTGTGGTTTCAATTTCCATCGCCCCGGCGCTTTGCTCCACCTCATCCACAACCTCGGCGATTAACGCGCGTTGCCGTTGTGGGTGATACACGCACTTGCCGACCTGAAAGCGCTGATCGTCTGCGTACGTGCAAATACGTTTGGCATCGAAGCCGACGCTGACCCCTTTGCCGACCTGGCTGTAGCCGCGCCACTGACTGAGCAGATTGCCGTTGGAACGGAACGAAGATGCGTAAAGCATATGGCCGTTGGCAATTCTGTTGGCAAACCAGTCATGAAAGGCGCTTAACAAGTCCGGTTGCGGGTGGCCGTCGGCGATACGGTGTTTAACCTCCTGGCGTATTAAGTCGGCGGCATGACGTAACTCGCTGGAGTCGTTCATGTAGCGAATATCGCTGGCCCAGAGCTTCGCGCTGCGGACCACGCCCATCATGCCGGAAAAGGATGTGTAATGGTAAAGGGTGTCAGTGGGGGTTGGCGAGTACAGCGATTCGGCAATGGCGCTGATTTGGCTCATGATTAAAGCTCGGCGAAGTATAAGTGGGCGCTTTTCTTACTGAAGTTTAGCAGGTTGCCGTCATCAAATCGTACCGAAAATGCGTCCCCTAGATCCGCCACCACTTTACCCGGACCAAGTAATGCGTGCCGCACTTTCTCCGCTTGCCAAACCGGCCCCATGGTGGGCATCGCGGCTTGCTTCGGCGCCGGGCTAAGATAGGAAATTCCATGGATGTCCAAATAACGCCGGCCAATGGAAGACAAGGGCAGCGGCGATAAGAAGCTAGGTTTTGTTCCCACGGTATTGCACTTTATCGATTCTAAAAAGTCGCCTGTTGTTTCCGAACAGCGCCAGTGCAAATTCGGTAAAAACCGGCTCGGTTGCAACTCTTTTTCCTCGAGCCCGTCTTGGCTTTGCGGGCCGAAAAGGTAGAGGGTTTCCTTGGCGCGGGTTAATGCGACATAAAAAAGACGCCGCTCGGATTCCAGATGGGTAAAAAAATTATCCTGGTTACGCATCGAATAGGGCAAGTATTGGTCGTTAAGGCCGATGAGCATCACCACCGGCCATTCCAAGCCTTTTGTTTGATGGATGCTGGTCAGCAGTACACCATGATTGGAGGTTTGTGCGTTAGCGCGCTGGCGCAGTTGGTCAAAGTGCTCAAGTACTTCGATGGGTGTGCCGTTCAGCGTGGTTAGATAGCGTGCCATGGCCATGACATGAGCAATGCGTTCTTCTGCAACTTCATGGGTCAGTGCGAGATCTGTTAACGCACTATAGAGGGCACTGTCATCGGCATAACTTTGCAGTAGCCGGTCTGCCCTGGCATTGGCTTTTAAGTGTTGCCAGGCGCTGGCGACAACTCGTAGTTTTTTCTTCTGCACGGCGTGCAGGTCAGCCGGCATCCAAGCTAAAAGAGCATCAGTCCAACCACCTGATTGCCGCGCCAGCAGATTAGCCAGTTCCCGTAACCGGTCTTCGTTAAGGCCGACATGGGGAAAGCGCAATAAGAGAGAGAAAAACTGTATTCTGTCCGGTTCCGGATATTCCAGTATGCGGCCGCTTGCCAATTCCAGGAGCGCCAATACCTGACTGACTTCCCGGGTTGCCAATGCGCCTTTGGCAGGATCGATTCGATAGGATACACCGGCAGCAAGTAGCGAAAGCTCCACCCCAACCGCCTGAGACCAGACCCTGAACACCACGACGATATCCTGTTGTTGACGGCCATTGGCAATGAGTTTTTCCAGCGTTGATACCACTTCCGTATTGTCGTTTTGGCTTAATTGAAGGTGGATCAGGGTGGCAGGCGTCGACGGATGAGCACGGCAAAGCACATCTTTGCGCTCGGAGTTGTAGGATATTAGATGGTTCGCCAGTAATGCCAGACGGTGACCGTATCGAAAGGAGTAGGAAAGCGAAAGTGCTAGCGGCGAGGGAAAGTCCTCGGCAAAGCGGCTGAGCAAGAATTCCGGACGCGCTCCGCGAAACTCATAAATAGTTTGGTCCGGATCGCCCACCACGGTCACCTGCGCACGCTCTCCGGCAATGTGTTTCAGTAGCAAATGCTGGATTTCGTTAGTGTCCTGATACTCGTCGACGAGCAGAAGGTCCATTTTATTGGCGACAAGCCGCTGTAATTCCGGGGACGATTCCAAGCACGTTACCGGCTCATACAACATGTCCGCGAAACCGATACGCCGATGATGTCTGCGCCAGGCTTCGAAACGCTCGACGATGTCCATCAGAAAGGCATGTTTGCTTTGGTAGCCCAGCTCCTCAAAGGTTTCCTGCACCGATACCAAGCTGGTTTTATTCAGGTCCAGAAGTGTTGCCGCCAGCTCAATGTAGTCTTTCTTGTTGCGCTTTAGATCGCCCTGAATATCTTTCGGACCATGCTGTTTGAGAAGTTGAAACAGTTGAAAATTGATTTCTTGTTCGCTGAGTATCGGTTCTTGGTAGGCAAGCAGGTGGCCATCTGCGACAAAACGTTTGTAAAGGCGCAAACCCATCGCATGATAGGTGCGAACCTCGGGCAGAAGTACCTTGGGATCATTCGCCAATTGCGCTAATTTTTGCTCGAACTCCTGTTTAGCCAGGCGATTAAACATCAGCACCAAAATCCTTCGCGGATCTTGGCCTTGTTTCAACAAATGGAGAATGCGATGTGCTAAGGTGGTGGTTTTGCCACTACCGGCCACTGCCGTGATTAGGCAGTGTCGCTGTGGAGCCCGGATGATGGCATGCTGTTCTTCGGTTAATTGCATGAAAGGAGACGCTGCTGAATTTGCAGGGCATTGTAATCTGTCAGTGGAAAATTCTCATTATTGACAAGATGGAAAAGCAAGCGATTTGACTTTACACTTTGTCCAACAATCGATAATAAATTGAATGCCGATACCCCTTATGTTGCCTGATCGTATATTGCTTTCCACCATTGTTTTCTCGCTTCTTCTCGGTCTGGCCGGTTGCCAGCAAACACCATCCCAGGACCAGCAAAAGGTGGTGAACGTCGTTGAGGTTACCGAATTGTTGGGGGCCGCGCGTAATGCGGACCTGGATGCGGTGGTCAGCTTAATCAAATCCGGCGCCCAGGTTAATGCAATTACTCCCGAAGGCACGGCCCTGACCAAGGGTGCGGAGGCAGGTAGCGCACCGGTAGTGTTAGCTCTGCTTAAGGCAGGCGCTGACCCTAACGCCGGCGTTACTTCGGGTCAGGCTTCTGCGCTGCATCACATGGCCGCGGCCGGCAAGGCTAACGGAGTTCTAGCGTTAAGTACGGCAGGAGCGGATTTGGAGCATCTTGACGGACAAGGTCATACGCCACTGGCTCTGGCGATTAAAAATGGCCACCTGTCCACGGCGAAAACCTTGATCAAGGCGGGTTGCGACGTGAACGCCGTAGCAGCCGACCGGTCATTGCTTATGACCGTTGTCGAGCAGAATTCCCTGTTAATGGCCCAGTTATTGGTCGACGCCGGCGTTAATGTCAACTATCGCAATAATGCGGGTGAAACAGCGTTGGGCCTGGCGCAGAGACTTGGCCGCACGGATCTTCAGATGTTGCTGTTGCAATCCGGCGCTCGAACCTAGGCCCCGATGACAATAGAAAAGAGATAATGGCCGAATGTCATCAGAGCCCGTCACACCCATTTTATTTCGGTTAGCTGTAGCGGGCCATTGCCGCTGTAAGGCACCCAGTTGATTCCAGTCTTCTCGCCCTGGGCAATCTTCGTTACGCCATAACGCAAGGTGTAACTGCCGCCAAATCCCTATTATCGCCTGCTGCAAGCAACTGATCGGTAAATTAAAAAATGATATAGAGCCGTAAGTTGGCTGTTATGCGTCAACCTGAGTTGACATTGGTCTTTTTGTCAACTAAGGTTGACGTATGGCTAAGGAAAAACAGACAACCTCAGAACGTTTGGAGAGCCTCTTTCAAGAGGTCGTGGAAACCCGGGAAAATGCTGAAAAACTCGAACGCAAATCGGTAAAACTGGCGGTTCAGGAAGGCTGGAGCTGGGCAAGAATTGCCAAGCAGCTAGGAGTCAGCCGGCAAGCCGTGCATAAAAAATATGCGAAAGACTATAAGAAGAAAAAGTAGGCATTATTAAAATGGTTGATTACAGACTATCACCGACACGAAGCAGTGGGGGCGGTAGGAGGAATAAATAAAACGATGACAATGCAAAATTTACAGAAGGATCATATATCGAAGCAGTATGACGTTGATTTAAAAATGCTTGAAGACCACGTATTAATCATGGGCGAACTGGTCCAGGAGGTGGTTGATAAAGCCAGTCGGGCGTTACTAAAGCATGATGCAGAGCTTGCTGCGGAAGCCCGTGAACTGGAGTCCAGTGTGGACAAGCTTGAAGTCGTTATCGATAAGTCCTGCACCCGGATACTGGCCAAACGCCAACCTGCAGCGACCGATTTGCGGTTCATCGTTGGTTCAGCAAAGGCGATTTACGAACTTGAACACATCGGGGATCTGGCAAAGAAAATTGCCAAGACAGTATTCAAGAGTACCAGGGACAGTCTTCAGCCTGCAGATTTAAAAGGGATTGAGCTACTAAGCACCCACGTTGCGGAGATGCTCCAAAATGCTCTTGACGCCTACCGGCGGCGTGATGCGAGAAGGGCTGTCGAAATCATGAAGGAGGATAAGTTGGTGGACCGGGAGTATAAAGAAGTTGCCGATTCATTGATCGCAACGCTCGCTGAAAACCGCCAACGGATTCCCTCGGCGATGGATGTGCTTAATGTATTTCATGCTTTGGAACGAATTGGCGATCACTCCCGAAACCTCGCCGAGCATGTCATCTATATCGTTGAAGGCGCGGATGTCCGGCATCTTCCAGTGGGTGCTGCCGAGCAGAAGATTTCAGCGTAATTCTCGATAGACAAGACCCTTGCCGGTCTTGTCGCTTGTCAAAATCTCCAGGGCATGGTTTGGTATCATGTTCGCTTTCTTTTCTGCTACCCACTAACCAACTTTTACAGGCAAGCTATACTCCTTACATAAGGAAAATCATGGCATAGTTTGGCATGGCCAATTTCCGGCTGCGTAAAAAAAATAATATGAAAAGCGAGTAAAACCTATGCGAGGCGACGAATCCATTCCAGAGGATTTTACGCAAACCAACTATTTCCGAATCCAAAGTCTCTATGGCGAAACTGAAGCTGAAGGGATAATGGATAGACTTTTACAGTTGATGCAGAAGCATATCAACGAAGCGCCCCCTAAGCCTGGTACGCGATGGTCTGAGCTCGATGTTTTATTGATTACCTATGGCGATAGCGTGTTGGATCCGGATGAGCGTCCGCTTTCCACTCTGTACAAGTTTATGAACACCTATCTGCGCGAGCAGTTTAGCGGCGTGCATATTCTGCCGTTCTTCCCCTACAGTTCCGACGACGGCTTTTCGGTTATCGATTATCGTAAGGTCAATAAAGATCTTGGTGATTGGGGGGATATTCGGAAGATTGGAGAAAACTTCGACTTGATGATGGACCTGGTTCTCAACCACGTTTCTGCGGAAAGCGAGTGGTTCCAGCATTTTTTACGGCAGGAGGGTAAATACAAGGACTTTTTTATCGAGTTGGACCCTGCCACCAACGTGTCTTCCGTGACCCGGCCCCGGACGCACAAACTGGCAGTTCCTTTTGAAACGGCGGAAGGTATTAAGCATGTCTGGGCAACCTTTAGTGCGGATCAGGTCGATATTAACTTTGCCAATCCCGCTGTTCTGCTTGAGATCATTGACGTGTTGCTGCTTTACGTTAAAAAAGGCGGACGTTTTATCCGCCTGGATGCGGTGGGCTTTCTCTGGAAAAAGCTGAATACCAGCTGCATACACCTCCCCGAAACCCATGAAGTGATTAAAATTGTTCGGGATGTTTTGGAAGTGGTCGCTCCGCAGGTGGTTCTAATTACTGAAACCAATGTCCCTGAAAAAGAGAATCTGAGCTATTTTGCCGATGGCGACGAAGCGCACATGGTCTACCAGTTCAGCTTGCCGCCGCTGATGTTGCATGCTTTTCATCGGGGCACGTCCAAGTACCTCCGGGAATGGGCGGAAAGGCTGCCGGATCCACCCGAGGGCTGCACTTACTTGAACTTTTCGACCTCCCATGACGGCATTGGGCTGCGCCCGGCGGAAGGATTGTTGCCTGCGGATGAGATTAATGACTTGGTGGAAGCGGTCTGTGAGTACGGAGGCAAGATCAGTATGAAAGCAGACCGGGACGGCAAGAATAGCCCCTATGAAATGAACATCTCGCTGTTTGACGCATTGATGGGTTTTAATAAGGATAAAGATCAGTGGCAGATACCCCGCTTTATTTGCTCGCAAGCCATGCTGCTGGCGTTAAAGGGAATACCGGCTATTTACATCCATAGCCTGACAGCTACGCCTAACCACCAAAAAGGGGTCCAGGTCACCGGCCACAACCGTTCGATCAACCGGCGTCAGTGGGAATACCGGAAGTTGAAAGACCTGCTGTCCAACTCCCAAACGCCTAACGGGCTGGTTTTTCAGGAGTTTCGCCGTTTGCTCCGTAATCGCCGGTTTCAAATGGCTTTTCATCCCGAGGCTACCCAGGAAGTGCTGGATCTTGGCGACGGGTTATTTGGAGTGCGCCGTGTGAGCCTGTCTCAAAGCCAGGAAATCATCGCCGTGAACAACGTCACCGATATTACGCAGGAGCTGCAGTTGAAGAAGATTCATCGCATCAAGCCCTATCAGTCTTTTTACGATTTGATCAGTCGGCGGGATATCGACGGTACGCGCAGCAGAGTTCGCCTTCGCCCCTATCAGTCGATGTGGCTCACCGTGATGCAGTGATTCCCAGGCAATAAAGGGAAACCCGTGATGCAAACTGTTTTGGTGTTGCCATATAGTCTGATATTTGCCGGCTTCGGGGTGCTTCTTGTCACCCTTTTAGCGCTGAATGTTTCGCGCCTGCGCATTCAGAAAGGTATCGTCATCGGTGACGGCGGCTACAAACCCATGGTAGGGGCCATGCGCGCCCATGAAAACACCCTGGAATGGATTATCCCCCTGCTGTTGCTGTTAATGCTGCTTGAAGCAAGCGGCTTAAGCGCAAGTCGGATTATCTTTTTCGGCGTGGCCCTATTAATCGCCAGACTGGCTCATGCAGCCGGTATGATCTGGCGTATTTTTACGCTCCGGCGTATAGGAGCGCTCGTGAGTTACCTATTGGCCGTTGCCATGTCAATTGCGGCTTTGGTACAAGGTTTTAACCATTTAAATGGTTAAAAAATGATCGAAAATCGATTGCTGAAAAACTAATTCTGGTCAAAAATAGATCAGTATTTTGCCTTCCTGCATAAATTATTCTTATCGCTTACTTGAGCTTCAACGAAAAATATGGTTATTTAACTACTACGGAAAGATTCGCAGAGCGCAAAAACCAGCCAAAAGCAATATCGGATTGCCCTTACAAGGGTTCCATTTCGACAGTTTCTGCATTAAAAACAACTAGATAATTAATGATAGGGTGAGTTTCTCTCGTGTTGATGGGAGCAACAGGGCTTCCGTCGCCCTGAAATCACCTGTCGCGCACGGCTGGGTAGGAAATATAACGAGTTACGAAGCGCATCCAATTGAACTGGATGTGAAGATGAGAGAGCAGGAAATCGCTATGACAATGACAGATCAACCATCTGTGGGCTTATATCGCCCGGAGTTTGAGCATGATGCCTGTGGTATCGGGTTTGTAGCAAACCTACATGGTGCCAAGTCCCACGATATTATTCAGAACGCGCTGACCATGTTGACCTGCATGGAACATCGTGGCGGCACGGGTTATGACGTCCGCAGTGGTGATGGTGCGGGTATTCTGATCCAGATACCCCATGAGTTTTTTGCCGAGCAAGCGGAGTCTCGCGGCTTTGCACTTCCAGCCCCTGGAGACTATGGGGTGGGGATGATATTTTTTCCTCCCCAATCTGATACCTACGATGCCTGTAAGGCGGAATTGAATCAGAATATTGAAAAACTTGGCATGGAGCTGCTGGGCTATCGCCCGGTACCTGGGGATAACAGTGATTTAGGCCAGGCGGCGCTGACAACTGAACCCGCCATAGAACAGGTTTTTATCAAACGTCCTGCCCACCTGACTCAGCAGGAGTTCGAACGCAAACTCTATGTGCTTCGTAAATACACGGCACACCATACCAATGACGAGATTACCGACGAAAAAGACGAGTTCTATATTGCTTCCCTGTCGTCTCGCACCATTGTTTACAAAGGCCAGCTGACCACCGCTCAGGTGCGTGATTACTACCTCGATCTGCAAAACGAAAAAGTAGTTTCGGCGTTGGCCATGTTCCATTCGCGGTTTTCAACCAATACCTTTCCCGCCTGGCGGCGGGCCCAGCCGTTCCGTTTTCTTTCCCACAACGGCGAGATCAACACGGTGAAGGGCAACATTAACTGGATGCAGGCTCGAGAGGCGCTGTTTGAGTCGGTCAACTTTTCCAAGGAAGAGTTAAGCATGCTGTATCCGGTCTGCAACCGCCGCAATTCGGACTCGGCTAATCTGGACATGGCCATCGAACTTTTGGTGTTAAGTGGCCGACCGCTGGCGCAGGTTATGATGATGTTGGTGCCGGAGGCCTGGCAAACCCAGGAAGACATGGATCCGGTGAAAAGAGCGTTTTACGAATATTATGCCTGTGTGATGGAACCCTGGGACGGCCCCGCTTCCATTTCGTTTACTGACGGCAATGTGATCGGCGCTACGCTTGATCGTAACGGTCTGCGTCCTTCCCGGTTTTTGGTGACCGATGACGGTATGGTTGTGATGGGCTCTGAAACAGGCGCGCTTTGTGTCAATCCGGCCTCCGTTGTGCAGAAGGGACGCCTGCAGCCGGGTAAGATCTTTATTGCCGACCTCAATGAAGGAAGGATTATCAGTGACGATGAGGTGAAAGCTGATATTTGCTCACGTCAACCCTATGCCGAATGGTTGCAACAGCATAAAATCGTCTTGGACGATTTACCCCTGCCCGACCAGAAAATACAACATCCTTCCTTGGCAAATTTACGCAAGCTGCAAAAAGCCTTCGGATATACGCTGGAGGATTTGAATGTCATCCTCAAACAGATGGTGGACACAGGCAAGGAGCCGCTAGGAGCGATGGGGGCGGATAATCCGTTGGCAGTCTTGTCTGACCGCCCACAGCATTTGTCCAATTACTTTAAGCAATTGTTTGCGCAGGTGACGAATCCGCCTATCGACCCGATCCGGGAAGAAATGGTGATGTCGCTCCGCAACTATATTGGCGCTTCGCGCAACCTGTTGAGCGAGACAGCGGAACACTGTCACAAGGTCGAAATTAAGCAGCCGGTTTTAGACAATCTGCAGTTGATGAAACTGAAAACCATCGACCAGCAGCACTTCCAATCGAAAACCTTAAGTACCGCTTTCCGTGCGAATGGCGATCCGGGCGAGTTGGAGCATGCGTTGGAACGTCTTTGTCTGTATGCCCGGGATGCCGTGAAAGACGGCTATTCAATTCTGATCCTCAGCGACCGGCAGGTAGACACGGATCACGCGGCGATTCCTTCGCTGCTGGCAACATCCGCCGTGCATCATGATTTAATTCGCCATGGCTTAAGGGCCAAGGCGGATTTGGTCATTGAAGCCGCCGATGTCATCGAAACCCATCACTTTGCGACCCTGATCGGTTTCGGCGCGGCGGCTATAAATCCCTACTTGGCCATTGCGACATTGTTGGAGCTAAGAGATGAAGGTGTTGTAAAAGCCGCCCTTAGCGACCAGGAAGTTTTTACCAAGTATGCAAAAGCGGTGAACAGCGGGCTGTTGAAAATCTTCTCCAAGATGGGGATTTCGACCTTACAATCGTACCTGGGCGCGCAAATCTTTGAAGCTCTTGGCATTGGTTCCGGTGTCATTAAAAAGTATTTCACCGGAACCGTCAGTCGTATCGAAGGCATCGGCCTGGATGAAATTGCCCGGGAAGCGCTATCTCGTCACCGGGACGGTTTCCCCGGCGCGGATCGGATTGCCGTTGACGATGTATTGAACTCCGGGGGTGAGTATGCCTGGCGTCACGATGGAGAGCGGCATCTGTTTAATCCCACCACTATTCGGCTATTGCAACACTCCACGCGGGATAACAACTATGCCCAGTTTAAAGAGTATGCCCGCTTAGTCGACGATCAGTCGGAAGCGGCTTACACCTTGCGTGGCCTGCTTAAATTTGCAAGCGATCGCCCTGCAATTCCGTTGTGCGAGGTGGAACCGGCCGCGAATATTATGAAGCGCTTCGCCACCGGCGCAATGTCGTTCGGTTCGATTTCCTGGGAAGCGCATACCACGTTGGCAAAAGCCATGAACCGCATCGGCGGAAAGAGTAACAGCGGCGAAGGCGGCGAAGATCCGATTCGGTTTAAACCGGATGCCAATGGCGACATGATGATCTCGCGAATCAAGCAGGTTGCCTCCGGACGCTTTGGCGTAACCAGCCACTATCTTGCCAATGCCGACGAACTGCAGATTAAAATGGCGCAAGGCGCCAAGCCAGGCGAGGGAGGTCAACTGCCAGGCCATAAGGTAGATGCCTGGATCGGTCGCACCCGTGGTTCGACCCCTGGTGTCGGATTGATTTCTCCGCCGCCGCACCATGATATCTATTCCATCGAAGATTTGGCACAGCTTATTTACGACTTAAAAAATGCCAATCGCGATGCGCGGGTCAATGTTAAGCTGGTTTCGGAAGCCGGGGTCGGCACCATTGCGTCGGGTGTCTGTAAAGGCTATGCCGATGTCGTGCTGATATCCGGTTACGATGGCGGCACCGGAGCCTCGCCGCTAAGTTCGATCAAACATGCAGGGTTGCCCTGGGAGCTTGGTTTGGCCGAAACCCATCAGACTTTGGTGCGAAATCGCCTGCGCAACCGGATTACCGTCCAGACCGACGGCCAGATGAAGACCCCGCGGGATCTTGCCGTGGCAGCACTTCTCGGCGCCGAGGAGTGGGGGGTGGCGACCGCTGCCCTGGTGGTTGAAGGCTGCATCATGATGCGTAAGTGCCACTTGAATACTTGCCCGGTAGGGGTGGCTACGCAGGATAAACGGTTGCGTGAGCGATTCACCGGGAAGGTCGAGCATGTGGTTAATTTCTTTACCATGCTCTCGGAAGGACTGCGGGAAATCATGGCTGAGTTAGGCTTCCGCACGGTCGAAGAAATGGTCGGTCAGGTGCAATGTCTGACACCACGTGAAAACCTCGACCATTGGAAGTTCAAGGGTGTTGATTTATCGCCTGTTCTGCATAAAGAACCCGCCGTTGGCGACGAAACTTTGTATTGCAGTATTGAGCAGAAACACCTCATACATGACATAGTGGACCGGCGATTGATTCAAGACGCCGAACCTGCACTGAAAGATGGTGCGCCGGTCGATCTGCGATATGACCTGGTCAATACGGATCGTTCGGTCGGAACTATGCTGTCCAATGAGGTGAGCAAACGTTACGAAGCGGACGGATTGCCAACCGGCACCATTAATGTGAAGTTTAACGGTTCGGCCGGTCAGAGCTTTGCCGCCTTCGCTGCCAAAGGCATTCGGTTCGAACTGGAGGGGGATGCCAACGATTACTTCGGCAAGGGGCTTTCCGG
Source organism: Hahella sp. (assembly GCA_028280065.1). GTDB lineage: Bacteria > Pseudomonadota > Gammaproteobacteria > Pseudomonadales > Oleiphilaceae > Hahella. Next base: position 55,013 of record JANQMN010000008.1, read on the forward strand.
TGCCGAGCTGGTGGTCTACCCGCCGAAAGTATCGACCTTCAACCCCGGTGACAATATTCTCATCGGTAACGTGGCGTTCTTTGGCGCAACCGGCGGCAAGTCTTTCATTCGTGGAATCGCCGGCGAGCGTTTTTGCGTGCGTAATTCCGGTGTGACAGCTGTTGTAGAAGGCGTCGGTGATCATGGTTGTGAATATATGACTGGCGGTAAGGCGATAATCTTGGGACCAACCGGACGAAATTTTGCCGCAGGCATGTCAGGCGGTGTTGCATATGTATTCGATCAAGCCGGTGACTTTGCCAATAAGTGCAATATGGAAATGGTCCAACTGGAAGCCATAGACGACGCGGATGAAATCGCCGAACTTAAATCGCTGATCGCGGAACACCGTGAGCTAACCGGTTCCGATGTCGCGGAAGCATTGATCATGGACTGGGAAGAATCCATTGGAAAATTCGTCAAAGTGATGCCCGTGGATTACAAACGCATGTTGGGTTACATGCAAGAGGCCAGGGAGTCAGGTGATTATCAGGATGACAACCAAGTGGCAGAAGCGGCATTTGATATGCATCTGCAGAAACTGGCAAAGGTATAGTCGGGAGGAATAAGAATATGGGGAACCCAACAGGATTTTTGCAAGTAAACCGAGCCTTGCCGGAAGATAGAGATCCATCCGAACGACTAATCGATTGGCAGGAAATTCATGAACATATGCCGGACGAGGAAATTCGCCAACAGGCATCCAGATGCATGGATTGCGGCGTGCCTTTCTGTCAGTCGGGCATCTCCGAGTATGCGCCGAAAGTGGCTGGATGTCCGGTCAATAACCTGATTCCCGAGTGGAATGACTTGGTATATCGAGGTCGTTGGAAGGAAGCGCTGGAACGGTTGCATAAAACCAATAACTTTCCCGAGTTCACCGGCCGGGTATGTCCGGCTCCTTGTGAAGGGAGTTGCGTGTTAGGCATTAATGCCGATCCGGTAACCATTAAACACCATGAATACGCCATCATAGAACGTGGCTTCGAGGAGGGCTGGGTAAAACCGAAACCGCCGGCGCGGCGCACCGGGAAGAAGGTGGCCATCGTCGGGTCGGGACCTGCCGGGCTGGCTTGCGCGGCGCAGTTAAACCAGGCAGGCCATGAAGTGACTGTGTACGAGCGTGCTGACCGGATTGGTGGCTTGCTCATGTATGGCATTCCGAATATGAAGCTGCAAAAGGAACTTGTGCAAAGGCGTTTGGATATCCTGGCGGAAGAAGGGATTTGCTTTGTGCCGAACACCGAGATTGGCAAGGACATCTCCGCCGAGGAGCTAAAAACGCAGTTCGACTCGGTGGTAGTGGCAACGGGAGCGACGGTTCCACGAGATCTGCCGGTTCCCGGACGAGAACTTAAGGGTGTGCATTTTGCCATGGAGTTCCTGCATAAGAACACCAAAAGCCTTCTGGATAGCGAACATCGTGACGGTGACTATATCAACGCCGAAGGCAAGCATGTAGTGGTGATCGGCGGCGGGGATACCGGTACTGACTGTGTCGGTACGGCGCTTAGGCATGGCTGCGCGAGTGTTCAGCAGTTGGAGATCATGCCGAAGCCCGCCGATGCGAGACCGGGTGACAATCCATGGCCGGAATGGCCCAAAGTGCTGTTGGTCGATTACGGCCAACAGGAAGCGATTGCCCGGCAGGGCGGAGATCCCCGTGGTTATTTGCTAATGACCAAGCAATTGGAAGACGATGGGCAAGGACAGATTGCCGGCGTGCATACAGTTAACATCGAGTGGGTGAAGGATCAAGCGGGACGAATGACGCCAAAGGAAATCCCCGGTTCCGAACGCATCATCAAAGCGGATTTGGTGTTGCTCGCCATGGGGTTTCTCGGCCCCGAAGGCGATTTGTTGGAGCAGTTCGGCATTGAAAAAGATCCCCGCTCCAATGCCAAGGCTGAGTATGACAAGTTCGCGACTAACGTCAATGGCGTGTTTGCCGCTGGGGATGCCAGACGAGGTCAAAGTCTGATCGTTTGGGCTATCGATGAAGGACGGCGGGCAGCCAGGGAAGTCGATAAGTATTTAATAGGCCACAGCTATCTGCCTTAATTCAGCAGGCCGCTAAAGGGCGGTTAACCGCCCTTTTTGCGTTATATTCGGGCCAAAAATGGTTCGCCGTTTGTCGGCATTTGTGCTAGCCTCTCTACTTTACTTCCTGCCAATTTTCATAATAAAAAGAGATGCTTGTCCTGCGTCGACAGTTTCTGGAAAATTTCAGAAAGGTCTTTTTAAGCCTGCCTAAAGCAAATTTGGGAAGAGCACTCATTTTGCCTTTTCTGTGCATGTTGGCGAGCTCATGGACCCAAGCCTATATGCCCGGAGGGCCTAGGAATGCCGCCACCGTTTCCGAAGAAACGGTGGAGGTGGAGCTCGGTGGTTTTCTGGAAATTCTGGAAGACCCCGCGGGACAATTCAGTTTTGACCAAGTTGCGATCGAGCGATCTGTCAGGGGTTGGCAGCCGAATACCAAAGACATTCTCAACCTCGGTTATTCATCCTCGGTTTACTGGCTGCGGTTTGCCATCAAAAACGACGACACCCAGCGTTTACATAGGATATTGGAATTTGGCTATCCGCTACTGGATGAAGTGAAAATCTTCCTTCAGCGAAGCCATCAAAGCGATACCAATGCCTTGCCCGAGCCTATTATTTTTGGCGATATCCAGCCTTTTTCTGCAAGATCCTGGAACCACCGCAGTTTCATTCTGCCAGTTGACTTGTTTCCCGGCGAAACCATCGATGTGCATATCCGGATCGAAACCAATTCTTCTATTCAGCTACCGCTGACGCTTTGGGAACAGCAGCGTTTCTTCGAGGTAGAGCAGTATGTAATTCTTGCCCAGGGAATCTACTTTGGGATCATGATGATCATGATGATTTACAATCTATTTCTGTTTTTTTCGGTGAGGGAAAACAGCTATCTCTACTATATCGTTGCCGTGTTCTTTATCCTGATGGTGCAGGCGAGCATTCGAGGTTATTGCTATCAGTTCCTTTGGCCGGATTCCCCCGGATTTCACAATGCCAGCATCCCGCTTTTCGTCAGTTTAGGCGTTGCCGCCGTGGCCATTTTCTCCATCAGCTTTCTCGACCTCAAAAAGCACAACCGGTTTTTTCTTCGTTTGTTACAAGCCATTGTTTTCATTCTGGTAGTGAACTCATTAGCGATTCCCCTCATGGGGTATAGTTTTTCCATCCAACTGGCCATTGTCGTCGGAGCTGTTTTTGTATTGTTCGGTTTGGCGGCAGGCTTGTATACCTGGCATAAAGGCTATCGTCCCGCAGCCTATTACAGTTGGGCCTATTTTGTGTTGTTTATCGGAACGCTGTTGATCGTGTTAAGCAAACTGGGTTACATACCCAGAAACTATTTCACGGAAAATGCGCAGCAAATCGGCTCGTTGATTGAAGTGGTCATATTGTCTTTCGCACTTGCCTACAAAGTGGCTTTGCTGAGACTTGAAAAGCAGCAAGCCGAGGCTAAATTAAAGGCCAATCTGGAAAGCGAGGTACAAAAACGCACCAGCGAGCTGAACGCCACACTTAATCAGTTGGAACTGCTCAATCACAAGCTTGCCAGACAAAGTCGGGAAGACGGGTTAACCGGGGCCTTAAATCGGCGAGCCTTCGAAGAACACCTGGATATCGAGTGGAAACGGGCACAGCGATCCCATAGCCCTGTGGGGTTAATCATTGGTGATATCGACCATTTTAAAATGATTAACGATCAACATGGCCATTTGGTTGGAGACGATTGCCTCAAGAGGGTTTGCCAGGTGCTTAGGAATGGCCTGAAACGCTCTGGAGATAATCTTTATCGGTTTGGTGGCGAGGAGTTTGCCCTGCTTTTACCGGATACCGACCTAGAAGGTGCGATTATCGTGGCTGAGCGCATGCGCCAGTTAACCGCGGATATTCATATGGAAGTCTCTCATCAAGTTCTGGTCACGACCATGAGTTTTGGGGTGGCATCTGCTGTGCCGACGTCGTCGAACAGTATGCAGGACCTGGTCTTCGGTGCAGACCAAGCCCTATATCGCGCCAAGGAAGGCGGCCGGAATCGGGTCGAACCGACCAACAGTATTGAGCAGCCCTCGTTTTAACGGATTTTCCCTGAGTAGTAATGTCTAAGAAACTTGTTATACGTTTGAACAACCTCAAAGAGAAGCGGGAAATCGATCCTAGCCAATACACTATTACAACTTGGCGCTGGGATCGCATTATTGGCGCTGCTATTTTCGCTATCCTGGCATTGATAATTTTTGCTTGGTTGTTGTGGGGCCTGTTAGTCTCCGATAGCGCCGATCAGGTTGTGCCGCTGCCAACGAGGGAAGATCCTTCGGAACTGCTTTTTTTACCGGAGCCGGAGATTACTCAACAGGATGTCGAGACTGTGAAGGAAGCTGCCGTAGAGGCAACCGCTGAAACGCCCCTGACCGGGGAACCCGCCACGCAAGCTCCTGCTGAGGATGCTGAGCAGGCCGCCCATACGGAGGCTGAAATCAATTTGTTGGAGAACGACCCGACGATTGAGTTAGTCGCCTATATGCTCGCATTGGCTCGGCATGATTGGCAGGATGTTGTCGAACACTATGCTGTTACCGCGCAAAGGGAGTTGGCGGCTGCCGAGGAGTTGCAGCAAGACGCAGAAACCGTTGCCGATGAGTCATTGCAAGAAGCGCCGAAAGCAGAGGCGGTTAGCCGAGTAGAGGAAAGCAGTGATTACCAGGCGTCTGCCGAAACGGATAGCCTGGTGTCGGAGCCGAACCTAAGCGAACGGGATGCGGATGGGACTGGCGACACTCCGATAGACATCGCGCCAGCCCCTGAGGAAGAGGGGGCCGTTAGCGTTATTCCGGAGCTGCCAGCATCCCCCGTGGGGCAAGATGAAGCAGCCGCGACCGAGCCAGCAACCTCTGAGATCATACAAGATGTCGATTCCGATGTGGCCATAATATCAACGACGCAGCCTGAATCAGAAGGTCCGGAGGAACCGACGATAGGGCTCGCAAATAATGGACAAAGCACTGCCGACCGGAAAGTCGGAACACCGGACGATGATCCCCAAATTAGAATCAGCGCGGCGATGGAGCGGATGAGTGAAGCATGGGAGGACAATACCTCTTTATCAATTCCACCAGGCTCGCCTGAGCCGGAAGCGGCTGAGGATCAGTCGCCTGAAGAAGATGTTCCTGAGATCAGCAAGCTGGAAACGTCTGACACAATTGCAAGCGAACCACTGATACCATCGGAGCCAGTAACGCGGACACCGACCCGTGTCACCATCCATTCCAACCATATTACCCAAGCGCAACTTACCACCAATATCAGAAATAGAACGCCGGTTGATAATATCCAATCAAGTATTGATATGAACGCGGAAGGATTATTGCGCATTTATCTTTTCACCGAAATGCAGGATTTAGTGGGAAATACCCTTTATCACAGCTGGTACCGGAATGGAAAGCGCATGGCGCGCGTTCCGATCAGTGTTAGAAATCGATCTGCCAGAGCGTCCTCCAGCAAATTTATCGATCGCTTTATGACAGGCAATTGGACAGTGGAAGTAAGAGACAATGCCGGTACGCTAATGGTAACCGCCGAGTTTGACGTGCTGAAGTAGATCTCAGAACAATAACAGTTAGCGTTGTAAGAAATATCGCACACGCCAAATGGCAAATCTCCACTGCAAAATCCTACTTAGGCGAAATATACTCCACACAGCGCACAAGATCGTGCCGGATAAGGAAATAACTTCTTCAATAGGACGCAGACATCATGAGCATGGATGCTGACTCAGAAGGCAACTGGTATTTCTGAATGTGCCAAAGGAACCAAAGGACAAAAATGATGTCGAAAAAAATCTGGATCGTAGGCTTTGCCGCCTTTTCTATAACAACGGCGGCAGCCGTTGGCTACTTCTATAAGTCCGGGCTCGGCCTGGACCAGGCGGAGCTGGGTTATCACCAGTCCCTGGAAGCGCTCAATGCCCATTTGCAACAGCAAAATCTGGATATAAGGGCCAATAATCTGAGTCTGTCCCGTCTGCCCGATGGCGAACGTCTCTACGCCATTACGCGACTGTCTGCCGCTAATGGCGAAGCCGATCAATGCATGGATTTGGAAACCACGATTACGGTGGACTCCGCTCAGTTGATGTCGGGCAGCATGGCTGCCTCCAGCACCAATATTATTCATGACCCTACGCGGAGTAATTGCCGTTGGACAGAAAAGCTTGCCAACGATGCCGAAGCGCAAGAAATCTTTCAGCAGCTGGGTGGCAGAGTTCCTTTACAGCTAACCACGCAGCATCGTATCAATGGCGAACATCTGCTGACGTTACAAAGTGATGCAATCGAAGTCTATCGCAAATCCGAAGATGCTGATTATCGCCTGGAGCCTGCCACTCTCAACGTGAACGTGAAATCTCCTGAAGCCATCCGGTTCGATTTCGATTGGCCGGGCTTTACCGCCGATATTCGCGACCCCAAGGACGATATCGGCTACCTGCGGCTCAAGACCATTTCGGGCAGTGGGGATCAGCATAAGTTAACCGAAAACATCTGGACCGGCACCTTCGACCTGGGTATCGAAACCATTAATTTCAAACATAGCGGCGACGAGTTCTCTGGCCGATTCCGGTTAGAGAGCAAAGGGCAGCAAGCCGACCCTGGATTCCTTGATCAAGAAGCGAGTTTAACCTTTGTCGCCACCCAGGGAGGCAAAGATCTTGGTGAGGTCGGCTATCAGGTGAAGATGAGAAATATGCAGCTGGCGGCGCTGGATGCACTGACGGTCGCTTTGCGAAATCCGGCAATTGAGCGGTTTGGCTCCCCGGAAAGTACGCAGGCACTAAATACCGCCATTGAACAAGCGCAGAAAACCTTTGCCAACAGCATGCTTGAAATTCCGGTGCATTACACCCTGAGCGGTGAACGCGCCGACATTGCAATTACCCTAACTTCTGAAAATCTGGATTTGATCGGATCGGAATTAGTGCAGGCTAACCCTGTTGCGCTGATTAGCGCATTAAAATTAGAAATCGACGGCTCCTTTAGCGAACAGCTATTGAAGAATGTCTTTTTGGCATTTCCATCAGGGAAAAGCGTATCTTTCCCGGCAGTACAGCAGCAGCTTGCACAACTTGAACAGCAAGGACTCTTGATCAATGAGGGTAATGGTACTTACTCCGTCAAGATACGGGCGGATCAGCAAACTACCGCTATCAATCAAAATGAAGTTCCTACCCAAAACCTGCCAATGTTGTTTGGAAAATAGTGGATCAGGAAGAAATAATACAAGGACTAAATCATGAAACTTATAACGCTTCTCCTTCTGGCCTTTTTCCTGACAGCCTGTTCCACTCTCACTCTGCCACGAAAAACCGTGAGCGGTACTTTGTTAGTGCTTCCCAGTGACATACGGAACAGCAGCGTGGAAGGCTGGGCTCGATCGTACCAGCTCATATTATCCAAATATGATCATGATGAGTGGGTGGATTTATCCCGGCCGATTCCGGAGTTGGCGAAACCTTATTACATCCTTACCGATCTCACTCCCGGCCGCTACCGCATAAATGCCCTGGGTTGGCGATTTAATCCTGGTTGGCGAACCGCTGGCGGCGGTAAAAAGAGCGGTGAATTTGTCGTTGCACCTGTTTATTTTGAGATGAAGTCCGGTCTAGCTACCGTGCTATCGGCGGATATCGTCATTCAGCAAAATGACGGCGGTGGTGGTACTGCCAGTTTCTGGCGGATAAAGGAATTGACGGAAGAACGGGCGGTCGAAGTCGCCACCACGATCAAGAAAAATAATCCTGGTTACTGGACCATAGTGAACTAATGCGGCAACTTGTTCCTGCTTTTCTAACATTGACTATGGCCGTCGGTTGTATGTCAGGACCTAGCAAGTATGTTGATCCGGCAAACTTCGGTTACAAGGGGGATACGCCTACGCCAATTGATACGCCTGTCACCATTGAGTTCACGCCTGCCCGAGCCTGGACCATGCGTTATACCAAATCTTGGTCTGGCGAAGTGATCATATCAATGCAGTATGCAGGCCGGCAGGTGAGTGGCTACGCATATGACTTTGCCGCCAAATCGTCGGATGCGGGATCGGTGAAAGCCAAGGCAACCATTGCTACGGATGGGCAATTTCTGGGTTTAGGCGATTTTCGAGTCGATTACATTAAGGAAGAAGGCCTCGATGAAGCTGCGCTCAAAGTATTGGAATCCGAGCTACAGCTCGAGCTGGAGCAGCTTTCCGATGAACAACCCAGGCGTTTTTGGTTGGACACCCCCTGGTTGTCCGGGACGACGGTCGATGTCAGCGACTATATGAAAGACCAGGCACAAGGGTATCTTGAAGAAATTCAAGAAGAGGAACCCGGCTATTCCGCAACGCTGTTTGGTAAGGGTGAAGTCATCGCTGTCGGATTGGTGGATTATCTCGATCGTAAAGGATTGTTATTCAAGCATGCGGGCCAATTTGGCGTCACAGGTGAAAAGTGGGATGTAAAGGTCATCGAATCCGGCTTCACTATCGTGGATATGGCCACCGGGTATGAACTCAAATATGCCGAGCAACAAAGCGTCTATTATGGCGGCAAGGTGGAACGCTACGATTTTTCCCGGGAAATGACCGAGTTGGTAGACCTGAACACTGCCAAATCCAGCAAGGGGCTCATGGCGTCCATCCAATCGTTGATAATATTTGGCAGTAGAAATTAACTGGATTTCTACTGCCTTGGATGGCGCGTGAAGCTGGGACGGGCAAGTTTATCCTGTTATGACCCTTTATGCGCGACGTTTGCGAAAGGCGTAAACTCCAGCGCCGGCCATCGTTTTCGCAAAAGCCATCCACTCACTCATATTGGGATCCGGCGATTTTTTATCCGCCATGCGCCACAACTGAAATTCGTACCAGGTAATATCTAGCATTGCCATTTTATCAACCGCTTTTACACCGGTCGTTAGCGGTTTCAGGTTGATTTCATACCTTGGGTTTTTAATCGCGTTATTTGGCAAGTCGGGGTCCACCGCCACCGGGCGGGCCAATCCTACAAAATCACATGCGCCGCTTTGCAGTGCTTCCGTCATGCCCTGGGCCGAGCGGAACCCGCCGGTAACCACCAAAGGCGTGTCAGTGGTTTTGCGGACCGCTTCGGCATAGTCCAGGAAATAAGCCTCGCGCTTGCGGGTGCTTTCCTTTTGCGTATGCCCCACCATGGCTGGCGCTTCATAGGTACCGCCGGATATTTCGATCAGGTCAATGCCTTCTTCTCCCAGCCGCTGGACAACCGCCATGGATTCTTCTTCGGAAAAGCCGTCTTTCATAAAATCGGCGGAATTCAATTTGATGCCTACCGGAAAGTCATTACCAACCGCTTTTCGAATGGCGCGATAGACTTGGATGACAAATCGCATACGGTTTTCGGCAGTTCCACCCCATTTGTCGGTGCGCTGATTATGGCCGGCCGATAGAAACTGACTGACCAGGTAACCATGGGCGCCATGAATTTGTACGCCGGTAAATCCGGCTGCTTTGGCTAGCCGTGCAGCAGTCGCAAACTTGTCGATAATGCCAATAATTTCGTGTTCTTCCAGCGCTCGTGGCTTGTTAAAGCCTTTCTCCAAGCCGCGTTTAAGGGCGATGGCAGATGGGGCGACCGGCTCTTTGGAAATAAAGTTGGGAATTTGCTTGCCGGGGTGGTTTAACTGCGCCCAAAGATGCGCGCCGTTTTCGGTTCCGGCTTTAGTCCATGTTTTAAACTTCTCAAGGTCACTGGTTTCGTCCAGTACCACATTCTTGGGCTCACCAAGTGCCTTGCGATCAATCATGATGTTACCGGACATCATTAGCCCAATGCCACCTTCCGCCCAGCGCCGGTACAAGTTGGCAAGCCCCTTGGTGGGGTTGTGCCGGCGATCCCCAAGCTGTTCGCTCATGGCCGATTTAAACAGGCGGTTCTTGATTTGGGTGCCATTGTTAAGGGTGAAGTTGGAATCAAGGCCCAGTTGTGGTTTCTGCGAGTTCATCTTTGTCTCCCGAAATTTGTTTATTAGACCGGTCGTATTAAATTAACTTGTAAAAAACGGCAGTCCTTTAAACCTGCCGCGAGATGTTCGTATAGTGGCGCTATTGTCCGCCTGGTTTGAGTATTTGATTCAGCAACAGATTAATCATTTTCTCCGGGGCTTGAATCGTGCCTTCCATTTTCATTCGAATAAGCGACCCCTCCCAAGTACTCCAAAGCAGTTCAGCGATGTCCCTGGCAGGCAAGTCCATGCGGATGCTATTTTCTTTCTGGGCTTGTTCAATCAGGCGGCTGATGCGATTCAGCCAGTCTTCCACCCCTAATTGCATTGCCTTTTGGCATAGCGTAAAGCTGTTGCCGATTTCCGCAGCGATGCTGCCAATTAAACAGCCCTGCTGACCTGCTTCGTCGGCGAATTTTGCCAGCATGAACTGGTAAATGGTTTTAAGCTGATCCATAGCCGGCAGAGTGGATTGCGCGACAAATTTGTCAAAGGTGGCCAGGGATTGACGGTTGTATTCCTCGATAATGACGCCGACAAAGGCTTCCTTGCTATCGAAGTAATTGTAAAAAGATCCTTTAGGTACCTTTACCGCATCCAGTATCTGTTTGATGCCGGTGCCATGATAGCCTTGGGTAGCCAACTGCTGCATGCCTTCGGCAATAAGGGCTTCACGGGTGATTTCCGATTTCTTTAACTTAGTCATGCGGCGAATAATACGACCAGTCGTCTACTTTTTCAATAAGAAGTTATAAAAGACATGTAAATTTTACATTTCCCCTCACCGTAGACTAATGAGTGAGAGCTAGTATGGCACATGGATGTGCCATCAAAATCAGCAACGTAAGTTGTTGAATTTGAGAGGATCGAAATTCCGCAAAATTTTGATCCGACTCTGCGAAACACCATGGATGGCGTTTCAGGATGAAGACTAGTTAAGCTAGTCTCCCATAAAGGGATCTGCGGTCTGTTGCAGTTCATACATATGCTTGTATAACCCCTCCTCCAGCATAAGATTTCGATGGGTGCCGCGTTGTCGAATCTGGCCTTGATGCAGTACCACCAGTTCATCGGCGGTCTGTACCGTGCTTAGTCGGTGGGCGATCACCAGGAGGGTGATCTTACCGCGAAGCAGCATCAGTGACTGCTGGATCAATGCCTCTGTATGGCTGTCGATATTGGCCGTGGCTTCATCGAGAATTAAAACTGAGGGTCTTCTCGCCAGCGTGCGGGCCAGACTGAGTAATTGCCGCTGCCCGGTACTGAGATTGCCACCCCGCTCGGTCAGAACGGTTTGGTAACCGTCCGGCTTGCGCAGCACTGCTTCGTGCAATTGCGCTTGGCGGGCAGCCTGTTCGATTTCATCTGCACTCAATTCCAGCTCCAAGCGGATATTATCCGCGATGGTTCCGCTGAAGATAAAGGGATCTTGCTGCACGTAACCGATCCGCCGGGTGCGTTCCGCCGCGGGTATTTCGCTAAGGTCCATATCTCCCAGCCGAATTTGGCCATGTTGTAGAGGATAGAAACTCATCAGTAGCGACATTAAGGTGCTTTTTCCCGAACCGGTATGCCCGACAATACCGACAAAAGCGCCTTCCGGGATGTCCAGGTGTATATCCTGTAGTACGTCCTTGCGCTGATCGTAGCTAAATCGCTCGATGGCAAATGCGATCCGGTTGGTTGGGGGAGCCAGGGGCTTGGATACCATTGGCGTCGGTGTTTCATCCATGACCGCAAAAACCCGGCTGGCCGAGACCAGCGCCTGCTGCGACATATTGAGCTTGGAAGTCATGTCGATTAAGGGTTCGGTGATATTGCCCAGATAATTGATAAAGGCATAGATGACGCCGATCTGAACCGTTTCCTCGGCGGACAGGCTAGCCAATCCAAATCCCAGCAACAGCGCGGCAAGCAGCATGATATAGATGAAGTCGACCAAGGCGCGCAACATGAAACCGTCAATAATGATATTGCGGACCTTTGCCCGGTAATGCAGTTGATTCGTCTTGGAAAACCGCTGGGTGAAGCGTTGCTGCTGATTCATCAATTGGATCACGGCCATGCCCTGAATACTCTCGTTGAGATTGGCATTGATATCGCTCAGCAAATTGCGAACCTGCTGGAAAACCGGCGTCGAAATGCGCTGGTAGAGCCACATGATAAACAGCACGGTAGGAACGAGCACCGCGCAAATCAGCATGAGTTTTACATCCAACACCGCCATGGCGACCAAAATCCCCAGGACCCGGATACCGTTTTGGATAAAGGTGGAGATAACGTTCACATAGAGATCTTTAATCGCTTCCGTATCGTTGGTCATGCGGCTAATCAAGCTGCCGGTAGGCGTGATATCGAAGTAGGCCATCGGCAACCGCTGGACATGGGCAAAGATCTCTTCGCGAATGGTTTGCACCACATTGAGAGCAACCCGATTAAATCGTAGGGCCTGCATAAAAAAGGTTTTCGCGCCAACCAGCTGGGCCGCGATATAGGCGATCACCAACAGCAGAATCTCGTTAAATACCCAATGGCCAGGCGTCAGGTATTCGTCAATGAAAACTTTGATCAGATAAGGGCCGATAACGCTGGCCGATGTTGCCACAATTAGAAGCAGCAGCGCTTCGATCAGGATTTTTCGATACTGCAGGGAGTAGCTGATCAGCCGCAGGAAGGTCGCTTTCATCGGCCTTCCTCCACTGCCCGTTCCAACTGCTGATAATCGTACATCTGACGATACCAGCCTTGGGCTTGCAGTAGTGACCTATGGGTACCGTTCTCCACCGTTTCACCATGTTGCAAGACAATGATTTGATCTGCTTTTTCGATGGCGGTTAGGCGATGGCAAACGATGATGGTGGTCTTTTCAGCGCGGTTATCACGCAAATGTTCCAGAATCTTTTGCTCGGTACGGACATCAACGGCAGATAGGGCGTCATCTAAAATCAAGATGGGCGCATCTTGCAACAGTGCTCTGGCAATGGCGATACGTTGCTTTTGACCACCGGAAAGGGTAATGCCCCGCTCTCCCACCATGGTCTGATAAGCATCCGGAAAGCGCATGATATCATCGTGGACTTCGGCGATCCTCGCGACCGCTTCAATCTCTGCCAGGCTCGCATCCGGCTTGGCGAGGGCGATATTTTCGGCAACGCTGGCGGAAAACAAAAAGGGTGTTTGCGGCACCATGACAAGGTGCCTACGCAAATTGTGCAGAGAAAAATCGGCGAGTTGCTTTCCTCCCAGACGAATGTCGGTGTCAGGGCTCTCTTCGTGGCGCAATAGAATATTGAGTAGCGTGGTCTTGCCGGCACCGGTATGGCCGACGATGCCGAGAGTTTGCCCGATGCTTACTTGGATAGCGATATCTTTCAGCACCAGCGGTGATTGCACATCGTATTTGAATTGCCGGATAGTGATAGCGAGCGAGGGTTCGACCTTGTCTTCATAAGTACCCTGGTCGGCAATGAGAGGGCGAATTTCAAATAGCTCCTCAAGACGCCGGTAAGCTGCCTGGCCGCGCTCGACAAGGTTCAGGAGCCAACCGACGGCAAACATCGGCCAGATCATGTAACCCAAATACAGGGTAAAGCTGGTCAACTCACCCAAGGTCAATTGTCCGTGGTAAATCAGCCAGGAGCCACCCACCACGCTCATGAAAAAAGACATGCCAATGGCGAGCTGAATGGCCGGATCATATTTGCTATCGGTGGTGGCCACGCGTTGGTTGGCTTCATTGGCAGCCGCGGCTATGTGATTAAAATCTTCCTGCTCAACGGCCTCCCGGCCAAATGCGCGGGTTACCCGAATCCCGGAAAGGCTTTCCTGGACATCATCGTTGAGGTCGCTAAAACGGGCTTGGGCATCCCGAAAGGAAATATGCAGCTCTTTGCCGAATCGCCACATAAAGAAGCCGACTATCGGCCAGGGGATCAAGGCGAAGAGCGTTAAGGGTAAGCTGAACTGGGTTGTGAGGATAATGAGCACGATCAAGCCGGTAAATGCGCCGTCAAACAATGCCAGAACCGCTTCCCCGGCCGTCATTTCGATTGCCTGAATGTCATTGGTGGCCCGCGCCATCAGGTCACCCGTATTGTGGCGTTGAAAGAAAGCAGGTGGTTGCGAGGTTAAATGCTGAAACAGTTTCAGGCGCAATTGTCTCGCGAGGGTATAGCTGGCGCCAAAGAGCGCGACCCGCCACACGACGCGCAGTAGATAACTGAGAAAGGCGACCAGCGCAATCCAACCAAGCAGCCGGAATAGCTGAGGCTGGGTTAAGGTGCCGTCCGCAATCGCATCGACCAGCGTGCCGGTCAGCCAAGGCGGCACCATCACCAACAAGCCGACACAGACGAGCGCCACTATGGCAATGCTGTAACGTGGCCATTCTTGGCGGAAAAACCAGACTAGTTTAAAAAATACTGACACGCACAATCCTTAGCAGGCGCAAGGCGGGGAAGTTAGTTCTTATCGCTGTGCTTGGATAAAAATTTTGGACGGCTATTCTGCCACTCTTTGGGTCACTTGTCTTGCCGAGGAGGTCTACGGGGCAACTTAGTTATCATCAAACTGATAATACTCAATCAGCCCGTATTTTTCATAGAGAGAGCGAACGGTTCCGTCTTCCAATAGCGCCTGCAAGCCTTCGTCCCAGAGCTTGGCCAGGTGTTCGCCGCGTTCGGATTGCTGAAAAATAACATACATCTTTATCCATTTTATGAAGAGCATTTCATAGGTCTGCGGGTCTAATTCCGGCTCGATCATTACCGCCGGTCCGATGTAATAGTCAAAGCGGTTGGCATCCATCAACCTCAAGGCGGTGTCCTGGTTGATCACTTCATGAGTGTGGCGCAGGGGCGCATTCAGGTATTTGTCATAGGAATAGCCAAGCAGCCACATAACATTCTTGTTTTCCAGAGACTTTTCACCCTCCCAAACCAAATGATCGCCGAGTTTGCGCACTGCGCTGATGTCATCGACAAAGAAATGCAGCTTTGGATAAATAACGTCATCTACCTCATTTGGGTAAACGCCCACGGCAATATCGGCTTTGCGCCTTTGAACATTCAGAATACTGCGCTTATAAGGCATGATGCCATATTCCATTGCCATTTGATGGTGCCGATAGACTTCCCTGATAATGTCGAAAAATAGCCCGGAGCCATCTGTTTCTGTAGAGTCTTCCCAACGCTCAGATACAACCTGTACCGTATCTACCGGCAAGTTTGCCTTAGTCCCGAGCGGCAACAGCATAAAGAATGCAAAGATCAAATAGAAGAAATGCGGTTTGTAGTCTGTTGATCGTTTCAATTTAGTTGACCATTTGCACTGCTAAACGGGCAAGTATGGTTGATTTTTAACCAGTATAGACATGTTTACGCATAATGCTGTTCCGACATCTCCGCACAGGTTTTTTTACAGCATTCCGGGCGGTATTTTTCCCACTCGGCAATGGAATAATGGGCCACCTTGTCCTTCAGCCATTTAACACCTGCATCCCGATCGTGTCTGGCATGCCAGCCAATAGCGACTTGCGACTCACTGATTTCTACCGGGCAACGGGTGACAAACAGCTCGCCGGTCATCGCCGCTTTAGCAACGACCGTGCTGGCCACCACGGAAATCAGATTGGTTTCTCTTAATAATGCAGGCACTGAAGAAAAGTTATTGACAGTCATCGCCACTCGGCGGCTCAAATTCATCTTACTCAGTTCATGATCCACGGTGCCGGTGGCATCGCCGGACAGGGATACGAGTAAATGGTCTGCCTGTAGGTAGCGTTCCAGCGTCAGTTCCTGTTGTGCCAATGGATTATGACGGCCCATGGCACTAAGATAATCTCCATAAAACAAGAGCTGCTTCCTGTCAGCGGAACGCATATCGTCGCTTATTCCAATAATCAGATCTGCTTCACCGTCAGCCAGAAGTCTTTGCGCCTTTTGTGGTGTGTAAGGGACAGTGTGAATGTCAATATGCGGCGCTTCACTTTCTATCAATTTGCGAAGCGGAGACCATACCATGTCCACCATGATGTCAGCAGCGGCGATTCGAAAGGTTCTGCGCGCCGTCGCCGGATCAAATTCCTGAGGGCTGACCGAATTCCGAATATCCAATAAAGGCTTACTAATTTGATTCCAGAGGCTTAGCGCCTGGGTGGTCGGCTTGATTCCCCGGCCTTCTTTAACGAACAGTGGATCGTTAAAGGCCTGGCGCATTCTGCTGACCGCGTTCGATACCGCCGGTTGGGTCATATTTAAAGACTCAGAGGCGCCACTGATGGAACCTTCCGTCATGATGGCGTCAAAAATGACGAGCAAGTTCAGGTCTAGCTGCTTCATCTCCTGCCTCCGTATTTCTACATATATTTATTTTAGTGATGTGTTAAATACGAAATATAAATTAGAAAATATAGATTGGCAACTCCAAAATGCAGTCATTAGCAGACCGGAGTAACTGACAGAACGCTGTCAGTAGGGCTCAGGCATCATTCGAAATGCCGACCTGAAACCGGTTTGAAAATTGTGGAAATTGGAGGAGCTTGTCATGAAATTTCTAAAACCCATTGCGAAATCACTTTCTGTGGCTGTTGCCGTCGCTGCCATTGCGGCTTGCAATGTTCACTCGGAAGTGCAGGAAGAATCTAACCAAGCGGCGATTCAAATGCCCTTGCCCCAAGTGACCGTCGCCCCGGTGCTGTATGAAACGGTTACCGAATGGAGCGAATTTACCGGCCGGCTGGAAGCCGCGGAAACCGTCGATGTCCGGCCAAGGGTATCGGGTACTGTGGTTAACGTTGCCTTCGAGGAAGGGGCGATGGTGAAAAAAGGCGATCTGCTGTTTGAAATCGATGCACGTCCTTTCGAGGCGGAAGTGGATCGTTTGATGGCGGAATTGAAGGCCGCCAAGTCGCGGGTTGACCTGGCAAAGAGCGATTACCAACGCGCCTTGCGATTACAGAATCAAAGTGCCATCTCCGAAGAACAGGTGGACAATCGTCTCGCCCAGCGTGATCAGGCGGTTGCGAACAAGGAAGCACTGGAAGCGGCATTGGAATCAGCCCTATTGGAACTAAGTTTTACCCACATTAAAGCCCCGATCGATGGTCGTGTTTCCAGTGCCTTGATTACTGCCGGTAACTTTGTCAATGCAGGCCAAAGTCATCTGACCACGCTGGTTTCCACAGATCGCATTCACGCCTACTTCGATGCGGATGAGCAAACCTTCTTAGCCTACCAGCAGCAGGTAAGAAGAACGGCGGAACGGATCAGTGGTAATGGTGCCGATCCGGTATTTATGCGCCTGGCCAATGAATCAGAGTATCAACATCTGGGGTACATAGACTTCGTGGACAATCGGGTTGACCCGACCACCGGTACGATTCGGGCAAGGGCGGTGTTCGACAACAGTAAGCAGCAATTCACGCCGGGACTGTTTACCCGGATAAAGCTGGCAGTGAATCCCCAAGTCGATGCCGTGTTGATTAAAGACCAGGCTATCGGGACGGATCTTAATAACAAGTATGTGCTGGTGCTGACCGAGGATTCCCGGGTCGAATATCGTCCGGTGGAACTGGGACCGAAGATCGAAGGGTTACGCATGATTCGGAACGGCTTGCATAGTCAAGATCGCATTGTCATCAATGGCCTGCAGCGGGTTCGCCCCGGCAGCCAGGTGGATGCGCAAGCGGCGGCGATGGCGACTGAGCAGACCCTGGCACGCATTGCCGAACAGCAGCGTATCGTCGCCCAGGGCCAACAGGCGCTGCAGCCGATGGTTACCCAAGCCGTGGTTGACGCCACCCCACGCAGTTAAGTGACGCCGGGAGATTACCAATGAACATCGCCTCTTATTTTATTAAGCGCCCGATTTTTGCGGGCGTGCTCTCTCTGCTGATCTTTATTGCCGGTGCGATTTCCGTGTTTCAATTGCCGATCACCGAATACCCGGAAGTGGTGCCACCTACGGTTGTGGTCACGGCTAACTATCCGGGAGCCAACCCGAAAGTCATCGGGCAAACGGTGGCTTCGCCTTTAGAGCAAGCCATCAATGGGGTAGAGAACATGTTGTACATGTCCTCCCAAGCGACTTCCGATGGCCGGATGACCCTGACTATCACTTTTGCTTTGGGCACCAATATCGATGATGCCCAGGTGCAGGTGCAAAATCGGGTAAGCCGGGCGCTGCCTCGCTTGCCGGAAGAAGTGCAACGGCTTGGCGTCACCACGGCAAAGTCCTCTCCGGATTTAACCATGGTCGTGCATTTGACCTCGCCGGACGACCGCTACGACATGCTGTATCTCTCCAACTATGCCGTCTTGAATGTCAAAGACGAATTGGCCAGGATTGAAGGCGTGGGCGATGTGCCGGTTTTTGGCGCAGGCGACTTCTCGCTGCGAATCTGGCTGGACCCGGAAAAAGTATCTTCACTGAATCTGACCACCAGCGATGTGGTGCGCGCGATTCGCGAGCAAAATCGACAGGCGGCAGCGGGTGCGATCGGCGCGCCGCCTTCAGCCACCGCCAATGACTTTCAGTTGCTGATCAATGTCAAAGGCCGGCTCCAGTCGGAAGAAGAGTTCCGCAACATCGTGGTGCGGGTAGGTGAGCAGGGGCAAATTACCCGATTGAGCGACATCGCACGTATCGAACTCGGCTCCAACTCCTATGCATTGCGCTCTCTGCTGGATAACAAGCCGGCTGTTGCTCTACCGATCTTCCAACGCCCCGGCTCGAATGCCATCGAAATTTCGGACAATGTTCGCGCCAAGATGGCGGAACTGAAGCAGATTTTTCCTGAAGGTGTGGACTACTCCATCGTTTACGATCCTACCGTATTTGTCAAAGGCAGTATCGAAGCCGTTGTCAAAACACTTCTTGAGGCCGTGCTTCTCGTGGTAATCGTGGTTGTCCTGTTTTTACAGACCTGGAGAGCCTCGATCATTCCGTTGCTGGCCGTGCCGGTTTCGCTGGTGGGAACCTTTGCGGTCATGTATCTGTTCGGCTTTTCCTTGAACGCCTTGTCCCTGTTCGGCCTGGTATTGGCGATTGGCATAGTCGTGGACGATGCGATTGTGGTGGTCGAGAACGTCGAGCGCAATATTCGTTTGGGCAAGACGCCGGTTGCCGCTACCCAGCAGGCCATGAAAGAAGTCACTGGGCCAATCATCGCGACCTCGCTGGTATTAAGCGCGGTGTTTATTCCAACGGCCTTTATCTCCGGCTTAACCGGTCAGTTCTATAAGCAATTCGCCTTGACCATTGCCATATCCACCATCATTTCCACAATTAATTCGTTGACGTTGAGCCCGGCACTGGCGGCGGTCCTGCTCAAGGGTGAAACCAGCAAGCCGGATCTCTTGACCCGCGTGTTGGATTCAGCATTAGGAAAAGTGATCTTCAAGCCTTTCAACCGCCTGTTTGACGGCATGACCTCGGCCTACACGGTCATCGTCAAGCGCTTGATTCGTGGCAGCGCCATTGTGGTTGTAGTGTATGGCGGTCTGATGGCATTGACCTACGATCAGTTCGTTTCCACACCAACCGGGTTCGTGCCTTCACAGGATAAACAATATCTGGTGTCCTTTGCCCAACTGCCCGATGCGGCAACCCTGGATCGAACGGAACAGGTGATTCGCGACATGTCGGAGATTGCCCTGAACCACCCGGGCGTTGAAAGTGCCGTGGCCTTCCCCGGCTTGTCGATCAACGGTTTTACCAATAGCCCGAATGCCGGCATTGTCTTCGTCACCTTGAAGCCATTTGCGGAACGTACCACGACGGAGTTGTCCGCTGGTGCGATTGCGGGCCAATTAAACCAACAGTTTGGACAGATTCAGGAATCCTTTGTGGCGATATTCCCGCCACCACCGGTGCAAGGACTGGGAACCATAGGCGGTTTTAAATTGCAGGTCGAAGACCGTGCCAACCTGGGTTACGAGGCACTCTATGAGGAAACCCAAAAGGTCTTGTATCAAGCTTGGCAAACCCCAGAGTTGACAGGCGTATTCTCCAGCTACCAGGTGAATGTGCCGCAGTTGGATGTGGATGTTGACCGGGAAAAGGCTAAAACCCATGGTGTCTCGCTGAATGAAATCTTCGAGACCATGCAGGTGTATCTCGGCTCGCTTTACGTCAATGACTTTAACCAGTTCGGTCGTACCTATCAGGTCAACGTGCAGGCGGATCAACAGTTTCGTCAGGATGCTGAGCAGATTACCCAGCTAAAAGTGCGGAATGATCGTGGCGAAATGATCCCCCTGGGCGCTTTTGTCGGTGTATCCCATACCGCAGGGCCGGATCGGGTAATGCACTACAACGGCTATCTGACAGCTGAAATCAATGGCGCCCCAGCCCCTGGGTTCAGTTCCGGTCAGGCACAGGCGGCCATCACGCAGATTCTCGATCAGTCGTTGCCGAATGGCATGACCTATGAGTGGACCGATCTCACCTATCAGCAAATTCTATCCGGAAATACGGCGGTATTTATCTTCCCGTTGGTTGTACTGTTAGTGTTCCTGGTGCTGGCGGCTCAGTATGAAAGCTGGTCGCTGCCATTGGCGATTATCTTGATCGTGCCCACAGTCCTGTTTTCCGCGATGACCGGCGTCATACTGCAGGGTGGCGATAACAACATCTTCACTCAGATAGGGCTGATTGTGCTAGTCGGGTTAGCCACTAAGAACGCTATTTTAATTGTCGAGTTCGCGAAGGAAAAAGAAGATCAAGGCTTGCCACTGCTGGATGCCGTTATCGAAGCCAGTAAGCTGCGTTTACGTCCAATCCTGATGACTTCTCTGGCCTTCATTATGGGAGTGGTGCCGTTGGTAACCTCGACCGGTGCGGGTGCGGAAATGCGCCAGGCCATGGGTGTGGCGGTATTCTCAGGAATGATCGGCGTTACTCTGTTTGGTCTGCTGTTAACCCCGGTATTTTACTACCTGGTGCGACGCTTTTTGGCAAAGAAATCCAGCTACAAAACTGTCGAGGAAAACACAGACTCTACACCGCTGAATACCAAGGAGATCGTCCATGCGTAAGTGGCAATTGTTGACGGCACCAATGCTGGCTCCTCTGCTGGTGGCCTGTGTAACAGTGGGTCCTGAGTACCAGGCGTTGGATAATACGAAGGAGTTTGCATTTCTTGAGCGTCAGGTTGAGAAAACCGAAGGAGTAGACTGGAAAGCCACTGAGAAAAACTGGTGGAAACAGTTTAATGATCCGGCGCTAAATCAGCTGGTTGACCAAGCACTCCAAGATAATATAACCCTGGCATCTGCCGAAGCCAGGGTTAGGGCTCTGCAATCAATCTTGGGCGATGTGAGTGATGACCTGTATCCCAAAGGAGCGGTATCACTTGATTATGAAGCCGGTAAGGCACTGATAGCTCCAGAGTATAACCAACGGGTGAAAACCGAACGGTTTGAAACAGGCATAGGGTTGACCCAACCGCTCGACTTTTTTGGCCGCATTCAACGCAGTATCGAAGCGGCTAGGGCCAACGCACAGGCCGAAGTTGAAAGCCTCCGTGCGGTACAGGTGGAGATTGTTGCGGAAGTGGTCAGTACCTATGGGGATCTGAGGGCCGCACAACAGCGGCTTCGGGTCGCCGAGGAGAATCTGCAAAATCTGGCGGAAGTAGTGCGTTTGACCAAAGCAAAGTTCGATGCCGGAACCGGCTCGGAACTGGATCTGGCCAGAATCAATAGCCTGTACGCGGGTAACCAAGCCGCACTGCCTCCCCTGCGTAACCGTGTCAATGCCGCAGCCCGGCGATTGGAAGTGCTCACCGGTCAAGTCCCCGGTACACTGGATGCGCTGGAGCTGGCCGGTACTATGCCTCGGGTAAATACCGCACTGCAGGTTGGTGAGGTGGGTAAGTTGCTGCTTAGGCGACCGGACCTGCTGCAAGCAGAGCGGCAGGTCGCTGCTGCAACTGCCCGAATTGGAATTGCCGAAGCGGAACTCTACCCGCGGGTTGAGGTGAATGGTTTCCTGGGATTCTTTTCCGCAACTGGTGCGGACCTCATCAAATCCGATTCAAAAGCCTGGTCATTAACGCCTACCTTAACCTGGCAGGTATTCGACATGGCGTCGATCCGGAATCGCATTGACACTGCGGAGGCGAATCTCGAAGGCGACCTGGCCCGCTACCGGTTGCAGTTACTCAGTGCACTCGAACAAACTCAGACCGCCTTTTTCAACTATGGCGAACAACAGCAGCGTTTGCGTCATTTATTGGACCGGCAAAAAGCCAGTATTAAAGCGCAAACCCTGGCCCAGGCCCAGTACAGTGAAGGAGTTATTGAACTTCTGGATGTGCTGGACACAGAACGCACTCGATTGGCGGCGGAAGATGCCGTTGTGCAGGCAGAGAATGCGGTCTATCGGGGTATTGTCAATATCTACAGAAATCTTGGGGGAGGCTGGGAAGCCCCATCCACACAAGTAGCTACAAACAAAGGGGAGCCCTTAAGACAGGGCTAGTCCCGATAGTGAATTATTAACAGTCCCTGCCCTATGCGGGCGGGCGGTTCAGAGCAAAGCTGCTAAATGACAAGCTCCGCATGCTAAGTTCAACCGTTCGCCTGCACTTTTTCAACCCAACTCACAGTGGCCAGTTATTTCAAAATAAACTGGTATCAGTTTAAACCCGAATCTTTGTGCATTTTCACAACTGATATGTCTAGAGATGTCAGATATAAACGGTACGTTTTCCAGTCCTCAGCGGCAAAAAGCTATTTTTATAGTGAGAGGCTAAGTCCTAACTACCCAGCTTATCCATCAGTCCTTGCAACTTATCTCCCGCTTTTTCCTTCAGCTTTTCGATAGCTTTATCCTTGAGTTTGTCTTCCTGTTTACGACGGGCTTCCTTGGTCAGTATCTTGAGGACGGCGTTCGCAACCTCGACTCCCAGCTTGGCTGGCGGAACGCCCTGTGCACCGCCGATATTTTCAACCTGCAATGTGGGCAGCGTTTCTTCATAATTCTTGTCTCCCAAAGCAGTCAGGTCAATCGCCATGGCAGTGTCCTTGATCGTGAGCTTTTTGAGGCTGATGCGCACGTCGGAAGCTGTTTCACTCTCGCTCGGTGTCGGCTCAGGCGCGGGCTCTGACGAAGACGCACTTTTTACATTTTTGAGCAGCTCGTTATAGTTACTTTGACCGGCGGCATTGAGTTCAAACAGTGTGGCTAGGGAATTGATGGTGATCTCTTCAATCACAACGGGCATTTTACTCAGATCTTTGGTATCGATGTCCAATCGTACAGCGGAAAATTTCAGGGCGTCGTTCTGCGAAAAGCCCTCGGGATTGGCAACTTGAAATCCGGAAATTTCGGCAAATCCGTCCAACAGCTTGATGGTAACGTTGCCGACCCCCACTTTCGTTTGCAATGCATTTCCCGCGTGAAGTTCAACTTGCTGTTTAACCAGGGTATCCAGTGAGTTAAGGACATAGTAAATAACACCGCCACCCAGTACGATGACGAGTAGTAAAGCAGTCAAAATAATCTTTTTCATCGGGTTAAGATTCCTTATGTTTTTTCCCAGTACTGATGCTGTTTCCAAAGAAACAAGGCGGACTTCTGAAGCAGCTTATGCGTAATCATACGCGCCACCGGCAGCTAATGCTCGTCTTCTCAGGTCCAGCGAACCAAGGGCAGGGGCCGATGGGTGCGCCAAATAATCCGAAGCTGAAAGAAGCACATCAATATGAGTAAAGTCAATATCGTCGATACCAATAACCTTGAAGAATTAGCAAACCGGGTCATGGTCAGTTGCCAAACGCCGAGTCAGCTTTACAGAGCTTTTTTAAAACATATTTCCCACAGCCTATTATAGTGCTGAACGAGTTATCGAGATGCACGGTCGAAGCCGCATGACTTTTGTAAATACAACGGGCGAAACAGTCTCTGGCTTTATAATTATTGAACTGCCGAATGAAGATGATGATGGCAGCATTGAGGTTCTCGGTGTAGCAGAAAGCGCCCGTGGTGAGGGCCTTGGTCGTGGTCTGCTTAGCAAAGCTGTCAGCTATAATTGTGGTCGGTGTAAAATTAAAATTCCAGTTCGGCCATGCCGTTACGATCCGTGGACTTTGCCTCCGTGTGGATTTGCATTCGGAGCCCTTAGAGCACAAGCCTTCGTATAAGACACACCAGTCGCGAATTTCCACAACCGGTCTACACTGATGTGAAGAGACGTTGACGTCGAAATGTCCTTTAGGAATTATTTACCCAGATAAAGGAGTACTTATGTACCTCTACCGAGTGCTGACGTTGCTGGCTATAGTGTTTATGGTCGGTTGCGCATCGAATCCAATGAAAGTCGCTGATGAGCAGTCGTTGAAGAAAGCTTCATCCAAAGAGTCGCAGATTGTTTTCATGCGCTCTTCTTTTATTGGAAGTGCGATAAATGCCACTGTCTATGACGTCACCAATAACCAAACCAAGTTTCTGGGTGTGTTGGCCAATGGTACCAAGATTGCCTACAGCACTCATCCCGGTAAACATACATTCATGGTCGTGTCAGAGGCAGCAGACTTTCTGGAAGCTGAAATGTCTGCCGGAAAAACCTATTACAGTATTGTCACTCCCCGCATGGGGGCCTGGAAGGCAAGGTTTTCAATGTGGCCAATTCGCAACGATACGAGTTCCGAGTACAACACCAATTCCTCCGAGTTCCAAAGTTGGCTAAGCAATACCAAATTGGTAACCAATACCGAAGCCTCGGAAAACTGGTTTAAAAAGAATGCAGCCTCGGTTAAGGAAAAGCAGTCCGAATACTATAAGGTCTGGCAACAGAAATCAGCAGCGGATTTGGCAGAACGCACGCTGAACCGCGATGATGGATTATAGGGGTTCCGGCTTTTAATTGGGGTCACCAAATCAATCGCTTTGTTTACGAAAAGTCCGTCCAACTCTATTCAGTAATACCAAGAAACTCTTCATGCCACTGACGCCAGAAATCGGTGTCATCGTCATACGGGGCAAACCACCGAGCATTGATATTTCGCAACGGGCCTCCCCTGAGTTCCTTAATTTGTTTGTTGACCGCTTTTACTACCGCTTCTCCTAACGGGCTATTGGTGCAGACCACCGCCCCGTAACCGTATTTGCCTTGATGTTCTTTAAGGGGGATGAACATCATGTCGACATCGTCTTCGATGGAGTTGGCGAAGTTGACCATAAAGCGGTAATCGATGGTGTAGTCGGCTCTGCCGAGGGAGATCATTTTGTAGAGGCTGGTGGTGCTGTCGTTTGCGCCGCCGCGTAGCAATATTTTTTCTGTTTGATAATAAGGCTCGACGACCGGGTTGAGTCGTGGGCCTAAATCGCGGCTATGCTGCAATATCATCACCTTGTCGGTGTTTGCCAGGAATTTTGTCAGCACTAACGGCCGTTCTGCGGGAAAACCTTTGGCATCTTTGCTATTGATGACCATTCCATGCCATTCGAACATTAACACGGGAGCACTCCACACAAGGTCTTTCCTGGGTTGACCGGTTTCGGGATTCGGCCATTGATAAAAACCGGTTGAGGAACACACATCCGGGCGTTTTCCTAACCAGGTCACCATGCGGGTGAAGGTGGTTTCTATAAACAGGTGATTGAAATCCGGCAGCGTAGGAGTCAGCGCACTTTCAATAAGCTGTCCGTATCCCTGTCCCCGCATGGGGCCGTCGAAAATCCAGGAGGGCTGCCAGTCTACTTGCATCCAGTAAATATCGGGACGAATATCAGTCGCTACGGAGTGTCGCGGATAAAGTAGGCAGATTGTAAGAATAAGCAAGGAAAATCTACACCAGAGACTTTTAGTTTGATGAGGAGATTGGGTATTCACTCTGATTATTACATCCCGTTTACCAAATACTCGACGGTGGCGAGTTGAGCCCAGCCGGCCGTAGTACTATCAGGCTGATTTACTTACATTATTATAGTCTTATGTTGCCATACTTCTCTCTTTCTAGTCTTTTTCCTTTTTGGATCCCCATATCCTTCGTTAAGCTGGTGCACTCTGACGAAACATGTGCATATGGATTTTGGCATGAGCCAGTTTAATATTTTTAACAAACAGTTTGCCTTGTCGAAAGGATTGCTGGTAAAGCTGATCATCTGGGTATTCATTATTATCCCCGGAATACCCTTCATCGTCTTGTCTTTAGGCATGTTGGCATACGCTTATTGGCCCCAGGATTTCGAGCGGTTGGAAATTAAGAAGTTGCCTGTAGACAGTTCACAAGTCAGCATTATGGTCCATGGTCTTGGTGATACTGCGGAGAGTTGGGCCAAGCCGTTACAAGAGGTATTAGCCAAACAACATCCGTCGGCAACACATATTGCGCTGGATTGGAACCCGTTTTCGCAGAGCGCTTTGCGTTGCTCTGTAGCGGGTAAGCGACTCGGCAAAGAAGTTGCTAAGCATTTACTGAAGAGTGTCCAGCTTCGGCAACTGCACTTAGTTGGGCACAGTTGTGGTGCGTTTGTGATATTGGGGTTATGCCAAGGGATTAAATCTCAGCGGCCGGAAGTTAAAGTACAAACCACCTTTCTGGATCCTGTTGCAGTGTATGGAGGACTGTTTTGGGATTATGGGCTTGAACATTTTGGTTCCTGTGCTGATTCCAGCGAAGCTTATATTGATACCGGAGATACAGTTCCCGGTAGCAACCAAAATCTACAAAATGCAGTAACCCATGACGTTACTGCGACGCGGTTAGAGGCGGGTTTCGCGGGGAATCCGCATGTTTGGCCGACGATTTATTATTTGAATAGGGTTAAAGCAGATGGAATTGCTTTTTCAATGCCGGACCGCTTTTAATGGCTGGGTGCGGCAATCGTCTTAGCTTAAGAGAGTGGAGGTGTAGTGAAGTCAAACACTGATTCGAGTAAACCGGACAAGCCGATAAAGCCGGCGCCTGGCGATTGTTGTGGCGGAGGCAGCTGTTGCCCATGTGTTTGGGACGCCTACCGTGAAAAATTGCGGGAGTGGCAAGCGCAACAGCATTCGTCCGACAGCACACCCGGAGAGCAAAGAGATATTTCGCCACGCGTGTCCCCGAAAATAGCACCTTTGGTCGGCGATTGTGGCTAATCATTCCGGTACTATATCTGAACAATGATTCGCAAAGAATGCATGTTTTGTGGATTGCGATGATATAAATGTCTCAAAGAGTTCGGCATGAGCATGAAAAGACGCACTTTACTCCTGGGATCTTCCCTAGCCCTGCTTGGGTTTGGTGCCGCCGGCTATTATTGGCCGCGTCGCTGGCAGTACATTGTGATACACCACAGTGCCGGCAATTATGGCGATATCGCTTTTTTGCAAAAGGTTCACCGCGAAAGGCAAGCAAGTGACCCGATTGACGCGATTCCCTATCATTATGTGATTGGTAACGGTAATGGACTAGGGATGGGCGAGATCGCCAGCGACTGGCGGCAGGAATACGCTATCTGGGGGACCCACGTTTCAGGGCGCAACACGGATCGAAATTTTTTTGGTTTGGGTATATGCCTGATCGGGAATTTTGAAAACTATGCAGTGCCGGAAGGTCAATATCAGGCGCTGCTTACGCTAACCCGAAATTTAATGGCTCGATTTGATATTAGTCCTACTGCCGTCACCGGCCATGGACATACCCCTGGTGAACAAACCAAGTGTCCGGGGAAAAACTTTCCAATGGAACGGTTTAAACGCGATATCAACGGCTTGAGTTGATTCGCCGTTCGGTCCCGGTGTCGAAATTAGAAGAATTCAACTACGCTTTTCATATCCGTAAAGGGTGGTTTGAATAAATGACTTTTCTAACGCAAGCGGTAATGGGGCTGTTCTTGGTTCTTTTCCTGGAAATCGGAGAGGGAAATGCCCAGGAGCTTACTTTTTACTCCCATAACTTTAAAGCCCAAGTGTATTTTGATGAAAACGGGCTTGTGCATGGTCGGGAACATGCTGGCAAGCGCGCTTTCAACATCGAACTGGTGCGTGAGATTATTCATGAGTTGGACGGCCGTCAGCCCAGTATCACGGAGGTGCCCTTTAAGCGCGGTTTCCACTATTTGCAGACCGCTGATAATATAGTTTTTTTCAATGTCAGCCGGACGCCGGAACGTGAACATCTGGCGAAGTGGGTTGGACCGTTGCAAACGGAAACTGATTACTTCTATGAACTTAAACGAGCGCCTACGGGCGTGAAGACTCTGGAAGACGTCAAGAAAGTCGATGCTGTCTGTGTGCTCAACGGTAGCGTCCATCATTCTGCGGTTAAAGAGGCGGAATTTTCTAACTTCGTGTTGGGTAACTCCTATGCGGAATGCTTCAATTTGTTGGAACTAGGGCGCGTTCAGTTGACGCCCTCTGCGGAATCCACTGTCGACCAAAAAATCACAGCGGCCTACCTAAGCCCCAAAAGTTTAAGGAAAACCCCTGTCATTTTGCACCAATCTGGCGGCTACATGGCGTTCTCCAAAAACGTCGACGACAATATAATTCAAAAATATCAGCAAGCCCTTGACGCCATTAAAGAATCTGGCCGGTACGAACAGCTATATGCCAGATTCTTTTTGCCTAAAGCGATCTGAACTGACCCTTACGATTTCGCGTTCAGGAATTCCAGCGTTTCGTTAGTTCCGCCACCCGTTGCGCAAACAATTTGGCGGTTTCTAAATCTTCCGGCGATGCATCGTAAGGGGATTGCGCCATCAAACCACTGAACGACGCGAGATAGTTGATGTCGTTACCCTCCGCCGCTTTTGAGTTCGCGGGCATCATGCCTGTCCCAACCCATACCATGGAATGTTGCATCGCCGAGGTGAACATATAATGCAGTGTTGAAAGCTTATCTCCGTTCATGGACGCGGAATTGGTGAATCCGGCAGCTATCTTGTCTTTCCAGGTCTGGGACGCCCAGCGCTTGCTAGAGGCATCGACAAACTTTTTAAACTGCCAGGACACCATGCCCATGTAAGTTGGCGAGCCGAAAATGATGGCATCGGATCCATCTAACTGTTCCCATTCTGCCTCGCTCAGCTCACCTTCTGGGCTGAGAGCGAGCAGATTCGCTTCAAGCCCTTCAATTGAAGAAAGTGCTTCATGTACTGCTTCCGCTTGTTTTTGGGTATGGCCAAAACCGCTGTGATAAACCGTTGAGATTATGTCCATACCGCTGATCTCCGCTGAGTAAGAATTGTCGAGAAAACTCTACGTTAAAACGAGAGTCCGGGATTGCTTAACTTGCGGTTAAAGCAATGAAATGAAGTGCCTGGCGGCGATTTTGACGGGAATCAATTTTTGGTATTCATAAAATTTATACTGAGTATCCATAATATAAATTTCCGAAATTATCTGTGATTTCATACTATTACTACGTCCCCGGCCAACTCATCTGGACACAGCTAGATTGGCCTTAAAATTATAGGTTTATAAAAACTAACCCACTTTCAGGATCAGGCATTATGTCAAACTACCAAAACGAAATTGACAACTTGGCAACTCTCGTAGAAACCAACGGTAAGACGTGGGATGGTATCAATCCTGAGTATGCGGCTCGCATGCGTGCTCAAAACAAATTCAAAACCGGTCTGGATATCGCAAAATACACCGCCGCTATCATGCGCCGCGACATGGCCGAATTCGACAAAGACAAAACCAAGTACACCCAGTCTCTGGGTTGCTGGCATGGTTTTGTCGGTCAGCAAAAGTTGATCTCCATTAAGAAGCATTTCGGTTCGACTGAACGTCGTTACCTTTACCTTTCCGGTTGGATGGTTGCAGCCCTTCGCTCCGACTTCGGTCCGCTTCCCGACCAATCCATGCACGAGAAAACTGCTGTCGCTTCTCTGGTTGAAGAACTCTACACCTTCCTGCGTCAGGCTGACGCCCGTGAACTCGGCGGTCTTTTCCGTGAGTTGGACAAAGCCCGCGAAGCCGGCGATGCTGCGAAAGAAGCTGAAATTCAAGACAAGATCGATAATCATGAAACCCACGTTGTACCCATCATTGCTGACATCGACGCCGGTTTCGGTAACGCGGAAGCGACTTACCTGATGGCGAAGCAGATGATCGAAGCAGGTGCTTGCTGTCTACAAATCGAAAACCAGGTTGCTGACGAGAAGCAATGTGGTCACCAGGACGGTAAAGTGACTGTTCCTCATAACGACTTCCACGCCAAGCTTCGTGCATTGCGCTACGCTTTCTTGGAACTGGGTGTCGATGACGGTCTTATCGTTGCGCGTACCGATTCCGAAGGTGCCGGCCTGACTAAAGAAATCGCGGTTGTTAAAGAGCCAGGCGATCAAGGTGACGTTTACAACTCTTACCTGGACGTAGAAGAAGTTGACGTATCTGCCATGAACGAAGGCGACGTTGTAATCAACCGTGGTGGTAAGCTGGTACGTCCTAAGCGTCTGCCTTCCGGTCTCTATCAATTCCGTCAAGGTACCGGTCATGAGCGTTGTGTATTTGACTGCATCGAAGCAATCAATGCCGGTGCTGACCTGCTTTGGATCGAAACTGCGGTTCCGACTGTGCACGAAATCAAGGGCATGATGGACGAAGTGCGTAAGGTTCACCCGGATGCGAAGCTGGTTTACAACAACTCTCCGTCTTTCAACTGGACGTTGAACTTCCGTCAGCAAACTTACGATGCTTGGAAAGCTGAAGGTAAAGACGTTTCTGCCTATGATCGTGCCAACCTGATGTCTGCTGAGTATGACGATTCTGAACTGTCCGCCGCTGCTGATGCGCGCATCAAGACTTTCCAGAAAGATACTTCACGTGAAGCGAACGTATTCCACCACTTGATCACGCTGCCGACTTATCACACCACTGCGCTGTCTGTTGATAACCTGGCGAAAGAGTACTTCGGTGAGCAAGGCATGTTGGGTTATGTTGAAGGCGTTCAGCGTAAAGAGATCCGTCAAGGTATCGCTTGCGTTAAGCACCAGAACATGGCCGGTTCCGACCTTGGTGATGACCACAAAGAATACTATGCGGGTGAGAACGCGCTTAAAGCTGGTGGTGCGAAAAACACTTCTAATCAGTTCTCTTAATTTGAGACTGGCTTGTTAAGCGCTTAGCTTAACCTGTTAAAAAGGGCGACTTTCGGGTCGCCTTTTTTGTTTGAGCATGCCAGGCAGTTAAGCGCAAACCGTTCCCGGTCGCACCCTGAGCTAATTTTGAGACACGCCGTGAACCCATCCTTGGGGGCTCGATTGCAGCACCCATGCTGTAAACGGTCTCAAAATCACCCCAGGCTACGTCCACCAACCCCACACGGGGCCGCTATTAATTGGCATTCGCTGTATACTTAATGAAATTAAGGCAGTTTTCCTGCTCTTATTGCCCAAACTCTGCTAGACGAGGGATTTGCATAATTCCCCAGGATGTATCCGTAGGGTGTGCCATGCGCACCATATCCATCTTAAGAACGGGAAAACAGTGCGCATGGCACAGTCTACGGCATCAAGCAGAGTAATATTGCAAGAACCTCAGAGGGCATTAATTTTTTGCAGGAATAATATTGAATATAGAGCTACAGGTTAAATATCGATGACTGACACACCCTCTTACCTCCAAGACGCTAAAACCCTATTGAGCAAAGACGGCTTTAAGACGAACAATGTCTGGTACCACGGAACAACTTCTGCCTTAGCATCTTCAATCCTGGAAACTGGTTTGAAGTGTTCCGGTGACCAGGCGATGAATCAGGCAACCAAAAAAACCATGGCCACGATCGGTAATAACTATACCGAGAGCACTGATCCGATTTTTGTTTGTCCAAGCCGTGAACTCGCTTTTTACTGGGCACAGCAAACCGTCAAGCGTCGTGGAAATCGCTTTTCGCAGGAGGAGCAGCCTGTTGTGATCAGAATCGAACTACCGCCGGAGTTAGCCGATCAGGTCAAGCCGGATGTCGGTGCGGTGAGTTTATCGATGTTAGAGGAAGGCGAACAGTATCTCGCGTTTCTCGCTAAACTTTATCAGCAGAATAATGCCGGACCATTAGATATAGATCTGCGGAAAGCGGATCGGATGGACTATCTGAATAAGTTGGGGCTTGGCTACTATCAGGACGATATCGACGCGAAATACCTCAGTATGATTACGGAATGAATAATAAGGCGCTTTGTGCGCCTTTTAATTTCGCTATTTTTTCCGCTTGGCCTTGGCTTTAGCGTTGCTTGAAGTCGGCTTATCCGGGCCTGTGCTTGAGGATGGCCGCGGCTGTATATGTTCCAGCCAGGCAAGTGTTTGGGCATAGCCGGCAAATCGATTGAGGTAACTGGGAGACAACGCCTGCATGGATTCCAAGGTTTGCAGAAGGAGCCGTTCAGGATTGAGCGGACCGGGGCTTTCTGGGCGCAGCTTAAGGGTTTCTCGGATTAATTTTTCCGTTTGGCCGCGTTCCAGCGCCTCGCGCAGCTTTCTGATGTTTGGGTTATCGGCGAAGATTTGACCAAGTGGCTCGTTCGGCTCTGAAGTACTTGAGTTGTCCGTTTTCAATGTTTGCTTGATTTTGTGTTCTTGCTGCAGCAATTCATCGGCAAGCGATAGCCCGTCAGGATTTCTATCTCTATGCGCATGACTATTGCAAATTTCGCGAATCAGCGCAGTTAACGGCGAATGCCCGGTGTTTGCCTGTGTATGCACCGGATATTTTTCGGGGGCCGTTTCGGGAAGTTTATCCAGCGCTTTTTTTACTAGCGTTAGCTGCCTTTTGATTCTGGGGATCAGAGCTTGCTTTACCTCGGTTGATTTACCCTGGGTGTTTTCAACCAGTCTCTGCAAATAGTAAAAATGCAATAAGCCAGGTTGGCTCAGAACCCTGGGTCGCCATTCGCTCAAAAGCTTTGCCAGTGTGGCGAGAGTTTCGTCTACAGAAAGCTCTGTAAGTTCTGAGAAATCATGGTCCATAGGCAGCTTGGGCATGGTGGGTAACCGGTTCCCATTCATTCCGATTATTCCTGTGGCGTTGGTTCTTCGAACTCAGAATCGGATGCCTGTCGCGGCACGGGGGCAAGTTCAACCCGCCGGTTTTGCGAGCGGCTGGCAGCGTCTTTGTTTGGAACCGATGGCTGTTGATCGCCAAATGCTGCGGCAAAAACCAACGAAGGAGGCAGTCCTTCGTCGATCAGGGTGCGGGTAACCGTCAGTGCGCGCTGGGCTGATAACTCCCAATTGTCGCTGAAATGCAGGTTGCCTTCCTGGATCGGAAGATCATCGGTAAACCCACTGACCATCAATAGTTGATGGTGTTCACTTAGATACACCCGTAATGGACCAACCAAGGTTTTTAATAGCGTCTTTCCCTCCGGCTGCAGTTGGTCGGAATTTAAAGCAAACAATAGATTTCCGCTAATGCCGATTCTGCCGTCGCGCATGGTGATGCGGCCTTGTGCCAGGGGATCTGCCAGCGCGGCTTCTAACTCCATGCGGCGACGCTCTTCTTCTTGGCGCTTGGCGACTTCCTGTTCGAGTGACTGCGCCAGTTCCAGTTGAAATCCCAACGCCCAAACCAACAAGAGCACAAACACGCCAACCAATCCCGCCATCAGGTCGCCGAAAATCGCCCATACCGGGGTTTCGTGACCGCTTTCGTCAACGATATCCTGGGAATGCTCCACTAGTTCACCTCGGCAGTTTGGCTCGGCTTGGCTTTCGCTGACTTTTGTGGCTGCAGTTGCTGAAGTTCATCGATGACTTCTTTTTGTGCGTCGACACTATGATCGATCAGTTGTCGCGCCTGGGCAATGTAATAGGCCAATTGCTCGTCGCTCTTCGTCGATGAGCGCTCCAGCGCTTGTTCTATTTTTTCCAGGGTGGTTTGCAGTTGCATGTTGGAGTCGCTGTATTGGCTGACCGCTACATGGAACGCCTCTGCCATGCTTGTCATATCCACCGCCCCTGCTGCGACTAGACCCGCACTATCAGAAATCCGCGACACCCCGGTTTCCACCTGTTGCTGCAGTTGCTGCTCAAGCCTCTTGAGGACGTCGTTTGAGGTCGTGGCCAATGATTCCACGGTTCCCAATTGCGCCTTGGCAGCAGCATCCAGGGATTGGGTCGCTTGCTGCAACTCTGCGGCAAGCGCAGCTCTGTCATTCAGCAGATCGTTGTCCCGTTGCAGCCATTTGCCGGTTTCGATTTGTAGCTGTTCAACCAGTTTTCGAGCTGCCAACGCCGGTTCGGAAGCTGAGTCGATAATCCTTTGCAGAGGCGCTTCGAATGCCTGACCGATGTCGGTCAATCGCGATGCGACGACATCTTGCAGGTTATCGAGTCTGGATAAAATTTTTTCTTCCTGCTGTTGCTGCGCGTCGTTAAAAGCGTGCAACTGCAGTTGGGCCTTTTCGGAGAAGGACTCGTTAAACTGATTGAAGCCGTTCTGCCAGTTTTCAATCAGTCTCTCACTAGCCTTCTGATGGTTCGCTACTCCTTCATCCCAGCGCAACCGGGAGTTTTCGACGGCGGATTGGAAAAGGTGGGTGATGGTTCTTAAGTGTTGGTCGGTTAAGTCGGCCAGTTGTTGCTGATGTTTTAAGTTGCTTTCATGGGCCCGGTGGTTTACCTGGGCCATCGTTTCTGCCAGGAGGGGAGTAACAGTATCGGCGATCTGTTTACTGCCTTCGGTCAGCGATGTAATCAGGGATTGC
This sequence comes from Hahella sp., assembly GCA_028280065.1. GTDB lineage: Bacteria > Pseudomonadota > Gammaproteobacteria > Pseudomonadales > Oleiphilaceae > Hahella. Next base: position 89,749 of record JANQMN010000008.1, read on the forward strand.
TCTACTGATTTCGCCAAAGCCTGAAACTGTTCCTGCGTCGCCTGATTAAGGGTTTGCTGGTTTGCGGCTATCTGATTGGTTAACTGCTCACTCATCTGCTCCAATCTTTGCGACAGCCGGGATAGTTGGTCCGTCACGGCGGGCAATCCCTGAGCCTGGGCTTGCAAAGCACTGAGCGTGGCCTGCTGCTGGTAGGCATGCGAATAATTCGGAAAATAGTTACGGATGGTACCGGTCAGCAGTCTGCCCAGGTGCATGCGGTCCCGTCTGCTGAGAGTTGACATTAAACCCAGCATCGCGGACGCGGCGATACCCGCGACGGAAGTTCCGAAAGCCAGACTCAGGCCTCCAATCGGTGCTGTGAGTCCTTCTCGAATCGCTTCAAGTTTGGTAGTGCCTTGCAGGGCGGTTACCGCACCTTGCAGGGTGTCTACCATGCCGAAAAATGTGCCGAGCAATCCCAGCATGACCAGCAGTCCGACCAGGTAAGGGACAAGTACCGGTGTCGGTAAACCCACGCGATAACCTTCCACCCTATCCCGCACTGCAGACTGCAACGTAGGATGTATGTGCTGCAGCCACTTTTCGAGCATTTCTCTGGATGGAGTGGGGGCTACGTTTTCAGATTTATTCAACGTAGAAAAATCCCTTGCCCGGTGAATCGCGTGTCGGATAGAGCCCGTGGCATGTTGAAAAAGCAGCAGTTCGATCGTACCGACAAGGTAGACGGTCAGTACCGCGCCGATGACCACCATGCCAAGCAGGCTGACGGCATAAAAAGTCTGGGCCATCCAGACAATGGCTAACAGCCCGGCAATCAGTGCCGTTGCAAATAAAACTCGGGAAATCAATTCGTAGGATCCTCTTCTTCAATGGCTTCAACTAGGCCTAAAGTCGGCATAAGCCTGGTTTCGAGTTCCGCCAGGAGAAGCGTGCAAATCTCCTGCTGAAAACGAGGCAACCAATCTGTTTGGGAATGGGGCTCAGAGTCCCCGCCCACCAAGCTATCGAAGCGCTTTTTCAGGTGCAGCGGAATGGCGGCGAACTGCTTCCGGGCTTGTGGCGCAATGATATCGGCCATGGCCTTGTCCAAGCTTGCCAGTTTCGCCAGATGTGCATTTTCCTCCAGCAACTCCTGGCGAATCGTTGTGTGCAGCGTATTGACCTGACGTTCCATTTCTCGCTGATGGGCGGAGTAAAAGCGCCGGTAGGCTGAAAAAACCTCCGAAAGCTCAGTTTGATCACCAGTAGGGAGTTTGATTTCCGGCTTGGGATTTTCCGGATCGAAGCTGGCGAGAATTCTGTTGACCATCACCTTATGTATCGCTAATAGCAGTTCCTTGCATCGAAATTGCTTCTGCTGCGACTGTATAGTTTTATTTTTCTTCAGCCGGTAATGGGTAGCCGATAGCTGATCGGCATGGGCAAAGGTTATCCAGCCGGATAAACGGGAGGCAAACTGCTGATGAGAGATATCCGCGCCGATATCCAGAAGCGCAGAGAGTTCTCTCTTTAACCGCGATCCGTTGGGTATCGTCTGGGGAGGGGATTGCGCCATGAAATGTTGTTGCCGGGAAAAACTGTCTATCTATTTAAGAGGTGCTGCAAATTTCAGCGGTAGGCCATTATGGCGAAAATTGGCTGGGTTACAAGAGTCAGCTGGGAACAGTGGCTGTTAGTCTCGGTTAATGTAACAATGCAGCGCTAATAATAATAGGGAGAATAAAATGACTTCTGAGCTGATCCTATGGCCGGTACTGGGCCAAATTCTAATGAGCCAATTGCTTTACATTCCGCTGGTTAAGAGAAAGTTTGCCGCTGTCAGGAACAAACAGGTTGATCGTAAAAAGGCCTCGCTGAATCCGGATGCCTGGACCGAAGATGTGCAGAAAGTAAACAATAATCTCCGCAATCAATTTGAAACCCCGATTCTATTTATAGCGCTTTGCCTTATTTTTTACGTCACGGAACAAGTCGGTATCGCCGTAGTTGTCCTGGCTTGGCTCTATGTCGCCAGCCGTCTCGCGCATATGGCGGTTCATATCACCACTAACTACGTGCCTTTGCGGATGCGCTTTTTCGGGATTGGGCTGTTTATTCAGTTGGTAATGCTGATTATGGCGGGTGTGGGTTTGATTACATCTCATTAAATCGCCTACTCCAAACCAAACTGCAGGTGTTAAGCGTAATTAAGTCACTGTCAACATGTCGATATTGCCCTTTTTAATAAAAGGGCTCCTCTATGTGGGAGAAGTTTTGGCCTGCAGTAACCCTTTTTCGAAAGCATGTGTTTGGTCGCTATTAGTCTTTAGCTTATCGTTATCGATCACGTCTAGCTTCGCCAACAATGAAGCTATTGAAAGAATTACAACCACTGCTACCCGTGTGGCGAGTGATTATCAATCGCTGCCGGTGGCTGTTAGTGTTATCGATAACTCACAATTGAACCGGATCTCGCACGCGCATATTCAGCAAAGCATAAGTACTATCGCCGGCGCTAATTTCCATCGTGGAAATGGCCAGGAATATCTTCCTGCCTTGCGTTCGCCGGTGTTAAGCGGTGCGGGTGCCTGTGGTGGCATACTGACATTGGAAGATGGTATTCCGTTGCGGGCTGCGGGTTTTTGCAATATTAATGAGTTGTTTGAAGCGCATAGTGAAATCGCTGAACGCATAGAAGTGCTCAAAGGACCTGGCACCGCGTTTTATGGTTCGAACGCCATTCACGGGGTCGTCAATGTCATCACTCGCGATCCCATTGACAATGACGGGTGGTTGGCAGGCGAACTGGGTTCTTATGGCTATGCCCGTGCTAAGTTGAGTACCGGCAGTCAGATTGGAAATGGCGGCGTCGGGATGAATCTCAGTGTCGCTCGGGATGATGGCTATCGCGACGACGAAGGATTCAATCAGGAAAAATTGACTTTGCGCGGTAGCTATCTTAGCGGTGATTTTAAGGTGACTACCGGCTTGACATATGCCCATCTAGACCAACAGACAGCGGGTTTTATTACCGGTTTCGAAGCCTACAAGGACGAACAGCTTGCCCGGCGGAATAATGACCCGGAAGCATTTCGAGATGCGCAAGCATTGCGCGTCTGGTCGCGGTTCGAATGGCAGTTATCAGTTGAACAGTCATTGACAGTCACACCCTATTTGCGCGTTCAATCAATGGACTTTCGCATGCATTTTCTGCCCGGTGACCCGTTTGAGGAGAATGCACAAAACGGCTTCGGGATTCTATCTTCCTGGCGACAGTCTTTGACTGATGAGCTAACTTTGATAACCGGAATTGATGCGGAGATTACTGATGGTGAATTGCGCCAATATCAACCGTCGCCAAGCCAAGGTTCAGCATTTCTGCAGGAAACCGTGCCCCAAGGTGAGCATTATGATTATCAAGTCGATGCCACTATGATTGCCCCTTATACGCATCTGGAATGGCAATCCGGAGACTGGCTAATCAGTGGCGGTCTGCGCTATGAATACATGCGTTATGACTACACCAACCTGATGCTGGATGGCCGTACCCGGGATGACGGCACCGCCTGTGGTTTTGGCGGATGCCGTTATAGCCGCCCTCCCAGTGACACCAATCAGTTTGAAAATCTATCGCCCAAACTTGGAGTGAACTACCAGGTCAGTGACGGACTGAATATCTACGCCAATTTGTCCCGAGGCTTCCGGGCACCTCAAGCCACAGAGCTATATCGTTTGCAACGCGATCAGCAGGTTGCCGACTTGCAATCGGAGCAAGCGGATAACATTGAAATCGGAGTAAAGGTCGCCCGCCTTGACAGTGTTTATACGCTATCGGCCTATCACATGGACAAAGACAATTTCATCTTTCGTGATAGCGACTTTTTCAACGTGAGTGATGGTAGATCACGCCATCAGGGGATTGAACTTGAAGCCTGGCAGCGTCTCAATGCACATTGGCAGTTTTCGCTGGCCGCCAGTTATGCGCGGCACACCTATCGGTACGATCAGCTGCTGGGAGATGTGAATATCAATGGTAACGACATGGACTCCGCGCCACATTGGTTTAGCAATGCTCAGTTAACCTGGTTACCGACCGATAACTGGAGACTGGATTTACAGTGGCAACATATGGGCGACTACTACACCGATGCGGAAAATCTTCATCAGTATGAAGGACATGACCTGGCCAACCTGTACGCCAGCTATAATTTTTCTGATGATCTCTTGCTGCGTATGCGAGTGACCAATTTAACGGACGAGGCGTATGCGGAACGTGCTGATTACACAAGTTTTAGCGGTGATCGTTATTTTCCTGGTAGGCCGAGGCAGTATTCGGTTGGGGTGGAGGTTTATTTTTAGCCAAGTTGAATACTCGTATTTAGACGAAAAAGTCCAATCAAATACACCCGTAACCCTTTAGCCTACTGACTAAGTCGCTGTAATATCGAAAATCCTCTGACAGCGCACCGTCGAAATGAATTCTGGTTCTGTAATCCTGAACAGCCTGTTCACTGAAATAATTATTGTTTTATCTCCATCTCTGCAATGCGCTAACTCCCAGTAAGTGCTTCTAGCTGTTTCATCGTTCGTTTCTTTTGAATTGAAATTCTTGTCGATATGGAAGGCGGTATCCACCTAGCTTTTAGGTGCTTTCATTGTGTTTGGTGTAAGTAAGCTGATAGGTACTGCAAAGAGTTTTTCACCAAAAGGCAAAATAGTCTCGCCGTCATAAAATACCACACCTGCCGTAAACTGTTTTCCACAGGCGTCTTTGAGTTTATTAAGTCCTTTAAAGTCACTTTGCTTCACTGTGGCTGCTGCTTTAATTTCTATTCCTGCAAGTTGCCGGCCTTGCTCGATAATAATGTCCACTTCCACTTTATCTTTATTGCGGAAGTGATAAAAACTTAACGGTTCATCATGCCAATCCGCAGACTTACGAAGTTCTTGGTAAATGAAGGTTTCCAGTAGCTGGCCGAACAGAGTTCTGTCCTGCCATAGCGTTTGACTGTTTACACCGAACAAAGCACAAGCTAAGCCGGTATCCGCCAGATGCATCTTGGGTGTTTTGATCAAGCGGCTGATCCGGTTGCTGTGCCAGGGCTGTAACTGTTCGATTAAGAATAACTGTTCCAAAACCGCCAGGTATTCACGAATAGTCGGGCGGCTGATGGAAAACGGTGAAGCCAGGTCTGCAGAGTTAAATAACCGAGCAGTTTGGCTGGCGGCCAGACTGAGTAACTTGGGCATGATGTCCAGGTTGCGAATGTTGGCGATGTCCTGAATATCACGTTGAATGACGGTAGTTATGTAATCCCGGTACCAAACGTTGCGACGTTGCGGGGTACTGCGTGCGATGGCGGCAGGGTAACCACCCCTGCAAATAAGTTCGGCTAAGGATTTCCCTAATCGGTCGTAGTTGTTTTCGACTTCCCCAGTGCCAAGACCCGTACTAAATAACTGTTGAAAAAACTCGTTTTTTTGTCCCGCAACTTCACTTAGAGCAAGAGGCCGCAAGCGAATTATTTCCATGCGGCCTGCAAGGGAGTCTGCTAGTTGCGGTAACAGTAAAACGTTGGCAGAACCGGTGAGGATAAACCGACCGGGCTTCCGGTTGCGGTCAACATTGGCTTTGATTGAAAGGAATAGTTCTGGCGTACGTTGAATTTCATCGAGTATGACGCGCTCCGGCAGGCTTTGCACAAAACCGATGGGATCTGTTTTGGCAGCTTGCAACTGGTTATCGTCGTCAAAGCTGATGTAGCGGTAATCCAATTGTTCACCTACAGATTGTGCCAATGTAGTTTTTCCGCATTGGCGGGAACCGTGGATGAGTACGACTGGAGTGTCTAGCAGTGCTTCCCGCAAAAGGGTTTCAGAGAATCTAATGTACATGGTGGCATCCATGTAAGGTTATAACAGGTCCGAAGCAGATCTTTTGTTCGGCCAAGTGTAAATATAACTTCGTCCAATTGAAAGTTTTTATTCGTCCAATTGAAAATAAAGGTTCGGCTAATTGAAGATTTGCCGTCTTCGCCTAGCGGCTAGATGGCTTCCCGACGCCATACTTATGCGCCTCCCTGGTCTAGAGTCGGATCGGCAATCCAGCCTTCCAGGGGATCGACTTCGTTTGGTGCGCCAAAGCCATTGTTTCGTTGGGTCCACGCCCAGGCCGCCTGAATGGCGCAAAGTAAAGCGTCGAGGTGATCCGCACCCGGATCATCTATCAGTGTATCCGGGGCATTAATGGTGAGACCGTGGGTCGGCAGAAGTTTCCCATCCCTGATAGCGGCTAGCAGATCTTTTCTGGCCTCATAATGCGCCCTGGTTTGTTTGGCTTTGGTATCCTGCTTATAGCTTTGATGACCAATTAGGTGACGGGCCAGTACACCGGGGTAAGCCTCGACGACGATGCGATTGGGATCACCGATTTGCATGTGGGGTATGGTGACGCCTGAACGCTGCAGCCGGGGAGCGCCTTCGAAGAACATCAGGCCGACAGGTACGCCATAGAGTTTTTGCGGACTGATCGACCCGGCAGCTTTGTCGGTGTGGCGGCGATGCTCTTTATTCCCTGCTGGTCGGGGTTCGCGGTAGGCATTCAGAGCGTCTCGAAATTCCTGTCGGGTAAGTGTCCCAACTAGCTTGACATAGCCCTGCCAGCTTGTAGGCCAGTGGATAGTCTCGATAAATTTTTTGGCCTGGCCAAAAGGAAAGTCGATTCCTGCAATCCATGGCCCCGGTCGTTGCAAAGCCGCTTCAAATTGCTCGAAGTTTGTCCATTCCTGTAACTCTCCAGCTTCAAGATGGGTTCCCTTCAATTCACAGGCAAGACATGTGATCGGCTTGTGCCGCTTGGGTCTGCTCGTGAAATCTATTCCATATGCTTTCATTTTCTCACCTCGTCACAACGGATTGGTGCTGGCCAGACATTATTTATTCTTCAAGCGGTACCTAGCAAAGGAGACCATGTCATATTTAAAGGCGATTTTCATTTGGTTCGCACCTAATATGGTTGCTATGTTTGACTCAGAAGAGTGTATGCCTATTGCAAGAAGTGGAGAACCCTATGAAGCTGGGCAAAAATGATCCAATTTATGCGCTCGCCAAGCAGGTCGCTGAACTGACTGCGCAAATGGAAAAGCTTGGATTATTCACTCACCATCGCGATATCACCGAATGCGAGCAGTGTGGATTGTTTGAAGATGTCGATATTACGGGTTACCTGTTTGTTTATCGTGATAACGATCCTGAAAATATAGCCGATCTTCGTTTTATTGAAAGAGAGGATGGCTGTGTCGTTTGTCCGCTTTGTGGGCAAGTAGTTTTAGAGCCGGAGGAAGAATAAGAGAATTTGTTGGGTTCCCCTAATTCCTTCTCCCAAAATTCGTTTCCATCCTTGCACAGAAGGACAGGCGAACACTAGTATTTCCCTTTCGGGTGTCAACTAATCTCCAATTACAACAAGCAATAGCAAAAGCAGTACAGGAATCAGCCAGATGGCGATCAAAAAAACTGAACTCTACTCCTCACTATGGGCAAGCTGCGACGAACTACGTGGTGGGATGGATGCCTCCCAGTACAAGGATTATGTCTTGACCATGTTGTTTATGAAGTATGTCACCGATAAATATAAAGGTGATCCTTATGGCATGATCAAGGTGCCGTCTGGTGCGAGCTTCGAAGACATGGTTGTCCTGAAAGGCGATAAGGAAATCGGCGACAAGATTAATAAGATTATCAGCGCCCTCGCTGAGGAAAACGACCTCAAAGGCGTTATAGATGTTGCTGATTTTAACGATGAGGACAAGCTAGGCAAAGGCAAGGAGATGCAGGACCGCCTTTCCAAGTTAGTGGGTATTTTCCAGGGGCTGGACCTTTCAGCCAATCGCGTCGATGGCGATGACTTGCTGGGGGATGCATACGAATACCTGATGCGGCATTTCGCTACCGAATCCGGCAAGAGCAAGGGGCAATTTTACACGCCGGCTGAGGTGTCTCGAGTGGTCTCCAAAGTCATAGGCATCACTCAAGACACACCACAGGATGCTACGGTATACGACCCGACCTGTGGCTCCGGTTCTCTGCTGCTAAAAGCCAGCGATGAAGCCCCTCGCAGTCTGTCGATATACGGGCAGGAAATGGATAATGCTACCAGTGCATTGGCCCGGATGAACATGATTCTGCATGGCAATGAAACCGCTAAAATCTGGAAAGGGAATACCATCGCGGACCCGCATTGGAAGGAAGCGAATGGAATGCTTAAAACCTTCAACTTTGCCGTGGCCAATCCACCGTTTTCGAATAAGAACTGGACCAGTGGCATCAACCCCGCTAATGATGAATTCGATCGTTTTATTTGGGGTGTCCCTCCTGAAAAGAACGGTGACTACACTTTTTTGTTGCATATCATCAAATCCCTGAAGAGTACCGGTAAAGGTGCGGTCATTCTCCCTCACGGGGTTCTTTTCCGAGGGAATGCGGAGGCTCGCATTCGCGAAAACCTCATAAAACAGGGCTATATCAAGGGCATTATCGGCTTGCCGGCGAACTTGTTCTATGGCACCGGCATTCCTGCTTGCATCATTGTGATTGATAAAGAGCACACTCATACCCGGAAAGGCATTTTCATGATCGATGCCAGCAAGGGCTTTATCAAGGACGGTAACAAAAACCGTTTGCGCAGTCAGGATATTCATAAAATTGTCGATATTTTCAACAGGATGTTGGAACTGAACCGTTACAGCCGGATGGTGCCGTTGAGCGAAATCGTGGGCCACGACTACAACCTCAATATTCCGCGCTATATTGACTCTTCCGAGCCGGAAGATGTGCATGACCTGAGTGCCCATCTGCAAGGTGGAATACCCAACCGGGATATTGATGCCTTGCAGCCATACTGGCAGGTGTTTCCATCTCTACGTGAGTTGTTGTTTGCTCCTGCCCGTGAAGGGTATAGCAAGGCTTTGGTGGAGGCTTCGAAAGTGAAAGCCACTATTCTGGGTCATCAGGAATTTAAAGACTTTGCCAGTCGCAGCCTGTTGCCCTTTAAAGCATGGATCAAGCGGACAGGGTTGACGGAAATCAAACAAGGCGACTTGCCCAAGGAGCTTATTTATCGGATCTCGGAAGACCTGCTCCAAAGCTATAGCAACAGTGAACTGCTCAGCAAATACAATATCTACCAGATCCTGATGGACTACTGGGCAGAGGTTATGCAGGACGATGTTTATATGCTGGTACAAGACGACTGGTCCGCAGGCAACGTACTGCGGGAACTGGTTGCCAAGAAGGGAGAAAAACTCAAGGAAACACCGGATCTGATTATTCGAAAATCCAAATATAAAGCGGATTTGATACCCCCGGCTCTTACCGTGGCCCGTTACTATGCTGCCGAGCAGGGACAACTGAATCGACTCCAGTCTGTGCTGGATGCAGCCACCCAGGATCTGGAAAGTTATATTGAAGAAAACAGCAGTGATGAAGGGCTACTAAGTGACGCGAGCAATGATAACGGCAAAATCACCAAGGCATCTGTCGCCGCCCGCCTGAGATTGGCGAAGGACCCTGAGGAAGTGAGTGCTTTGGAACAGGCGAAGAAACTGTTCGAGCTTGAGGCCGATGCTAAAAAAGCAGTGAAAGAAGCTCAGGAGGCATTGGACCTCGCTGTGTTCAAACAGTATCCGAAACTTAGCGATGAAGAATTAAAAACGCTGATTGTCCAGGACAAATGGCTGGCGACGTTACAGGCGAATATTCAGGCTGAGATTGAGCGTGTGACGCAGCAATTAGCAAATCGTGTGAAAGAGTTGGAAGAGCGTTATGCCGAACCATTGCCTGCTCTTATGCAGTCTGTTGTAAGTCTGAGTGATATAGTTGCATGTCACCTAAGAAAAATGGGCTTGGAGTGGTCGCTATGACGGTGAATCAGGTGGCAGCACTGACCCCAAAAGATCTCACTGAAGCGACTTTTACAGTAAATATCATGCCGAAAGAGTTCAAGCAAACCGATGTTGGAGTAATCCCAGAGGATTGGGGTGTCGTTGATATTCGCGAGATATCTGAAATTTCGGTTGGTAGAGACTTAATAGAAGATTGTTTTTCAGATGTTCAAGATGAGAAATACAGATTTCCAGTTTACTCCAACACAGTTGATTATCCTGGAATATATGGATATTACGAAATGCCCGAGTATAACCAAGATGCGGTTACTGTTGTTGGTAGAGGGGTGGGCTTAGGTACTGCGTATCACAGGGATCGTGGTTTTGGGGCAATAGGACGATTAATAGTTCTTTTTCCAAAATGCGATACACATTATTTGGCACATTTTATAAATGAACGAGTGTCGATTTATAACGAGAGTGGTGGTGTTCCACAATTAACAGGTATTGGATTAGGTCGCTATAAGATAGCCCTGCCCCCAGAAGAAGAACAAACCGCCATAGCCAACGCCCTATCCGACGTCGACGCCCTAATAAACTCCCTGGAAAAACTGATCGCAAAAAAACAGGCCATTAAAACCGCGACCATGCAGCAACTGCTTACCGGTAAAACCCGCTTGCCTGCATACGCCAAACACCCGGATGGTACACCGAAAGCGTATAAGAAAACTGAGTGAGGTATAGTCAAATCTGGTGTATGGCTTTTTAAGCAGCGTCCTGTTTTTGATCTCCGGTTTGCTTAATGCCGTTGACAAATTTCACCCCAGTGATGA
>JANQMN010000010.1 GCA_028280065.1 Hahella sp.
TCATCACTGGGGTGAAATTTGTCAACGGCATTAAGCAAACCGGAGATCAAAAACAGGACGCTGCTTAAAAAGCCATACACCAGATTTGACTATACCTCAAAGGAAAGGCAGGTAGGCGAAAGGTTGAACTATAGGGTGCTAGACTGTCACCTACAATGGCAATATATAAATTGCCTTTCATATGTGCAGATTACAAGTCGGTAAAGTGGTTCAAGTTAGGTTAATGAGGTAAGTATGGGAACAAAATATCCCATCAATAAATTGAGTATTCGAGGGTTCAAGTCCATCCGCAAGCTGGAGAAGTTGTACCTGGGCGACCTAAATATTCTTATCGGCGCAAACGGTGTTGGAAAAAGTAATTTCGTTTCTTATTTTCGTTTGCTCGGAGAAATGCTGGACAAGCGGCTGCAAGTCTGGACGAAAAAACAGGGTGGTGCCGAACGTATTATCACATTCGGCGTCAAGGAAACAGATAGGTTTTCTTCCTTTGTCGAGTTTGGCTTGAATGGCTATAAATTTGAGATTGAACCGAACTTGGATGGAGGCTTTACCTTTAGTCGGGAAGCTCTGTTTTTTAATGGGCCCATATATGGAAAAAAGTGGATTCAGCTAGGCTCAGGCCATGATGAGGCTAAGCTAAAGCAAGAATATGAAGATGCGCCCAAAGGAAGTGAGGCGGATTATTGCTATAGTTCCATTTCCAGCTGGCGTGTTTACCACTTCCATGATACTAGTGAAACCGCAGGCGTAAAACGGCAGGGGTCCCTTCATGATAGTGATTATTTAAGGCCTGATGCATCAAATCTCGCTGCTTTTTTATACCAACTAAAAATACAATCACCGGACGCCTACAAGCAAATTCGTAAAACGATAAAGCTCGCCATACCTTTTTTTGATGACTTTGTCTTGAAGCCACGGATGCTTCCCACAGAAGAAGAACAGATACGGCTGCTTTGGAAGCAAAAAGACAATGATTATGCCTTGTGGCCCAGTCAGTTATCGGATGGCTCTATCCGGTTTATTTGTCTTGTAACCGCCTTACTTCAGCCTGATCCACCATCCACTATTATCATTGATGAGCCTGAACTGGGTTTGCACCCCTATGCAATTACACTGTTAGGAGGTTTGCTACGCTCAGCATCTTCCAGAATGCAAGTGATTGTTTCCACGCAATCGGTACCCTTGCTCAATGAATTCTCTATTGATGATTTGATCGTTGTTGAACGGGAGCAGGATGTTTCGGTGTTTAAACGACTAAATGAAGAAGAATTCGAGGCTTGGCTGGAGGATTATTCAATCGGTGAACTTTGGGAGAAAAACATTCTTGGTGGGAGGCCGCCAAAATGATTCGCGTTCATGTTATCTGTGAGGGGCAGACTGAGGAAATGTTCGTGAATCAGGTGATGTATGAGTTTTTCCAACCCCGGAATATTCAACTCATTCCGTCTTGTGTGGGTAAACCTGGACATAAAGGCGGGAATGTTAAGTACGAGCGGGTGTTAAAGGACGTCCAGGCGCGTTTGTTAACTGAGCGAACTGCTTATTGTACGACATTTTTCGATTTCTATGGATTGCCGGAAAGCTTTCCTGGTAAAAAAGAAGCGGCTGAAATTTCGGATTTAGCTGGTAAACATGATGCTGTGGCCGATGGATTGATGGCTAAACTAATAAAGCCAATAGGGGCGGATCCATTGAGGCGGTTTATACCCTATGTGCAAATGCATGAGTTTGAAGGCCTGCTTTTTTCAGAGCCACAAAGTATTGCCAATGAACTGGGATCGCAGCACTTGAATACACTAACGTCTATACGTGAAGGCTTTTCTTCTCCCGAACATATTAACAATAATCCCTCTACGGCCCCAAGCAAACGTATAATCAGTCTTTATCCGGGGTATGACAAAGTCATAGCAGGGTCGCTAATCGCATTGGAAACGGGTTTTTCCAAAATTTGTGATGAATGTCGGTTGTTTAACCAGTGGGTTGAGCGGTTGCAATCTCTGGAGCCGATATTGTAGTTCATTAGTGCCTGTCTGCCTGAAGAATCTTTGGTTACTCCATCCCCCTCTTGTCCAGCCTGTTTAGCTATTTGTTACCTGGGATTTCCCCGTACCCCACCCCGATCTTATCTATTTGGATAAAAATATTTATGTCTAGATAATTAATATTGTGTAAATGTAGTCTTACGAAGAGCAAGGATTCTCTAATATATTGAAATTATTGGTTATTTTTTGTGTGGAACTATTGGCATCGAACTTGATATATGAAAATGGAACTCATTTCAAGAGGTGCAAACTATGGGCTACCAAGTCGACTTTCTCGGTGTAGGACAAGAATCAAAAAGTGGCGATGCCATTGCTATTCGCTTTGGCAATCTGCATGGAGAACGTGAAGAACAGACCGTTGTCGTTATCGATGGCGGTTTTAAAGAAACTGGCGAGCAGCTGGTTGAACATGTCAAAACTCATTTCCAAACGGATACCGTTGATCTCTTAATCAATACTCACCCCGATCAGGATCATATCAATGGTCTGGAAACCGTTATTAATGAACTTGAAGTCCGGGAGCTCTGGATACACCAGCCCTGGGAACGGAACGAAGGATTGGCAGCCAAGTTCAGCGATGGGAGAATCACCGATAACAGTATTGGCGAGCGGCTGAAGGAAAATCTGGAAACGGCCTGGAGACTAGTTCAGCTCGCCAGTGATAAGGGTGTTACGATCAGGGAGCCGTTCACCGGATTATCAACTGACTGCGGCGCGGTCAAAGTAATGGGGCCGACCGAGGCTTTCTATGATGAACTTCTACCCCAGTTTGAGAGAATGCCAGAAGTTAAATCTGATAAGGCCACTGAGGGATTTCTCAACAAAGTGGTCGCCGTGGTGAAGCGCTTTCTGGCAAGCTGGGGGGAGGATTTAATTGATGATAGTGGTAAAACATCAGCCAAAAACAATTCCAGTGTCGTTACGCAGATCATTATCGATAACAGGCGCCTTTTGTTTACGGGCGATGCTGGGATAGAAGCGCTGGTAAACGTCACCGACGAGCTTGAGATTTGTGATTCTGAAGCTGAGCTTAAGCTAATTCAGATTCCACACCATGGTAGTCGCCGAAACATCGGCCCCACCATTCTAAATCGCCTCATCGGTAAGCCGGTAAAAGAAGGCGATAGCCGGGATTTGACGGCTATCGCCTCGACTGCCAAAGAAGGTGAGCCAAAACACCCTCGTAAAGCGGTCATCAATGCACTTACTCATCGCGGTGTAAAAGTTCTGGCGACCAGAGGCAAAGGTATTTGTCATTTCCATGATGCCCCTGGCAGAGATGGCTGGAGTGCCGCAATGGCAGAACCTTATCACTATGACTTTTCCGAAGAATCGGAGTAGGCAGGGATCGCTGATGAGAATTTCACTTAAGACTCAAAACGTTATCCCGCTTTCAGCAATTGTCTTGGTCTGTATCTCACTGGCCTGGATATTGACCTTCGGACTTGTATCGCTACCGGACGTTGAACAGGCCATAAAAGCCATTGGTGGATCGACGGTTATTGGAATCGTTTCGGTGTGGCTTGCTTTTCTGATTCCTGCTGAATTTAAGCACAGCTTAGTCTTCTTCAGAATAAAAAATGCCTTACCCGGTCACCGTTTTATATCACTCTGCCAGAGGGACGTGAGAATTGACCCGCAAGAATTTGATAGAAGAGTTCTCAAGGGCCGCAACGATCTGATACCGGTGGAACAGAACAGACTTTGGTACGCAGAAGTCTACCGGAAAGTACAGAATGAACTTGAAGTGGCGTCGGTTCATCGTAGTTTTCTGCTATATCGCGATGCAGCTGTTGTAGTGCTATTGATAGCTTTCTTATTAGTGAGTGACTGGCTGTTTTTTCAGCGGGTAGCGAGTTCCGGCTATTTATCTGTTCTAACGGCAGTCGAATCTCTTCTTCTGTGCTTGGCAGCAAACAATATCGGAAAACGGTTTGTGACGACCTCTGTTGCCATGTTCCTTTCTTTGAAGCTTCCACCGGAGGGTAGTTAGATGATTGACCAAAGTTTTTATACCTTGAAAATGATATGTCAACAAACTCGCAATCTATTTGACCAGCAACGCACAGCTATTCTAGTCGACTATGACAATGTATCACCAGCACTCCTGACCACATTAATGGCAACGCAAAGTGTTCGTGAGCTGAGGTGCAATGTTGTTGAAAAGATTGCCTTTCGAACCTGGAGTAAGACGGCTAGCGAGCGTTGGAGAAGTGTTCTGACTCATTTTGGATTCCATTCCACCCATATCCATCAGGTTGCAAAAGGGAAGAATGCGGTCGATATCGCGTTGACCTCGGCAGCCTTGGGTCTCATATATGAGAAGCAAATATCCCGAATTGTTTTGGTGGCTTCAGATTCGGACTATGTACCGCTTGCTCAGCACATCCAAAGGTTGCAAAAAGAAATTTGGATCTTTGGTGATAGCAGAACACCTAAGTCGTTGCGGCAATCTGCTACCCGGTTTCATTCTGTAGAGCCAAGAGATCAGGCGAGTGATGTAAAAAAGAAAGTCAAACCAGAGCCACAGAAGGCGGAACAAAGCAAGACAGTGTTTCCTTTGTTTCATCAGAGTGTTCCTAACCTTGTTCAAAGAGTGGATCAAGTTCTTGATACCTTGCCGACGAATAGTACTGGCATTTCCTTGCAAGAACTAACGCGCATACTCCAGCAGAATTATGGTTTAACACCAGAGAACATTGGTTATCCAATCTATTACCGTTCTAAATAAACTCCCCAAGTATCAGGTTTATCGAGACAGCTTTCGGGAATGGTGTGTGAGGTATTCGGTGGTTCCTGAAGATGTGATGGTAATGGAGGGTGGTTAATTGACACCCGATTTATTTAAGTGCAAAACGCAATGTTAGTAAGCAAATAAACTATTTGATTTAACAAATAGTGCCAGCTTGGGAAGAGGCTAAATCGCATTGGCTAACCTAATTTGCCAGGTATTTGATATCCAGAATCTTAAAAAGGACAGACAAATATGAAAGAATTTATAACACCTTCGATCAAGAACACCGTATTGATCAAAATCGGGATGTATCTAGTAGGATTACTCGGAACTCTACCAATCTTAAGTATGACGTATTGGGTCCTGGACTCCGCCTATCTCTCGGAGTTTGGGATTGGACCAGAGTTGTACAGCCGCCCTATATTCTCGAGCAGCTTCATAACTGCTTGGTTATCAGCAATAGCAATAAAACCTATTTCTGTAGGTTTGTTAGTTGTTTCGTTTTTACTATTCCTGCTAGTATTTTCTGCTAATTTTAATAGAAAAAAAGCTAGAAAAGCCCCTCCAACGAATACACAAGAGAACAAAGACGCCTTGTTTCCGCGTTTCTCCGAAGCATTTGAAAAAGCCTTTATTTCTGCGGCGATTCTGCTTCTTGCTGGTTTCACTGTGCTTCTTTGCTTTGCAATTTTGATTACTACTCTTTCTAACGAAGGAAAGAAGCTGGCCGCTGAGCAAATTGATACCTATGTGACGAATGGTACATGTATTGATGCCTTTAACAATATTCAAACGGGTTGTTATGTCATAGAAGGAGAGGGGGGTAAAGATCATCTTGTGATTCACAATGGCGACAAATTTATCATCTTCATGAGTAGATATCCGAAAACGTTGAGCGTTAGAGGAGAAGGTGCCGTCGACGTTGAGTTCGACTTCACTATAACTGTAAAGAATAAGCATTATAATAAAAAGGTTACTCGTCAGTTCACTAGGGTGAATGAAGATTTAACTACTAATGCAGGGTGAAGCAATAAGGTGGGACGACTCTCTGTCTGGAAAGCAATCGAGATTTTTATGGGGTCTTAGTAATACACTCCGAAAAATGTGTAATCAGACAATATGCTAATGCTCGCGGGCCATATTCGGGTTCTGCCTACTTATGGCCTTGAGAGCAACTCTTAAGGCCATGATATTTCGATAGAACTGCAAAATTCCTCCCTGCTTTCCTTACATGTGCCCAAGTCTGTCAAATGGCCATTAATCTCCTTTGCTTGATTAAAAAGAGGAGAAAAATTGACCAGGAGTTGATAGTTCTCAGTATCGTCGAAAGCTGAGTAACCATACCATTTCTCATTCAAAAACAGATGTTCTGAAAGCGGAATGTCGTTAATCACGAAGCCCCCCAAAATTGAAGTGCTTATCGAGTTAACGCGAAGGGAAATAGTCATGCTGTAAGTGCTAAAAATTACAAGCAAAAAGGAAAGCAAAGTCGCCACTAGAATAGTTTTATTTTTGCGCCTAAAAAGGAAGCCGATCACGCACATTAAAAACAGGAGCAAGAAGAAGACTTGGTATGCCAGAGGTAGTATAAAAATGGTTTCGTAGTCACTAAAGCCTTCAATAAAGCGCCAGGAGTTGGCCAATAGCAGAGAGAAAGCAAAACCGGTTACTGCAAGCAATGCAATGACACTATGGACTGCCTTTCTAAGATTCCACTTTGCCATACTAATACTTAAATCCTACGCCAGTAACCATGGTTTCATTTTTGTTGGACGCAGGTCGAACAATATATGCTTGGTTCATCATCAACATTACTGAATCGCTACCATCTAGGTACACAGCCGATGAAAACTCGCCAACACTTAGGAAAAGATCTCGTAACCCAGAAATCGAAATACCGATATCGCCGTGTTGCTGACAAAAGATAAGCAGTATTCCTTTCGTTTGATTATGGGCAATGATTATCTTACCTGTGCCGTTTGCTAACTTGGTGTTTGCTGCAAATCTATTGTTACTCCGTTGAGTAAGATAAGGTTGATACTTGGAATTTGGTTGGCCCGTTTTTCGTGCTGCCGGTTGGGGTGGGGTGTATTTATTGCTGGTACCGAAGGGAAGACTATTGATAATTAAAGGACCCATATTACCCAATGCGGCATCAACGTTGATTGGAGCTCTTCCGCGACCAAACTTATATCTTGGATACTTTGCCGTGTCATTGGCTATGTAGTACATATCAGAAGCCTTGCCGGCAATAACTTTTTTATCTCGAACTATGAAGCCTTCTTGAATAGTAT
Organism: Hahella sp.; assembly: GCA_028280065.1. GTDB lineage: Bacteria > Pseudomonadota > Gammaproteobacteria > Pseudomonadales > Oleiphilaceae > Hahella. Next base: position 7,071 of record JANQMN010000010.1, read on the forward strand.
GGGTTGGGTTTACAGGATCACTTCCAAATAATGCATCAGATTTACCTGCTGCGGTTAGTCCATAAGTTGGCCCATTTATGACGACGGAGAACTTTTCTTTAGCGCTCGTTCGTGTTGCGGTCGCGTTGAATAGTTCTGTTTTTGTCCGAACAAAAGGCACCATACGAATGGTATCCTTCATCGCTACCAGGTGCATATTACCACCAGTAGGCAATGCTAGCCTTAATAACCCTGGTGTACTGCCACCGCTCTGAGCTTGAACCTGTGGCCAGAAGTTTGAGTCAGCTTTTATGATTGCCGGCATAATTAAATTCCCTTTAAAAACTGGTAAAACTAGTTGGATTAGTGGAGATAGGAGTAAAGTCTTGTATTCCCAATCAATTTTCAAACTTGAGAATATAATTGGGTGAGAGGCTATATCAAACGTGGATATCCTTCTATAGTCCATGTGGATGATTTTCGGTCAAATAGTAAATGACACTTGAACCCTTTTAGCGCAGATTCTTGGAATAAACAGGTATGCGAATTGTGGATTACTCCAAAGGATATGAAAAAGATTGGTTACTGTGCCGACTGATCGCATTTCTCGATACGCAGTATTTCGACGATGTGTGTACCGAAAAACCCTCGTTTCAGACCGAGCAGAGTATTGAAATAGTAGCCGTGGAAGGTGAAAAATTGGTTGGCATTCTTGATGCCGAATACCATGCGCCTGAATCAAGTCAGCCGTATTACGAGATATCGACTATAGCGGTACTTCCAGAGAGGCAAAACTCCGGAGTCGGTAACCTACTTTTCACTCGCTTAAAACAAAGAGCACTCAATAATCGCGTTAAACGAATTGAAGCCTGGACCCGAGAAGATCATATTGCCAATCAGTGGTATTTGAAAATGGGTTTCGTCAAGTTTGAAGAATACTGGCACCTATACACCAGTGAGTTACCGGCGGGTTGTGCTAAATCGTTACCAGAGTCATTAGATGCAGTATTTACGTTCTGGCATTACAGTGGAAATGATCCCGAATCCTTAGGCGTTGACATACAAGATAAATTTCGTTGTCGCGGGTATGAGATTGTTCTGCGAGAATAAAAAGCTACTCTCTGATTGCCACTGACTTTAGATCAGGTAATTGCTCAAATAGTGAGTATGCCCAACCAAAAAATGCATCTATCAAGTCGTCCTTTTCTATATCTTTCGGTTTCACAAGCCAATATCCAAGATTGGTGGCAAAGACCTTGTTAAGGGGCATGTCGAGTCGTTGATCATTAATCCAGTTATTGATGGAGGGGATCAAGCCCATTGTTAGTCCCAAGCCTTTTTCAGCAGATTTAATCGCTGAAAAATACGAGTCACAGACTATTTTGCGTTTTGGGGAGAGAGCCGGAAACAGCTTTTTCCAATCTCTTAGCTCTTCATCGATCGTTATAAAGGTGTGGCGATTTAACCTGTCCATATCATCCCAGTCCAAAACGGCTAAATCATTTTCCGCTGTGTAGGTGGGGCTACAGACTGGAGTGGTGGCAACCTTGCTGAGTAACCTACACTGGAGATTGGACCAGTTGCCTTCGCCAAAACGAATGGCAGCATCCAGTGTTTCGGTTTCGAAATCCGCTATTTCAGAGCCAGTCAAAATGCGGAAATCCAATTGTGGAAAGCGTTCCTGAAAACTTAAAAAATTTGGAATCAGTATTTCCTGGGCAATAAAGAGTGGTGTGCTCACCAGCAAGGAGCGGTTATTGAAACGCCGATCAAATTCCAAGATGCCGGTTTTATGACTTTTTACTACTTGTTTAGCATAGGTAAAATAGAAATCCCCGGCTTCTGTAAGACGCAGCTTCCTGCCATTTCGGGAAAATAGCAGCACACCCAGATACTGTTCCAATACTTTGATCTGCTGGCTGACAGCAGGTGGGGTTATGCATAGCTCTTTTGCGGCCTTTTTAAAACTTAACAGTCGTGCTGCCGCTTCAAAAACGGGAATCCACTGAATCGGTGGAGCATTACGTCGTTTCATTGGTGTTTTTAAGATTAGCTTAGCTTATTTTAAGTATACAAATTATGATTTTTTGTTTCCTTAAAAATAGACTAACTTACTCAAATCTGATTCCGGAATGTGTTCGATACTGAAGCAGAGGTGGTTATGAGCGATAGAAAAGTTGCCCTGGTTGTTGGCGCTGGTGATGCCATTGGCAGTGCCATTGCCAAGGCTTTCGCTGAAAAAGGCTTTACTGTCTGTTTGGCGCGACGTTCGGGAGATGCGGTGGAGGATTATGCAAAATCCTTAAGGGAAGACGGCTATGATGCTTATGGATTCGGAATGGACGCTCGCAATGAGGAGCAGGTAGAAGGACTGTTTGCCAAAATTGAAGGTGAAATTGGTCAGCTGGAGGTCGTCGTATTCAATATAGGTGCGAATGTTCCCATGGGCATCTTGGACACCAGTGCCCGCAAGTTTGCCAAAATTTGGGAAATGGCATGTTTTGCAGGATTTCTGGTAGGTAGAGAAGCCGCTAAGCGAATGGTTGAACGCGAACGCGGAACGATTCTATTTACTGGGGCGACGGCCAGTGTTCGCGGTAGTGCAGGGTTTGCCGCCTTTGCCAGCGCCAAACATGGCTTGCGTGCCGTTGCCCAAAGCATGGCCCGGGAACTTGGTCCTAAGAATATTCATGTTGCTCATGTTGTTATCGATGCTGCCGTGGATACCCCCTGGATCAGGGATAACCTTCCTAGCTATGACGTTTTAATGGCCAAAAGCGGCGTGGTGCTTCCTTCTGATCTCGCGAAAAACTATGTCATGCTGCATGAGCAACCGCGCAATGCCTGGACCTTCGAGTTGGACGTACGACCCTGGATTGAAACCTGGTGATAACAATTGAACTTCTTAATTTTTGCCGAAAAGGGAATCGCTAATGAAAACAATTGAATTCTATTTTGATTTTGGAAGCCCGACCGCGTTTATTGCGCATAAGCAACTCCAGAAACTGGCTGCTAAATACCAGGCCAACCTGGTTTACGAACCGATGTTGTTAGGTGCGGTCCATAAAGCGACAAACAATACTCCTCCCGGCGCTGTCGCCGCTAAAGGTAGATATATGGTTCTGCAGGATTTACCGAGGTTTGTTCAGCGGTATGGCATTGAATTCAATTTCAATCCCAATTTTCCCATTAATACGCTGAAACTTATGCGGGGTTGTTATGCGGCGAAGGAGCTTTCCTGCTTTGAAAAGTATGTCGATATTATCTACGACGGAATGTGGATTCAAAAGCTGCATCTTGGTAAGGATGAAGTCCTGCTCGATACACTAAACAACGCCGGTCTTAACGCGGAAAAAATGTTAGAGCTGGTGCAAACCGATTCAGTCAAAACAGCTTTAAAGGAGAATACCGACAAGGCAGTCTCCAAAGGGGCGTTTGGCGCACCGACCATGTACCTTGGCAAAGAAATGTACTTTGGCCAGGATAGACTGGATTTTGTCGAAGAGGCCTTACAAGAGTAACAGCCTAGCTCCTTCAAACGGAAGCTTTCGCCCTGATGCGTAGCATGACAAAGACAGCAATAGAGATTAGCAACAGCGTTCCTGGTTCCGGTACCTGCTCGGCATCGACGGTTACGCTTGTCAGGGCTGTTTCCAGATCTTCAACAAGCAAGCTATTGGGCGGAAACCCAGCGTCGCTCAAATCAGCGAATGATAAACCGAAGTCACCGGCACCCTCGGCAAAGCTGGTAAATTCCAATGTTGCCAAGGTGAATGCATCGGGTTGTAGGAAATCTAACTCGAAATCCGGTAGAAACGATACTTCTTCCACATACACCGACCCTGGAAAACTAGTTGAATCGAAGAAGCTGATTGCATCAAAGGTCGGATCTCCCAAAAAACTCCCGAACTGAACATCGCTCAAACCGAAGAGAGAGGGGTCGTAGTACAGATCAATCGCGAAAGCACCCAGAGAAGGCGCGGAAAAGCTGCCTAATCCGGAAATGTTTAAATCAATGGAAACAGATTCGTTTACATTGATGGAAGTTGCACTGGGCTCCAGGGAAAGTATCAGGCTTGCTGCTGTCTGGTTTATCGGCAGCAGTAATAACAGCACAAACAGGGTGCTAAGCAAGGTTAACTTATTCATGATTTACCCTCTTACTGCGAAAAAAGATTTGCTAAGTGTCAGTATCAGGTGGCGTTCCCTCCACTTGATACTGAAATAAAGTTATTGCGCATTGCATGCCGCGCCCCTCGGATTGGTGAAGAGAACTGCCATCTGGCGGGCGTCCGCGATATTGACCTGTCCATCGCCGTTCATATCGAAGGTTGTATCGTTGCTTCGGGTTCTAACCTCAGCGATTAAGACAGAGTAGTCGGCGCGATCTACACAGTTGTCGCCATTGAAATCTCCCGGCAATGGTTGCGTGTCGCAGGCATCCGGAGTGCCGTTGTTATCCAGGTCGATGTTGTCGTCACCTTCGGTACAAACATCACAAGCGTTGCCGACGCCATCCAGATCTTGATCCAACTGATCCCGGTTCGCGGCTAACAGACAGTTATCATTGGTATCCAGAACGCCATCGTGGTCGGAATCCTTGAAGGTAGGGACGCGTTCCCACATTCTCAGGAAGGCTTCGGTTGAACTAAAAATGGGTTGAAGGTCGGGTATTGCTGGATTTTGAGTACGTTCACTATCGAGAATGTTCCGAATATCGGCCAGCATATCGGGGAACAACCCATAGTGTGCAAGGCCGTCAATATTGAAATCGAAACTGCGGCTACCGGTGACCTGCTTAGCGAAGGAGCCGGTGTGAACGCTTTCCGTGGCGTTTTTATCTATCGGTTCGAACGCATCAAACGGATAGGAAAGAGGAGGATAGTGATCGCCATCGTAAATGTCATAGCGATGACGCGGCGGTCTTACCGGGCCGTCACTATGGAAACGTGGACCGGGTTGATTGTTAAAGGCACCATGATCGCCGGACAGTGCGATACCACGATAGTCCGGATCCAACCAGGCAGACATTCCTTGCTCAAGCCCCTGGTTGTTCTCTGCGATTGCACTGTCCACCAATTCTAGAATATCCAGGTATCCGAGGGAGTCCCCCTGATGTAGATGTTGGCCGAAGACAAACTGCTTGGTCGTACCGGGATCTTCACCTAGAGCCGAATTTACTTTTTCTCCATGTCGTCTTGGCACATTGACAGCTACCATGCCGCCCATCCGGATGATTCTTTTGGCGCGGGTTGCAGTATGTCCGTATTCGGTGACGGCATTACCGTCGGGAGTAATGACGGAATGGCTGGATAAAGGCGGATATCCATTGTCTTCAAGCAGATCGAGAACACCGGGGTGGTGGATGCCGACGTTATCGACATAGCCTTCCAGTGCCCGGTGAGAGAAGTGGTCTATATCGATCAATATTCCCTTAGCCATTAATTCGTTGATGAGGATGACACCCGCTTGGGTTAATCCTTTCGCATTGCAGTCAGCCTGATTCAATGTGAGAGGTATTCCCAGTTGAATTTTGAAGGTGTAGCCGGCATCTGCAAGCTCTCCATTCGGACCGGATTGTTTGGCGTTCACACAATCATAAGTATCTTCTGCAGTAAGGATGTTGCCCAGGCTCGGCAGTGGATCGGATATCAGGCTGGAAATCTTGAACACGCTGTCATACAGCGCATTGCCGGTGAAAGCATTGTTGGTAAAGTGGACAGGGTATAGATGGCGGACACCCCAGCCCCACACTTCATCGATTTTTGCACGGAGAAAGTCGGCATCTGCACAGCGCAGCTCGTCGCCTGATCGGCAGTCGAAGAGTTTATCCACTTCCATACCGATCACCACCGCCATCGCACCATCTTCAATAATCTCGCGGGCTTCTCTGGGGCTCAGGGCAATCCGGTACCAGCCACTATCGTTGTACAGGCCGTCGTCTTGCCGATCGATATAGTCTTCCAACGCCTTCATCTTTTCGATCTGCCTTTCGACAGTCAGCATATCGTTACAGGAGTAGCCTTGCTGCTTAATGGACAAGCTGCAGAGTTGTTCATTGTTGACCGGCATGTCGAGTAACAGGCGTAAACCGGCCTTATAGGCGCGTTCCACCCATTTGTAATACATTTGTTGATGACCACCGTCCAGGTAGTGCGGCCACCCATGATTGAAGTCAGTGTCATCCGGCGTTTCAAGATCGTAGTTGGTTCCACGATAAAAATCGGTATTGCCGCTGGCATGGTGGAGTAGGTGCCAATTATTAAATGGGTTGGGATCGACATTGCCGACGGCGACATTGTTTGTGAAACCATAAGTTTCCTGGGTGGGTATGAGACTGAGTGCGGTTACCCAATTAGTGCCGTGAACGGGATACCCCCAGCCGTACCATTCAGCCCAGTAGTCCTGAAAGGCTGGATCGAGAGCCAGCAGTGGCGGTGGTTCAGTCTTCATGTGCCAGGTGTAGTCACACCAGGCAAGCGCCTCGCTCACACCTTTGTCAGCGAATGGTTTACCCCATAAAACAGTACCGCCATAGGCTTCGTTCCCGAACATATGTTCATGGATGTCTGCCCAACCCCAAAGTGGTTGTCCCGGAATCTGCTTGGGCACAACTAACGGTTCCTGGCAATCCGCTGGATCAACATGCGCCGGACAACCGGTACTATTGGTGGTCGGTTCAGTCTCGGCCAGGCCTGTGGCGACACAGGTATAATGGGGATCGATCAGGGTCATTCTTTGTGCTCGATGCCCGGGTCTGCAAGCTTCCAGGGGCTCGAAATTACATCCTATTTGTCCGTTTCCTCCACAGGCAACGCACCACTTATTGCCGAATAGATCCGATTGGGCCAATCGATACTGATCGCAGGGATTCGATCCGGCACACCAGTTCTCACCGTCGCCACCACAACTGGGTCGGCAATAACCGTGAACATCCAACTCGAAGGCCGATCTGCACACTGAGGTTTGCAGGTAGATAGTTCCTGTGGGGCATTGCACTTGGTCTTGATTGCCGCAGGCAACGCACCATTCGGAGTAAAACGGATAAAGCAATCCATTGTTCCGCGTCATCCTGTACTCATCGCAAGGATGGGTTACGCCATAACAGAATGGTTCGCCATCGCCTCCACAACCTGGATACCGGTCACCGGCAAGCACCAGGGTTGACGAAAGCGAGAGAATTAACGAGAAAAGAAACAACTGAGCCGGGGGGATATTACGCGGATTCATAGTGCTAGCTCTCTTCTAATGGACGGTTCTGCAATCACGCCACTTCGCATAGAGTTGCTAAACGGTTTGCGGAGCTGACAACTTGTTCATTATTTAGGCTAGCAATCTGTCGCTTACAAATTTCTTACATTTGGCTTGGTTGATATTTCTAACAGGCGGGAAGTTGATTAACGTCAATGATGCGTGCGCCTTATCAACTGAGCGATAGTCTTGGCATCAGATGATCAGGATGCGACTGCATCCGTGACAAATTTCAGAAGCGTATCAATCTCTTCTTTCGAATAGTTTTCCTTCATTAAAACCCCTTCATACCGGCGCAAGATTTGTTGCGCCTGACTTTCCGGGGAGTCGTAGTGGAGTTGGTATAGCAGGCGCACCAACTGTGCGTTAACGGGTTCATATTTAAGAGCCTTTTCCACGATGGCAATGGCATCGAGAAGCCTGTTGGCGGTTTTCAAAATCGAAGCCCAGGTAAAGGTTAGCTCAAGCAATTGATTGAATAGAGTATTTCTGAAATTTCGAATCTGGTGTTCGCCGCTGACTTCAGGCGCAAACTCTCCCAGCCATAATCTGTCAGCCAGAAAAAAACTGTTTCCCGCCTGCCAGTGTTCCTGCATTTGACTATGCTCTATGCCCCGTCTGACCAGACACATAAAATTCGTCACGTCAATGTTGCAGTGTTCAAGAATCAGAATACCTTTCTGTAGTTTCAGGTAGTGCTTTGCAGAATAAGGCGAGGCTTTGTTACTGATTAGCTTACGTAGGCGCGATAACATGGTGTCGAAGTTTGTCCTGGCATTTTCCGGGCTGCCATCCGGCCAGAGAAGAAGCTGTATCTGCTCTTGACCCATCTTATGGTTGGGCGCGGAAATCAACAGACAGATAACGGTTCTTTGCACTGGTGTTAACTCTTCAGAACTGACAATGGGCTGACGGTTTGTGTAGAGTTTTAGACCTCCCAGCGATTGTATGTGCAGTAATGGAATAGCCTCATGCCCGCCACCGGATTGGCTTTCAGCCAATGCCAATCCGTTACGCATGGCCAGTTCACCTGTATACACCGATTCGATGCGATGGTTCGCGGCGAATTCCAGAAGCCGGTGAATTTCGTCGGGTATCCAGGCCCAAAAGTGTACGTAGTTGTTCTTGCGCATTAGGCGAAGACCTGAAACCAGATCCTCGCCGGTCTTTAGCAAGTCCCCCTTTAAAAGATAGACGTAAGCCCTATGCAGCGTGCCACAGGCTTCCAGGTACTCTGTCGGTAACTCTCTTGCAGCATGAATTCCTTCGCTGACAAGTTCCAGGCCTTTTTCAAAGAAACCGCATTGGGCATGGGTTAGGCCGGTTAATATTTTATTCAGGCTAATGAAATAGTTGCCACGGGCCACATTGCGCAGCGCCGTTGATTCTTGGGCGGTTGTGATGGCGGCTTGGTGTTTGTGTCTGAGCGCTAGGATCAGTGCCTTGAAGTGCAGCGCCTGGCTTTGCAAATGGGGGCTTAAGCCGCTAGCGGATTTTGCCAGGAGCTGATCTGTCAGCGTCTCTGCGTCATCTATTCGCCCGCGATTCAGCGCAATATCAATTTCCCAGATATAACAAAAACACCCTGCAATGGACTGGGAGAACAGGTCCTTGCCGAATAACGCAATGAGCTGTTTTTTTTGATCGAAGTAATTCTCAAAGTCGCCATTATGGAATAAAAAATTAAAGTGCATTACGCGGATGGCAAGAGCGTTGAATAGGCCTACTTCCGGCCTATACAGGTAAGGGTAGGCTTGCTCCATACAGATCAATATCTGTGCGGTATTGCCGGCAAATATTTGCTCGTAGCCCTTCACCAACATTAAAGCTGCTTGTAAGTTCACCAGATGATGCTTATGCGCCAATTCCAAAGCCAGGGTAGAGAAGCGGGCTGCTTTAGGCATGTCGCCCATGAGCGTGCAGTAACTCAGCGCCAGACTGCGGGCCACGAGAATCTTTATGAAAACAGAAAGATTATCACTCACCTGATAGAACATCTGTTCCGCTCTTTGCAGGCGGTTTTCCGCATCAGGACAATAACCCGTGGTACTGATGTGAATGGATAAGAGATGGCTAAGCGCTATCAGTTCGCCAATGCTGTCGCCTTGAAGGGTGAATACTTTGATGGCTGCATCCAGGAGATACAGCTTTTGCTGCGGTTCGCTGTCCATATTCGCCAGTACCGCGCACAAAGCTGTCCAGCCTTGATTTTCTAGAATTTCATCGGGTATTTCTGCCAGCACTGAGGCCAATGTTGCCGCTTGATTTTCCACAATAAAGACCATACCTGATTGGGCAAGCAGCTCCTCGATTGACAGGAAATCCTGGGCTTTTAAGTAATACCTGAGTGATTGCGCCAGGTTGTGGTTTTTTCGGCTGTAGGCCGCCGCGTGTTCAAAAATCTTCCAGATCAAAACAGATTCGATTTCTTGACGGGCTTTTTGCGCCAGGAAACTTTTAAAAAGGTGATGTAAGCCATAGGTTTTCCCGCTAGGATCAAGATGACGAACAAAGCCGTTACGTTCAACGAGCTGCTCGAGCGCAACGCCTATGTCTTCGTTACCGGTTATTTGCCTGGCGAGTTCTATGGGAATGTCATCAAGTAAAGAGAGTCTGAGAAGGGATTTCTGCACTGTTTCAGCTAATGGTATAAAAAACTCATCACACAGATAGTTCAATAATTTATCTTGGCCGAGTTCTGATCCGGAAAACCCATCCATGCGGTCAATGGCTTCGGGGTTGGATGCAATTTGATGGTTTAGCAATATCATGCCCATAATCCAGCCGTTGGTCAGCCGCTGGATTTTTGTCAGAGAATTCCGGGATAACTGGGTTTGTAGCACATTAGTGAACAACTCGGAGGTTTCAGCTTCGATCACCATAAGATCTTCATTGCCGAATCGAATGCGCTGATCATTGCCAAGGCCACTAAACAGCGGTTCCCGGGAAGCGTAAACAATACGGGTTTGGGCTGGCGATTGTTCCAGCAAATACTGGATTAGAATCGAGCTTTCATGGCAGTTGCTGAGCAAATGCAAGTCATCAAAGACGATGCTGAAGCTATTGTTCAAGCTCTTATCAAGCGCATTCAATACCGCATCCGCCATCTTAAGTAAATCAGATAGGGTCACTTCTCCCGACATATGCGCGTAGTTAGCCAACGAGCAGGAAAAACCGGGAATGGCTTGCTGCAAGCAACGATTTAGCGCACTGAGCAGAAAAACCGGATCTGCGTCTTCCGGTCCTATTTGGTACCAGGCAAAGGGAGCCTCCATATGGGCCAGGTACTGCAGTATGAGGGTAGTTTTACCTTGACCGGCTTGCGCTTCTATCGCAATGATCCGGTGAGACTTAAGGGCAAGATTCTCGATTAACTCACGGCGATAAAGGCTCAGCGAAATATTGATTCTGGGTGGATAAAACTTGCTGGTAGCAATTTTCGCTACTAACGTCGGCGTATCCATTACCTTTACCTATTAGGTTTTGGCAACCATATTACTAACCAGAGGCATTCACGATGGATTGCGGAGGGGCTGCACTCTGAGGCGTTTCAGCATTTCGATTGCTAATGTCAGCGGGTTGCTCAGCCAGCTTTTGCCGGGCGTTTTCCAGTTCCTTTTGTTTTGCGACCAATTCTTCCGAAAGTTTTGTGTTGCTTTCAGTTAGCTGTTTATTCTGTTGATCAAGACTGGCATTGGCGGATTTCAGTTTGTTCACCTCTGCTTTCAGTGTCGACATCTGTTGATCTTTTTCAGCCATAGACTTTTGCGCATTTTGTAAGGAAGCGGTTTGCTTTAGTGATTCCTTAACTTGTGCTTGCAGTTTGTCGATCAGCTGTTGCTGAGCTGAGCTGTCTTCGTTGACCTTTTTTAAGCTCGCAACTAACTCGTTATTCTGTGCGGTAAGGCCATCCATAAGCTTGGTTAGTTCAGCAACCTGTTGTTGCCTTTTTGCCAATTGTTCCTGGGCATCTTTTAACAGCTTGTTTTGTTTCTGTTGGGTGGCCGTGAGTTGAGTGATTTTGTTGTTAAGAGTGGCGAGTTGCTGATTTTGCTGGGCCAGTGATTCGGTGGCCTTGGCCAGCTCGCCATCGCGGGTACTCAACGATTTTTCTAACGAGTTGGTGCGCTCCGAGGCCTCCGTCACCTGCATTTTGAGTTCAACGACACTGGCCTTCAGGGTTTTGTTCTCTTCACTGAGCGAAGCGTTGGTTTTCTGGGCATTGCTGGACTGTTCCTTGGCGATGGCAAGGGCGTCATCTTTACGCTTAAGACTGGCTTGCAGAGTGCTTTGCTGCTGCTCAAGAGTGCGAACTTTTTCTTGCGCCTGTTTCAAAGCGTCGTTGGCCTGGGCCAGCTCTCTATTGTTTTTTTGCAGATCGCTTTGCGCGTTAGCGAGTCTTGCCTGTATGTCGGAGACTTGAGACTCGGTCGAACCCAATTGTTGATTCAAAGCAGCGTTACGCTCCGCCGAACTGGTTAATGCGGCAGTCAGCCGTTCTGCCTGAACTAGCATGCTGTCCAGTTCTGCGCGAACCGTTTGTTGTTTGCTTTGTAGATCTAACGCCAAGTAACCGACGACCACGAAGGCAACCAGCGCGGGCACCGTTAGAACCCACAGCAGCGAATTGCCTTTCTTCCGAGCCTCCAGTTCTGCCTGGTGGGAAGCCATATCCGATTCCAGCTTCTTTAGTTTTTGGCTGAGATCCCGCTCCTGGTTTTTGAGATTCGATTCCAGTTGCCGAAACTCGCTTTCCTTATCTCTTAACTCGCGGCCTTTTTCTTCGTTCGCCTGATTGCGAAGCTTGTTTTGCTGTTCCTGTTTTTTGACGAGTTGTTCTTTGCGCTGCAAATTCTTTTCAAGGTTTTCCAGATTACGCTGCTTTCGCTGCAGAGCGCGGTCATCATTTTCGGACATAAAAACTGCTCCAATAGTCTTGTTTTTTTGACCTGTTTGTTTGTCCAAACCGGAATTCTTATTTAATTATAGGATAAAAGGAGCATTTTCTAGACAAATTCTAGATTCTGGTTACATTTAAGTAGAAGGTAGGTGGTTAGGAACTGATAAATTTCGGGGTGGTAACATGGCAACAAAGAAAAAATCCAAAATGGGATTCGATAGTTTATTCGAAAAAGTGATCGCAGAAATGCGTGCTACGCAGGAAAAAGTCAACTCACAAGTCAATCAATGGGCCACTAAGGCTGAGCAGGAACTCAAGTTGGAAAAAGCTTTTCAAAAAGTACTAAAACGCATTGAAGATCTGCAGAAGAAGCAGATTGACAACATGCAGAGATGGCAAAAGGACATGGAGAAGCGCTTTAATACGGTCCTTGATTTTCAAAAAACCATGCTTGATACCCTGATACCGGGCGCGAGCAAGAAAGCGCCTAAGGCAACTGCTACCAAAACGACAAGCACAGCCAAGAAGTCGTCTGCGAAAAAGACAACTGCTAAAAAGTCCTCGGCTAAGAAATCAACCGCTAAGAAGGCTACAGCGAAGTCGACGGCCAAGAAGTCTACGGCGAAGAAGACATCTGCGAAGAAGTCCAGCGCCAAGAAATCCACGGCGAAGAAAACAACAGCCAAGAAGACTACGGCAAAGAAAGCGACTACCGCGAAAAAGTCTTCCGCCAAGAAAACTTCGGCCAAGAAATCTACGGCGAAAAAGACAGCCGCTAAAACGTCCTCAGCAACCTCAGCTCCAGCCAAACCGGCACCGGCCCCAGCGCCAAGCGCTCCGGCAACGCCTTCACCGGCGCCGGATAAGCCGTCTGAAGGATCTTCCAGCTAAGGATAATTGTTAATGTCGCGTCTTTCGTGCGTGGCATCCGCATAACTAGGCGGCAAGAGCATAGAGAGCAGCAAGTGATCGCTTGTTGCTTTTTGCCCTTATGGCATGATCAGTTCCTGAGGCCCATAAACACCGCCGTCGGTCAGGATATAGACCGCGTATCGATGTGCCTGCGGCAGTTGCTGCAGAAAGTTTCCTATATTCAGGGCAAAATGCCCTTCGCCTTTTTCTCCAGGGTTTAACATGGGGCCGTATATGGGTACGTTCCAGGTGACATGCATGGGCACCAACCAGTTCGGGGCCAAGATCGCCAAGGTCACCGGTACGATTGCCGATACCAATAGGGTATTGCCGTCCGCAAAGGCATGTTTCAGTTTAGGCTCCGGGATGTAGACGTCCTTAAAACGAAATCGAAAACTGCCGTAGATGGCTGCGAATAGTTCGCCTTCCTTTTCTACTACCTGTAAGCGAAATTCCGACCCGTTGGCCGGCATGGCGGGTGAGAGCGGGTGCGGCTGATAGTTTGGCAAATTGGACCCGGCTTTGGGATGGGGTAAAGGTTTTACCGGCCTCGGAGAAATCGTCGGTTTCGCGTTATCGGCGTCTTTTAAGTAAACCTGGGTGACGTTTGAAGACCAATCAAAGTGCAGCACCGCAAATGCCCAGGTCGAGCTTTGCCAGTTTAGCTTTAGACAGGTCCTGACATCTATCGCACAGATTTGAGCGCCGTCGCCTTCAAGTTCTTCCAGAGGCGGTTTTGCCAAGTCCTCGTCAACTGGCGAATTGCCCCCGCGGCTTTCCACATCTTTCTCCGTAAGCAGGGCGTTATTGAACCAGACACTGCCTTCAGTCAGATTCATCCCCACCAATACGCAATTGTCGGGAAATGGATAGTCCCAATCCCGCTCGCCGTCGCAGCGAATGCCGACTAACATCGGTAGCCGATCCAGTTGATCGGTAAACACCTGTTTCGGGCAGTTGATGGCTACGCCTGAAAAATCCATATCCAGCAGTTGATCTTCCATTGCAAGGATCTTCTGCTCCGTCAGACCGAAAAACTCCTGATCGGAAAAATTGAGAATCTTATTTACAACATCCTGTGAAGTCGCCATAGAAGGTACTCGTGGGATTAGAATGATGACATATCCTGCAATTGCAGATATGGCTTACAGGTTTTGCAAAACTTATGGCTGCATTTACTGCTATATCGATGATACATGATGCAATCGCCATCCTGCGGACTTGGCGTGTTTTCGTTGACGTCTTGCCAGTTAACCGGACCCGAAGCCACCGAAGCGCCGTGCCGGCAGTGGGAGCCGGAGCCACCATGGGCGACATACTGTAAAGGATGGTCTTTCAGAGAATCCGGCTGCTTGCCGGGTTTCGGACTTTGATTCCACTTGTGGCCAAATTCGTGGGCTGCAGTGTCGTTGAAGTCTTCCTCACTACCGGATTTGCCGCTTGCCGCAGCAGGACGGTAGACGGCGACGATACCGGAACTCGTGGCCCAACCAAGAAAATTCTTGGCGGTTTCCACCCGCAGTTTCACATAGATAGGGTCAGAAGAGGTAGGCGTCGGCGCTCCTGAGGGCAGGTTTATCTTCACCGCCAAGGTACTGGCGCGGGACTTGTCGATTTCGATATTCGCATCGGTGATATCGCCTTCTTTCGCCCAGGGCGAGCGTTTTTTCGACCATTCGCCCACGGCCACCAGTTTGGCTCCCGCCTTGATTGGCGGTTTACAGACAATGGGCCCTCCGGAACCCCGGCCCAAGGTCACGGTTTGCCCCGCCGAAGTCAGCTTGTAGATCTTGTTCTGCGTAAGCGGCTTCGGATCACACTGGTATTCGCAGACAATGAGATTTTCCTTTACCGGCGTCTTTGCATCGGTGGTCATCTTGAGCTTGGCGTTGGTGCGGAATTCGCTGATGTTGCTATCGTCGCCGACGTTGGCGACGTCTTTGTCGGCTCCCCCCTGTTTAAGCATATATTCCTTGTAGAATGTCCGGCCTTTCAAATCGTCCGGGAAATCGTCTTTCTTAAACTTGAGGGTATTGGCTAGCTGCATCTCGGCAAAGGTTTCGGCAAAGGCACTTTCGGCATTGGTTGGTTGTGGCGCGTTATAGCCGTCGGCGTGAGTCAGCTGATACCAGAAGCGGCGCCATACCACATATTTTGCCTGGGTTTTTTTCGGCTGCGAGGTTTCTGCGCCGGGTGTGCCTTTAGCCAAATTGCAGGCGACTTCATATTGATCGCCGCCGAACTTGGAAAGATACAGGGAAACTTCGGATGTCCAGCCTTTGCCATCGGTCTTGACGGTAATTTTGTCGCTGCCCCCGGCACTGCTAAAACCGTCCTTTTGATCCCCGGTTAAATCCGTGCCGCTCCAGATATCCGGATCGGTGCCGCCCGGGTTTGTTCGGTCCGGTCCATCTGTTCGCTTATAGCCGAAGTCGACGGAAATCCCGGCCAGTTTGTCGGTGGCGTCGTTTTTTTGTCGAATTTTCGCTTTAAAGGTAATGACTCTGCCATATTCAGGGTGGCGTTTGTCGGTGCCTTCGAGATCGTGGTCGAGATTGATGAACTGTTTAAAGTTCGAACCGTCTTTGTCCTTTCTTTCTACCGAAGCCGGAAATACCCCAGAGTCGCTGCAATTCATCGCCGCGCCTTTCACCCATTTCTCCGAACCTTGAGTGACGACTTCCACCAGTTCGACGATTTCATAATCCTGCAAAGGACAGGAGGTGGTGGTTTCGCAAGCCTCTTGATTGGCGTCACCGCTGCTGGAAGGATTTTCTGGCGAGTCTTTCGGCATGGCATGCTGCTCCTGGCACCCGGTAATTTAGTTGGCAGTGTTACATGACAAACTTAGGTCGGCAGATACTGCAACGTTGCCGCTAGGTAGTGCTGAGCTTTGTTCGTCAGCTTTCGGAGACGTTCCGCTGCAGTGCCGTACTTTTGATCGGTAAGTGTTGCATGCACCCATGGATACATGGGATCACGTAAAACACCCTGACCCATTGCAAACATTAGCGTCAAAAGAATGGCAGGCCCTTCAGGATTTGGCAAACCCAAATCTTCGGCACCCTGTCGGGCATGCTCGAACAGTTTGCCCAGCCACTCCTCGCCGACATAATCCACTTTTTCCGGATAGCACTGCCGCAACTGCGAAATTAAT
Organism: Hahella sp.; assembly: GCA_028280065.1. Lineage (GTDB taxonomy): Bacteria > Pseudomonadota > Gammaproteobacteria > Pseudomonadales > Oleiphilaceae > Hahella. The sequence goes on from JANQMN010000010.1 coordinate 23,270, forward strand.
TGTTTGATATCGTTATTCTGGAAGTGGGCATCGGAAAAAACCGCAGAGGAATGCAGACGTTGCAATGCCGCAATGGCGTAACGATTGTTTTCGCCTTTGGTCGCACTGTTGAATCGCTGCAGTTCGGCAAACAACCGGTCTGCCAGTTGCATCTGCTCCAAGTTGTTCGGGTTTCGCAAGAGCGCAGTTACTTGATGGAGTTGCAGATCGCTATCGAAGTCACAGCCGTAGGCCAGCATCGCCTGGATAAACAGCCTGATCGGACCGCGTTTGGTAAAGCTGTGTTCGCCCGCTTTGGAAATTCCAAGATCGATTAGCTGACGAAAACTCTCCTCACCGCGAATATCGAACAGTTTTGGTGCAAAACGCGCCATCTCTTCAAGCAGGGATGCTTTAAATCTGGCTAACGCGTCTTCACTCAAAGCGTCCAGTTGTTCTTGGCGGATCCTAAACATTCGTGCTCCTTGTGGGCTTAGATTCGGATCTGGACGACAGCTTGGTTACCCGGCTGACTCAATTTAAATTAGTCGAAATTTACTGAAAAGCGAAATCGGAGAGCCGATGCTACCGGTAAAAAAATGTGGACCTTGTTGGAATATTCGCAGTATGTGACTACTTTTCTTTTTAGAAAGCGCTTTTCTCTTGTATAGGCGACCCTGTTTTATTACGCACCTTGACAACCAGCCGACCTGTATATGCTCAGTTCAAAATACTACGACCATTTGGTCATTAAAAAACCCGGGCTGGAAGATAGTCCTGCTATCCAGTTTGCCGGCAACTATGACGCCGCCTTTGCATTTTTACGAAACTGCCCGCCGTTTTCGCTACTCAGCCAGGATATGCATACCGCGCTGGCGGAGGACGTCAAGACCTCCACCAAGTACTCTCGCCGGGATATGCTCGCCGCATTGGCCCGCCGCCTTGCAGATGGCCGCTTGGTCGTTGCAGGTCGTTTTAGCCATCAGGAGCAAGGACATAATTTTAAACGCCTGCCGAAACAGCCGGCCAAGTCCGTGGCCGCTACGCCGACACAAAAACCCAAGCCGACGCCGAAAGCCGCTGCACCCAAGCAACCCAAAAATGAGATCGATCAAACGGCGCAGGTGCAAGCTCTGAAAGACGCTTCTGAGCAGGGAACGCCTTTCTGCGAAGTCTGTGAAAAGCTCAAGCAGGAACAAGCGCAACAACAGGCATCATAAGAAATCCACAATAGAACCAACAAGAACTGTCATGGAATCCGCTACTTTTTCACTGCTAAACCAAACATTATTTCCCACATCGGAGGAAGGTGGAGATTCCGCCTATGCGGTTTTGGATTGTGCCAAAGATCCACAGATCTTCCCGTTGATAATGCAAAGCGGCTTGTTTCACGGCTGTTTATTTGCCGGGGAAATGTCGCCCAGTATGGAGTCCGCCGCTCCGCACGTGGTGAAGTTGGCACCCGGTCACCCTTTCCTTGCAACCCTGTTTGAAAAAGGCTGGGGGCAACACTGGGGAATATTCGTGACAGCCGCAAAACCGGCAGGAATAGAGGATGTACGACGGCATTTGCGTAAATTTCTGATGGTCACCACTCCGGACAAACGCAAGTTGTTTTTCCGGTACTTTGATCCAAGGGTGTTACGCGCTTACCTGCCGACCTGCATTGCCGAGGAATGCGACATGTTGTTTAAACCTATCGTTCGCTACATCTGCGAAGCTCCCGAGTCGGATCAGGTGATGTTGTTTGATCGCGAAAGAATTCTTGAAGTTGACTAATACGCTAAGTTGAGAGGCCACTAACTTCCGACCTGCCGGAATGGTATGCCGTCATTCGCCTCGAAAAAGCTGATCCCGTTGGCTGAAGTTTATCGAGTGCGTTTGGCATAAGTTTCTGGTTAAATGTGGCCTCGTTTGCAAACAACAACTTCCTCAAAAATCAAACGGGGTATCTATGAAGCCTGAAACCATTGCCATTCACGGTGGCTTTGCCGGCGATCCGGCAACGCACGCGGTCGCCGTTCCTGTTTATCAGACCACTTCCTACTACTTTGACAATACGCAGCACGGCGCGGATCTGTTCGACTTGAAGGTCGAAGGGAACATCTACAGCCGCATCATGAATCCCACCAATGCTGTCCTGGAGCAACGCCTGACCGAGCTGGAAGGCGGTATCGGAGCGCTGGCCATGGCTTCCGGCATGGCGGCAATCACGGCGACGGTGCAGACTCTGGCCCGAGCCGGCGATAATATTCTCAGTGTCAACCAGCTCTACGGGGGAACTTATAACTTGTTTGCCCATACCCTGCCGCAACAGGGTATCGACGTTCGGATGTTCGATTCTGATAAGCCGGATACAGCCGCTGGGCTGATCGATGACAAGACCAAGATGATCTTCTGCGAGTCCATCGGCAATCCTGCGGGTAATGTCGCGGACTTGGAAAGACTTGCCGAAATTGCGCATCAAAAGGGTATCCCCTTGGTAGTGGACAACACGGTCGCCACCCCCGTCTTGTGCCGCCCGTTTGACTTTGGCGCTGACATTTCTATCCATTCGTTAACCAAGTATATTGGCGGCCACGGAACAACCATCGGCGGTATCATCGTCGACTCTGGAAAATTTGATTGGAAAGACAATCCCCGGTTCCCGCAATTTAACGAGCCGGATCCTTCCTATCATGGTGTGGTTTATGCCGATGCCTTAGGTGCGGCAGCTTTTATCGGACGGGCGCGAGTGGTGCCGTTGCGAAATATGGGAGCTGCCCTGGCGCCTTTCAACGCCTTTCTTACTATGCAGGGGCTGGAAACCCTTTCCTTGCGTATGGAACGTCACGTCGACAACGCCATGGCAGTGTGTGAGTACCTGCAAAAACACGAAAAAGTGGAATGGGTTCGGTATCCGGGCTTAAAAGACAGTCCCTATTATGAGCTGGCGCAGAAGTATACGGGAGGTAAGCCTTCATCAGTAATGAGTTTCGGGATCAAAGGCGGAGCAGAAGCGGGCGCTCGATTTATCGATGCACTACAGATGATAAAGCGGTTGGTGAATATAGGGGACGCCAAGACTTTGGCCTGTCACCCGGCGACCACCACCCACCGTCAGCTAAGTGCCGAAGAGCAAGCGACAGCTGGAGTGTCCGCGGACCTGGTCAGGCTGTCGATCGGAATTGAGCATGTCGACGATATCATTGCGGATATAACACAAGCATTGGCCGGCGCATAACTATAATCCTGCAAACCGCAGTTGAACGGCAATAAGGCCGATAAGTTCTTGGTGATCCAACTGCGGATCTTAAGTTAAAGCATATTATTTCTCCCGCGGCAGAGCGCTAACTCTGCCGCTTTTGGAACAACTGCGATCCTAAGGGCTCGATAACCCGGGTTTATTGCTACAGTTTTGATTTCATTTTTATATGCATTATCCGGCGCGGTTCAGTTCCTGCGAAAAGCCTGATTAAGCTGACCTTAGACAAGATTAAACCAACTCCTTTACTTTAGTCTTGAATTCTAGTTTAAACGGCTAAGGAGTGGTCCATGCAAGAATCAATAGGCAGGTTGGTCAATCAAACCCTCAAACTGATCGGAATTAAGAGCCTCGACGGTCAGTTCCTATTTTCCTATATCCTCATCATTATTTTTACCCTCGGAATATTGACGGCAATTTTTCTGTCAATGAATTTTCATGTTGATCGCATGTTGCTGTTAGGCGACGCGGAAGCGGAGTTGGAAAGAGCCGTTTCTCACGCTTATCTATCCGAGCATGATTCATCAAATCAGACCGAGATGCGGCAACAATTTGATGCCGTCCATCAGCAACTTAGAAAAATTAGATTGGGCGACCGTGAACATATAGAACCGGCTAAAAATACCGCAATACTGAAAAAACTGGCGGCATTGGAAACTTCCGTAAATGAGATTGAAGTTAAAGCCGGACAGTTTGCGAATAATCCAACCGATGCCGGTGCGCATGAGTTGGAGCTTCTGGTGCTTCCCATAGGAGACATGTTTGAAGAGGTTATCCACAACATGCAAATGCTCGATGAAGCGAGCCTGGGCAGGCTTTTGTGGCTGACCACGATATTGGCAATCGGCAATATCGTTGTGGTATTGGCTGGGAGGTTTTTCGGCATGACGGTGCTTATGCGGCAGATCGATAACCTGCGTGAGCACCTCGCAATAGTGGCCAAAGGCGATTTTAGCCGGGAGTTGAAAATAGATGACAAGAATAACGAAGTGGGACAAATGTTTGCTGCCTACAACACCATTCTAAGTCAAACCGGACATATGATTTGGCAGGTCACCAAAATCGCCAATGATGTCAGCCTGGAAAGCGAGCAGGTTGCGTCTACTCTGGAACAAACTGATCGAGGCGTGCGCAGTCAGAGCGATGAAATCAATCAGGTCGCCACAGCGATGACCGAAATGGCGACTACTGTCGAAGAGGTTGCGCTCAATACATCCGCCGCGGCGGATGCCGCTACTTCGGCCAAGCAGGCGGCCCTCGCGGGTACGGATGTTATTCAACAGACCGTGAGTCAAATTCGGAACATGAGCGAACAGGTAAATCATGCCAGTAAGGTCATTGCCGAACTTGAACAGGGAAGCGAAGCCGTCGGTAAGGTTCTTCAAGTGATTTCCAATATTGCCGAACAGACCAACCTGCTGGCGCTTAATGCGGCGATTGAAGCCGCCAGGGCGGGCGAACAGGGTAGAGGCTTTGCCGTGGTTGCCGACGAGGTACGGAGTTTGGCGCAAAAAACCCAGGCTTCCACGGAAGAGATTAGCGAGATCATCGGTCGGCTGCAGCCCCAATCGAAGGAGGCAATGCAGGTTATATCCTCAACCGAGCAAGAAGCCAGCGAGGCAGTGGTGAAAACCGATGAAGCCCTGGCGTCGTTGACCAATATAAATGACAGTATTTCTTCCATTTCCGAAATGGCTACTCAGATAGCGACCGCGGCAGAGGAACAAAGCCAGGTTGCCCAGGAAATGGATACGAACATCCTAAGAATTTCCGAGATTGCAGGCAAAACTACCACAGCGGCGAAAACCACCGTAGAAGCAACTGAGAGGATTAGCGATAAAATTAACGAACTGCACGATGAGGTGAAACGGTTCACGACTACCGATAAGGGCCTAAACCTTATGGATGCGAAAATGGCCCATTTAGCTTGGCGCAGCCGTTTACGGAAGTTCCTCGACGGCCAGGGCTCGCTGTCGCTGGCGGAGGCCACCGATCACCACAGTTGCGCCTTTGGCAAATGGTATTATTCGGATGGCCAGAACTGGATGCACATTCCCGCGATGCAAGAAATCGAGCCGCCGCATGCGGAACTGCATAAGCTAATCAAAAAAATCATTCAGATGAAAAGCGATCGCAAGTTTACGGAAGCTGAAGAAGCCTATGAACAGGTGACCGCTCTTTCCGGAGAAATCGTGAGCAAACTAAACTCCATTGAAGAAGCGGCAAACGTCTAGAGCTTTTCCAATCTTACAACTTACGGGGTGCGAACCCCGTTACTGCTTTAAGGCTAGGTAGTTGTTGCGGCAAGATGGCTGAGGCTGGCCAGCAGGAAGTTCCAAAACGTTAGCACGCTGGGGATATTGACTGCTTCATCCGGTGAATGTGCGCCACGGATGGTCGGTCCGAAGGAAATCATATCCCAATCAGGGTAGCGGGAACCCAATATCCCGCATTCGAGGCCAGCGTGAATAACATGAATCTTGGCTTCTTTACCGGTAGTTTTCTTGTGCAATTGGCTGAGTTCTGCCAGCAGTTTCGAGTTTTTGTCCGGTTTCCAGCCCGGATACCAGCCCGCCGTGGACACTCTTGCTTCCGCCAGCTCGAAGCAGGCTTTTACCGTGTCGGCGGCATCCTGTTGCCGGGTGTCAATCAGGCTTCGGGTAAGACACTGCACTTCGATCACACCCTGGGCAACGCGCACCGAGGCAAGATTGTTCGAAGTTTCGGTAACACCCTGAAACTCCGGATTCATTCGAAATACTCCGCTCGGACAGACCTGTAGGGCAAGACTGACCTGTCGCCAAAGTTGCGCGGGAATCAGTGGCTCAGGCGTGGCTTCCTCCACGCTAATCGACAAATTGGGTTCGATCGGGGATAGTTCATGTTGAAAAGTGGTTTGCGCTTCCGCGATCAGCTGTTGAAAATGTTCGTGATGGCCAGGCTGCAAACCGATCACGGCAACCGCCTCGCGGGGGATGGCGTTGCGCATTGTCCCGCCGTCGAGGCAGGCTACCCTGCAATCCGAATACTTTTCGAAAATCATCCTCACTAATCGGTTAATGAGTTTGACTGCATTGCCATAACCCTTATGGATGTCGATGCCTGAATGGCCACCGCGAAGACCCTTTACCATGATCCGGTGGAACTGCATCCCGGTGTCGGGTGGCTCCGCCAAGTATTCCCAATCCGCCGTCACATCTATGCCACCGGCGCAACCGATATAAAGCTCACCTTCCTCTTCGGTATCCAAGTTGAGAAGAAGGCTGCCGGAAATGGCCGATTGATCGATTCCCTTGGCACCGCTCATCCCGCATTCTTCATTGACGGTAAGGACTGCTTCCAATGGGCCGTGGCGAACGCCATCGTTGCACAGCACCGCGAGGATGGCCGCCACGCCGATTCCGTTATCCGCACCCAGCGTCGTCCCTTTGGCAGTAACCCAATCACCGTCGATATAGGCGTCAATAGGGTCAGTTAGAAAATCGTGGCCGGTCCCGGCATTTTGTTGGGTGACCATATCCAGATGACTCTGCAGAATTACCCCCCGAGCGCTTGCACAACCCGGACTTGCCGCCTTGCGAAGAATGAGATTCCCGGCTTGATCTTCGGACACTTCTATGGGGCGTTCCGTTGCATTGTTAAAGCCCAGGATTTCGTCCCGAATCCGTTGTTTGAGTAGCTGTTCATACTGAGACGGGCGCGGCGTGTCGCACAACAGCTGGAAAAACTGCCACAAAGCGTTAGGTTGCAGGTGGGAAAGTGGCATGGTGTCGGCAGTGCTCTGAATAGAAGGGTAAGGTTAAAAGCTAGCGAAGTTTTCTTTACAAATCTAGCGTAAAGACGATTATTTTCTCCATGGCAGGCCAAGTCTGTTGGCAGGTTTTCCGGGGAATCCGGCTGTTTTTAGGCAGCGCCTGCCATGGCCGTGATCTGACCACCGAGAAACTGCGCTGCAGGACCTTGACGATCGAAATCGCTATATGCCAGGTAGAGCGGAGTGAGTCGTTTTCCTTCTTCACGCAGAGGAAGTATTTTCAGCTTTTCCTCTACTATTAGCGTATCCACCCAGGTCGTGGGAAGCCAGGCGATACCCAGACCCCGGCAAACCATATCGACGGAAGTGCTCATATGGGAAACAGTCCAGCGCTGATCGGACCCCAGCCAACCAGCATCGCGCCGGTCTGATCCCGAATCGCGCATAACGATCTGCCTATGTTCCGCAAGATCCTCCCGGGTGATCTTGCGGCCCAGTTGATGCAGCGGATGCTCCGGGTGGGCAACGGGAACAAACTCCACTGTCATTAACCAGGTGCCGATAAAACCCTGAGGCATCGTCGGCGAAACCACAAGATCGCAGATTCCCTGCCGCAACAACTCTTCCGCGCCGGATAGTACGGTTTCAATGACTTCGACACGAGTATTCGGGTACTGGTCGGAAAACTTCCGGAGGGCGCAATACATGGACTCGGGGGGGAAAATAACGTCAACCGCCAAGCGGATTTGTGCCTCCACGCCTTGCGCTAAACCCGCCGCAACCTCTTCGACTTGTAAAGCCAACTTCAGAAGATTGTCTGATCGCCTCAGCAACAGTTTGCCGGCTTCGGTAAGTTCCGCTTTTCGGCCCTTTACTTCCAAAATTTCTACGCCGAGCAACTCTTCCAGCTTGTGTACAGCATGATGGATGGTGGATTGGCTCTTATGCACGGCCTCCGCAGCCTGGGCAAATCCGCCATGGTTAACGACAGCATGCAGCATTCGCCATTGTTCAAGAGTGGTTTTCAGCATTTTTCGAAATACTTGAATGAATCATCCGGCTTTGATGGTTTAAATTCGAAATAATAGAGGTGAATATGCCTTTCGGCAACCGCAAGGCAGGAAAAATGTAATAATTTGTTCAGTTTTGTGGCGCACCTGTGCCAGAGCCGGATCCAGCGTCTGGCTGAGTTGCCGGTCTCGACGGTGCGGTTTATCGAACAAAAACCGCCAATGGCGGCTGACGAAGGAAAAAATTGTGCTTACAATTTCCGGCGTTACGTTAACAGGAGCAGGAGAATCTGAAAATGCCGAAAGCCAGTGATCTAAAACGCGGCGATGTGATTGAGATTCAGGGCAATTGGTTGCTAACCAAGGAGATCGAAGTGCACAGCCCCAGTGCTAGAGGCGCTGCGACGCTCTACAAGGTGCGCTTTAGCAATGTGAAGACGGGACTTAAGCAGGAAGAATCCTTCAAGGGAGATGACATGCTCAGCGCCGTTCAGTTGGAACGCCGGCAGGTTTCATTATCCTATATAGACGCTGATGACTATGTATTCATGGATGATGAAGACTTTTCACAGCACATACTCAAGCAAGCCGAACTGGAAGATCAGTTGCCGTTTCTCACCGACGATATTCAGGGGCTGCAAATACTGATGGTGGAAGGGCAGGTGGTCGCCCTCGAGTTACCGCAAACTGTTGAAATGGTCATCACCGAGACCAGCCCAGCCATGAAAGCGGCTTCCGCCAGTGCCAGAACCAAGCCTGCGACATTCGGTACCGGACTTACCATTCAGGTGCCCGAGTATGTGGAAGAAGGTTCCCGGGTACGTATCCATACAGGTGAAAGACGTTTTATGGGGCGCGCGGACTAAATTTAATACCCCATCGGCGCAGCCAAATCAGAAGCGGGCTAGCGCGGCTGCCATATCGGTCTACACTCATTAGGTAATCTCTCTAGTGGCCTTGCCCGGTGGCAGGGCCTGAAGGTCAAACGACAAAGGCCAGCAGTAACCGCTAATAAGTCTGATGACGAAGCCAACAGCTAGTTCCCAAAGCAAAGTTCCCACCGAGACTAGAATTTCTCTACGTAACTGGTTGATGCTGTTTACGACATTGATCATGGTGTTGACCTTTGGCGTGGGGGCGACTATTTCGATTTGGTTTGAATCGGAGCGGCAAATTGTCATGCAGCGGTCGACTGCGCATATCATGCTGGATGCGCATGAAGCATACTTGAGCGACGGTTTGTGGCACAGTAATCTGGAGCTGATCACCGCATCAGCCAAGAAAATCATGTCGCTACCAGCGATAGATTCCTTGACTATTTTGAATTCCGTCGGTGAGGTTGTTCTTAAGCTCGGGCAGGAGCAGCCCGAAATTCGGTATTCGAAAATCACCCACAGCCTGGTATTGGAAGTGGCCGGCGAACCGACGATTGTCGGCAACTTGTCGATTTCGTTAAATGAAGAAATCCTTAACCAGGTTTTTTACGAACGCGCTAAGGATCTTGTCTATTTGTTTATCGCCAGCCTACTGATTGCCCTTGTTGCAATTTCTGTGGCTATACGTAGCCTGACTTATCCACTTGAAGACATTACATTGGCACTGAACAATTTGACGCTGGATTCCGGACCCAAGGAGCTGCCCCATCAAAACCGGCATGACGAGGTAGGGAGCCTGGCCCGATCGATTCAGGTGTTTTCCGATCGCTCGAAAGAGTTGTATTTGCTGCAGGATATGCTGACTTCCAATGCGGTAAAACGCACTCGCGAAGTCAAGGATGCGCACCAGAATATCCGGGTATTGACGGAAACCAACACTAAGTTCATTACCCTGATGACCCAGCAGATTAGATCGCCGCTTACCGCGATAAGAGGCGCTGTGGCCTTGTGCCGCAACGGCATGGCGGGAGAGCAGCAGAAAAGCGCATTGGATTTATTGGAGTTGGCCGAAAAAAACAGCCTTAAGCTCGAAAGGCTTTTAAACGAGTTTGCTGAAGTGGTGGCGCTGGACGATGGCAATCTGGCGCTCCAGCTTGAGCAGGTGGACCTCACCGATATCATTATTCCCGTGATTCTGACCTGGAGACCGGTTGCGGAAAGAAAGAATCAGACTCTTCGATTCGATAATGTGCAGATGTTGCCGAATGTCCAGTGTGACCCGGATCGATTGAAACAGGTGTTGGAAATTTGTGTTGAAAATGCCATTCAACACAGTCCTAAACGTATCTCTATCGACATTACCGTGGAAAAAAACACCAAGCATCTCGTTATCGCGATCTCTGACACCGGCCCCGGCATTCCCAGGAAACTGCGCCCCATTTTATTTGACAACGTTAATCCGGAGAAAACCAAGCTGTGTGAGAACTTTGGCAAGGGGGTCGGTTTAGGGCTGGCCAGCGGTTTAATGGAACTGATGGGGGGTGATTTATTCTTCGAAACTTTCGCGGAAGAGGACCAACTGGACGATAAAAACTTCTTACCCACAGGCACGACTTTTTACGTACAGGTCCCTCTCGCTCCGGACGCGATTTCGGCGGCCTAGTGCTTTAATTCGCGGGTAAAGTATCGCGAACCATCGAACCGGTTGAAGTAGTTGCCTAACAAGGGATGATCCACCTGCCGTGAATCCAAGGAGCTACGGAGATTGCGCTCTGCCACATAGGTAACGTAGTCTGTTTCATCCACTAACACGTGATACCAGGGCTTGTCTTTTGGCGGTCTGGTTTTCGCGACGCTTTGATACCAAGCTTCGGTATTGTTAAACACCGGATCAACGTCAACAATAACTCCCCGATAGCCAAACAGGGTATGTTCCACCAGTTGCCCGACATCGTATTTTGGCTTCACCTGTAATCACCTCCCAGGTTGTGTACAGCCAAAACGGTTATATTGTGCTCAATGCAATATAGTATAGCGTTTTCTGGAAAATGTGCCCGAGCGGCCGCCATGGCTGTGGCGGGGGCGGTTTTGTTCGGATGTTTCGCAGTAACCCAGGACAGCCGGCGGGTCTGTTGTCTCGGTATAGGCTATGCTTAGTCTCTGAACAGAGGCAGCAACTAAATGTCAACAAAGCCCAGGTTTAAGGTAGGTAGAGAATCGGGATTATGGCAACCGGATCGAAAAGGCTTCGCAACAAACTCGCGTGTTTGAAAAAAAATGACATTATTCAAATGGTGATCGACATGCATGGCCGGCATGCGGATATAGACGCCTATATCGATCGGTTTCTGCTGAAAAACAACCCTGAAGCGCTGGCGGAAAGCCTGCTCCAGGAGATAGTGAAGCTTGGTGCTGAGCGTGAATTTATCGAATATAGCGCCAGTTTTGGATTTGCCGCCCAGTTACAGCAACAACTGGAAGATCTCCAGCAATCGCTGCTGCCGGATTATCCGCTTATCGCCGCGGAGTTGATCCCCGCTTTTATTGATATTCAGGATCGGATATTGATGCGCTGTGATGACTCTGCCGGGGTTGTGCATCAAGTATTCATCGAAGCGAGTTCGTTGCTATTGGCCAGCATTCGCTTGGCCCGCGGGCAGGAACGGTTTGACAGCGGATATTGGCTATCCCGGTTTGACCAGTGGCGGAAACACGATCCGTTCCAAACCTACCTCGCCATGCTGGCTCGGTCCCAAGGGGCTTTCGATGAACCGGAACTGAGGCATCTCGCTTGGCGATTTGAACATGCGTTGAAGTCACATTCGAAAGTCGACAGCAGCGATGAAGCGCAGTTTCGGCGACTCCAGGAGGCGAGAATCGGTCTGAAAGGACTCGCTAAAGCATTGGGTGATTTGGATTTGTATGCAGATTCAATTTGCGGTGCGGAAATACAGGTCACGGCGGCGGATCGCCGGGAGATTGCCGGCATGTACCTGGAGCATGGTCAGCCGGCGCAAGCGCTTGAGCATCTGCAAAAAATTGCCAAGCCGGACCGGCAGGTGCTGCAGCTGATGCTGGATGCCTGGCTGACACTCGGCGACCAGGAGCAGCAGTTGAACGCCCAAACCAAACTTTTCGAACTGGAGCCCAGCACCGAGAATTTCCAGGCGATGTTGGCCCTCACACCCACGCAAAACCGGGAGCAGACGCTGAACGCAGCGGTTAAACAGGCGGAACAAGCGGATAATGGAACATTGGCGGCAAACCTCTTGTTGGAACTCGGCTACCAGGAAAAGGCGTTACACTTGCTTCTTCGCATGGGAACCCAACTCAAGCAATACTACTATGGCGATTTACTGGCACTGGCGGAAAATTTTAAGGAAAGAAACTGTCCGCTTGGCAGTATCGTTTGCTATCGGGCTTTATTGGAAGATATTCTGGATCGTGCCTACAGCAAAGCGTATTTTTATGCAGCGGATTACTTGAAAAATCTGCTAACGCTGGACCGCAGTTGCAACGATTACCTACATCTTCCGAAGCATGGGATTTACCTGCAACGCCTGCGGCAGCGGCATAGTGAGAAAGTCGCGTTTTGGAAGCGCGTCGATGGTTCTTCCTGGCTGACCGGCCTATGAGGTTGGCGGCACAGCGGGGGGCCATTCTTCCGGCAAGTTTGCCGAGACCTGATTGACGTAATCGTCCAGGCATTTGGATTTGCTCAACTGAAAATACTCATCCTGCAGCGCCAGATTCTGAATACGGTCAAGCCGAAACTCCCGGTACTCCTGGCGTAGTCGGCACCAGGCGGCTAATGTCCAGGTTTTCCCCCAGAAAAACATCCCCAAGGGTTCAAGACTGCGTTCACTGGTCTGGCCGTCAGCCCGGCGATAACCGACCCGGATGACCTGCCTGCGCCGAATTGCCCTTCGCAACTGTTCGCCAAATTGGGCAACCTTTTTACTCACGAAAAAGTCAGGCGCATGGATTTGGGTCTGTTCTCCCAAATGCTTCATATGCACCGGCAGTTCAGCCAGGATTTTCTGTAGGGCGCGAGTGGCTGCCTGACCCAGGCTCCGGTCACTCCATGCTTGAACCATGCGCATCCCGGTGAGTATAGCCTCCAGTTCTTCTTCTTGAAAGTTGAGAGGTGGCAAGGTAAATCCCCGCATTAATCGGTAACCGACACCGGCTTCCCCTTCGATGGGAATGCCGGAACAGAGCAGCGCCTGCATGTCCCGGTAGATCGTGCGTTCAGATACTTCGAGTTGTTCTGCCAAAGCCTGGGCGGTTACAGCTCCCCGGTGACTACGCAAAATAGTGACGATTTGAAATAAACGATCCGCTTTTCGCACCGGGGGCCTCGGTATATTCGTGTTCAGGCTGTTTCTGCTTCCGGTTGCTCCGCTGTCTGGCAACTGGCAATCTGCAAATGTTGCATGGAGATCGAGTTAGGATCAATGCACTCGGCGACCTTTTTGGTCAGTGGGGAATTGCCAAATTGCTCACTAGCTCTTTGGGCGCTGGCTAAGTCCGTCCAATAAAGGATATCCGTCCATTCTCCGGCGCCGGAGGCTTCGCATAAACTGCGGTAAAGAAATCCTTGCTGTTGTCGAGCAAATGCATCAAGCCCTTCACTCGCCTCAAGAAACTTTTCTCTGGTCACTGTGTCTTTGAGTTTGAATGTTACGATTTCTACGGTGTGCTCTGCTGGCGTTGTTTGGCTCATCGTTATTCCTCTGAATTTATATTGATTTGCTTGTTGCTACTGCTCGAAGATTGGCCTTGAGCAGTAGAAACATCCTACGCGCCGCCTGCTGACAGCATGGTGTCAGTAGAGAAGGTTGTTAGGCTCTGAGAGGAAAAAAGCCAGCGAAGCTGGCAAACGACTAGCAAGGATTTGCTCTTTGGGAAGGAGGTAGCGCCAATTAGTTTCAGCTCGTCAGCATAGACTCCTGCAGCATCGGTACTACCGATGCAATTAGCAAAATTGCCATGACGCAGTTAAAGGTTTGCTGGTAACGCGGCTTGGTCAACCAGCGCTTCAGGCTCGCCCCGCTCAGCAGCCACAGTCCCACGCAGGGAAAGCTGACTGAAAAGAAGGTAAGCGCAATGGAAACTGCTTGGTATAGCGCATCGCCATCTACGCTGGTAAATGCGGCCAGTGCGCTTACTGTCATCGCCCAGGCTTTAGGATTCACCCATTGGAACAAAACGGCTTCCCAAAAGTGTAAGGGGCGATCTGTGTTATCGCTACGAAACTTGGTCTGTGATATCGCGAGCCGATATGCCATATAGAGCAGATAGCTGACACCGAGCAACTTAATGATTCCATGAATTTCCGGGAACTGATTGAACAGTCCGCCAAGCCCCAGACCCACAGCGACAACCATCAGCGGAAAGCCGATGCAAACGCCGAGAAAATGCGGCAGGCTGCGTCTTATTCCATAATTTAAACCGGACGACATCAACATGATGTTGTTCGGCCCCGGCGTGACTGTTGAAACCAGGGCAAATAGTAGACAGCTAAGTAGAAGCTCCATTTTTAATCCTCCGGTCAGTCCCGCCAGAAGGGCTTTTTGAGTTCGGCTTGGAGTTCCTCGCAGGTCATGCCAATGTCTCGCAACAGATAACCCGGCAAACTGCAAAGATGGCGACGCGTCGCGTGATTGCGATGCCAATGGTGAATGACCATTTCCAGGCGATGCCAAATCATACGCAGGGAGAACTTGCCGGCCAAGCCTGCCTTGCCTACCGCTGAAGCGTTAGGGGTGTTATCTAAAAACAGATTTTGATTCACTTGTTCTGACATGCTCATCTCCATTTATCTCTGCGCATCGGTGTAATCGCCGAACTTTTTACGGTCTTGGCGAACGGGGTTTAAATTGTCTATTGCTGAAACCTATTCTACTTATTACAATTGAACCGTAACAGATTCAAAAAAACTCTAAATTGACAGGTACAGATGGAATTAATTACTAACTGTTATGGTGTTAAAATCCGGTATCTGTACCGGTAGGTGCGTTTGAACTAGTGTTGATAACCGGCAAACGAGAAAAAAGGCGAATATGGAAACGAACTTATATGCCAGATTGGCGAACCAGCTGACTGACCAGATTCGCGAAGGTATTTTTGAAGTTGGAGAAAAAATGCCGTCTGTGCGGCAGCTCGCGTCAAGAGAAGAAGTGAGTATTGCCACGGTTACTTCCGCCTATGGCTTGTTGGAAGAGCGCGGTTGGGTGGAAGTCAAAGCGAAGTCCGGCTACTACGTGAAACGCCGGTCGGAAGACCGGTTAGCAGCCCCGCAACCTTGTAGGGCTCGACCGAAGCCCCGTCCTGCGACGACCTCGCAGCTAGTGATGGAAGTGCAGCGCGAAGCGGCGGCCAATAGCGGCGTGTCCATGAGTTCGGCCATACCGGCTTTGGACTTCCCAATTATCAATACCGTCAAAAAACTCTACACCCAGTTGGCTCGAACCCAGCAATATTTGGGTGTGGGTTATGGAACCCCGGAAGGCTACTATGAGTTGCGCCAGCAAATAGCGCGGCGGGCGGTTGATGCCGGAATATTTGTTTCGCCGGATGCGATTGTCACTACTGCCGGCTGCCAAAATGCGTTGGCCTTATGCCTTCGCGCTGTAACCAAGCCCGGAGATATCGTTGCTGTCGAATCGCCGAGCTACTATGGCCTGCTGCAAATGATTGAGGCCTCTGGATTAAAGGCAATTGAAATTCCCGCCCATTCAGACACCGGCATCAGCCTGGAAGCGTTGCAGCTCGCGCTGAAACAGTGGCCGATTAAAGCGGTATTATCAATTGCGACTTTTTCCAATCCATTGGGTTGCTCGATTCCCGATGAACGTAAGGCGCAACTTGTGGAATTGCTGGTCAAACACGATCTGCCGTTAATAGAGGATGATATTTATGGCGACCTCTATTTCGGTGATAAACGCAGCAAAACAATCAAAGCCTTCGATCCTGACGGTCGCGTGATGTTGTGTTCATCGCTTTCGAAGACAGTTGATCCCCAGCTTCGGGTCGGCTGGATGATGCCCGGACGCTATTTCGAAGAGGTGATGTATCACAAGTTTATAAACTCTATTTCCTCACCGACTTTGCCGCAAATGGTCACCGCCGAACTTCTGGGCCAGGGTGCTTACGACCGGCACTTGCGTCAGGCGCGCGAAACCTATCGACAGCGATTCGGCCAACTAGTGGATCTTATCAACTGCTATTTTCCAGAAGAAACCCGGTTATCCCGGCCGAAGGGAGGGTTGGTTGCCTGGATCGAGTTACCGAAACAGGTGGATACCACGGCGCTTTATCACAGAGGTCATGAGCAGGGAATATCCATTGCACCAGGGGAACTTTTTTCGATCTCGGGGCAATATCGCAACTGCTTTCGGCTTAGCTTCGCCCAAGGTTGGGCGCAGGAAAGAGAGGTTGCGCTGCGGACACTGGGGGAATGGATAAAGGAAGAGCTTTGATATATTTTCCAACTTAAAGTTTCCGAACCACTTGGGAATCTTGCAAAAAAACGAAGGAGTTAGAAATGGCTAAGCAGAAGTTTGTTTCTCTTGCCGAACTAAAAAAGTCGATGGGAGGGTCGAACGGTGTCGAATCCACATCTGCGCCAGGTGCAGTTTACTCGACAGAACTTGGCAAGACCTGTCCGGTCTGCGGTAAAGCCATAAGTGAATGCAGTTGCAGTTCAGGCGACGAAATCCTGGGCGATGGAAAAGTAAGAATCAGCCGCGAAACCAAAGGGCGAAAAGGTAAAGGCGTGACCCTGATCAAAGGCTTGCCGCTAACCGGCAAGCAGTTAAACGATCTCTGCAAAAAATTAAAACAACGCTGTGGCGTGGGCGGGGTCGTTAAAGATGCCGTTATCGAAATCCAGGGCGATCAACGGGATACGGTCTTGGCAATACTGCTGGAGCAGGGTTTCGATGCGAAAAAGTCGGGCGGGTAAAATATCTTGCCTGACAAGTCGTTTGCCGGAGTTGCAACATCTGAGCGTTCTTTAACTTTTCACACAATTTTCCGGAAGATATTCTCCCGACAACGCGAAATCCTGACAGGTTAGAAATAAATGGTGATTAAGACCAATAAAAAAACCGGTTAGTCCCACAATTGAAACGATCAATATCATTGACATATACAGGCGCCGCTCTAAGGCCAGAGGTTCTTCATCCAGCAATGAAACCAATACATAAATCAGATAGGGAAGGCACAGAAAAGCGATAAAAATACCGACGGCGTAAAGCATGGATTCGAGTGCATCAAGTTGAACCATGCGTTCGTTTACGAGGGTCAATAGAAGCCACCCGGTAGGAAAGGCCAATACAAATTTTCCCAACAAACTAAAACGGGCGCGTTTTTGTGGCAGAAAAAATATTGATAAAACCACAGCGAGCGTTAGGACCCATATTGAGAAAAGTCTCGCGTAAAATATTTCGCCCCAAACGCCTAATTCAAATGCGATATTCCATGTTGACAGACTGGCGCCGGCGGTGATGAGAATAAACTTACGTGCTTCTTTATCCACTTCCAATCGTAAGCCTGTCCTACCGAAAAGTACGTTTAGCAGGTTGTTAAGATTCATCCGACGCCCTCGATTCCCTAAGCGTATTTTGTAATTCGCAGGTAATATTTTCCATGCGTTTACTGAGTTCGTTGAATTGCACTGATGTATCCCGGATAGCCAAAACGACTTGTTTGCCGGGTCTTATCGCTAATCGATAGAACAGATAAAATGACAAAGAAATGATCACTATGATGACTATGCCGAAAATCACCAATAGAAGCTCAATTCTATTTAACAGCGTTCCGGAAGTGTCCGTCACCCGTAGTGCCAGGTCATCAGCAATATCTAGTATCGGCAGACGACTGCTTTGCAATAGTTCGGGAAGCCGTTCAGAGAGGTTTAAAATGTCTTCTGATGCCTGATTAACACCCAGTACCATACTATGTATCATATCCCTCTCCTCATTGGTGAGATCCTCGCGATCTGCGAGCTTTTTCAACACGCGGGAAAGTTCTTCGCTTGACATCGAAAAATTCTTTGTGGCCTCTTCCAGACCGGGAATCTCAATTCGAATATTGTCAATCCTAAGGTTAATGTATGCAGGTTCTCCCGAAATAAGCTCGGCAGCATCTTCGGCGAATGACGTATTCTGGGCACAGAACAAGACGGTAAATACAGTTAGTCTAATAACGTAGGTAGTCACGCATTCTCTCTTCAGTCTAAACAACGCATTATGGCGACTTTTGGGGAAGCGGGTGAAGTGGAGGAATAATCGATGAACTCAAGAGTAGTTTTCCGGTAATGACACCTTTTAGAGTGATCATTTTATCTGCGATCATTCTCAATTTGTTTGCCGGTCCCTGGACCAGTACTACTGACATCGTATTGGTATGGGTTAAATTGACATTCAAACTACTAATTATCTCGTCAATATGGATATACAGGAGTTCGTGAAGCTTTTTTTGTACTCCTGGTACCGAATGGTTGTAAACAAGATTCACAGTCCCCGTCATGATATTAGCGCCTAACTCTTGGCGATGTTCATTGAGCTGCTGGCCTATCATTTCACAAATTGCCTGCGAACGGCTTTCAAATCCCCTTTCAGCAACCATTTTATCGAACTCTTCGAGTAAGTCTTCGGGCAAAGACACACTAATACGGCTGACTGTTTTATTCACTTTCGGCATATTTGGAGCAAATCAATCCAATGGTTGAGTACAGTGGCATTATTGTGCTTGAACTGTTCAATATGAGCCAGGCTTTGTTTAATGATGGTATTGGCATCGAAGCCGTTTTTGTTCATATATTCCGCATTATTATGGCACATCGTTTCGATCAACGCCTGATCCACTTCCAGATGGTACTGAAAGCCGTAGACATTTTCTCTAAAGCGAAAAACCTGGCAATATGTCATTTCAGATTGTGCTAGCCTAATGCATGTCGGTGGCAGGTTAAAAAAGTCTCCGTGAAAGTGATATGCCGGCGCAACTGCGGGATAGCCGCTTAGCAACGGGTCCTCTTGTGCCTCCTGCGTGAGCGTTAAGTCGTACCAGCCGATTTCCTTTTCGGCATTAGGTTTTACTTCTCCACCTAGCGCAGCACCGAGAATTTGCGCGCCCAGACATATACCCAGAATCGGCAGCCCTGAATTAATAATGTCTTGACACAACATAATCTGGTTTTCCAGATAGGGGTGGGCGGTTTTTTCATAAACGGCTTGTGTTCCACCGAGAATGACCATGCCGGCATAGATGGTTTCCACTGCCATGTCCGGCGGCAAGTTCCAACCGAAGATTACTTCTACCTCTATCTTTCTTTCGCGTAGTAACTGCTGTAATTGGCCGGCACCTTCTTTGACGTCATTCTGAATAATCAAAACTTTTTTCATATGTGTTTTCTCCTTGATTGTTTTGATTAAAACAAATGGCTGTAACGGTCGACCTCCCAGGCTGAAACAGCAGTATGATAATCATTCCATTCCTGTCGTTTATACCGAATAAATTCGTTTCGAAGGCCGGATCCCAAGGTTTTTTCTACGAAGGGATCTCTTTCAAACGCGTCCACCGCTTCCGCTAAAGTTCTTGGTAAAAAATTAATACCACGGTCTCGACGTTCCGCTTCAGTTAAATCATATAGATTGTCATCTTGGGGTTTGCCGGGATGCAGACCTTCTTTGATGCCTTCTAATCCCGCAGCCAATGCCAATGTTGCGGCCAAATAAGGATTCACCGCACCGTCGGCATTGCGAGACTCGCAACGACCGCCTCCCATGGGAACGCGTATCGAGTTCGTGCGGTTATTCGAACCAAATGAGTTGAATACCGGTGCCCAGGTAAAATATGGCATATCCCCTTGTCGCACGAGTCGCTTATAGGAATTTACGGTAGGTGCAAAGGCAGCGCACAGGGAGCGACCATGTTTAAGTATCCCAGCGATAAACTGATATCCGATCGCAGTCAGGCCGAGCCCATTGGGATCGTCCTTCGGATTACACTTAAAAATGTTTTCTCCCGTGTTCAGGTCGTAGAGCGACATATTAAAATGTGCGCCGTTGCCGGTTTTATTGGCAAACGGTTTGGGCATAAATGTGGCAACGAGCCCTTCTTGTTTGGCGTACTCCTTTGTCATCATTCTTAAAAAAGTAAAGCGGTCGCAAGAGGTCAGCGCATCCGCATACATAAAATCGAATTCAAACTGGCCATTTGCGTCTTCGTGATCTAACGAATACAGATCCCAGCCAAGGTCGTTAATGGTGGAGGCAACTTTATCGAGCCACTGAAACTGGCCCAGGAAAGATTGTGCGTCGTAACAGGGTTTGGCCAATTTATCGTCGGGATTTGGTACGGAAAGTGACCCGTCTTCCATTTTTTTCAATACAAAAAGTTCCGCTTCAATGCCGAGATTCATACCGAAACCCATTTTTGCAGCTTCCGCAAGAACGGTTTTTAATGCAACGCGCGTATTCAAAGGATAGGGTTCTCCTTTAAACGTATTATCTGCCGGCATCCATGCCACCTCTGGTTGCCACGGCAACTGAATAATGTGATTTAAATCCGGTACCGATGCGATTTCGTCATCGTTGGGTTGTTGCCCCAAGCCATCCAGCGCGTAACCGGTATAAAGCTCTGATCCCTGTGCCATATGCAGCAGATGATCGATGGGTACTACTTTACCTTTGGGAATTCCATGAATATCGACGTAGGTCCCCATGCAGTACTTAACGCCTTTATCGCGTAAGTCCTTTTCGATCCTTTTTATTTCGATGTCGTCTTTAATATCAATCATATTCATCCTAATTAGTCGAAGTTTATTCGTTAACTTTTTTGAAGTAAGAGTAGGGAAGTGGTGCACATTCCAGGTTACCTTTGGCAATCAAGGCGATTAGATCTTCCACCATCCAGGCAAATAGTTCTTCGCCTTTTTCTTTGGTTGCATGGGAAGGAAAACCTGTCACGCCGTTAGTGCTCGTACGGTTAACGGGATGGGAAAATACACATTCCTCAGTACGATCAGGGTCGTCAGCGTCTTCTATGCGCTGCGGTCTCACCATGTTCGGGCTGAGCGCAAGCATTAGTCCCGTTTCTGCGTCGTTGGCGTGCCAGTCACCCGCATCTAAAAAATGTACCTGCTTGACACGATCGCTTATTGAAGCAGTATTGATCAGAGCTACCAGTAAATCGTCATATTGGGATCGCAACATTTCCAGGGCGCAGCGAAGGGGTGCAAAATTGGTAACATGTGAGTTCACTATATACAGCCTTCTGAAACCGGAAGAGTAAACCCAATCACCAATTTCTTTTACGACATCGATAAGCGTTTTGGGTTGCAGTGCTATCGTTCCCGGCCAACGCTTTGAATGACCGACAGAGCAACCGTAAGGCAGCGTAGGTAATAACAGAACTTCGCTCTTCCTTGCGACTGCATCGCAAAGTTTATTCGCGATGTCAGCGTCCATTCCGCAGCCAAGATGCGGTCCGTGTTGTTCCGTCGCGCCCACGGGTAACAGTGCGCCGCTTACTCCCTGTTCAAGCAATTCTGCCACCTCTTCCCAGGTCATTTCATGTAATCTATTCATCGTTAAAACACACTTCCTACTTCGTCGTTAACAGGCACCATCCTTACCATATTGAGTTGATCAAGCTCTTCCTCCTCTGAAGGCGGATGAATCAGTTCATCCAACCGCGCTTTAGTTGCAAGAAATTCGTCCGATAGAAACTGCGCCGGTTTTCTGGGCTGCGGAACAGGAACTTCGATTATCTCCTCGATTTCACCGGGGTTGGCTTTCAACACCAGAATTCGATCGGCGAGATAGATGGCTTCATCCAAGTCGTGTGTGATAAATAGAATTGTGACGTCTATGTTTTTCCATATTTCCATTAAATGCATTTGCATTTTTGCCCGAGTTTGCGCATCTAACGCGCCGAAGGGTTCGTCCATTAATAGAATTTTAGGTTGATTCGCCAATGCCCGGGCAATTGCTACGCGTTGTTTCATGCCACCGGAAAGCTGGTGTGGATAACTTTCCGAAAACCGGCTTAAACCTACTAAATCAATCCACTGCAATGCATCCTGTTCGGCAGCGATCTTGCTGTGGCCGGAGCGAAGCAACCCGAACATGACATTTTGCTTTATCGTCAGCCAGGGAAATAACGTATAACCTTGAAAGACCATACCTCGATCCGAGCATGGTCCATAAACCGGTTCGCCGTTTAGCAACATTGAACCAGCCGACGAGTCCTCCAGCCCCGCAAGAATTCGTATCAAGGTGGATTTTCCACAACCTGAAGGCCCTATCACGCAGACGAACTCGCGACGGTGCACTTTGAAGTTGATGTTTTTAAGTGCGGTAATTTCACCTTGCTGTGTCTGAAACGTTTTATCTAGCCCAGTTACCTCTAAGGTAACCGGCCGCTTTTTTATTCGTACAAAACGTTCGCGCACCGCTTCGCTCTGTTCGAGATAGTTCGGAGCTACGGAATTTGCGTTCATAAGAATTTTCCTATTTGCGTTTCAAAAAAAATTTTTAGATTTTGGAAGCCGCTTTTTGCCAAGGGAAGAAGCGTTTTCCTAACCAAGCGAGGATCAAATCTATGAGCAGACCAATAATTCCGATCATCATGATGGCGGCGAAGACATTGTCAAAATTCTTGTAGCGGGCCTGCTGTGTGATAAACCAGGTGATGCCTGAGCTTGTCCCTATCAATTCAGCGACGATTAAATAAGTCCATGCCCAACCTAGCAAAATACGCATATCGCGATATAAATTCGGTAATATTCCCGGTACAACGACGCGAAATAGTAGTGCCTGGTTTTTGGCTCCCAAAGTTTGTGCTGCTTCCAACAGTGCAGGATCTAATTTGCGGGTGGTATTGGCGACAACCAGCACTTGCTGGAAAAAAGTACCAATAAATATAATGGCAATTTTGGGAGCCTGGTGAATGCCGAGTATAGCGACTGCCAGTGCGCCGAATGCAGGTGCGGGTAAATACCGGAAAAACTCAACGAAAGGTTCGGTTAAACGCGAGAAAAAATCGTAAGTACCGGCCAAAATACCCAAAGGTACTCCTAATATTGATGAAATAAAAAATCCCCAAAAGATTACCTGAATGCTGTCCCACAGACTTTCGTGTAACCATTTTTCGCTTCTTCGCTTCGGCTCCGTTGCGAATGCTGTATAAAACGCCGATAAAACTTCATGTGGCGCCGGGAGGTAAATGGGATTGGCTCTTCTGCCCTCGGGTAAAATGCCGGAATTTTCTACCACCTCTGACTTTTCTTGTTCGAAAATCTCCCTATCCACTAACATGCCTTCGGTAAAATAGTGTACGTCACCGGGGTTTGTTACTTCGATTTTCGGGTGCCAAAGAAAGGGTAAATAACTCACTAAACACCAGACAATGAGAGGTATGAGAAAACTCGTTACCGACAATAGAACTCTTGATCTGGGGTGCAGTTCCTTTCTCACCGCAAGCCATTTCGTTTTGGACATTATGCTTTTACCCTCGGAACTTGCATTCGTGTAGTTGGGTGAAGTTTTCCTTCAGTTCGATTAAGAAAAATGGGCTGCCGGAAGCAACCCTAGGTCTCTTAAAGGCTCTCCATCAGCGAAGGGTCGATGTAGGAATCAATTTTTTGCGGTTTCTCGTAGACTTTATTAGCGACGTTGAAGTTGTCGGAAATAACAGAAGAGCCATAGAGTGAAGTGAAACCTTCGTCCTTCCGCATAAAGGGTAACGCCTCCTCAAGCGTTAGGATTTTCGTTCCGTCAATAAATGCTCTGTATTCCTTGGCAGGAATCCCAACTCTCGCCGCCATTATTTTTATGGCGTCGTCCCTTGTTTCGGGATTCATAAGATAGCTTACGGCTTGGTACCATACTTTTAACACCAGTTGCCATTCGTCACGTCGAGTTGCGAGGCTACTCGGCGATACTGCCAGCACATCATATATAAGGCCGGGTTCATCAGCGCTGGAGTAGATTCGTTTGGACCCCGGCACTAACTTCAATGCCTGGCCTGAATTCGGTTGCCATGCAACAATGGCATCTACCTGACCAGATGCAAGTACCTGAGGTGTTTCGTTAGTCGGAACATTAACAAGTTCGATATCTGACTCTTGTAAACCCGCTTTTTGCAGACCGTTAAGTAATAACAAATGTCCCACAAAGCCAATTTCAACACCGACTTTTTTATCCTTTAGGTCTTTGATGGAATTAATCCCAGGCCGGGCGACTACCATGTCGTTACCGTTGCTGAAATCATTGATCAAGATCATCACGCTCTGCGCTCCCGATGCACCTGTAACCAACGCATCACCATTAGTCATCGTGACGGCATCGAGTTGGCCGGCAGCAAATGCATCCATACTGGCGACGTAGTCAAACCACTCGAATTGCACGTCGACTCCCGCCTCTTCAAACATGTTTTTTTCGACTGCAATCTCCCATGCCACCCATCCAGGCCAGTCACTGTAGCCGATCTTTAAAGGTTCTTTGGCCAGCGCAGCCAAAGACGTTATTAATCCAACTAACAAGAAGCACACAAACTTAACAAAGCAATGCATAATCAAACTCCAGTATTACGATTTATGTAATTAGTAATACTGATAAATACAAGATATGTGCCACATGAATGGTGTTAAGTTAACATTTTGATTTATATTGATTTTTAGAGTTTGAAAATTTTTAAGGAGCTAGATGTGAAAATAATTTCTGCTCTTTGATTGGGCGCTTGGCACAAAAATGAGGCAAAAATAGAAACTGTTAACAGGAAATCGTAACTGCTTTTGGCCTGGCTTCGCCTAAGGTTGGCCGGAGGAAAAGGAATCCGTCGTTGAATTGTTACATTTAGCAAGTGTCAAGTATCGGTTTAAATTTGTACAGCTTGGAGCATGTCTACTAAACTTAACTTGTTTCTTGCATCGCGCAGTCGAATTCTAATCTACTGAAGTCCGCAACGGCTTTTGGGGCTTTCGTGTTGATGCTTGCGGCACTCTTTCCTAAACCATTCATACACGAGGAAAGGTCTATGGGTGTTAAGAGCAAGTTCCTTCGAATTTCCGCTCCTAGTGAATATTCACGATACTTATTTATTGCTTTCTTAGCGCTACTGCCTTTAGCGCAGAGTGCTCCGTCTTTGGCCCATACGGTAAACAACAGCACCTTGACCATCAACGACCGGGACGATCCGGATGCCTCCAGTTCCTTCTTGGTTCAAGGGCATGGCTTGGGCTGTCCGACGCTGGTCAGTATATCTGTCGATCCGCCCGGATTTGTGACGGTCGAACCCGCCGGACCCATAAATGTGGTCAACAACAGGCTTTTCACAGTGACGGCTACCAGTCAAACCGGCACCGGCACAATCACCGTGCGCTGGTCTCACGGCAGCTATCAAAATAACCAAAATGACCCATGTTACCAAGCCCACGACCAGGGGCTGCCTGATCGCGGCACGGAGATAATTACTATCAACGTTGTCGATCCCGTCATTGAATACAATGCTACCCAGGCAAGTTTGCGTCAGTCGGCACAAACCAACGATCCGGTAAATACCGGTACCGGAGAGTTGTTCTTCACTGAGCGACCTGATCTGCATTTTAACTATATGCCGATGCCACTCAGTTTTCAGCGCTATTATTCCTCGCATTTACGCTCAGAGGGGATCTTCGGTCAGCTTGGTAATAATTGGCGGCATAATTTCGATTGGCAGTTTATAGAAGGCGTTAATGTTGTTGGCGTGATAGACCACCAGGGACGTCAGGTCGGCTATGAAAAAGCCGGTGATTCCAATGTGTGGGAACAGCAAGAGGGCTTGGATCTCCCCATGCAATTAGTGGAGAACACTGACTTGGCCGTCTGGTATCTGCTGGATCCAAGGACGGATTGGGTATACGTGTTCAGTGTGCCTGATGGCCTTGATCAGGTCAGGTTGACCGCTATTTTGGATGGTAAAGGAAATGAACAATCGCTGAGTTATGATGCGGCTGGATTGCTCACCAGCGTTGCGGATTTGTTCGGCAGGACCCTGACATTGACCTATAACACCAGCGATTTTCTGACTGGTGTGTCAGATGGAACCCGCGATGTTGCATTTGCCTACTCAAATAGCAACCTGGTCACTTTTACCGATGCGCTCGGACAGGATACCGAATATTCCTATGCCTCGATCGGAACCTATAGAGGATTGTTGTCCGAGAAAGAATTATCCGGAGGCTCGATTGCCTGGACGCAGACCTATGATTCCGAAGGCCGGGTAGCGACCCAGACTGATAGTAACGGCAATCAGTATAGTTATAGCTATGACACGGAAACAAATATCACTACCATCACCAGACCTGATGGTAACACGGCCACACATGAACATGATGCTTCAGGAGCGCTAATACGCAGTATTGATGCCCGGGGAGCAATAACCGGCATCGCAAGTACGGAGACCTCCGCGCGCGGAACAGTGACTTCTCCCGATGGAGGGCAGTTCACTGCGACATACGATGCGGTAAGCGGTAAAGAAACGAGTGAAACGCATGCGCTCGGGCAGCGAGTGGACTATGAGTATACCGATAGAGTTGATGTCTTTGGCCTGGTGCATCGTGATCTCACAAAGCGGACTTATCCTGATGGCACTACCGAGGTTTGGGAGTATGACGCCCTGGGCAATATGGTGAAGTTTACCAACCAACGCGGCAGTAGCATGAGCTACCTGTATGACGACCATGGTCGCGTCGGTACCGAAACGAATTATCTGGGTGGCGAGACAACGCATGAGTATGACTCCGGCGGTAATCCAACATCCAGCACCGATCCTAATGGTAATGTCCGTAGCTACACCTATGACGACTTTGACCGGATAACCAGGGTACGCCATGCGGACGGCACAGCCAGGTTACGGACATATGATGATCTCAATCGAATTGTCACCCAGACCCAGGAGAAGGGTGGTACCACAACGTTTGAATATGATGCCAACAATAATCTGGAACGCAGGCGTGATCCCAGCGGCGATACGGTTACCCATATTTTTGACGGTAACGGTAATGTGGTTTCTTCTGCCCGGGCTGGCGGTACGCTCACTTACGGGTATGACAGCCTGAACCGCATTGTATCCCTCACGCCGGAAAATGGCGCTACGCTCGACCTCGGTTACCTTGCTACCGATCAAGCGAGCTCGATCACCGATGCGATGGGCAATCAGGTAGTCTTTGATCACGACGCAAATGGCAGAATCACCGGCATAACCGGACCAAGCGGCGCTGGTCCGAAATATACCTACGACTTGCACGGTCAGGTAGTAAGTTCAGATGACGCAGTCGGTAACAGGACAACCTATGCCTACAACAACCTCGGGCGTCTGACGCTGAGCACCGATCCGTCCGGGAAGACGCGAACCAACACATTTTTTGAAAACGGGCCTGTCAAGAGTATCGAGTATAGCGGTGGAGCGCGTAGTGAATTTGAACGCAATGCCATGGACTTAATCACTACTATCACCGGTCCAAATAACGAGAGCTGGGGGTTTGGTTATGACAACAGCGGCCGTTTAACCAGTAGTTCGGATCCAGCCGGTAATACTACAAATTACAGTTACGATGAGCGCAATCGTGTCACTGAGATTAGCCATCCGAATGGTGAAAACTCTGAAGAAATTAGCTATGACGCCGTGGGCAATATTTCCCAGCGTCGATACAGTGACGGACCTACGCTCAATTACAGTCATGATGTAAACGGCCGATTGACTTCCGCCAAGGATGTGACGGTCAGCTATGATGAGCATGGGCGGATTGCCGACTCCAATGGCATATCCTTTAGTTATAGCGGTATATTCAATCGAATTAACAGCGTGACCTTGGCTGAAGGAAAAACAGTCACTTACCAATATGATGCGGCAGATCAACTGATTGGCGTGACAGATTGGAGCGGACGGCAGATTGGCCTTGCCCGCGATACCAGGGGTAATTTGAGCCAAATCAGTCGCAGTAACGGTGTAAACACAAGCTTTGCCTATGACTCAATGAATCGCCGAACCGAAATCAATCATGGCGACGCCTTCGTTTATACCATTGAACGAAATTCTGATGGCCAAGTCAGCGGTGTGGAACGGGATCAGAATCTGCAACCTGACCTTACACCTTATTTGGAGAGTGTTTCGCTGAGCTATGACGATGCTTATCGTATAAATGGCTACAGCTACGATGCCAGGGGGCGTCGCCTAACTGATGACCTGCATGCCTATGCCTACGACGGAACTTCCTGTTTGGTGACGCTGACCAAACTATCGGATACGTCTGAAGCATCCTATGACTGCAATGGGTTCGGACATATGGTAAGCCGCACCGAAGGGGACGATACCACCGAATATGTCTGGAATCATGCATTAGTCCTACCGGCTGTCAGTATTGTCCGGCAAAACGATAACGATAGCCGTTACTTTGTTTATACACCTGCGGGATTACTACTCTACAGTGTCGATGCCGGCGATAACTCCGCCTACTACTATCACTTTGATGAGCGTGGCAACACCGTTGCCCTGACGGATGATGACGGCAATGTGGTTGCCCAGTATGCCTATGATCCCTATGGCAGTGTGACGCGGAAGACCGACGAGTCCGTGGATAATCCCTACACCTTTGCAGGGATGTATGGCGCCATAGAGGACGAAGGGATATTCCATATGCGTCGACGGGTCTACGACCCGGTGACAGGACAATTTCTCACGCCTGATCCCATTCCGGGCAGAATCGAACCTGTGGGAGTTAATCCCTATCTCTATGCTATCGGGGATCCTCAAAACTATGTAGATCCCCAAGGTTTGACGCCTACCAAGGAAGATGTTGCCAGCGGCGCGCTCAGTACGGGCAGCTCTGTGGGCACTGTGGCCGGAATGCGGGGAGCGCAACTCACTGAACAATCGGCGGATGCGCTAAAAACCGCAAACAACCTGATGGGTGAAGTTCAGTTGTTCGGTCCGGAAGGGCAAGCCGGGGCAAATCGAGCCTGGCGAGCCTTTCAGCAGTTTGAAGAGGCGGACGATCTTGCACGCAACCTTGACGATGCCGCCAAAACGCCGACACGGCTAGGCCAGATCGGAAGGGGGCTGCAGGTTCTGGATATTGCGCTGACCATGAACAAACTTCGCAACGAGCTTAACACGAACCTGGCGGACTACGACGCGGCCACTCGCGGCGCAATCGAATCTTATGCCGGCCGCGTGGAAACAGTATTCGAAATTTATCACAGTAAACAGAAAACCCTCACCTGGCTCGAAGCCCAATTACGCATGCAATACAACCTAATGCAATTGGAGTTGATCAACGCCAGTTTCCTCTACGACGTCAATACTATGCTCGATATCTGGGTCGCCTATGCAAATGGACTTGGCAGTTTTGTCCCAGGCTTTACCGGGCTTGATCCCGACAAGGGTAATAACGTGGGCTTTTTATTCTTCTAACTTGCCCGATATCCGGAATAGAACCCTTTTGGGAAGTACGTGAAGGAGTTAAAAATGAAAGATAAAATTATCGTTTTGACAATACTAGTTGCCTTTGGATTGATTCCCGCTTCTTGGTCTATTGCGGACCAATATGAGTATGACGGCAACGGCAGGCTAATCAGCGCCATTTTAGGAAACGTGGAAATCACTTTTACGTATGACAACGGCGGAAATTTGCTGACCAGATCCTATAGCAAATACCTGTCACTTGATCAGCAATTGCAGCAATTGTATGTCGCTTACCTGGGACGTCCGGCGGATTCAGCCGGGCTTGAATATTGGGTGGGACAGGTAGAACTGGGCAACATCAGCCTGGATCAGATACGCGTCAATATCGTAAACGAGCAGCCGGAATATCTGGAAAACTATGGCCAGTTGAATAATTTCGATCTGACCAATACCGTTTACCAAAATCTCTTCAACCGGGAGGCAGACGAGGCAGGCCGGGATTATTGGATTGAACAGTTGGAAGTAGGTAATGTCAGCCCGGACCAACTGATTATCGCTTTTGTCAATGGCGCTTCATTAATGGATAACCTGACTCTGGACAACAAACTGTTCATTGCCGAGTGTTTTACGGAAGATGAGGATCAATACACCACGGAAGAAATTGAGCAGCTACTTTCGGGGGTGGACTCGGAGTCAAATCTGACGTCCTGTCCCTAGATGAAGCCGTTTAGCTGGTGCGTGTGCTAATCCAAACGTGGGTGCAACAAGCGTTAGCCCTATTCATAAGCATAGACGCTTTTCTTCAGTATCGATCTGGTCTTTAATTGCTAGTGTTATGTGGATTTTACTGACGGCTAATGGAAATTCTTTTTCTCGGTACCTCTTCCGGCGTACCCACTAAGTGTAGCGCACCGAATTCCCATCATACTTTCAGCCACTATTCCGATCATAGCGATTGCCTAAAAAACAATCGCTTTGCCACGCTCTGATCATAGCGGCA
>JANQMN010000057.1 GCA_028280065.1 Hahella sp.
ATAAAAGAAAAGAAGCAAGCTGGATTAATGGAAAACTCCAGCGATTAGTGGCTCAGTTTTACTTTGTTGAAGTGGACCAGTTTTAAGTTGTTGTTGACACCGTAGCCGCTCTTGGTCAAGTCCCTGATGTAGAATGCTCTTGATCGCCTGATAGCGGATGTTGTTAAATCGCAGCGCACGTTCACAGGCAGCTTCCAGACGCTGGCGACTGTAACTTTGTTGTAGCCTCAAAATGCCCTGGGCGGCCCGTAAGTTATCCAAGACTTTGTCCACAAAGAGCTGTTGGATCACTTGCTGGCAATGGTGGCCAATCGCCTCCGCTTGTGTCAGACACCATTGCGGGTCGCGCATGTTGTAGGCCTGTGCTGCAGGCGGCAGATGTTCCTGCAAGGTCGAGCGTTGCCCTGGCTTTTTGAGTCGAGGGTGACTGGCCACGAGTTCATGCTTGAGAAACAACTGCACCAGAGTCGGTGTGGCTCGCAACCAAAGCGTTTTGTGAATCCACTGCCAGGGGGCAGAATAGCGGCACTTCTCATAGTGCACATGGCAGTCGCCGTGCAATTTAACCTTGGCCCAACACGCCAACTCTGGGGGGCGTTCTGGTAATGGTTTCAGGACATATTGCTCGACATCACTGAAGCGGGTTAACGGCTGTTCGTGGGTGGTGCCATGTCGACGATTACCTGCAGTGCTGGATACCCACTCTTTGAGCTGGCGATTGGCATCGGTCAGTGAGCGAAATTCCCGCAAAGGTACAAAGTGATTCTTCACGTATTTTACGGCCGATTCTACCCGCCCTTTCTTTTGCGGATCTCGCACCGGACAAGGGGAAATCAGGAACCCAAATCCCTCTGCACATTCGGCATAGGCACGCTGTGCTTGAGGATCGTAGTAGCATGCCTTGGTAATTGCACACTTGGGGTTATCAATGACGACACGGATGGGCACGCCATTGAAGGCTTGGAAGGCCCGTCGATGGCAGCCTAACCATGTCGCCACCGATTGATCCGGCACAATCTCGGCGTACTGGTGTCGGCTCCAAGACAACACCATGACAAAGATCCAGGTCGAGATGAGCTCACCGGTAAACACATCGGTGATCAAGGGGCCTTTACCAAAGTCAACCTGGGCAGAATCGCCTGGCTCACAATCAAGAATGCACGTGGGATTGGCGGCTGAATTGGCAAGGGATTGGAGATAACGGCGTACAGAGGAATAGCTGCCTTCATACTGGTACTTTCGCACCAACGCCTGGTGGATCGTTGTACCCTGGATGCCTTGCTCCCGCCACTTTTTTACTTCTTGTTTATAGGGCTCCAGCTTTGACGCTGTTGCGTTAGTGGGCGATGGCAGTGCAAACACCGACGTTAGACTGGCAAGTTCCGGGGGTGACTGCTCTGGATCTAACCAACCCTTTTGCTCGGCGATCTGGCGTACTTGTTTGGCCTTGTTACGGCCCATTAATCCGGTTCTGGCAATAGCGCGGTCGGAGTCGCCTAACCGCATACGAATGATGACTTGACGATACTGGTGCATCTCAAATTTCCTGTTGCTCATGGTGTACTTCCGCTGGCTCAATGAAGAGCAAACCGTACACAAAGTGAGTAGAAACTTGAGGCAAAAATGAGGGTCAGGTGGTTCCTTTAGCCTGATCACCGGGTGGCGCCATTACTCCGATCTTGAGGTGGCTCCTTTATGCCGATCATCAGGTGGCACCATTACAGCGATCATGAAGTGGCTCCATTAGACCGATCATCGAATGGCTCCATATGGGTGATCATTAACAGTCAAATTGATATTAAATAGCTCAAGCCTGTCGTAAACTTTCTGCCGTAGCTTCTCTTCTTTATAAAAATCTACCGGCCTGATATCCCTTGATGCGAGGTAATCCATCAAGGTCCGAGACCCAACACCCATAGCTTTTGGCAGTTTCGACACCAATACAAACCGAGCCCGAAACTCCTCAAGATTGACCTCCGAAATCCTGACCTGCTCCCCGCTAGCCGAACCACTTAGAACAGAGATCATTGCCAACTGGCGTCAGGATTACAATGAGCAATGAGCAGCGCCCCCATTCAGCACTGGGGCTGAATTTGCTGCTGAGAACCGCCACCAACCAAGAATGGTGGCCAAGAAAAACTGATTAACAAAAGGGGCTTTACTAAGCAACTAGTGGTACAGATTCTGAAGGCAGGTCATATTGGCAACTTAATTTATCAAGCTTCACACCCAATTATTATCAAGATCAGGTACTTATTGTGGAACGTATCGATGCATCCGATGCAAAGAAAATTGAAAGCCTTAATAGAAGAGGGTATTCAGGATATGAAGGCTGGTAGAGTAAAAATAGCAAAGAGCTTTTCCAAGATATTTCAAATAAAAATAAACGAACAAATAAATATGTACTATGCAGTATTTTTGTATGTTCCTTTTACAAGAGCGCTGACAATTTGATCTTTAATTCCTTTAACGACCTTTAATGCGGCATCCTCGAAATCATCAAACTTTTTTTGATTAAGACCTTTCTTCCATTTTCCATGCGCAATGTTATTCCGATAATTAAGAATTTGATCTATTTCATTCATAAATTCATCAAAAGCAGAATAATTTAATCCTAGACGGAACAGGTTTTTTCGGATCACTCGGGGCTTTAAATTCGATTCGGTATCTATCACAGAATCTGAAATAACCGCAGATCGTTGTTTGAAATTATTTAACTCTCGAAGAAATACCTGCTCCCGTCCAAATATTCTTAAATTTGGCTCGTCTTGTAAATCAGCAGGAAATTCCTTACATTTTTTATCAGGGTGACGAAGATCATGAAACATATCAGCTAATGCCGCAGCTGCAGTAGCATCATTAACTTCACTACATTTTAATCCTTCTGAGTTTATTGCACTCACATAGACCTGAAGAGATAATTTAAAGAATCCTTCAAAGTGCGCATAAAGCATCAAAATTAATACACGGTTAAAACGCTCCCTCTCTTCATCTACCTCAATTGATGCCCCTATGTTTTTAAAAAAAGTTAATTCCTCAAGACGCCAAGTTAGATCATACTCAAGCTGTTCTTCATACTCACTAACTTCCATACACACCTCTAACAGCATCCTCAACAAAACTTATTCTTTTCTTAAGTGGTCCAGGTGAGTTTTTTCCACCTCCTTTGGTAGCATTAATAAACTCATCATTACACTTAACCTCAAACAGCGCTTTTTTCAACTTATCTATCTTATCAGCATCAGTAAGATCAATTTGTTCTAGATGTTCTTGCAAGCCAACAGTAAATGCTTCGAAGTGGTACACCAAAAAGCCTTTATTGAGAGCATCTTTGTTAGTATTAATACTTCCAAAAGCATTTTCCCCTAAGGTATATTTGAGTACAGAAAAAGTTTTGTTAAAATCGTGTCCCTGACTAATAAAATCAAACTCAATATCAGATTCAGGATCTGATACTTTTTCCATATATTCGGTTAAGAAGTCACGTATATCGTGGACAAATTCATCTCTTGCATTTTTAAATGTAAAGAGACGCAGTATTAGCTCCTCATCGTATGCACCATGCAAGTTTTTATCGCTAATATTTTTTCTGACAAGATCAACAAAATCTGGTTTTTTTGCTAAGTCTTTTATGAAGTCATTAAATTTTGGATCCAATAGTCGAATTGTACAGTTTCTTAGTTGCTGATCCGTAAGCAACTCACCGCCTGTATTCAATCTTTTAAACATGTGATACTTGAATTTAGGGTCACTTCCACGACGAATAACTTCTACTCGAACAAAAGATCTCTTTAACCTAATTTGCAGCGCAACTCCTAAGTCATCCCAGGTTTTTCCATTTAGCTCTTCAACAATATCGCAATCAACGAGTACTAATTTATTCCCAAGATCAATGGGAGGATCAAAATGCTCAGCCGTTAGAGCCCCCCTAAAGTGTAAATATGACGAAATTCGTTGCAAACCATCTATTAAAAGGTATTTTCCGTCGTCATCCTCAATGACATATATAGGCGGTACTGGCATTTCAAGAAGTAAAGACTCTATAAACCTTGATCTAGCACCTTCGGACCATTGGAAAAGCCTCTGGTAATCAGGAGATATATCCAACTCTCCATTTACCTGCATGTCGAGAAGTTCGTTAAAAGATAGATCTAAGCTTTGCGTATTAACGCTTGTTAAGTGCTCATCTATAGCACTGGTAAGTTGTGTTGGGGTTACCTCTACAGTAGTCATAATAAAATCCCTAATTCCTTTCAAGAAATACTACAGTTTCTTTGTTTTTCTTATTTGGGCGGTATTTAGTTGTACCTTTGTTGAGTCTGCTCATATCTTGCCGTACAACAAAATCATTTACTCTAGAAGTTTTCAAGCCAACAGACTCTCCCATTTCACCTACTATTTTTGGTAGATCATTTAGCAACTCTTTGTAATACGATGTTTGTACTACTATTGCAGCTGCTCCTGAGGGTTTTAAGACCCGTTCTATTTCTGACAAAGAAGAATAGAGAGAATCAAAATATTGAATATGGTTTTTGTAATAATAACTTTTTGAAGCCCGTGACGTGTGATGATATAAACGACGAAGAAAAATTGTACATTCATCCCCCCAAAGATCAGATGCCTCTATATTTTTTTTTGATACTGTAGCATTACCCATTAATGAACGTCGTAGTTCTTCAAAAGAATCGTCATTCCCAAAACCCAATACAGCCAGCTCGGGTCGTGTTTTCACTGCATAGTCAATTCGAGTGCAGTAGGGAGGTGAAGTTAATACAAAGTCGATATGATCATCTGGTAAAGGTAGAGCTTCAGAAGAAGAGACGTTCAGCTCAGGTATGTTCGCAGACGGGAAGTCTAGAAATTCATTATTTGAATTAGATTCTTCACATATGAGCTGGACTTCAACACTAAATGCATCATAGATAGCTTTATCGTTAGGCCTAAGCCTATTTTTTTTACAAGATGGTGTTTTTATCCAGGTAGGATTTGAGCCTCGAAACTTTACTAAGAGTTTTCTTATAACTCTAAATAGAGCCACATAAAATACAGCAGCAATTGAAGACACCTCTGAACTAATATTTCTATCTTTTAATAATCTATATGGACCTGGTATTAAGACCCTCTGTATCGCTTTTTCAAGTCCTCTTAAAGTTCCAGCAGATGACGGTTGAAACCAAATTTTAAGTGGATCTATTTCGTCACTTTTGGGTAGAGCCAGGCTTTTTTTTGATAAATCAATCAGCTCTAAACATAACGGCTGAATACTCTTTAAATTGTTCTGCCCAATTAAACTTGATTTTGCAACAATAACCATAACTGGGTTTAGATCAAAACCGGTGGAATTGTACCCTAACATTGATGCAACAGTAGTAGTTGTGCCCCCACCATTCCATGGATCAAGCACAACAGAGTTTTCTGGCAAAACTACTGTCTCAATTATTTTTTGTGCAAAAAGGGAAGAGTAACCAGCATAGTACGGATACAAATTACCTGGCTGAGGACTAGATCCTGATTTACGTTTCGGATTAATCACTTCTACAGAATCAATTCTCAAGTTCACTTTTCATCACTTACTTATTTATTTGCCTATCAAAAACTATAAAAGTTAAAGGATTCTAAGTTATAGAATCAGCTTACCTAGATAACTTTATTAATTGATCTAATCACATACGTTTATTGTGTTTCTCAGTTATGAGACCGCGTTTCACGCTAATGAGACGCGGTTTCTCGGTTGATGAGATACCACAGTTATATAAAATCAAATATCCAGATTCATCACAGACAGCGCGTTGGTCTGAATGAAGTCACGACGTGGTTCTACCTCGTCTCCCATCAGCGTGTTGAAAATCTGATCTGCGGCGATGGCGTCTTCAATGGTTACTTTCATCATCCGGCGGACTTCAGGATCCATGGTGGTTTCCCACAACTGTTCAGGATTCATTTCGCCCAATCCTTTGTAGCGCTGGATATTTTGCCCACGCTGCGCTTCTGACATCAGCCAATCCAACGCTTCTTCAAATGTGGCGATGGCTAAAGTTTTTTCGCCGCGCTTGATGTAGGCGCCTTCCTCGATAAGTCCCGCAAGCTTTTCCGCCATCGATGCAATATTGTCGTAGGAAGGCGAAGTGATGAAATCGAAGTTCAGTATATATTGGTAATCGATACCATGCTGCAGCATGGTTACTTTTGGTAAAAATAATTGCCGCTCAGTATCTTCCACAATGCTGTAGGTGTAGGTTTCACCCGTTGACCCATTCTGCGCTTGCTGCATCGCCGCTTCAAATTCCTGAATCCATTGTTCTATCTGAGAGCGATCCCTCAGCACCTGTTCGGTTAACCGTTTGCTGCGCAACAGATTATTCAATATCGACAGCGGGTAGGTCCGGGACATGCGTTCAATCAAATGGGTGGCGGTACGATAGTCATTGACCAGGGTTTCCAACGCAGTTCCCGAAATACTCGGCGCATCGGGATTCACATACAATTCCGATCCATCTAAAGCGGATTGGGTTAGATATTGTTGCAGGGCTTTTTCATCTTTTAAGTACTGTTCTTGCTTACCCTTTTTCACCTTATAAAGAGGCGGCATTGCGATGTAGACATGGCCATTCTCGATAATTTCGCGCATTTGTCTGAAGAAGAAAGTAAGTAGCAAGGTACGGATATGCGAACCGTCCACATCCGCATCCGTCATGATAACGATACTGTGGTAGCGCAGTTTGTTGATATCGAACTCTTCACGACCAATACCGCAACCGAGTGCGGTAATCAACGTCCCCACTTCCTGAGAAGAAAGCATTTTATCAAAACGGGCTTTCTCCACATTAAGAATCTTACCTTTTAATGGCAGAATCGCCTGCGTTTTTCGGTCACGACCCTGTTTTGCGGAACCGCCGGCGGAATCACCCTCCACAATAAACAGTTCAGATAATGCCGGATCTTTCTCTTGGCAGTCAGCAAGTTTTCCCGGCAAACCGGCTATATCCAACGCGCCTTTTCTTCTTGTCATCTCGCGTGCTTTTCTGGCGGCTTCCCGCGCTCGCGCTGCATCAATCATTTTATTGACGACATTTTTGGCTTCGTTTGGATTTTCGACCAGGAAATCATGGAATGCAGCATTCATTTCCTGTTCGACAGCGCTCTTCACTTC
The DNA here is from genome assembly GCA_028280065.1 of Hahella sp. Taxonomy (GTDB): domain Bacteria; phylum Pseudomonadota; class Gammaproteobacteria; order Pseudomonadales; family Oleiphilaceae; genus Hahella. Next base: position 7,151 of record JANQMN010000057.1, read on the forward strand.
CGATGAAACCAACTTATCTTTGGTCTGAGAGGAAAACTTCGGATCAGGAACCTTGACGGATATGATGGCGGTCAATCCTTCCCGGGCATCGTCCCCGGTGGTATTCACCTTATTTTTCTTGGAAAGGTTTTCCTTTTCGATATAACTGTTAAGGCTTCTGGTCAGCGACGCCCTAAAACCTGCTAAGTGCGTTCCACCGTCCCGTTGCGGAATATTGTTGGTGAAGCAAAAAATATTCTCTTGGAAACCATCGTTCCATTGCAGGGCAACTTCCACCGCTATACCGTCTTCCCGTTGCTTAATGAAATGAAAGACCTTATTGATTGGATTCTTTGATTGATTCAAATACTCGACAAATGCCCGTAACCCACCCTCATATTCAAAGGTTTCCTGTTTACCCGTGCGTTCGTCGCTGAGGTGAATACTCACCCCTGAATTCAAGAAGGCTAGTTCGCGGAGCCTTTTTGCCAGGATATCGTAGTGGAACTCAATATTGGTGAAAGTCAGTTCAGAGGCAAAGAATCTTACTTCTGTTCCGGATTTGTCCGTTTCGCCTATCTCTTTTAACGGCTCGTTGGGTACACCGTGAGTGTAAACCTGCTCATAGACTTTGCCATTACGCCGAATCGTTAAACGCAACTCCTTAGAAAGAGCGTTTACAACGGAAACCCCGACACCATGCAGTCCACCGGAAACTTTATAACTATTGTCATCAAACTTACCGCCCGCATGGAGCATGGTCATGATAACTTCCGCAGCAGAGACGCCCATTTCATCGTGGGTATCTACCGGAATTCCTCTACCATCGTCAGCAACGGTTACACTCTCATCCGGATGGATGACCACTCTCACCTGATTGCAATAGCCGGCTAGAGCTTCATCGATGGAATTATCCACCAATTCGAAAACCATATGGTGCAGACCCGTGCCATCATCTGTATCTCCGATGTACATGCCGGGCCGCTTTCTAACAGCATCTAATCCCTTAAGGACTTTAATACTGGAAGAATCGTAGTTTCCGTTGTCTGTCATTATTTTCTCCTAGCCTCTTTCATTTGCTGGCGTAATCTGACCATGTTCCACGTGGAACATTTGCACTTCAAAATCTTCATTGACTGTACTTGCTAAATTTCTTGCGTTATCGGCATCCAAAACCGTAACAAGCGCCTGCGCTTTGTTCTTTAATATTTCCTTAAGCAGAAATACCTGACTACCCATGTCCAGCTCCGCACCGATATCGTCTATCAAAACTGTACACTGCTGATCCGTCTTTTTCTTCAATATGGTTAATTGCGCTACCAATAGGGTTGTGATTAACGCCTTTAACTGGCCTCTTGATAAGACTTCTGTCACAGGTTTTTCGCTAAATTTAAATTGCAGCTCAGCCTTCTGCGGGCCGATAGTTGAATAGCCATATCGATAATCGGTTTCATAACAATTGGCGAGTTGCTCTTCTAAACCGGTTTTTAACTTCCAACCTTTTTCATAATGAAATTCGATCTGGCGGAGTATACCAATGGTTTCAGCATTTCCGTTTTTGGTAAAATCAGAGCACTCCAATAAACTCCTAAAGGTGTCGATTAGGACATCAGAATAATGCTTCCGGTAAGCAGATACTTTTTCGGAAAGTTCGGAAAACTGATTATCCCAGCTGCTCAATTCGAAACGGTTAATAGTAGCATTTTTTAGAATTTTGTTCCTTTGGTTTAATACACGGCGCCACTGTTGCCATACGCGCTTATATTCATGTTCCACGTGGAACACTCCCCAATCCAAAAATCGACGTCTTTCCTTCGGTCCTCCGGTTAACAGGTCAAATGTTTGCGGCGTGATTAACAGCACTGGCAAGGTCGACGCAAGTTCGGAAAGTGACCGAACTGCTTCCCCATTTTTCTTAATTAGTGTGGTATGACTATCGCCATTTCGACTAAAACCGACTTTATCGTCAGCGGCATTGGAGAGTTGAGCAAAGCAGATAAAATCCGATTTGCCATAATTGACGAGATTATCAAGGTTTTTGGAACGAAAGGAATTACCTCGGCCCAGCAAATATACCGCTTCTAATAAGCTGGTTTTTCCACTGCCATTCAGACCATGAAAAATAGAACATTGAGATTGGAAGACGATCTCGACATTTTCGAGATTTCGCAGACGATCTATACGGAGAATTCCAAGTGACATTAACCGCAATATTCGCCTGGTTAAGGTTAGTGTTAGAGAGGTTCGCAGGCTGGATCATATAGTTAACAAATCCAACAATTGACAGATTTTAACAGCTAAGATGAAAAGACCCAACAAGGTTAATTGCCGGTCAGTTACTGCAACATCCCCAACCGCTCATCCATAAACATATCTAACTCCGGCGCCAAAATATGGACATAGCGGTCGAAATATAAAAACTGTTTCAATAGCAGGGCGAATTCTCTAGGGAAATGTAATCCGTGTTCTTCGCCGATTCGCACTAGATCCATCAGAATATTGTTAATATCTTCATCGTCACCGGATTGATCGTAGTACACAGCGCTATCGGGAACCATGGCATCCATTTTTCCATAGACCTTTTCAATATCCCGGCTAAGCGCTTTAATATCCACCTGGGTTTTAGTAATTCCAATTCGCGCCATTGCTGAGGCCATGCCATCGAAATTACCCATCATAATGGCAGTGATGAAATCCGAAACGGCTTCCCAGGTGCCGGCACCGATACGCCCGACAATGCCAAAATCGATAAAGCCGACGCGGCCGTCTTTCAACACCATCAAATTTCCTGCGTGAACATCGGCATGGAAGAATTCGCATTGGGTCAGGGAAGCAAACCAGGTATTCATCGCGGTGATGAGTGTTTTCTCCGGATCGTCACAGTAAGTCCTAATGGTTTCCAAATCCGTTAAAGGAACGCCATAGAATCGCTCCATAGTGAGAATCCGCATCGTTGAAGCCTGATCGTAGACTTTCGGTACTACCGCCAAATCGTTGTTGGTACGGTCAAGAAACTTTTGGAAATCCTTCAGGTTCTTCGCTTCCTGATAAAAGTCACATTCTTCCATCATGGTACGTTGAATTTCTTCAACGATGCCGGAGAGCGAAGTCCAGGATAACTTGGGTGCGATGGTCTCTAAGGTTCTCGCTGCGAGATACAGAAAGTTTAGATCGGTCAGTAGTACATTACGGACGCCGGGCTTTTGGACCTTGATAACAACATCTTCGCCGGTTACCAATGTGGCGGCATGTACCTGTGCGATCGATGCCGACGCCAGGGGATTAGGATCGATATGCTTGTAAACGGCGTGCAACGGTTCATCAAACTCGGCACGGAGAATTCGCTCGATTTGATAGTAAGGCAGCGGCTTGGTTTTATCTAAGCAAAGTTGGAATTCTTCGACATACTCCGGCGGAAAAAACGTCGGTGAGGAGGCAATAAACTGGCCCAGCTTAATATAAGTTGCGCCCAATTCCTCAAAGGTTTTACGCAACACATTTGGTATCGGCGGCCGATCGCCCAACAACCATCCAGCCCCGGCCCGGGATACAACACGTGCAGTTTGGCCGATTCGAAGTGCTCCCTTTAAGGTATTTGTGACTTTTCCGATCATGGTAATGGTTCCATTCTCCGCAGAGCGCAATGAAGCTGGCAAACTAGCAAAATTAATTAGTGGATACCTACTAGACTAGGATCATAGCCGCATGGGCATAACGACATAAACGGCATCACTGGTTTCCATGCCTTCGACCAACACACTGCTATTGCCGTTGGCCAAGGTAAATTTCACCAGATTATCGCTGAGTACGTTAAGGACATCGATAAGATAGCTGACATTGAAGCCGATCTGCAAAGAAGAAAAATCATATTCCACTTCAAGCGAATCTTCCGCCTCTTCCTGGTCTGGGTTATTGGCGAAAACCTTTAACTCGCCGGGTTCAAACTGCAGTCGCACGCCTCGGATGCTTTCATGAGATAAGATGCTCGCCCTGGATAAAACATCCTTTAACAACAGCCGGTCGGCGGTCATCACTTTGTCGCCTCCCCGTGGAATCACCCGTTGATAATCCGGAAATTTTCCATCGATCAGTTTCGAAGTGAAGGTATATTCATTGACTGTCGCCCGCACATGATTATCGCCGAAAACCAAAGAACAAGTGGTTTCGACATCCCCTAGCAGGCGGGCCAACTCAAGAATTCCTTTTCTTGGAACGATGGGTTTGCGTTTTTCCGTAATCCCGGTATTTAGCGCAATGCCTGCCAAGGCAAGGCGATGGCCATCGGTGGCCACGCTACGCAAACCTTCTTCGTGCAACTCCAGCAACATTCCATTCAAATAGTATCGAACATCTTGCTGCGCCATCGCAAAGGCTGTCGCATCGATTAGGCGTTTAAGTTCCTTTTGCGGCAAGCTAATGCTGGTACTTCCTTGCTCTTCCTCGACATTGGGAAAGTGTTCGGCCGGTAAAGTGGATAAAACAAAATGGCTCTTGCCAAAATGGACAGTCAATCTGCTGTCTTTGACTTCTATCTGAAGCTCGGCATTATCGGGAAGCGATCGACATATATCGAAGAATTTACGTGCCGGAACGGTAATACTGCCTTCTTGATCAACGGTAACGTCACTTATTCTGGCAACTAACTCGACTTCTGTATTCGTGCCCGTAACGACCAATGAATCCTGACCTACATCCAGAAGAACGTTTGCCAATACCGGCATGGTTTGGCGTTTTTCTACCACTCCTGCAATCATCTGCAATGGTGTCAGTAAAGATTCCCGCTTTATAGAGAATTTCATGAATAAGTAGTCCAGTTATTTCATCTTGTTATCCACCCATTGTATAGCTAAATAGGAGGATTTGAAGTCTTAGATAAGAGACGGAAATCAAAACAAAAAACGCCGTTCCGATTTCCAGGTATCAACGACCGGTCAAGCGGTCAGCATACGTAAAAAGTTCTGGTAGTCATCCCTGATAGCGGGATCCTTTTGCTGCAGATCGTTCACGACCTTACAGGCATGTAACACCGTCGTATGGTCTCTGCCACCGAACGCATCGCCGATTTCGGGCAAGCTATGATTGGTCAGTTCTTTTGATAACGCCATCGCAACTTGACGAGGTCTGGTAATGGAACGGGTTCTTCGGGGGGATAACAAGTCCGATACCCGTACTTTATAATACTCGGCAACTGTGCGCTGAATATTGTCGATACTAACCTGCTTTTCATGTAGAGCGAGCAGGTCCTTTAAACATTCCCGAATAAAAGTAGGATTGATTTCCTGCCCGGTAAAATGCGCATTGGCAATGACCAGTTTTAACGCGCCTTCCAGCTCACGAACATTGGAACGTATTTTTTGAGCGATGAAAAAAGCGGATTCGCTGCTTAATTTTACTTTGGCTTGCTCCGCTTTTTTCATGAGTATGGCAACCCGCGTTTCCAACTCGGGCGGTTCCACCATTACGGTCAAGCCCCAACCAAAACGGGATTTCAATCGCTCTTCCATATGATCGATTTCTTTCGGATACCTATCGCAGGTCAAAATCATTTGCTGACCACCTTCCAACAACGCATTGAAGGTATGAAAGAACTCTTCCTGTGAACGTTCCTTGCGCGCAAAAAACTGAATATCGTCAATCAACAACGCATCGACAGAGCGATAAAAACGCTTGAACTCATTAATTGCATTGAGTTGCAGTGCCTTCACCATATCCGCCACAAAGCGCTCGGAATGCAAATACACTATCTTGGCATTGGGTTTATTCTTGACGATGGCATCCCCTACTGCATGCATGAGATGGGTTTTACCCAAGCCTACACCACCGTATAAAAAAAGAGGGTTATAGGCAGCGCCTGGATTATCCGCAACTTGCGAAGCCGCGGCTAACGCCAGCTGGTTGGATTTTCCTTCGACAAAGCTTGAGAAAGTGAAGCTCGCATTGAGTCCGGATTCGTGCTTGATAGCGCCTTCTACAGCGATATCCCGACTGACCGTCCGCTCAGGTAGGCTGCCATTGTTACCTGTGGTCTGTTTTACTTTCGCAATGCCGGAACCGGACTTTCCAACCGCCGTTGCGGCGACGGGTTTGGCAGTATGATTCTTTAGCGAACCTATACGCAGGCAGACTTTTGGCGCGGCTTCGTTTGCGGACAATTCCGATAGCAGTTCCGATATTCTTTGAACATACTTTTCACTGACCCAATCCAATACAAAACGGTTAGGCGCAAAAAGCAGTATTTCATCTTTGGACTCTTTCGCCTGTAATGGTCTCAACCAGGTATTGAACTGCTGAGCAGGTAATTCATGTTCCAGATAACTCAGACATTCTTGCCAAAGAGCCATGGTCACACTACTACCTCCGAGATGATTGCTAGACTGCTGCATGCTTTTTCAATTCTTATGTAATGATTAATTGCGAACTGCGTTACTCACTGAACGGATATTGTAAATCCGTCATAAACCGTTTTAAGGCGTGCTTTTTCTCACTATTACCTGGCAAGTATTTATTTTTGTAAATATGGTCAGGAACCGATATTCGGTACTGTGCATTAAGATCTATCCCCGTTTAATGATGATGCGTTTTTTATAGTTCTCTACTTTGCAGTTTCTGTATCGTCTTCAGTCTGGTTCGTCATTTGCCTCCTTCTTTAAAATTAAAGCAACCGTGCTGCTACTTTTTTTGAGAACAAAAAACCCTTGCAGCGTAAAATTAGCCGCAAATTTGGATTCGATAAAACTGAGAAAAGATGTGACGGGCAACTTCCGATAGATCCAGAGCCCATATAGCGCGCTTATTGGTGACTATCTGCTGCAACATCAGAACCGACTTCAGCGTTTCGGCAACGTTTCAATAACCATGAATTCTAGCCCTAACTGAACTGGTTTACCACCACTAAAAAATTGCTTATTAAATAGCTTGTGGATATTATTTTATATATAAATCAAATATTTAAAAACTTATCAACAAGCTTGTTAACAAAAATACCGATGGATTTTTTTTAGAATGAATCAATCTAATTAATAAACTTTTGATATCTCTGTGAATATCCCCTGGATATGCCTGTGAAAAAATTCAGCTGTGGATATGAACCGATTTTTCCACCTTTTCTTCCACGCTTTTCAATACCCCATCCACGCAGTATCCTAATTTTTGTTCAACGGTTAGTAAGTTGAAATAGATGGGAAAAGATTAGTTACCCACAAAAGTTCCTTGGCTATATAGCTATAAAAACAACAATCTTTTCTAAAAAGAATTTTCTTATTATTAAAGCTCGAACAAAATTTCAGAATATTTTTAAAAAGTAAAAATCTGATTGAATTTGTTCAGAAAATTACCTAGAATTCGCGTCCCTTTGAATTCTTTCCGTTAACGAACAGCTGTGAGATTCGGACATGAAACGTACATTTCAACCAAGTAACCTCAAGCGTAAGCGCAGCCACGGCTTTCGTGCGCGTATGGCTACTGCCAATGGCCGTAAGGTAATTAATGCTCGCAGGGCTAAAGGCCGTAAGCGTCTTTCTGCTTAGAAGCAATTACTTTTTACGCAAGCCCATTTCAATTTTGTGATGCGGCAATATGAATATCCCCGGACTCATCGACTGCTGAGGCCCGGGGATTTTCGTTTGGTGTTCAATAACGCTGCATTTAAGGCCCAACACGCAGCACTTTTGTTATTAGCCAAGCCGAATACCTGTGGACATCCACGTCTGGGATTCGTCATCGCTAAACGCAATGTAAAGTTGGCAACGGCAAGAAACTGTTTGAAACGCGTCATGCGTGAACAGTTCAGATTACAACAAGGGTCGTTGCCTGGCGTGGATCTGGTAATTGTTGCTCGCAGACCATTAGCAGATTTAGACAATGTTTCCTTAGCCGGCATTTTTATTCGGCTGTTACAGAAGATCCGTCAGCAATATGACAGAAAAAACCCTTCTAAACAGATTGAAAACCCTGCCTAAACGGCTGTTGTTATTTATTATCAAATGCTACAGCTACGCAATCAGCCCGCTATTGGGCAGCCACTGCCGGTTTTACCCCACCTGCTCTGCCTATGTTGCTGAGGCAATTTCCCGCTTTGGAGTGATCAAAGGGTGTTATCTTGGGCTCCGCCGTCTGTTAAGATGCCACCCTTGGTCTGAAGGGGGTGTCGATCCCGTTCCTGGATGTGGAGATTCGGAAATCCATAACCACTGACCTTTCATTTTTGCTACCGATAGACACTTTTTTATGGATTACATTAGAACCCCGTTAATTGTCGCTTTGCTGGTTGTTTCCTATTTACTGGTATTGGCCTGGAATGAGGACTACCCTTCCGAACCACCGGCGTCTGCTCAACAGCAGGTACCCGGCTTGAACGACTCAGTCTTGCAAGATACCGAGATTGATATCGGCCCTCGGACAGTGCCGGACGCCAGCCTCAATAACGAGTTAACCACCCCAGAAGCGTTGCAAAACGCGAGTTCCGAATTGACTGTCGAAGAAGTGAAAACAGATCTTGGCGTGGAACAAATCCGCGTTGTTACCGATGTCCTAACCACTTCTATTTCTCTTCAAGGCGGGCACTTGCAGTACGCGGCTTTAAACGAATATCCCATTTCACTGACCAACCAAGCGCCTCTGGAATTGTTTGTCCAGGATGCCAGCCGCTACTTTGTGGCGAAAAGTGGTCTGATTGGCGCGAACGGTTTCGATTCGTCAAGAAATGGTCCTACCCCCGTTTATTCGGCCACTGCCAGTAACTTTCAGTTGCAGCCCGGCGAAGAGCAGTTGCAAGTGGACCTGCAGTACACAAGAAACAACGTGACACTTGTCAAACGCTATACCTTTACGCGCGGCAGCTATCTGATCGATGTGGATTTTCTGATTACCAACAATGGTGATGAAGAATGGAATGCCAACTTTTTCGCCCAGTTTGAACGAACCAGTTTTCCGGATCCGACATCGGCGGGTGGCTTTGGTGCGGTTTCCTATTTAGGTGCGGTAGTATCCACCCAAGAGGAACCATACGAAAAAGTGGATTTTGACGATATGGACGAAGGCGCCATCAAAGTCACGGATTCTCAAGGCTGGATCGCCTTTATTCAGCATTATTTTGTTAGTGCCTGGGTGCCGAAAACGGAAGCTGAGCATACCTTTCAGCTTAAATCCCGGGGCGGTAAATACTTGATGGGTTATGTCGATCCGAGAGTCAGTGTAACGCCGGGAGCGACGGAAACAGTCGGCACTCAGCTATATGTCGGTCCAAAAATTCTCGACGACCTGCAGGCCATTGCGCCGAACCTGGATTTGACGATTGACTTCGGCATTCTCTGGCTCATCGCCAAACCCTTGTATTTGATTCTCGACTTTATCCACGATTATGTAGGTAATTGGGGAATCGCGATTATTCTGTTAACTATTTTAATCAAGGCGATCTTCTTCCATCTTTCAGCCGCCAGTTACCGTTCCATGGCGAACATGCGCAAGGTCGCGCCGGAAATGACCCGCATTAAGGAACTCTATGGCGACGACCGGCAAAAAATGTCGCAAGCCATGATGGAACTGTACAAAAAGGAAAAAATTAATCCACTGGGCGGCTGTCTGCCGATATTGGTCCAGATGCCGGTGTTTATCGCGCTCTATTGGGTGCTGTTGGAAAGTGTCGAACTGCGTCAGGCACCGTTTTTCTTCTGGATACAGGATCTGTCGATCAAAGATCCGTTTTTCATCTTGCCGTTGGCTATGGGCGCTACCATGTTCCTGCAGATGCATTTGAACCCGACGCCGATTGATCCGATACAGGCGCGGGTAATGAAAATGATGCCGGTAATCTTCACGGTGTTTTTCCTTTGGTTCCCGGCCGGTCTGGTTCTCTACTGGTTGGTCAATAATATTTTATCGATAGCCCAACAATGGGTTATCACCAGGAAGATTGAAAAAGAAGCTGCGAAAGCAGGTTAACGAGCGGTTAAAAAACATTTTCAGATCTTCCTTTTAAAGCCCGTTTCTACGGGCTTTGTTTTTAGAAACTCTATGATGGATACAGCGACCGATACTATTGCTGCAATAGCAACTCCACCGGGTAAGGGTGGGATAGGCATTGTGCGTATTTCCGGGCCAAATGTAGTTGCCCTGGCAAAACAACTCCTTAAGTTTGAACCGCAACCGCGGTTTGCGCATTACTGTTCCTTTTATGATGCACAGGGAGAGTTGGATCAGGGCATCGCCCTATTCTTTCCGAATCCGCATAGCTTTACCGGTGAGGATGTGCTGGAACTGCAGGGGCATGGCGGACCGGTCATCCTGGATATGCTGTTACAAAGGGCGGTTTTGCTAGGCGCGCGACTAGCCCGCCCCGGTGAATTCTCCGAGCGGGCGTTTCTGAATGACAAATTGGATTTGGTCCAGGCCGAAGCGATTGCCGACCTGATCGATGCCAGTTCGCAGCAAGCAGCCCGCAGTGCGATGCGGTCTTTGCAGGGTGAGTTTTCCCGGCAGATTACCGCGCTGGTTGAGCAGTTGACCCAGCTACGCATGTACGTGGAAGCGGCCATCGATTTTCCGGAAGAAGAAATTGATTTTCTCAGTGACGGCAAAGTACAAGCGGATTTGGCTGCAATTCTTCAGCAGCTTAACCGGGTCTTGGCCAATGCCGAACAGGGCTCCTTGATGCGGGAAGGAATGACGGTTGTTATTGCCGGACGGCCCAATGCGGGAAAAAGTAGTTTGCTGAATGCTCTGGCAGGAAAAGAGCGGGCTATCGTAACCGAGATTGAAGGCACTACCAGAGATGTACTGCGGGAACATATCCTAATCGATGGCATGCCCCTGCATATCGTCGATACCGCCGGGCTTCGGGACAGTGACGATCGCGTCGAACAAATCGGTATCGCCCGGGCCTGGCAAGAAATTGAAGATGCGGATCGGATTCTGTTTTTGGTGGATAGCACCACCACGGATGCGGTCACCCCGGAAACGATCTGGCCGGAGTTTTATCACCGTTTGCGGGATCATGCGCATATCACCGTGATTCGCAACAAGGCGGACCTTAGCGGAGAGGAAGCGGGTCTGGAGGATTTGCCAACGCCTGTGATTCGCTTGTCGGCAAAGCAGGGTGAGGGAATCGAGGTATTGCGGGAGCACCTGAAGCAATGTGTCGGTTTTAACACCACGGCAGAAGGCGGTTTTATGGCACGTCGGCGCCATCTTCAAGCGCTGCAAGCAGCCTTGGAACACCTGAACACTTCCGAATCCCAGTTACTGCACCAGGTTGCCGGCGAATTAGTCGCTGAAGATTTACGTTACGCCCAGCTGAGTCTTGCTGAAATCACCGGAGCGTTCAGCGCAGATGACCTGCTGGGGCGGATATTCTCCAGTTTTTGCATCGGTAAATGACACTTAATACCGCAGTTGGTCGCGAAAAAGCTTGGTAAGCTCCCTAGCGGGAGCTCAACAGCTATAGCTAGGAAGCGAAATACGTTTCGAGATCGTCTGCGCCGCCTACCAGTTCTCCATTTATGAAAATTTGCGGAGTAGTGCCACGACCGGTGACTGCCTGTAGCGAGCTGTAGCTGATACCGTGGCTGCCTAGTTCGATATTCTCGAATTTGATGCTGTTATCGCTCAGCAACCTATGGGCTCTGGCGCAGTGTGGACAGCCGGGCTTGCTGAATACGGTTACGCGCGCAGGCTGCTTGGCATCGGCGTTGATGTAGTTGAGCATAGTGTCCGCATCGCTGACTTGGAATGGATCACCCGGCTCCTCCGGTTCGATGAACATCTTTTCAATCACCCCATCCTTAACCAACATACTGTAGCGCCAGGATCTTTTACCGAAACCCAATTCGTTCTTGTCTACCAGCATACCCATGCCGTTACTGAAATCGCCGTTGCCGTCAGGTAAGAAATGAATATTTTCTGCATCCTGATCGGCCTTCCAGGAATTCATCACGAAAGTATCGTTCACGGATAAACAGATAATGTCGTCCACGCCGTTGTCCTTAAAAACACCGGCCAGTTCGTTATAGCGAGGAAGGTGGGTGCTGGAACAGGTCGGGGTGAATGCGCCCGGCAGCGCGAACAGGATGACAGTTTTTCCCGTAAACAGATTTTCGGTAGTCACTTGCTTCCAGGTATCGCCTTCACGGACATTGAACGTGACATTAGGTATTTTTTGACCTTCTTTACTATGTAACATGCAGTTTTCCTCAGTGGTTGGTAATGCTTTTTAAAATCCGGGCCAGTATATGAATGTAATTCGATAGTTATAATTTAATAAAAATCATTAATTTCATAGTTAATTACTATTTTAGATGTGTTTACGTGTTCCGATTGGTAGGAACTATGGGGCACTCGACGACGAGAAATTCCGGTTACCGCCAGTGTCGGGTAGATAAAACCAATGGAATGAAGAGAAGTTGTTCAAGCTGTGGACAACTGGTCTAGATGGCTGGTCCGGTCCTGTGGATAAGTTACCGGTCAAATTCCGGTTTTATTTGAATAAGAAGTTATTTACCTATAAAAAACAAGTAATTAGATAAATTTAAATAGGGTAAAAATGGTGTTAATGCTGTGGATAACATTATTAATAACTTTTCTGAATAAAGCGCTATAAGCTTCTGAATTAATTAGGTTATTTATTCTAATTTTTGAGGAATTGGCAGACTTGAATCTCCTGTGTTAGCTAACTTGTGTAAAATTTAAACATAAAATCCTGCAGACCGCTTATCTTCAGAGAAAGATTTTAGTAGAATTCGCGGTCCTCGATGCACTTCCGTGAGTTCGGGAATTGAATCGATACAGGTATCCGGTATTTGAGGGTCAAAAAGCGTGAATTATTCCAAACATTACGATGTGATTGTCGTTGGCGGCGGCCATGCCGGGACGGAAGCCGCCTTGGCGGCGGCACGAATGGGCTGTCAAACCCTGCTCTTGACTCACAATATCGAAACGCTTGGCCAAATGTCGTGTAATCCGGCAATCGGTGGAATCGGCAAAAGCCATTTGGTTAAAGAGGTCGATGCCCTGGGCGGAGTCATGGCCAGGGCGACAGACCGTGCCGGTATTCAATTTCGCGTGCTGAACGCCCGCAAGGGTCCGGCGGTACGGGCTACCAGGGCACAAGCCGATCGGGTGCTGTATAAAGCGGCGGTTCGGGAAATATTGGAAAATCAGCCTAATCTGGATGTTTTTCAACAGGCGGTTGATGACTTTATTATGCAGGGAGAACGGGTGACCGGTGTGGTAACCCAGATGGGACTGCGCTTTTCCGGTCAGGCGGTGGTATTGACTACCGGGACCTTTCTCGGTGGGATAATCCATATCGGGATGGAAAACCATTCCGGTGGCCGCGCGGGTGATCCGCCTGCAATCACGCTGGCACACCGTTTACGGGAAATGCCATTTCGGGTCGGGCGTTTAAAGACTGGTACACCGCCGCGAATAGATGGGAAGTCGGTTGATTATACGGTGATGCAAGCCCAGCCTGGAGATACGCCGTTGCCGGTGATGTCTTTTATGGGGAAACTGGCTGAACACCCACCCCAAGTCAATTGTTTTATTACCCGGACAACAGCACGTACCCACGAGATCATTCGTAGCGGCATGGACCGCTCGCCTATGTATACCGGCGTAATTGAAGGCGTCGGACCACGCTATTGCCCGTCGATAGAAGATAAGGTCAATCGTTTTAGCGATAAGGATTCGCATCAGATATTTATCGAGCCTGAGGGCCTGCATACCCACGAGCTTTATCCCAACGGCATTTCAACCAGCCTGCCGTTTGATGTCCAGTTGGATCTGGTACGGTCTATTCCAGGTCTCGAGCAGGCTCATATCATGCGTCCGGGTTACGCCATCGAATATGACTACTTTAATCCCCAGGATTTGCACCCGACGTTGGAAACCAAGTTCGTCCAAAATCTCTATTTCGCCGGCCAGATCAACGGTACCACCGGTTATGAAGAAGCGGCCGCCCAGGGCTTGCTGGCCGGTGCTAATGCGGCGTTGCGGGCGCAACAGCAAGATCCATGGGTGATCGGCCGCGATACTGCCTACATAGGTGTGCTGGTGGACGATTTGATTACGCTGGGCACGAAAGAGCCGTATCGGATGTTTACCAGTCGTGCCGAATATCGCCTGTTATTGCGGGAAGACAACGCCGATTTGCGGTTGACGGAAATAGGCCGCGAACTAGGTCTTGTCGATGACCTAAGGTGGCAGGCGTTCAATGTGAAGCAGGAAGCAATAGCAGCAGAACAGAAAGTGCTGCGCTCGACATGGATTCAGCCGGGATCCGAACAAGCCAGGCAGGTCAGTAAACTGGTCGGAACTGAACTCAACCGCGAATACTCTCTGTTGGATCTGTTGAAACGACCGGAAATGAACTGGGACAAAATTACCCAGGTAATCCCGGAGTGCAAGGATGTTGCGCCTGAAGTGGCGGAGCAAGTCGAGATTCACGTTAAATATGCGGGCTATATTGACCGCCAGCAGGAAGAAATCGCCAAGTTGAGACGCAATGAAAACCTGGCCTTGCCGAGTGATTTCGACTATTCGGACATTGCCGGATTATCCAATGAAATCAAGCAGAAGTTGCAGGAGGTGCGGCCTGCCACGTTGGCGCAGGCGGGAAGAATCCCCGGAGTGACGCCGGCGGCTGTTTCTTTGTTGTTAGTCTATCTTAAGAAACACGGAGCAATGCAGCGGCAATCAGCCTAATCGATGGATAATGGAACTGAACAGCGGCAGGCGGAACAGCTCAGCGCCGGTCTCGCCAAGCTCGATATTTGTCTGACAAAGCGCCAACAAGGTTTATTGCTAGCCTATGTGGCGCTACTACACAAATGGAATCGCGCCTATAATCTCACGGCTGTTCGCGATCAGGCACAACATGTTTCCAGGCATCTGTTGGATTCGTTGGCAATGCTGCCCCATCTGCAGGGCACAGCCTTCCTCGATGTCGGCACCGGACCAGGCTTGCCGGGAATACCCCTGGCGATTGCCAAACCGGATAGTCACTGGATTCTGTTGGACAGTAACGGCAAGAAAACCCGCTTCTTAACCCAATGTCAGTTAGCGCTGGAGCTTGCCAATATCGAAGTGGCGCATTGCCGGCTTGAGGACTTCGGGTTACCGGCGGATCGTCGATTGGATGGCATTACCTCCCGTGCATTTGCGACCTTAGCGGACTTTGCCCAGGGTTGCCAGCACCTGCTTGGCTTGAACCACCGACAACAAAATGAGACGTTGCTTTATGCGTTGAAGGGTGTATATCCGAAAAAGGAGATGAGCGAATTGCCGAATACTTATAGAATTCTGTATGACGGTGAATTGCGGGTTCCGGATTGTGATGCCGAGCGGCACCTGATCATTCTCTCCTATCAACCTGCTTAACTTGAATTGCATCTTCGGGAGACAGATATGGCGCGAACATTGGCCATCGCCAATCAAAAAGGTGGTGTCGGAAAAACCACCACTTGCGTAAATCTTGCGGCGTCTTTGTCGGCAACCCGTCGAAAAGTGTTGATGATAGATCTGGATCCCCAGGGAAACGCCACGATGGGAAGCGGTGTCGACAAAAACGCCCTGGAGACTTCGGTCTACGATGTCCTAACCAAGCGCCGGAAAGCAGATGAAGTTATTCAGTTTGCAGAAAACGGCGGCTACGATATTATCCCCGCCAATGGCGATGTTACCGCCGCCGAGGTTGAGCTGATCAATGAGATCGGCCGGGAGTACCGGCTTCGGAATGCACTGAAGGGTGTCCTGGATAGCTACGATTATGTGCTGGTGGATTGCCCCCCTTCGCTCAATATGCTTACGGTCAATGCCTTGGTTGCCGCCAATGGCGTGCTGATTCCCATGCAATGTGAGTACTATGCTCTAGAGGGCCTGGCCGCTTTGATGAACACCATCGAGCAGATTCGGGAAACAGTGAATCCGGAGTTGGAAATCGAGGGATTACTGCGGACAATGTACGACCCGCGTAACAGTCTTACATTGGATGTATCGGAACAAATTACCGAGTACTTCGGCGATAAAGTATATCGTTCCATTATTCCGCGCAATGTTCGTTTGGCCGAGGCGCCTTCCCACGGTATTCCCGCCCTTAAGTACGACAAATCGTCCCGTGGAGCCATCGCCTATCTCGCCTTGGCCGGGGAAATCATCCGTAAACGGAAGCAAGCGGCGAAACTGGCCGAGCCGGCCTAGGTAGTTGTCATCCGGCAACGGAGGTTTCAGGATGACAACTAGGTAAACAGGATCTAGAACATCACAGGTATCGTATGAAAAAAAGAGGACTTGGGGGGCGCGGGCTCGATGCCTTATTGACCGGCGGTAAAAACCGTGAGGAGGAATCAACAGGTTCCCAGGATAAGGTACTAAAAGAGTTGCCGTTGGAGTTGATTCAACGCGGCCAATACCAGCCACGTCGCGATATGGACCCCGAAGCCCTGGAGGAACTGGCCCAGTCGATTAAACAGCAGGGGGTGATGCAACCGATAGTGGTGCGTGAAATCGCCAAGGGTTCCTACGAAATCATTGCCGGCGAGCGGCGCTGGCGCGCTTCCCAACTCGCCGGGTTGGATACTATTCCCGCGATTATTCGTGATGTCCCCGACGAAGCCGCTATCGCCATGGCGTTAATTGAAAACATTCAACGGGAAAACCTGAATCCCGTCGAAGAAGCGATGGCGCTGCAACGTCTGCAAAATGAATTTGAATTGACCCAGAGCGAAGTGGCCGAAGCCGTAGGGAAGTCCCGATCTACTATTACTAATCTGCTACGTTTGCTGGCTCTGGCCGATGATGTCAAAACTATGTTGGAACGCGGCGATATGGAGATGGGGCATGCCCGGGCGCTGCTGACTCTGGCCGATTCCAAGCAGTCGGAAACGGCACGGGTGATTGTCGGTAAAGGTTTGTCCGTTCGGCAGACAGAAGCCTTGGTCAGAAGAATTCAGGCGGCGAAAGAAAAACCCCAGGAAGCAGCACGGAAAACGCTCGATGCCGATGTGCGCCGGCTGCAAGACAGTCTCTCTGAAAAACTGGGTTCCAGTGTCAAAATCGACTACAACGCCAAGGGCAAGGGTAAGCTGGTCATCCAATATAATTCCTTGGATGAATTAGATGGCATCTTGGCGCACATTCAGTAGCCGACAAAATTCCGGTTTTCCGAAGAAAAGCCCGGAATATAGGCATTATTACCGATCAGGTAGTTGAACGCAGCAGATTCACACCATATAATCTCGGTCGCTTAAGTCTTTGGGATTACCTCTCTGGCTTAGGTCGGGGGCAATATACAAGTAGCAGGATTCACCTGCAGTTAACACGAGTTAGTGATTATCCGTTGGGATATCACTCGAATACACGGCAGTATTTATTTTGACCAGTGCAGTGCGCGCTTCGATTAAGCGACCGCCCGTTCAAAATGTAATCATCGCGCAATTGGCGGTAACAATTTTGGTTGCCATGTCCTTTTGGATTTTGTCCGGCGTGCATGGCTACTCTGCCCTTCTAGGTGGGATCATATGCTTGATTCCCAATGCCTATTTTGCCTACCGTACCTTCGCATATCAGGGCGCCCAAGCTGCGCGCAAAATTGTTAATAGTTTCTACAAAGCGGAAGCCGTAAAGCTGGGTCTCACAGCATTGTTTTTCGGTTTGACATTTAAGTATGTGAAGCCACTTGAGCCCCTGTCTTTGTTTATGACTTTTTTTATTGTACAGGTTGTACATTGGCTTGCGCCGCTTCTGATGGTCGAGAAACAGACCTCGGTTAAATAGCAGCCGTTCGGAGAGATGACTCTCTGATCAGAAAACCGGATTACACGTATATTTAACATCTTTTGGTTCGAGAAAGGTAATATGGCAGCAGAAGGCGAAACACTTACCGCAACCTCCTACATTAAACACCACCTGCAAAATCTGACGTTTGGCCAACTCCCTGCAGGATACGAGCGGGCGGATGGGACGGTACTCGAACAATCCATGTGGACCCTTGCCCATAGTTCGAAGGAAGCGCAAGAAATGGGCTTCTGGGCTTTTCACGTAGACACGCTTTGCTGGTCTGCCGGCCTCGGAATTCTCTTCCTTTGGTTGTTCCGAAAAGCTGCGGTAAGCGCAACTAGCGACGTTCCCGGCCCCCTTCAAAACTTCGTCGAGACAATTGTCGAATTCGTCGATAATAGTGTTAAAGAAAGTTTTCATGGCAAAAACGATGTTATAGCCCCACTCTCGTTGACCATATTTGTGTGGATTTTCCTCATGAATCTAATGGATTTGGTTCCGGTGGATTGGGTGCCGTTTCTGTTTTCGGTGTTGGGTGTCGAGTACATGAAAATCGTACCGACAACGGATGTTAACGCGACCTTCGGACTTTCACTTTCCGTATTTTTCCTGATCATTTTTTATAGCATTAAGGTCAAAGGGGTCGGCGGATTCGTTGGCGAGTTGACACTTCAGCCTTTTGGAAAAAAATTCATACCCTTCAACTTCTTGCTTGAGTCTGTCGGCTTACTCGCCAAACCGATTTCATTGTCCCTGCGTCTTTTCGGTAACCTTTATGCAGGCGAACTAATCTTTATTTTGATTGCGCTTTTGCCCTTCTATGCACAATGGATGTTATCGGTGCCATGGGCGATTTTCCATATTCTGGTCATTACCTTACAGGCATTCATATTCATGATGCTTACCATCGTATACCTGAGTATGGCGCACGAAGACCACTGATGGTGACAAACGCCAGAGTGCCAAGAATCTTTGGCTCACTGTAATAGGGACAACCAAAACTAAGCTGTATCCAACAACTTTGAAAACCAACGAAAGAAATACTAGGAGTTAAAATGGAAACTGTAGTAAGCATGACCATACTTGCCGTTGCAATGCTAATTGGCATCGGGGCATTGGGAACTGCAATCGGATTTGCCATCCTCGGTGGTAAGTTCCTTGAAGCCAGTGCACGGCAACCAGAACTTGCTCCGATGCTGCAAACAAAAATGTTCATTATTGCCGGCCTTTTGGATGCGGTAACCATGATCGCGGTCGGTATTGCCCTGTTTTTCACGTTTGCCAATCCTTTTATCGGTCTATTGCCCGCTGCCAGCTAGAAGTGAAACAGCCAGTAACAGTCGATAACGACTAACTAGTAAGAGGTGCAAACGTGAGTCTTAATTTAACGATGTTTGGGCAGGCAATTGCTTTTGCCATCTTCGTTTCGTTCTGCATGAAGTACGTCTGGCCGCCTATCATCTCAGCGCTGCGCGAACGGCAAAAAAAGATAGCCGACGGTTTGCAAGCTGCTGATCGTGCCGCGAAAGATCTTGAATTGGCACAGGATAAGGCTGCAGCAGAACTGAAAGAAGCCAAGCAGAAAGCTCATGAGATTATTGAGTTGGCGAATAAACGGTCCAACCAGATGATTGAAGAATCAAGAGTTGCTGCCCAAGCAGAAGGCGAAAAAATGCTGAACAGAGCGAAGGCAGAGATCGAGCAGGAAACCAACCGTGCCAAGGAAGAATTGCGGTCACAGCTCGCTGCTTTGGCTATTTCGGGAGCCGAAAAGATAATGGAAGCCTCCGTCGATGTTAAAGCACACAGCCAGATGTTAGACAAACTGGCAAATGAACTCTGAAGGAGCGCATCATGGCGGAAAGTACTACCTTAGCCCGGCCATATGCGAAAGCGGCCTTCAACGCCGCGCTCAGTGACAAAAAGACTGACGAGTGGTCAAAGCAGCTCGCCTTAGCAGCGACGCTTGTGCAGGATAATGATCTGTTTTTATTGATCAAGCATCCGGGCCTGACAGCCGAGCAAAAAGGTCAGTTGGTATTGGATATCGCCAAAGGCAAGATATCCGGACCTGCGGAAAACTTTGTAAAAGTCTTGGCCACTAATAAACGACTGCTGTTGCTTCCGGAAATTGCAGCCGCTTTTGAAAGGTTAAAAAGACAGCAGGAAGCCACAGTAGATGTCACTGTTGAAACAGCATTCGAGCTAAATTCGGATCAGGAAGCCAAACTGGCCGAGTCATTGAAAGCGAAACTAAATTGTAAGATTAACCTTCATTCTGAAGTCAATAAAGCTTTGATTGGAGGAGTCTTGGTACGTGCTGGTGATTTGGTCATCGACGCGTCGGTTCGCGGTCGGTTAAATAAATTGGTCGAGTCATTAGGGGCCTGATTACAGGTCAAAGATTCCTGATCTAACACAAGGTTTTGAGGATAAAGGCATGCAGCAACTGAATCCATCTGAGATCAGCGACATTATCAAGAAACGTATCGAAAAACTCGATATTTCCACGGAAGCCAAAACCGAAGGAACTATCGTCAGCGTTTCTGATGGCATCGTGTTGATCCATGGACTTGCCGACGTCATGTACGGTGAGATGATTGAATTTGAAGGCGGGATCTACGGTCTGGCGCTCAACCTGGAGCGTGATTCGGTAGGTGCTGTCGTGTTGGGTGATTATAAAGGACTGGCGGAAGGTCAGAAAGTAAAAGTCACCGGACGTATTTTGGAAGTGCCCGTTGGTGAGGAACTGCTTGGGCGCGTTGTCGATTCCCTGGGTACACCCATTGATGGCAAGGGTGAAATTGAGAGTAAAGTTACCGATCCCATCGAAAAAATCGCTCCAGGGGTAATTGCCAGGCAGTCGGTTGGACAACCCATGCAGACCGGTTACAAATCGGTTGATACCATGGTGCCTATCGGAAGAGGCCAGCGCGAGCTGATTATCGGTGACCGTCAAACGGGTAAAACCGCCCTTGCGATTGATGCCATCATCAACCAGAAAGGTACCGGCGTAAAGTGTATCTATGTTGCTGTCGGGCAGAAGCAATCCTCTATTGCCAACGTCGTGCGGAAGCTGGAAGAACATGGCGCGATGGACCATACCATTGTGGTTGCAGCCGGTGCCGCTGACCCGGCCTCCATGCAGTTCTTGGCGCCTTTTGCCGGTTGCACCATGGGTGAGTACTTCCGTGACCGGGGACAGGATGCACTGATTATTTACGATGATTTGACCAAGCAGGCTTGGGCTTACCGTCAAATCTCCCTGTTACTTCGTCGCCCGCCAGGCCGGGAAGCGTATCCGGGGGATGTTTTCTATCTGCATTCGCGTCTGTTGGAACGTGCCTCAAGGGTCAATCCCGAATATGTAGAGAAGTTCACTAACGGTGAAGTGAAAGATCAGACCGGATCCCTGACGGCATTGCCTATAATCGAAACCCAGGCCGGCGATGTATCGGCGTTCGTACCCACCAACGTGATTTCTATTACCGATGGTCAGATTTTCCTGGAAACCAGTCTGTTTAACGCCGGTATTCGTCCGGCGATGAATGCGGGTATTTCCGTTTCCAGGGTGGGTGGCGCAGCGCAAACCAAAATAATGAAGAAACTGGGTGGCGGTATTCGCTTGGCTCTCGCCCAATACCGTGAATTGGCCGCGTTTGCTCAGTTTGCTTCTGACTTGGACGAGTCCACCAGGAAGCAGTTGGAGCATGGCCAACGGGTTACCGAGTTGATGAAACAGAAACAGTATGCGCCTATGTCGGTGGCAGAGATGGGTATGGTACTGTTTGCCGCCAATGAAGGTCTTATTGATGATATCGAGGCGAATAAAGTCGTCGATTTTGAAGCTGCCCTTGTGTCCTACGCGCGTAGTGAATGTGCGGATATACTTGATAAAATCAATGAGAAAGGCGACTTCAACGACGATATCGCTAGTGATCTCAAGGCATTAATCACCAAGTTCAAATCCACTCAGACCTGGTAGGCAAAACTACTCTCGAAGAGATTTAGATACATTCAGGTAAGAGCTTGAACAACTATAGGCAGTGAATAATGGCCATTGGAAAAGAGATTAAGACCCAGATAGCCAGTGTTAAGAGCACGCAAAAAATTACCAGCGCGATGGAACTCGTCGCTGCCAGTAAAATGCGCAAGGCTCAGCAACGTATGGCTGAAGGGCGACCCTATGCAGATAAGATCCTGCAAGTGATCAATCACATCGCCAATGCGAGTCCTGAGTACCAACATATTTACATGGAAGACCGTGAAGTAAAACGCGTCGGTTACATCGTCGTGTCTACCGATCGGGGTTTATGTGGAGGACTCAACATTAACGTTTTCAGGGAACTGACTTTAAATATTAAAGACTGGAGAGAACAAGACGTTGAAATGGATTTTTGCGCTATCGGCAACAAGTCGTTGGCTTTCTTCAACACATTCGGAGGCAATGTAGTAGCGGCGGTCAGTCATCTCGGCGATGAGCCGGCTCTGTCAAAATTGATAGGCGCAGTAAAAATCATGTTGGATGACTTTACATCCGGCAACATTGACCGTCTCTACCTGCTTCACAATCGCTTTGTCAACACGATGACGCAAAAACCGACAGTGGCTCAGTTACTTCCGCTACCGGCTGCCGAGGCAGATGAAATGATCAGAAGGCACTGGGACTATATCTACGAACCTGATGCTCAAGTATTGCTGGATGGATTATTGATGCGTTTCATCGAGTCGCAGATTTATCAGGCCGTATTGGAAAATAACGCCTGTGAACAGGCTGCAAGGATGATTGCGATGAAGAGCGCTACCGATAACGCCGGTGAGATTATCGACAATCTCGAATTGGCGTACAACAAAGCTCGCCAGGCGGCAATCACCCAGGAAATTTCAGAGATCGTAGGCGGCGCCGCAGCGGTCTAGGTTGTTAGGTATCTATGGATACTGCAAAAAGTTTTATATATCAGTGAGGACTGACAATGAGCAGCGGACAAATAGTACAAATCATCGGCGCGGTCATCGACGTTGAATTTCCGCGCGATACTGTGCCCGCCGTCTATGACGCTTTACTAGTAGAGGGCGGCGCTACCACCCTGGAAGTACAACAGCAGTTGGGCGATGGTGTGGTAAGAACAATCGCCATGGGTAGTACCGAAGGCCTGAAGCGCGGGTTGCAGGTGGAAAACACCAACGCGCCGATTTCGGTACCGGTAGGTACGGAAACCCTTGGCCGTATTATGGACATCCTCGGTAATCCGATTGATGAGCAAGGCGATATCGGCGAGCAGGAACGGGCTCCGATTCACCGCGAAGCGCCGGGTTACGCCGATCAAAGCGCCAGTACCGAATTGCTGGAAACCGGGATCAAGGTTATCGATTTGGTTTGCCCCTTTGCCAAGGGCGGTAAAGTCGGCCTGTTCGGTGGTGCCGGCGTCGGTAAAACCGTAAACATGATGGAATTGATCAACAACATCGCGAAGGAGCACTCAGGGCTTTCGGTATTCGCAGGTGTCGGTGAGCGGACCCGGGAAGGTAATGACTTCTACTATGAAATGAAGGAGTCCAACGTTTTGGACAAAGTGGCCATGGTTTACGGCCAGATGAACGAACCCCCTGGAAACCGTTTGCGGGTCGCATTGACCGGATTGACCATGGCGGAAAAATTCCGGGACGACGGTAAAGACGTACTGTTGTTCGTCGATAATATTTATCGTTACACCCTGGCGGGTACTGAAGTATCCGCACTGCTTGGCCGGATGCCGTCGGCGGTTGGTTATCAGCCGACCCTGGCTGAAGAAATGGGGGTCTTGCAGGAGCGAATCACCTCTACGCGCACCGGGTCTATTACGTCCGTTCAAGCGGTATACGTACCTGCGGATGACTTGACCGATCCTTCTCCGGCCACCACGTTCTCGCACTTGGATGCCACGGTGGTACTCAGCCGTGATATCGCTTCCAAGGGTATCTATCCGGCGATCGATCCTCTGGACTCGACCAGCCGTCAGTTGGACCCTTTGGTTATCGGTCAAGAGCACTATGACGTCGCCCGAGGGGTTCAGAGTGTCCTGCAGCGCTATAAAGAACTGAAGGATATTATTGCGATTTTGGGTATGGACGAACTGTCGGAAGATGACAAAATGGTCGTTGCCCGCGCCCGTAAAATCGAACGTTTCCTATCTCAGCCGTTCCATGTGGCGGAGGTATTTACCGGTTCGCCAGGAAAATATGTATCGCTGAAAGACACTATTCGTGGTTTTAAAGGCATTCTGGACGGCGAATACGATCATCTGCCTGAACAGGCATTTTATATGGTCGGCAGCATTGAAGAAGCGGTCGAAAAAGCGAACGAGAAAAAGTAACGTGATCTCAACAGAACGAGGCTTACCATGGGTATGAGTGTTCATTGCGACATCGTAAGCGCTGAGCAAGAGCTGTTTTCCGGACTGGTCGAGATGGTCGTCGCGGCAGGAATTGAAGGTGATTTAGGTATTGCGCCCGGTCATGCAGCGTTGCTTACCTCACTGAATCCTGGCCCGGTAAGAGTGATCAAGCAAGGTGGCGAGGAAGAAGTCTTCTATGTGTCAGGCGGATACCTGGAAGTGCAGCCCAACATAATTACCATTCTTTCGGACAGTGCCCAGCGTGCTGGAGACATGGACGAAGCTGCCGCTATGGAAGCCAAGAAAGAGGCAGAGAAGGCATTGGCCAATAAAGAAGGTGACTTCGAATACGCAAGTGCTGCCGCGCAGTTGGCTGAAGCTGCCGCGAGATTGCGTACTATTCAGCAAATGCGGAAGCAATTGCAGCGTTAATTAAGATTAACTACGCTTTAGAGGGGAGATTTTCCAGCCGGATTATCTCCCCTTTTTATTTGTGCTCGATTATATTGTGCGAAAACCTATCTAATTCCCAATTGGAGTGAACATGGAACTGCACGTGGTGATTCTGGCTGCCGGCCAGGGAACGCGTATGAAATCGGCGCTACCGAAGGTCATGCACCAATTAGCGCATAAGCCGTTAGCCCAGCATGTCATCGATACGGCTTCCCGGCTTGAACCGGCTAAAATTCATTTGGTGTACGGCCATCAGGGCGAGTTGGTTAAGCAGGGTCTATCTGGCGAAAATCTAAGTTGGGTGAATCAGGGTCAACAATTAGGCACCGGTCACGCGGTGGACCAAGCGTTGCCAAGTATTCCTGATAGCGCACAGGTACTGGTGCTTTATGGTGATGTACCTTTAACCGGTATGGCTACCCTGAAGAATTTTATTGCAGAGAGTTCGGGTAAGTTGGGCATACTAAGCATAAGCCTGCCCGATGCGACCGGTTATGGCAGAATCGTTCGAAATTCCGCAGGCCGAGTGCAGGCGATCGTTGAAGAAAAAGATGCCAATCCACAGCAAAAAACGATTCGGGAAATTAATACCGGCATTATGACAGCGCCTGCGGCACTGCTGAAATCATGGTTACCCGAATTATCCAACGCCAACGCCCAGGGTGAATACTACCTAACGGATATAGTCGCCATGGCGGTCACGGATAAGGTTGATATATTCACTATGGAACCTGCCAACACCTACGAAGTAGAAGGGGTAAACAATCGAATCCAACTGGCTGCCTTGGAACGTGCTTACCAGACAACTAAGGCGAATGAACTGATGGTCGCCGGCGCTTCTCTTGCGGACCCCGGACGAATAGATATAAGAGGCCGGTTAGAAACCGATCAGGATGTTTTCATTGACGTCAATTGCGTTTTCGAGGGCCACGTGATCCTTGGGAAAAATGTGATAATCGGGCCCAACTGCGTATTAAAAAACTGCCGAATCGGTGATGGCACGACATTGGAAGCCTTTAGCCATCTCGACGGTAGCGATCTTGGAAAAAACACGGCTATAGGTCCCTTCACGCGCCTCAGACCGGGCACTGAATTGGCGGATAAAGCCAAAGTCGGTAATTTTGTCGAAATCAAGAAAGCCCGTATCGGTGAAGGCAGCAAGGTGAATCACTTGAGCTACGTCGGTGACGCGAAGGTTGGAAAGCAAGTCAATGTTGGCGCCGGAACCATTACCTGTAATTACGATGGCGCAAACAAGTTTGTTACCGAAATCGGCGACCAGGTTTTTGTTGGATCAAATACGGCACTAGTGGCGCCTGTTAAACTGGGAAATGGAGCGACTATTGGCGCGGGATCTACTATTAACCGCAATGTGGAAAGCGACCAATTGGCGATTTCCAGAGCCAAGCAGCGCAATATTGATAATTGGCAGCGCCCAAAGAAATCGTAAGGAATCAAACTATGTGTGGAATTGTTGGGGCTGTTGCACAGCGTGATGTTGCGGAAATTCTGATGGAAGGACTGAGGCGTCTGGAATATCGAGGCTATGATTCGGCTGGCATGGCCTTGCTTACCGAACAGGGCGAATTCAACCGAATCCGCCGGGTAAGCTAGTCGCGGCCAGATCCGGTAGCCCTTTGGTCGTTGGCTATGGACTAGGAGAAAATTTTCTCGCTTCCGATCAACTTGCCCTGCTTCCGGTCACCCGGCGTTTTTCATTCTTGGAAGAAGGGGACGTGGTGGAGCTTACCCGCAGGTCTGTGAAGATCTTTGATAAAAATGGAGAAGCGGTTGAGCGTCCGGTAAAAGAGTCCGACGTCAAACACGATGCCGGTGATAAAGGACAGTTCAAACATTATATGCTCAAGGAGATCTATGAGCAGCCAATCGCGATAAAAAACACCCTCGAAAACCGCATGGTGAATGGCCGGGTAGCTGAGGCGGCGTTCGGCGAGGACGCGGCAAGATTGTTGACCGGCATTCGGCACGTGGAAATAATCGCCTGCGGCACCAGCTATCATGCTGGGATGGTTGCCCGCTATTGGTTCGAAGAATACGCCGGGATCTCCTGCAACGTCGAAATCGCCTCGGAATTTCGTTATCGGAAATCGGTCGTCCACGAAAATTCGTTATTCGTAACCTTGTCCCAGTCCGGCGAAACAGCCGATACGCTCGCTGCCTTAAGGCTCGCCAAGGAACTGGGATTTAGAGCCAGTTTGGCTATATGCAACGTACCGGGTTCATCCCTGGTGCGTGAGTCTGATCTTGCCTACATGATGAAAGCCGGTCCGGAAATCGGTGTGGCATCGACCAAAGCCTTCACCGTACAGCTTTGTGGATTGTTGCTGTTGGTTGCTCAACTGTCCCGCCACAACGCTTCGGCGGCGGCCGTGGAAGCGGAAGTTATAGCGGCCCTGCAGTCCCTGCCTGCGAAGGTAGAAAGCGCCTTGGATATGGACGACGCCATCCAAGACCTGGCTGAAGATTTTGCAGATAAAAACCATAGTTTGTTTTTGGGGCGCGGAGATCAATATCCCATCGCGATGGAAGGCGCGTTAAAACTGAAGGAAATTTCCTATATTCATGCGGAAGCCTATGCCGCCGGTGAGTTGAAACATGGCCCGTTGGCGTTGATAGATGCCGAAATGCCGGTGATTGTGGTTGCACCTAACAATACGTTGTTGGAGAAACTGCACTCCAATGTTGAAGAAGTACGTGCACGCGGCGGTTTAATGTACGTGTTCGCCGACAAAGGCGCGCAATTCAAAAGCGATGAAACGATGAAGGTGCTGGACGTACCCACCTGCGAAAAAATCGTTGCGCCGATCCTCTACACGATTCCTTTACAGTTACTGAGTTACCACGTGGCGTTGATCAAAGGAACCGATGTCGATCAGCCGCGGAATCTAGCCAAGTCCGTGACGGTGGAGTGATAGCGCTTGATCGGGTTAATCTAAATGTCGGTGAACAATAAAGTTGTTAACTAGACAAAAAAGTTGTTAATAAAACAATTGGGTGACGCTGTAGGGATGCTTCTCCAGCAAGCCCAAGAGCTGGTCTTTATAGGGGTCGAGTTTACTTTTACGCCGAGGTCCCGCACGTTGTCGGTAGCGCTCTTCCTGCAACCATTTGTCGACTGCCTAATTGCTCAACATGGTTTTAAGTTAGTCTGCAAAGAGACAAAAAGCTTCCTAAACTTAGCGATGGCAAAAAGCACTGGATGACAGATACGCAAAATCCTCGTCGTTTAGCGAATGTTGAACTGAAGCTCAGCCACCAGTTTTATGCACTGCTGGAAATAGATACCTCCGATGGTGCAGCGAAACTCTCGACTATGTTGCTTAATTCCTCACCGGGCTGGGTAAGTAAGAATGAGAAACAGATACTTCAACGTATTATGAAGAAGTCTTTGGGCTGGCCAACTGATTACTTCAAAGACCAGTTAGGTGAAAAGACATATGAAGGTATACCCCATCCTCAGTCAAAACACTCTGGGGCTTTGCCCCCAGAGGTTATCGCACCATGGGCACAGCGAATAGTGAACTGGATCGAACGCGGTACATAAACAAGCCGCCTATCATGCAACCAGACGCATAAAGGTAAAGTTCAACTCATTGATGCAAGTTTGCTATACCGCAAATTACGCAAAAATTTAGGTAACAAGAATTTTGAATTCGCTTCTGAGCATATTACCAACTTATTAAGCCGATCGTCGAAGACCCTAATTCTTATACAAAGAATGTTCGAGCAAAACATCTCGCTGAGATTCTTGCGTTATTTTTGCATATATTGTTTGTCTTACAGGGCTAACCTTTTCCGTTGGAAGAATTGGTGTAAAGCTTTTTTAGTGTGTTATCGATTAATTTGACTGATTCATCGACTTCTTGGTCACTCGTTTCAAATCCAAGGCTAAATCGAATAACCGACTCTGCTTCTTCCGTTGTCAGACCGATCGCTTTTAAGACGTGAGATGGCTCAGGAAGACCCGATGTGCAGGCCGAGCCGGTTGAGGCGGCCAAGCGAGGCTGTAGTGCTCCGAGAACATCCTGCGCGTTGAATCCTTGGAAGCCAATGGATATATTTCCGGGATGTCGATTTTGGCCGTCATTGCCATATAATCGCCCCCCCCAAGGTAATGCTAAAAGCATGTCGAGAAATCTATCCTTGCGCGTTTGAAGCTCCTTGCGTCTTTTTGATACTTCAGGCGATCTGATATATTCGGCGGCGGCTCCCATGCCGACACATAATGGTGTGGGTAATGTCCCGGACCGAAGGCCGTTTTGCTGACCGCCTCCATATATCAGCGGCTCAATGTCGTCCTGAAGACCGCGGCGAATATAAAGAGCACCAATTCCTTTGGGGCCGTACATCTTATGCCCGGACAGACTGATCATGTCCGTATGAATCGCCAAATCCTCCATGCCCACAGCTATTGGGGTTTGGGCTGCGTCACAATGAAAGACCGCGCCTGTTTTCCCGATGATCTCGGAAAGTGCCCCTACATCCTGTATAGAACCGATTTCATTGTTCACGGCCATGATCGAGACGAGGAGGACATCGTCTCCGAGCAGTCTCTCCAGCTCCCTAGATATGACGTGGCCGTTCCGATCAACAGGAATAGAGTCCACTGCGTAGCCGTATTGTTCCTCCAGGACGCGTCCCACCGAGAGAATACACTTGTGTTCAATGGCGCTCAGGAGAATGCGTTTTCGTGGGGTATGGGCCATTGCGGCTCGTATTGCCAGACCGAGGATGGCGAGGTTGTTGGACTCTGTGGCACCGGACGTAAAGATGATTTCATCTGCGTCAGCACCAATGAGGCTAGCAACTTGCTGCGCCGCACTCTCGACAGCCGCTGCAGATTTCCAGCCAAGAACGTGATCTGAGGCGTGCGGATTGGCGAAAGATTCGGCAAAATATGGCCGCATTTTACGTAAAACTTCCTCAGCAACGGGTGTGGTTGCCTGAAAGTCAAAATACAGCGTCTTCATATTATCCATTTTAAATCAATATTATACGTAGTTTTTAGTTAATTTTTAACCACTTGAGATTTTCCACCTTCTTCTGGGGGGAAGCTTCCAGATCGACATTGACCATAGCACATGCTCTATATTAGAGTCTCCTGGATGGATCATCCAGGAGAAAAAAGATCATGGCTCGCGGACCACTCGACCAAAAAGATTACAAACCTCAATTTTCCGGCCATGAAACTTTTCCTCTGCGGTACGGTTGGTTAAAGAAGTGCTATGACCGGGTGTCCGAAACGGAGAAAGACACCAATAATAAGCCTCTGTGTTGGGGTGACGATGCGATAGCACACTTTGGTGTGGGTAAGAATATGGTGTCATCTATACGTCATTGGGCTTCTGTCGCGGGTATCATTGAGGAGTCGCCGGGCACCAATCATGTCAAGACCACGCCGCTGGGTAAAATGATATTCGGAGACGAGGGGGTTGATCCTTATCTGGAAATTCCAAATTCGTTGTGGCTAATTCACTGGAAGCTGGCAACAGAGTGGAAAAAAAAGACAACATGGTATTGGGCATTTAGTTATTACTCGGCAGTCACCTTTGAACGAGACACATTCATAAGGAGGCTTAAAAGTAAATGGCCCAACGCAGCACAAGCTACGGTAAAAAATGATGTAGCTTGTTTTGTTCGCACATATGCCGCGCAACCGCCATCCGCAAAAGTCGGACGAGATGACTCTCTTGAATGTCCCCTTACCGAACTCGGGTTGATCAAGCCCGTATCAAAACGTGATGACTTCAGATTTGTTCGCGGCCAAAAGACCACATTAGGTTACGGCACCTTCGTCTATGCCTTGCTTGAATTTTGGAAAGAGTTCTCGCCTGCATCCTCAACTCTTTCTTTTGAAGCAATTGCGCATGAGCCGGGCTCGCCGGGACGTGTCTTTTTGCTTGATGAGAATGATGTTGCTGATAGGCTATCCCAAATAGATAACGTCACAAATAATGCACTGCGATGGTCTGAGACTGCTGGTCTAAAGCAAGTTGTGCGCAGCACTGAGTTTGAATTCAGCAGTGCGTTAGATTTTGTTCAAAAGGACTTTGAGCGTTCAAATGAAAGTGAGGCGGCATAGTGGCATTAGTTGATCAGGTTACGATAGCCCGGCGTTTTCAGAAATCCATTCGCATTGATACGGATTCGGGCGATAAGAATGCTCTTGATGGATTCATCTGTCCGCAATCTTCCGCTGACATTCTCATGTCCATGGCACGGCATGTCTCGGAAACCGGACAAGGCGCTTTTACGTGGACAGGGCCTTACGGAAGCGGCAAGTCTAGTCTAGCAGTCGCGTTAAGTGCATTACTCAATGGCAATCAGGAGTTACAGAAAGAGGCGGCAAAAGTCTTTGGACCTAAGCTCACCAATGCCATGTGGGAGGCGCTGCCGACGGGTTCAAAAGGTTGGCGTATATTGCCCGTTGTAGGCCGCAGAGAGAATCCCATCGAGGTTTTGGGAGAAGCTCTAATAGAGACAGGATACGTACCCCGTCGCCCCAAAGGTAGCTGGACCGAAGAACATGTCATCAACGGCTTGATGAGTGTAGCTAGGAGCAAGCCTAAGACACACGGCGGCTTAGTCCTGTTTGTAGATGAAATGGGGAAATTCCTTGAAGCGGCTGCACAGGATGGTTCGGATGTTTACATTTTCCAGCAACTCGCAGAGGCTGCCTCCCGAAGCAATGGCCGTTTTTTGTTCGTTGGTGTTTTGCACCAAGCCTTTGACGAATACGCACATCGACTTTCACACGAGCTTCGTGATGAATGGGCGAAAATCCAGGGACGCTTTGTTGACTTGCCTGTCAACACAATCGGTGAAGAACAGATAGACTTGATATCTCGTGCGATTGAATGTAATAAGGTAGTTCCTCGCTCTAAGGATCAATCCAAAGCTGTTGCCAAGATAGCTCGAAAGGACCGCAGACAGGATGCCGACCGTCTAGCGGAGATGTTAAAAAATTGTTGGCCGCTTCATCCGGTTGTTGCCTGCCTGCTCGGACCGATTTCCCGTCGCCGGTTTGGTCAAAACCAGCGCAGCATTTTTGGTTTTCTCAATTCGGCAGAACCGCACGGCTTCCAAGATTACTTACGTTCGGCTAATGAGAAAGACCTCTATAAACCTTCAAAACTATGGGATTACTTGCGCGCCAATCTGGAGCCTTCCATTCTCGCCTCGCCGGATGGTCACCGTTGGGCACTCGCTGCAGAAGCATTGGATCGCTGTGAAGCTTTGGGAGGCGACGGTTTTTTCGTTGACCTTCTAAAAACGATAGCCGTGGTTGATCTCTTTAAAGAGCGCTCCGGTCTCGTTCCAAGTTCTGGGCTCATTCGGACATGCTTTCCTGGTGTCAGTGCGAAGGATCTTAAGGCTGCACTGGACAGGCTGGATAAATGGTCCCTGACTATTTTCAAGAAGTTCCAGGATGCACATGCAATTTTTGCCGGTAGCGACTTCAATATCGATCAAGCCGTAGGCGTTGCGCTCGATGAAATTGATGAGCTTGATTTTGACGCACTCAAATCATTGGCAGGGTTGCAACCCATTCTGGCTAAACGCCACTATCATGAAACCGGCGCTATGCGGTGGTTTGATGTGAATATCACGCCAGCCAAAGACGTCATAGATGTGACGACTCGTTTTAACCCCAAGAATGGCGTCATAGGCGAATTCCTGCTTGTGGTGCCGACCGAGGGCGAACAGGAAGAGCACGTTAAGACGCTTTGCCGAGATGCAGCTAAGTTGAGCGATCAATGGGATATCGTGGCAGGCTATTCGCCACGAGCCTGGTCGGTCGTAATGTTGGCACGCGAGTTATTGGCGCTTGATAAGGTGAATAATGATCATCCGGAACTAGCGGGGGATCCTGTTGCCCGGCGAGAGGTAACGGCTAGGCTTGCGGACTTGCAGGCACAATTGGAGACCGAACTTACGAAGTCCCTCGATAGGGCCGAATGGTGCCGCAAACATCATTCTACAAAACACTATCGCCAGTCAGACCTGAATAGCCTCGCCTCCGATCTTGCAGAAAGGCGTTATGATCAATGTCCAAAACTCCACAATGAGCTTCTGAACAGGCAAAAGCCTTCTGGTAGCGCTATTGCAGGGCAAAACGCTCTTTTGAGGCACATGATCACAAGAGAGGGCGAGCCACGTTTGGGTATTGATGGCTATCCAGCAGAAGGAGGACTTTACGCCTCATTGCTGGAAGCCACAGGGCTGTACTCAGAAACAAAAGACGGTTGTTGGCGCTTTGTCGCCCCCTCCGATGATGAGACTGATACATACAGGCTATTTCCTGCCTGGAATGCAGCCATTCAGTACATAAAGGAAAATAAAAAGCGTTCGGTTGCCGTATTAGAGCTTTATGCCCTCTGGGCGGAACAGCCATACGGGATCAAAGATGGATTAATGCCGGTTCTGTCGGCCGCCTTCATTCTCACTCAACGGGAAAATCTTGCTATATATAGGGAAGGTGTTTTCCGCGCGCGGTTTGATGACGTCGATGTAGAGTATATGGCCAAAGATGCCGAGACGATCCAACTGCGCTGGATGGACCTGAATAAGCTTTCACGTCGTATGCTTTCTGATATGGCCGATGTGGTGCGAGACCTTGATGAGAAAAACGAACTAAAATTTCTTCAGTCCATTGATGTCGCCCGTGGTCTCGTGGCGATCTATGAAAAACTCCCGAGTTGGACGAAACGCACAATGCGCCTGTCAGCAAGAGCTATTCAAGTCCGCGACATGTTTAAACGCGCGCGTGACCCGAACAAGTTTTTGTTTGACGATATTCCGGCATTTGCCAACTCTAAAAACGCCGATATTTCCGACAAAGACGAAATCCGAAATATCGTCTTGATAGTGAAGGAAGGATTGCAGGAGTTGGTTCAGGCATATCCTCTTATGGTTCACAGGCTAAGGGATATGCTTCTTGCTGAGCTACAGGTCCCTAACCTTTCACGTCAGTCTCTCTTGGAGCTTCGTGAGCGGGCCGAGAATGTTAAAGAACTTGCCGGAGATTTCCGTTTAGATGCTTTTGTCGGGCGTCTGGCTCAATTTGAGGGAGATGACGAAGGTTTCGAGGGCATTGCAAGTCTTGCAGCAAATAAGCCGCCCAGAGACTGGGTTGATCCGGATATGGATCGAGCGTCTATCGAGCTAGCGGATATGGCTCAGAAATTTCTCAGGGTTGAAACTTTCACACGGATAAAAGGACGCCCAGAAAAACGCCAAGCGATGGCTGTTTTAGTCGGTATGGAGGGCAGACCTGCCCCGCTGTTAGAAGAATTTGATGTCATTGATTCAGACAGAGAGGCAATTAACGAGCTTATTGAGCAGGTCTCGAAAACGATTGATGCAACGGATAGCAAAAACCGAAAGATTATCCTTGCGGCACTGGCTGAACTGAGCGCTCGTTACATGAATACTCCCGAAGAAAAGAAGCAGGTAACAGAAAAAGGTAGGGTCGCGTAGAGTATGAGTGTCGAGGAGAAGCACGTTTTAGGTTTGTCTGGCGGTCGAGATAGTGCTGCGCTTGCGGTTTACATGCGGCAACATTACCCAGATATTGAGATCGAGTACTTTTTTACGGATACAGGGAAGGAGCTACCAGAGGTTTACGAATATCTCGGGCGGTTGGAGGGATTTCTTGGTAAAACTATTTTACGGCTCAATCCAGATCGTGATTTTGATTATTGGTTGAAGCAATACAACAACTTTTTACCCTCTCCAAGAACTCGTTGGTGTACGCGAGATTTAAAATTAAAACCCTTCGAAAAATGGGTTCGTCCAATGCTTGCGGAAGGAATGAAAATTTACAGCTATGTAGCTATTCGCTCTGATGAAGAGTACCGAGAAGGCTACGCATCAAAAGACGAAAATTTGATTGTGAAACTGCCCTTCAAAGATGCCGGCGTTGACAAAGCCGATGTCTTAGATATTTTGGAGGGAGCAGGGCTCGGACTTCCAGAGTATTACTCATGGCGGACGCGCAGCGGGTGTACTTTTTGTTTCTATCAACAAAAAATCGAGTGGGTGCGACTCATGGAACGCCATCCCGAGGCGTTTGAAGAAGCTAAAGCCTATGAGAAGAACGCTGTTGATCACGGTTCTCCGTTTACCTGGAGTCGAGGGGAGTCATTGGACGAGCTTTCTAAGCCTGAAAGGGTGGATCAAATCAAACAAGATCATGAACGTCGCCTTGCAAGGCAGATAAAGACGACCCAACTTAATCCTCTACGTTCAAACAGTGAGCCTTTAGATATTGATGACCTATACGGGAAATCGAAAATTTGTCTATCTTGCCACAAGTAGTTTGCGTAACTTTTTATGATACTAGTGCATCACACAATTCATTATAAAATTCTTCGCCATTCTTTGGTCTCTTATTTGAGTTATGATAGAGAGCTCTATACAAGAGCTCAAACAGTTTTTCCGGGCCCGACCAATCCTCCTTCGTTATGATTCCACATGGTTGCCTTCCTGTTTCAACCAACCAAAAAACCGCTGCCAGCTGGAAAACGTCGGAAGCTTCATTGATCACATCTTGGCAACCCAATCTTCTATTGTGTGCCTCTGGGGATAACCAAAATTTAGGACCAATATTCCTAGTTTCGCCGGTTAAATCTCCTGGTTCTTCTTCACTTACCGCCGTACATAATCCGCAATCCGCCAAAATCCACCTGTCATTAGCCACCAAAATATTTTCTGGCTTTATGTCTCGATGAGAGGCGTGCTTGTGTAGTTCAGACAAGGCTTTTGTTAGTCCTCGAAATTGTGAGGCATAGATCTCATAGCTTATTTTATCTCTCTTCGAGCTTAGCAAACCCAACAGATTACAGTCGGCTAGCTCCATTACAACGAATGGTACTTTTTTCCTTTTTTTATCCCTATCAACAACAGTGACTGTCCCATGGTCAAACATTTTTATGAAATGCTCCTCGTTAATTTTTCCCATCAAAGAGATTTCTCTCTGAAATCTGGCTCTTAATTTATGGGATGTATTGAGAAGAAATTTAATGGCAACATTCTCAGCAGTAGACCGGCTTTGCGCCCTGAAAATTGTTGCGTTACCTCCACGATCAATATGTTCGTCCAAATCATATTTTTCGTCACTAACGCCGATGATATCGCCTGCGATTCTAAGAGCATAGCCTCTTTTGGCCGATTCTTGATCAAAGAAAATCAAGCTGCTCATTCTTTGAAGGCCTAGAAAGTAAAATAAAATCATTTTGATCAGCAATACACGTCGTATGCAGCCAAAATGAATTACTTAAGTGATGGCAAGAGGCGCTTTTTTTCCACGCAATAAGCGCCTCATTACTATTTACATCAATATGCTCATTACAGATCTCACAGCTAGGCGTTCTTTTAGTTCTTCGATCCGTCGGATGCTTAATGTTGAGATCAGTTAAAATCTTGTAGAACAAGTTGGCTGTGTGTGGGGCGTCTAATGGAGCTTTATAAGCAGGAGAAATTATTGAGTAAATGAAGTTCTGGCGCCACTTTCTACTAGAGCTCGTGTTCGCGGACGAAACGCATTTAACAGCATATTCCATAAAAGCCTCAATTCGAGATTCTGGCCTAATATGCTTGCTGAGCAGCTTGAGGTCGTCTCTTAAACCTTTTAAGCCTTCACCTGAAAGACAATAACCTTCCTGTAGTAATTTATCTACAGCCAAAAACAGTGAGTAAAAATCAGACTTTTGACGAAATCTTGTTGTATAGATTGGTAGGCTCTTATCAAAAATTCTATCCAAATTTCTTAGAGACTCATTGAATCGTTTCTCGGTTTGATTCTTATGCTTGCTATCCCAATGACTATACTTTGCATAGGTGCTGTCTAGATTTCCTTTCTTACTCTTAACTCCTTCTGCTAGCGCCATAAGTAGCTCAGATATAAATTCAACATCACTATATCTCCGCAGACTGGCAGGCGTAAAAATGTTTGCTCTGGAGAAAAAATCATCCGAAGCAAGTTTCTCTGATAGATCGCAAAAATCACCTGGGAAATCTGCTATCCTAAGTTCTTGCTTATTTAGAGCAAACGTGTATTTATTTACCCTCGAGTATACATCTCTTATTTCTTCTTCAGTTGGATTCAAGGCCTCGTTGAAATCAATTTGGTAATTCAGAAAATCATCTTTTACATCTCTCTCAAGCTCAGAGAACCTGTAACCCGAATTGGGTCCCTCAAAAGGGGAGTTAAGCCTGTATTTGTCACCAATGAAGTCTAGAATAGCCCTTATTCTCTGCTGGCCATCAATGACAATTCGATAGGTTTTTTCATCCTTGATTTGGTTTGATAAAAATACTTTTGGGATAGGAATTCCTTTTAATATGGAGTCCATAAGCATAATTTTAGCAGGAGCTGACCAAACCGGTCTTCTTTGAAAATCAGGCTTTAGTTCTAACCTTCCCAGTGTAAACCACTCTCTTATGTCAGCAATTGAATGTTGACTGGAATTCCACCTCGCCATTCTAAATCTCTCAGATTATGGGTTGGAAATAGGTTGATAGTTAGACCAAGCTCTTAAAATTAGACTAGCCAGTAAATCAATTTCACTTTCCGGCGCAAATGGCACTTGAGCTAGAATTATTCTGCCTTCTCCTGACAGTTTAGCAGCCAGATGGCCTCGCCCCAGCAGTTTTTCAGCGCCGAGTTCGTCTAGAACCAGCATGGAATTTTTCTTGTCGGCAACCTTTAGCACGAGTCTGTTTGTTAAATTGGCGCGGAGCTGCATAGGCAGAGCATCTTTGTCGGGACGTTGTGTAATCATCACAAGATTAATACCTGCTGCCCGCGCCTTAACACCCAAACGGCTTGCATTCAATTCCACTGCATCCCTGTACTCGTCAATCATCATCCAGTCAGCTAATTCATCATGGAATAACCAAACTCGTGGGAGTTGCTCGGATGATGGGACTTTGCGATTAAAGTTGTCAAGCTTGGATACACCAGCCTCCGCAAGAAGGCGGTTTCTTCTTTCCATCTCGGCCACCAGTTCTTCGAGAGCATGAATGGCTTCATCCTGCTCGGTGATGAGGTCTCCATCGAGGTGTGGCATATTGCGCAGCCAGGGAAAATCAATCCCGGCCTTGGGATCAATCATACGGATGCGCGCTTTTTCCGGAGAGTTGGTTGCGCAAATGTCCAAAAGCAGAGACTGAACCAATACCCCTTTACCACTCCCGGTTTCACCGGCTATCAGAGTGTGGGGACCGTGTGGCTGATGTCCACCGAACTCGTTGCCGACATTTAAATATAGAATTTCACCGTCAGCCTCTTTCGCGCCCAGGAGCAAACTCGTGTTCGACTCCGCTGCTGTTGAAGGAAGTTGCCGTCTTCTCCAAAGATCCTGTAACCGCAAAATTGCTCTGTGCGGTCGTTTGACCATGATGATAATTTCCATCGGAGCAGCAAGGACATTTATAACATCAACAGCATGGGATGTGAGTAGTTCTTGGCGTTTCTTCTCCACTTTGGGTACGGTAAGGTCGTCTGAGCCCCTGAATCGAACAAGTGCTGCATTTGGGGTTAGCCTTGCACTAATCAGCTCAGCAGTCATCTCATAACCCCGTAGCGCTCTTTGTAGGGCTTTGACTGTATTGTCCAGCCATGCTTTCGTGTCTTTGTCGTCTTCCTCGGAAGCAGCTCCGGCATTGACCCATTCAGCAAGTTGCCGTGAAGGCCACATATCCAGCAATTCCTTTGGAACCTCGGAATTAGTTTCTTCTATTTCATGCTCGTTCTGAGATGATGTGCTATTGTCCGTTGGGGCAGGGACACTCGTAGCCGATTCGGCTAGGGTTGTCCGATCTTGTTTAGCACTTACTACAGATTCTGATTCTGGGGGCTGGGTTTGTGCGACAGAGGATGTGTTCGTTTGCGTATTCGTGGTTTGCTCTTGAGTTTTTGAAGCGACTCCCGTTGAAATAAGTGCATTAGTCCAAGTGCTACCTTCGGTTTGTGATTGCTCTTCAGACCTACTGGCATTGTTAGCAAAGGAGCGGAATGCTCCTGCGACTTTCGCTTTGTCAAATACCTGTTGTACACAATGAGGCATGCCTTTTAGAGGCGTCGCGTCACCACTATCGACATACTCGTCATTATCGTGAACGAAAACATGCGAAAAACCGACAAGCTGTATCGGTATCTTGTCCTGCCTGACTTCGTCTGACCACTTATGTAAGTCCCAACCACTCATCAAAGTGGAGTCAAACGGCTCCATGCCTTCAATCATGAAGTCGCCTATTCGATTTAGCCAAATGTCACGATCTATTCGTTTGTGATTGGGATCTATGGCTCGTCCTAAGCGTGCTACAGTTTCTTCAAGTTGCTTGGCGGACTTCTTCGCCTGTGTTCTGTACCCGCGAGAACTTACAAACTTTGCTTCCGATATCGCCACTTTGAGAACCGCCTGACCATCCACGATACGAGGGGCAATGGCCATTATATCGGCGATTTGTTCTTCGCGTTGTCCGAACCAGGATGCAAAGTCATCCAGAAAAAACCAGCCTATAGGCAGATTAAGGTCCCCAAGCCCGTTACGAATCTCCTCCATAGACAGAACGATGCCAAGCAACTCGTTAGCGTAATGGCCATAGCGAGCGGCCCGGATAACCACTTGGCCAGAGAGTTTATTGGCTCGGTCAATGAATTGGTCAATTACCGTCTGACCATCAGAGGCGATAGCAGGATCGATCCTGTCGAGCCGTTCTTTAAGAAGGACACGCAAAAGTTTGGGTTTAGATGTGGTCGAGACGACGATATTCCGGTCTACTTGCCGATCTCTAATATGACGAATTACCCGCACCCCATTATTACTCAGAAGGCGACGGTCAACCAATTCATCAAAGTTTACAACCCATTCACCGATTTTGTGGGTTTGAGTGAAAACGTTGCCGATATCGCCATCTCTAAAGTTGACCTCGCGGGCAGGGATCACATTACCCGGTAGAGCATTGTCCCCCTGCAAAAATCCCTGAATGAGATTGAGGTAGCTCTGGCCCGGTTGCGGCTGTACGGGACAGGCCAAATACACGGATGTGGCCGTATCTGCTAGGCCGATTGGGCGACGGCGTGACCAGCGCGCCGGAACGTGGGTGCTTAATTCGGGATGCCTGTCACCGGGTGCTCTTTTCCATACGAGTTGAGCGTTCCTGGCTACAACGTCTTGAAGAGCCACCAAATCGGCTGCACGATCATTCTCGTCTTCCGGGATTTTAGCTGCATCAAGAAATCCTACGCGCAGTCTGGAAAGAAAATTCCTAGCTGCCTCACTAGCCATGACCGAACCGGATTCTTCGTTTACGGTGACATTCTGTTGTTCATAAATCCGTCTAATGCGTTTAGGCTCTGAGTGCGTAAGCAGAAGATCACATTGCAGTTGATTCTCTTGTTCAACCTTGCTGGATAGTTCCGATGCCAAAGCACTTGGTAAAGCCTTGGATTCGGAGTTATACAGAACCACTGAAAAATTGCTACGTTCGTGAGGCAAAAGCTTTAAATATTGTTCTCCGGCATTGCCAAAGGCTTTTGCGGCGACACCTGGTTCAATATCTAGTGCGTCGTCCCCGTCCTGTCGGTTACTCCTTAAAGGAGGTTCTGCTAGCGAATAATCATAAGATGTGTCTGCCACTGATAGGAGTATCGGCCGATCGCGATCAAAGCCGATACAGACTTCGGGGTAATAGTTAGCAAGCAGCTCGAACTGAACCTGAGAAAACAGAAGGTCAGCA
Organism: Hahella sp.; assembly: GCA_028280065.1. GTDB lineage: Bacteria > Pseudomonadota > Gammaproteobacteria > Pseudomonadales > Oleiphilaceae > Hahella. Next base: position 47,494 of record JANQMN010000057.1, read on the forward strand.
CGGAAGATATCATCTTCTTCCGCGTCAAGGACATCGTATATCAGTTTTGCGGCCTGACAGGCTTTGATATGAATCTCGGCAAGGCGCAGAGGATGCCAGGGTGTAACGATGGCTGCCGGACTCCCGGCACCAACATTGGCCACACCAAATCGCAGAATTTCCTGCCAAAGATTTTCTCGGGCGAGGTCATTGCTTGCCTGTTCTACAAGTGCAACAAGTAATCCGTCATACTCAATCGCCTGCTGAGAAAACGCAGTTGAACTTATTCCAGGACCTCCCGGTACGACCCAGTTACGAATAGCCTCCGAATAAGCAAGGCGAAAGGCTTCAAACCTTTCGCCGATAATTTTTGTGGCTTCTGTGCCTAATAGGCCGGAAAGCTCGGACAATTTAGTCAGAAAGGCTTCGCTTCGATCACCGCTTTGCTTATTCGGCGCAACAAGCTTTCCATCATTCGTATTCGTGACATCGCGGATTGTATTCACATCATTCAATGCGATGCGCTGAATGCTTCCTTTTGCACTGACGGATTGTCTAGCGATGTCTGCCGTAGGCAATAGTGCGTGCTGCTCTTCATCATTGGCAACATTCAATACGTCATCCGGCATGGCAGTGGCAATCGCGTCAACCGGCATTTCCCAGTGAAAGATCAGCTTAGCCTTTACACCATTGGGGTCGAGTATGGCTTCGAATTTAATGGATCGAGCTTCTTTAGATCCGGATGTTGTTTTAGCAAGATCGTCATCGGTTTGTGGAAAGTAAAATTCTATCAACTTTCCGAAATCCAATTCGACCTTATCTCCCAATATGGTTTGTAGCCCCCGATATCGGAACGCAAAGTACCGCGCTACCTTCGGGTTCTTTCCGCGCCAAAAGCTTTTTTCTCTAGCGTTGGGGATGCGAATTGATAATTTTTTTTCGGTTAAATCGTCGTCACTAACTCTTCGGCGCAAGCTGTCCAGGGTATCCAGTAAACCAACCAGAAAGTCATGATACGTTTGGGGATTGCGATATATGTATCTTTCCCATTTTCCAGACAACTTTTTATCACGCGCCAAGTGCTCTCGGTGTGTTTCAAAAAAGTCTTGTAAATCGTCCGATGGGTCTCTCGGAAAATCGCTCGAAAGAAGCTCCCGTTCCTCTTCCTCAAGTAAATCGTCAAATTCATCGTCAAAGAATTTGACTGTTTCTTCGCCCAAAGGCGTTGCCGAGGTTTTTGTAATTCCTTCAAAAAGTTCGGAGACAGATCGCCAATCCAAGTCAACCAATCCTTTTTGCGCTTCTGACCAATCATCAATGCGCAAATCGGCCTCTAAAAATGTTTCGATGGCTTGGCGTTCTGACTCGTCCAGGCGCTTGGAAATGTCATCGAAGTTCGTGCGTAATTGTTCTCTTGGAATCGGCTCACCTTTCTCGGTTTCCTGAACCAGAAGAGGACGGACTTTGCTATGCAGCCTTTTGAATATTTTGTCCCATTCCTTGGTTGAATTGCGCTTTTTTTCTGGTATGCGATCAAAGTAACCTGAATATCGTGGAAGTTTTAAGCTCGGAAGGGCGTTATCAATGGCTTTTTGTAGAGGCAGTCCTTTGGTGATAATTCCTTCGGCAATAGAAAGAACAAAATCTGCGAATGTCTCAATGGTTCTTGCGGCATGTGTGTTGTTTGCCGACTGAAGGGCGGTCAGTAAATGTTCACGTTTAGGTCCATCAAGATATACCGAGGTTAAACCAACCTGATCAACCCAGGCATCATATCGAGCCCTTAGAGTGTCTGTTTCGATTTTTGTGATTTTTTCAACGCTCTTATCGTTACGCTGTAGCTCTTCGTGTGATGCGGCAAAGAGCACGGCACGTATACCTTCCGGTAAGCGACAATGACGCCAGTGCGTAATAGACTGATCGCTTCTCGACTCGGGCGGGAGAGTGGCTTCAGGGTCAAATAAATTCGGAATTCTTACCGCAGCATCGGATGATGCATCCGGGTCATCCAATACGGCTTCTGCAATTGAGCGAACGAGTGATGCTTCAAGACCAAGCATACAAAAGCGCATGGAGCCTTCCGGCTCCTGATTCAGATAGCCCTTTATAAAATCGAGCGCGACTGCCGCGATGAGTTCGTTTCTTGTCATGTATTGCTCCTGAACGGGTTCTCAACGTAGGCACAATCATCAGATAGGCGACGAAGCAATCCTAATGTCCGTAAACGCTGTTCTAAGCGCTGCGTATTTTGCATGAAGGCATTTTGATCAGTCGGCAGAGTACCAAACGCTCTCTTTGCTTCTTTTGCACCGATTACCAAACGGAAGCGGTCATAGAGTTTTGCGAGAAAGCGGTGGTATTCTTCCCTGCCTTCATCCACAACACACATGACCAGGGCTTTGAGTAGAGAATCATCTGGCGAGTACCATGTTCCCGCGCCCCGCCGTGATACTGCTAATCCAATTTGCCTTGTCCATTCCATGTGTACTTTGGCCACGTGCTGCTGATGACGCTTCTCGGCATAAGTCCTTAAGGCATCAAAGATCGTATCCGGATCGCCGGAAGGCGGACCATCGTCCGGCTGCCATTCATAGCGTTCGGTAAGATACTCGCGTACCGCTTCTGCGGGCGCTCTGGCTTGTAGTGCTTCACTCCAGCGTTTATCGTTTTTTGCAGATTCTATATATGCGCGAACGGCCCGTGTCGATAGCATGCGGTTCGCACCGAAATTCTCTTTTGAAAGTTCAAAGAGTGTTGTTCGGCGAGGTGAAGCGATTTCTAAGACAAACTTGGGTTCACTGGTGTCGCCCACTTCTTCATTCGCTCGTTTGAGCATATACAAAAGCATGTGCAACGAGGAGAGGCGCATCAATGGATCGAGTAACGCTTCGCCGGATAAGTCCAGATTCAGCAGGCGGGTCCATGTTTCTGCAAGATCTTCGTATTCGGGGTGCTCGGCAAAAGGTAGGTATCCAATAGTGCTCGACACCAAATTTGAGTCGATCCTATACCCGTCAGGTAAAAGCGCCCGAACCACGCGATTCCAAGTTTCATCTTGGCGCAGCAATTTCTCGGAAATCGATTTGGCGAGTTCTTCTCCCTTACCGCTACGGTTCAGCATCAGGTAAAGCAGTTCACCGCTTCTTGCAAAGAAGCGTCTGTCGGGACTTCCGTTTACATTCGCCGGTAAATCTGCATATAGGCAGTTCGGGCCGTACGGAAATAGAAAGCGAGAGGTCCATCGACGTTGGCGGTGTGGCTCAATTGCTGTAGTTTGAAAGAACTCGACGACGCGGGAAAGCCGGGCGAATGAACCAAAACGGTCTTGTAGATATCCGAAATCATCGTCTGTAGAAAATGTTTTCAACCACGCCTGCCATCTCTCTGTATCAGACTGGTGGTTGTCCTCAACATATCGAATGTGGGGGTTGTTAAAGACCAATTGCCGAAGTGGAATAAGGCGAGGAATATAATACGTGAACGTCTCGTGCGCACTGTCGTTACGGATTTCTTTCAGTGCTTTTCCTTCAGCGTCTCTCGATTGAAAGATAGCTAGGAACTCCAGGAACACAAGCCACGGTGTCTGGTCGTTGTATAGACGGTGTCCCCAGATGGCTTCGTCAACCCAGACATTAACATCGCTTCTGTATTTAGCAGGAGCTTCAAGACGTGTACTCATGAACCCACCCTGATCCGTACATTGTCGGGATGGGCTCGGCCATGCTCATCCACGGTAAGTGCTTGCAAGCTGATTTCATCACCGAACGGCTCTTCTCCGATCAGGTCATCAAGTCTTTTGATCAGCCTTAATTTGAAATCCAGAAAGTCTTCGTTGCATTGCCGGGAAAAGCTTGCCGGTAAACTGCCGCTTGCGACACGGACAAGATACTCGAAATGAGTAAGCTGAAGGGTCAGGCTGTCCACAATACCGTCACCGTCAGCAGCAGGATCAACGATCTGTAAGCATGGTGTAGCGCCGTCGGTTACCAAGGAAAAGTTGAGGTAGGGGTCTCTTCTGTGGCGGGTTGTCGGCAAGTCATAATTCAGAAGAGAGGCGATACGACCTCTACCATCACCACCTGATGACGCAAGATAAAGCTCCGTCCCGTCATCTATCATCATGCCGCAGAATGTTCTGTTGAGACCCTGAACTAGGGTTTCTGACGTCCTGGATGTGTCGCCGCAGTTTTTTAACCCTTCTACAAAATCCAGAAACTGTCCCGATGCTTGGTAAACCGTTAAACGCCAAGGATCAAGAGTGCTTTCGTCAGGCAAAGAAAAGAAGAGCCTTTGTCGTTGTCTCGAAAGTGCCTGCGTGAATGCTTCAATGTTCTCTCGCGCACCTTCAAGGTAGTCTCGTAGATACGGCTCATACGCAGGCGCGCCGTAATAAGTATCTTCGGACACAAGATTAGTGTAGAGCGGTGAATCGCTGTACGAGCCGTAGATGAGCAAATTATCAAATTTGTTATCCGTTTCGCGTCCTATTCCGAAGGCTTCAAGGATGTTGAAGACTTGATACTGTTGCCGTTGACGCTCGGATAAATTCGTTCCGAACACGTTGGCGTAGGGGTTTGTTAAACGGTAGTCTTCTTTCTGTGCGCGATTCTTGGCCGTGCGGCATGTTAGTAGAATCTGTCCGCTATGGCGGTCTCCCAGCAGTATATTTACTCCGAGAAGAAGTAAGTCGCGGATGGGAATGTGCATACGGTTGGCCCGAGCGAGCTTCATCAACTCTCGCAATCGTTTGCGAAACACCGACCCTCCATTTCCGTGGCGAAGACGCTCTCTGTTAATTCGGATAGGGCATGTTGTTGACCCATCGCTCTTCAACATGTCGCATCCTTCACATTGAGACCACTGCGGATGCTCAACTACTTGCTCAATAAGTTCTTCAAAATGTTCAGACGCATCAAGGCGGCTGAGGTTATAGAGATTCAGGTTAAGAGCATTGTCTCTTGTGCGTTCCTCGACAAGCATGTCTTCTATGATTTTGAATAGCTTGTGTTCTTCTTCAGCTTGACTTTCTGACCAATCGCGCCAACTTGCTAAGAGCTGACCGTCATTGGCAGCAACCAAGTAGATGTTGTCAGAGTCTTTACCTGCCAGGGACGCGGCTAGACTCGCCAGCAATTTGTTCTTTTCGTCCTGTGTCAGTTCGCTTAAGTCTTTGACAATGGTTAATGTTTTTCCCGAAGCCGGAAGCGTTAGCGAGACAATCTTTTCTCCGGCGTTCCAGTGTTCAGGATCGCCACCGAAAGTCGTCCAGATTTGGCGGCAGTGAAAGGTTTTTCCGTCTCCAGCCGTTCCCGTCAAGATGACGTTGCGAGGCTCTGTCGATCCAAAATTCTCTTGGACTTCTTTTAGCCTTGCGGGAGTAATGTGAATGACTGGATCAATGCCGTGACGTTCGATCTCGGTTTGAATCAACTCATCATACATATTATCCCCGGCGGGGATAGGTCCGTAGTGACGCAGAAAGGAAATCAAACCATTTGACTGGCTCATATGTCCAGCCTCCTCCAGTATGCTGTGGGCTTATCAAAAGTGAGTTGAGAGAAATATAGAGTGCATTTACGGTTTCCCCCATGATGGGTCTTGGCCACGTGACTTTCTCCTATTCCTGCTTTCATCACGGGTATCATCCCAAATGATTTAGTGGAAGATTATTTGCTTATTGATCTGGTGTGCGAACAATAAGCTCGGGGCTTTGCTCGGCAGATATATTTTCTCGTTACTTATTGCGTGCCAGAGAATTGCTGTTCTTAGAGAGTAATTTAGCTATACACTATTTTTGGGCAGAATAATTAACTACGATAGCTTTGATGGTTGAAAAAATCCATGGCCTTATGATGCAATTCGTTGAATTAGTTTTTATGAGAGTATTTAGTTCAATCATCAAGTCCATCCGTTTTAGGAGGCATTAATCAACAGGCATTGAGATTAGCACCCTGTATGAGTTTCCGTGGTTTTTACCCCTAATTTTTATGATGAGATCTTCAATCTTAGGACTTTCTCAACAACTAGCAATTGATCATCAATAGAGGCAAGCTCATGAGGCTTGTGTATTGGCTGTCCAATGGTAGTTGGGCGATTTTTTAGGATTAGCTCGCGTGATTTAGATTATAGCCCGTCTCAAAGGGGACTTAGTTCTATGACTGACGTCTTGTGAGTTGCTAGGCAGTTTGGAAATGAATGCCAAAAGGTGCGTTTTATTAACAACTTCATTGTTATATTTGGTGCTAGATACATGTGTTGGGCGCAGAAAAGTTAACAACTTTATTTAATTGAGCCGTTTTCTGAACAATCAAAATCAAAGGTTTACGAAGCTATTTGTTAACTACTTTATTGTTCGCCGACACTAAAATACACCGATATTACGCACGCGTTTACGTTCTTGCTCTTCGAAATCCAGCCGCTTCTGTAAAAGCGTTAGGCTTCGTTGCAGGCGGTTGCTGGTTAGGCGTTGAGTATTCGCCTGCTGGGCAATGGCTTGGGCTTGATTTAAGTCACCGCCTTCGGTGGTGAGCAATTGGTCGATCGCTTCGGCATGTGCGTCGGCAATCGTCGTTTGAACCGTCTTGTTCAATGGATGTAGTTCTGACGTTTTCTGTAATTGTGTCAACAAATCCATCGATTCCCGCAAACTGGTTAAGGGTTTGGCGGTACGATTTTCAGTCGCTGTTAGCTGCTGTTTAATCTGATTCGCCAATTGTCTGATCGTGCGGTCTTGGGCGATAACTTCCGCGAGTCGCAGTTCAAGCCCGTCAATATCCACCGGTTGAATTTCATAGGTCTTCAACCGCAGCAACTGGCTTTCTGCAGCGGCGATTTCAAAGTTAGCCAAGCTTTGATTGAATTTTGCCAAGGTCGTTTCAAAACTGCGTTTAAGCTGGCTTATGGCGAAAGTATTGGCTTTATCAATGCTAAGAATCTGATGCAACAGGTCGGCCAATTGGGGGTTGTCATCGCTGACTGCGGTTCGTAACGCTTCTGCTTCCAACTGCAGTTGAACGATTTCCTCTGCCCTTTGCAGGTTGGCAATATCCCCTTGGAACCGGCCAAGCCGGGATCGGTATTGTTTGGCCAATGCGGCTAAACGCTTAATTTCTTGGGTGTTTTCCGGCGGTTGATTCGCAGCTACCGCATTGCGGGCTTCGTTGAGGATTTCGTTTACAACTGCGACAACGCCCTGGGAGGCTTGGGAGCTTTCCGGATCCAGCTCCAATGTTCTTAAAAAATACTCCAAGGCATTTTCTTGTGGAGGCACCACCAGGCGATTTTGTGAAATAGCCTGTTCCGCTTGCGTTAACAGTTCGGCTATTTGTTGGTTAGTTTGTTCTATGCGATAAATGGATGCGGTAATTTCTGACTGCAAGACATCCAGTTCGACAGGGTCACCCAGGGCATGGGACGGGTGCTGGGTGAATCGCCGGGCAAGCGCTAAAACCTCTTGCGCCTTGGAAATTTCATTGGCGTCGATATGCCGTTGGATTTTTTCAACCAATGCTTGTTTCAGGGACTCACCCAAAATCATAGTCGCCAGGTTTCCTGGCTGTAGGTCTGCCAATTCTACATAATGGTCGTAGGCTTGTTGGATTTCGCCGGATGCGATTTCCTTTTTACCTGCTTCGACTAAACGTTTTTGCTCCTCCGCGATGGCGTTATCGATGCGCTTTTGAAGTTCCGTCAGACGGTCTGCTGCCAAGGGTACGCGCGTTCCGGCCATAAGCTGACTTTTTGCGGCAGATAGCTGCCGTGTGGAAAGCTGCAGTTGGATTTGTTCCTCAATATAGTCTGTGATGGCATCTAACAGTTGCCTGGCAAAGACGTTGTTCTCGTCGAGTTCTAAAATTTGCTGTGCCAAATCGATGGGGTTTTCAAAAGGAGGCGCATCAAGCTGCCTTTCGTCCCAGGCCCTTCGCGCCTGTTCCGTCAGTTGTGCAATCTTCGAATTGGTTTGTTCCAACTGGCGCTTTAGGGTTTCCTGCTGACTAAGTTGAAAGGACATAAATTCGAATTGCTCAATCAACTTGGGATCATTGATAAACGGCTGATTTTTTCTGGCCAGGGTAAGCAAGCTCCTGGCACTATTAAGCTCTTCTTGGAGGATAAACTGTTCAGCCGCCACTAAGTAATGGGTTGTGAGTGTTTCCAACAGCTTAACAGCTTCGGCATTGCCTGGTGAAATGGTCAGCACGGCGCTCAGATAGTCTTGGGCATTATCTCCGCTCGGTTCAGAGTAACGCTCTTCCTGCAAGGCTTTTGAAGCCTTGGATATCAAGGCATTGGTCTGATGATCGATTGTTTCAGAAGAAATGGTCGGCGTCACCGGATCATTGCGAAACGCCAGATACATGCCTCCTCCTACCAGCACGACTAATCCGAATAGCAGGATGACTACTTGCCTATAGGGATGCAGCTCCCCGTTTTTTGCCCCAGGCTCCGTAGGATTTATCATGGTTTTGGCTAGCGAACTAGCGCTCGGTGCGCTGGAACTGGTCGAAGTATGACGCACGGCCTTGCAGATTCGGTTCAGCAACTGACCGCGTTTTGCCAAGCGAATTTGCAGATTTTCAAGGGCTTCCAGGAACTCCTGGCCTGTTTGATATCGCTCGGCCGGAGACTTGGCCAACGCTTTGTTGATAATCGGCTGGAATACAGCAAGTTCTTTCGGCAGCGTGGGTATCGGTTCGGTGATATGCCGCAAACCCAGGGAGATTGCAGACTCGGCGGTATAAGGCAAATGGCCGGACAGCATTTCGAACAATATGACACCCAGGCTATAGAGGTCCGAGCGGCCGTCCAGAGCCATCCCTTGGGCCTGTTCCGGGCTCATATACTGCGGGGTGCCCATAATTGCGCCGGTGACCGTCACCCGGGTTTCCGATAGCGTTGAACGGGCAATGCCAAAATCCGACAACACCGGAAAATCCTCGGTACGAAAAAGAATATTTTCCGGTTTAATATCGCGATGGATAAATCCTTTGCCGACGGAGTAATGCAACGCTGAGAGTATTTTTTTTAAGACCCATAATCCTTCTATCAATGGAATGCCTTGTTCCAGGCGCTGTTTGAAGTCGCCATGGGGAAGATACTCCATCACGATGTAGTAGAGATCTTCCTTTTGTCTGACTTCGAAGACCGGCAGGATGTGTTCGTGCTGGAGTTCCGCGGCTATTTTTGCTTCCCGCAGGAACCGGGACCCGAATGAGGTATCGTGAATAAAGCGTTTGGATAGGACTTTAATGGCGACTTGTTGACAAGTTTCCTCCTGGATCGCTAGATAAACTTCAGCCATACCGCCGTGCCCTATGGGCCGGACGATGGTGTAATCTTCAATCTCCAGCAAATTCACTATACTTGGGACCACTAGTCATAATAATACGCATTACCAATTTTAGACTTTCTTCGAAGGTCTGGCCTACTGAACAACAAATTCAAGCGAAAAATCAACACTTTCGTCATATTTACAGGTTGCAGGTTCATGGGTAGTGTGCAAAACGTCAACTTAGTCGGGAGGTCTTGTGAGTAATCAATCCGTGCAAACGCAGGTAGTAGTATTGGGTAGTGGTCCTGGAGGATATTCAGCAGCTTTCAGAGCAGCCGATTTGGGTTTGGATGTCACTTTGGTGGAAAGATATGAAAGCCTTGGCGGCGTTTGCTTGAACGTAGGCTGTATTCCGTCGAAAGCCCTACTGCATGTCGCCGCCGTGCTAGAGGAAACGGCTCATGCCGATGAGTGCGGGCTACTATACAGTAAACCGGAAATCGATCTGGACAAAGTGCGGCATTTCAAAGATTCGACAGTGAACAAGCTTACCCAGGGTGTGTCCGGCATGGCGAAGCAGCGGAAGGTCAAAGTCGTTGTGGGATATGGCGAATTTACCGGTCCCAATCAGTTGGTTGTCGATAAAGACGGAGCGAAAACCGAAGTAAATTTTCAATACGCGATTATTGCCGCCGGTTCCCAAAGCGTGAAGTTGCCTTTTATCCCTCATGATGATCCCCGGGTCTTGGATTCCACTTCCGCATTGGAACTGAAGGAAATACCAAAACGCCTACTCGTTATCGGCGGTGGCATCATCGGCATGGAAATGGGTACGGTATATGATGCGCTGGGTAGTGAAGTGACGGTTGTCGAATTTGCCGATCAACTGATTCCCGCCGCTGACAAAGACCTGATTCAAGCCTACGTAAAATTCAACAAGGATCGATTCAAGCTGATGTTGTCCACCAAAGTCACGAAAGTGGAAGCGACGGATGGGGGCATGGTCGTGGAATTTGAAGGCAAGCAGGCGCCGGAAGGTTCGCTTATTTTCGACGCGATTCTGGTGGCGGTTGGACGTTCCCCCAATGGTAAGAAGCTCAGTGCGGAAAAGGCCGGAGTCGGGGTGGACGAACGCGGTTTTATTCCGGTAGATAAGCAAATGCGCACTAATGTCAGCAATATTTTTGCGATCGGCGATATTGTCGGCAATCCCATGCTGGCGCATAAGGCAACCCACGAAGGCCATGTCGCCGCGGAAGTCATTGCCGGTGAAAAGGTATTTTTTGAACCCTTGGTAATTCCTTCCATTGCCTATACCAACCCGGAAATCGCCTGGGCGGGACTTACCGAAAAGGAAGCCAAGGAGCAGGGAACCAAGGTCAAAACTGCGGTATTTCCCTGGGCCGCCAGCGGTCGGGCTCTCGGCGCCGGCCGCAGTGAGGGGCGGACCAAGCTGATTTACGACGAAGCCAGCGGCAAACTGCTCGGCGCAGGAATTGTCGGCATCAATGCCGGCGAACTCTTGGGTGAAATCTCCCTGGCCCTGGAATTCGGTGCGGATGTAGAAGACTTGGCGCTGACCATTCATGCGCACCCGACCTTGCATGAAACCGTGGGCCTCGCCGGAGAGTTGGCAGCCGGAACCATTACCGACCTGCCCAACCCGAATGCCAAAAAGCACAAAAAATAGTTGCTTGCGATGAGGTAAGAAGTGCCTCTGAGGAGGCACTCAGGCATTCAAAACCGCTGCGGCAATTACATCTTAATTACTTTTACTTCACCGGGTTTCATGTACAGGTTTAAATTGCCGTGGTGGTCAAACTCACGGATCTCCCTCGGCCATTCGTGACTGCTATAAATTAGCCTGGCAGTCTTGGCCTGATTATTTGCCTTGTTCCTTATCTTACTTAAATCCACCCAAAGGTTTTGTTCTTCATAGACATTGGTATTGGCAATCACCAACAGCGCGTTATCTCTTCCGGCGCTGGCCTGGCCTTCGACTACATAACCCAGTCCGACGGCTTGGGTACGCATTGAATCAAACCACAGTTCCACAAAGTTGTGCAGATTCGTGAGCGTGTCCAAATAGGCATTTCGGATCTTGGAGATATTCTCCAGCGTGTCCGGCAAATCCCAACGGTCATAATTTAGGTAGTGCAGAATAACTTTGTCGAATAGCGCCAGTTTTCCGTTATAAGGATTATGCGGGCCAAGCCGGTAGGCTTCGTCCGGACTGCAATCCAATCCGGTATTCATTGGTTGCACTTCATAGACTTCCTGGCCGGAGTTAATGAAGGGTACACCGTTCGGCATGAACATATTCAGAATGGTCAACATCTTGGACGTGGTGCGGCCACCGTCCCGGGCGGCCAGCCGCGGCGTATCGTGGGTTTCGCCACTGGCGAATACCGGGATTGGCAGATCCTTGGAGGAATAGAAATATTCGTGGGTTTTAAACTCCCACATGCGCGGTTGCATGTAGAAACCCTGCCCGATAATCATGTTGTACCCCAAGTCCATGGCTGCCTGGGCTTTTTCCGGGTACAGCTCCTCGGCAATAAAACAGAAATCGGGATCGATTTCCCTCGCTGTGCCGATAATCTGCTGTACCAAGGGTTTTGGCAACGCATGTCCCATATCGATGCGGGCGCCGTCGATACCGAAGTTATTCTGGAAAAACGGAATGACATTGGCGAGCGTATCCCAAAGCGGCTGATTCGGCTGATCGCCGGGGTAAAGATTGGATTTGATCGTATCGAATAGGATATAGGGGGCCAGACTATCCGCTTTTTCCTTCAAATAGGGTTTGCTGGCAGCGGGATGGTCTAAGAACATCCTGAAGAAGGTGACATCGCTCCAAGGCGGTTGGACATCGTTGATATGGTCGGAAAATGCAGGTGCCACGGTCAGGCCGAACCGCTCCCGCACCAAGTCCAGTATCTGGGCATCGCCGTGGTGCCAATCGTCTACCATCGCCTGCCATTTTTCGGGATTCGATTGGCGGGGATCGCTGACAAATTTACCAATATGTTGCCAAACCTCGGCAGAACTGAATATGTGGGGCAGGAATTGCGGCTTGGGTACGACAGTTGAACCTAGACCGGGAACATTCGGCGGCGTATACCCCTGCAGGTCTTCTGTTTTGATCCAGTAGAACCAGTCAGGATGTTCGGCAATGAGATCAGAGTTCACAGAGTTCGTCCGCGGAATGATGTCAATCATGATCCGCATATCCAGGATATGAACCGCTTCGATAAATGCCTTGAACTCCTCTTCCAAACTAAGATCGTCTTCGGTGATCGGATCTTTCAGGTTCGGATCCAGTTCAAAGAAGTTGGACACCCCGTATGGTGAACCCAGCTCGCCTTTTTTATCCTTCAAACTGAATTTCGAAATGGGCAGCATATACAGTGTCGTGATGCCCATTTTCTTCAAGGCCGGGAGTAAGGCGATGGATTTTACGAAAGTGCCGGTATCCTTTAGGTGGTAGATGTTGCTGTCATCCAGGACGCCGGTTCGGTCATGGTCCCAGGCAGTCGATGTCCGAATCAGTGAGGAATAGACCGACGCACGTTTAATCCAATCGCCGCCCCGGTAGTTTGCCAACTGATTGATTTTGTTTTGATCCACATGCTTCGCCTTGCTGAGTGGCTGGGCATAGTCCATATCGGCACGAGCCAGGGGCAGGATCGCTTCCCGGATAAGATGGGCAAAAAATTTGTGCGGATTGACAATGGTTTCACCCATCGGCGTATTAATCCGCTCAGCGCCTTCATAGCCATGACAGTTCCATATATCCGGAATACTGTAGTTATAAATTTCGTCAGTCTCTCGCCTTTCTATCGCTGCGAGAAGTTTTTCTAGATTTTTCATTAGATTTTGCCCGTATGCCTTATTCGAAAGAAGCGTGTCGCCTAAGCTCGCCCGTGAGCCTTAAATTCTGCTTTGTGGATTCCTGCCGGGGCAGGCACTTATACTCATTAGGGGTATACTAGCAGGCAAGTATGGATTAGGCGCTCCTCGTCACCCGCACTTAATCGGTATGACCTTGAGGTAGTAGTCGGGTGTCGCGAATGCCGGATTGACAGGGGGGAGAAGGAGACGCTGCCGGCAGGCCTTTGACTGCCTTTACAGCCGGTAGAGAGCACTGCTTAAATAACGACTATATGCAAAGGAAAAATACCGCTGGGTAAACTGTCATGACGTTACCTCTCAAACTAAGAAACCTTTCAAGTAAGGAGGAGGTTAGTATTAATCGTCCGTCCTTGTTAATTGGCCGCAGCGAGTCCTGTCAGGTCCGCATCACGGCGGGACACCCTTCCCGTGAACACGCCAGACTGGTCCAGAAACGCGAAGGTCTGTTTGTGCAGGATTTGCATTCCACCAATGGCACATTTGTCAATAACAGACGGATTGAGGAATCGACCCAGGTAAAGGTGGGCGATGTGCTGACGTTCGGCGAGGAATCTTTCGTCCTGGTGAGTGAAGATCAGTCAGAGATGACCATTATCGCCGGCAGGATGACGCCAAAGACCAATGATGACGCCTGTATTCTCATCGCCGATGATGACGACGACTTGGAAAGTACCCAAATTCGCGAATCTTTTCCATTGCCGCAAAGTTGGGCGCTGGGCAAACAGGATGCGATGTTCGCCGGAGGCCGGTCGCAGAAGGAAGCGTTGCGAATAATTCGTCAGGTCGCCTCAGAACAACAAAGAAGTTTTAATGCTGCATTGGTGATGTATCCGGACCAGCATCCGCCTATCGTTTTGGGGATGGCCCACGACAATCTCAATGAGGCAAGTTGGACTATCGGGCGTAGCGCAAATAACGATCTTCCCATCGATGATCCTTGCATCTCGGAACATCATGCGACTCTGCGCTATAAAAACAATCAGTGGATATTGGAGGATAATGATTCCACCAACGGTATCCGCGTTGACACCCGGTTACGGAAATCTATTCAGTTGACTGATGGACTGGAGCTTTCCATCGGCCGGGTAGAGGGAATATTCAAGCTGGTGCGGACCCTATGATTCAGCGGAACTTAAGAGCGACAAGCAAGACTGACTTGATAATGACAAAGAAAGCCAAAAAGAAAACCACGGAATAGAAGGTCAAAGGGTATTCATTTCGGGCATTGAGAATCTTATACATCAATTTGTATAAGGTAGGCACCTGTTCAGAACCATAGTGATCGAATTGCTGACTTTGATAGCCATGATCAAAGGTATGTCTGGTGCGTTGATCGGTCCCGGCATGGGAAGGCGCGGCACTCAACATTTCCCGAACACTATCAATGCCAACTGCTGCTTCAGCCTTTTCCTTGCCGCCTTTCACCTTTTTCCTGAGTTCATCCCATTCTGCACGCATGGCTTCGGATGCTTCAGCTTCCTCAAAATTAAAAAAGTCTTCAGCGTCCTTATTCTGGCGCCGGTCGCTTTGGGGGCGCTCGGTAGACTGTTGATCTTGATTTTCATCGAAGAGTCCGGCCGGTGAGTTCAATGCGGAAAATGAATCGTCAGAAAGCAGATTGTCAGAGTCTGTGGATAAATCTCCTATGTCGTCAAACTCAAGCGATTCCAATTCGGTTAGTTCCTGATCGAACTCGTTACCGAGCAAACTTCTGGACTCAGGTTGTGGTGACAGGGATAAACCGGCGCTGCTATCCGCTTTTATTTCCAAAGCTTGCACTGTGCTCGCGCAGAACGCTAACAGGCTCAAGAGAATTAGTTTTCTTAGAAACAGTTTGTTGGTCATTAAACAGTTAGCTCGTTCCTACAGTGGTAGCGTTTCTATCGAGTCAATATAGCTCGAATTCTTTCAGGATGAGGATCATTTTCCCAAAAATTTCTAATGCATGAACTATGCGTAATAATAAAGACTTTATAAAATTCAATAAATTAATATTTCACCTATACTTAGTTTGTAAAAATAATCGACAATTCAATCTGGAGTTTACTCTGCTGGTATCCCGTTAGCGGCCGCCCAAAAGCTGGTTAGGCGCATACTAACGTGGTAATAGCCCAGCAGCTGTGATATACCAACGTCTGAAATGAAAACTAAATTGCCATTGATACATCTATGGAAACGACAAACACGACACCGGTAAAGATACGGCAGGCAAATGCAGCGGATGCCCATGCAGTGGCGCAGCTCGCGACCCAACTCTATACGGAGTTGGAGCTGGAAAGCTATGAAGGCGGTGATGTAGCGAAAATTCAACCGATCGCCGGTGATTTGCTTAGTCTGGAGAAAATCGTCTGCTTCCTGGCGGAAGATGAAGATCGCGCGGTTGGCTTGATAACCTTACATCCCTGTGCAGCGGTATATGCGGGTGGGGAGTTTGGCGAAATATCAGAGCTTTATGTTACCGCGGATTACCGCAGCATGCGCATCGGCCAGCGGCTGCTAAACGCGGCGAGAGCCTATGCCGAAAAAAATGGTTGGAAGCGTTTGGAGCTTGGCGCACCGGCCGGTTCCCGCTGGGACAATACGTTTAGCTTTTACCAGGACTATGGCTTTGTCGCTATCGGTCCGCGATTGCGCTTACTGATCCCCTAGCGCACCTTCGGCTGACGTGGAGTTCACGTCAGCCGACGTTTATCTACTTCGGAAATTCTCTGAGAAACGCCTCGACTTTTTCCACCATGTTCTTTGAACCGACAAAGAATGGCGCACGTTGATGCAGCTCGGTTGGGTTAATGTCCATTATTCGTTTATTGTCACCTGCCACGGCTTTGCCCCCGGCTTGTTCGGCCAGAAATGCCATTGGGTTGCATTCGTACAGCAACCTCAGTTTACCGTTAGGGTAACGGCTTGAAGTGGGATACAGATAAATGCCGCCCTTGATCAGGTTGCGATGAAAATCCGAAACCAATGAACCTATATAACGCGAGGTATAGGGCCGCCTTGTCGCATCGTCTTCGACCTGACAGTATTTGATGTACTTTTTCACTCCGGTGGGAAAGTGAACATAGTTTCCTTCGTTAATGGAATAGATAATACCGTCTTCCGGGAGCTGCATGCTTTCGTGGGATAGGCAGAACACACCCAGGGTCGGGTCGTAGGTAAAACCGTTGACACCGTTGCCGGTGGTATAGACCATCATGGTCGAAGAACCATATACGATGTAGCCGGCGGCGACCTGTTTGTTACCCGGCTGCAGGAAATCTTCTTCGGTTACCGGAGTACCGGCCGGCGATATCCGTTTGTAGATGGAAAAGATGGTGCCGACCGAAACATTTACATCGATATTCGATGACCCGTCCAGCGGGTCGATCAAGACGATATACTTGGCCTTGAGGTTCAATCCCTCTTCAAAGCGCACGAAGTTCTCTTCTTCCTCGGATGCCAGCCCGCAGACGACGCCACGGGCCGCCAGTGCGGTTTTGAACTTCTCGTTGGCATAAACATCCAGCTTTTGCTGTTCTTCCCCTTGTACATTGTCTTCACCGGCTGCGCCGGTGATGTCGACCAAACCGGCTTTGTTAATTTCCCGATGGACCACCTTTGCCGCCAATCGCAGCGCTGAAAACAGCGCGGATAACTCGCCAGTGGCTCCGGGGTATTCTGCTTGGCGATTAATGATGAATTCGCCCAGTGTTTGTATAAGTCTCATGTGCGTCTCTTTTTGTGTTGTAAGCGTAAGTAGGGGCCTTTAGGCTCTAATTATTTTTAGAGCTGTATTTATCGCAGCTTGGTCATGACTGTCAACTTTCCCGACGAAGGCAGGAATCTGATCTCAATATACCTGGAAGACCTTTTGGCAGTGGTTGGGCAGATCAATAAATTGCTCGCCAGGGGGTGTTTTTCGATGAAACAGTTTTGAGTTGCCCGAATTTTTCGTTCCGGCAACTCGAGGAGTCAGTTTGCGCGATGCGTGGGCATTCAGTCGTTTTCCAAGGGCGCAGACTCTTCCATTTGCTCCAGCAGATTGATGGCGATTTGGACAAAGTCGCTATCGGTTATGATCCCGACAACCTGTTTTCCATCGACTATGGGTAAACAGCCGTAGCGTTTATTTTGAAGAAAAAGCGCCGCCTGGCGTAGTGGCGTATGTAAACTGGCGGTGGCCACTTTGGTGGACATGACTTCTTTAATCGGCAAATCGGCTTCCTGTACTTCCAACTCTTCTTCAGACATGCCGTACATGGCGGAGTCCATATGAGCAAGCAAATCCCGCTGGGTGAAAATGCCGACCAGACGGTCTTTCTTATCGACAATGGGAATGTGTCGAACATGGCGCTGGTGCATTAATCTGCGTGCATCAGCAACACTTGCATCTTCATGCAAGGTAAAAACAGGGTGAGTCATTAACTCTTGACACTCGATCATGATGATTACCCTTACAGGCTTATTGGTATTATTCGTGGTTAAAACTCTGTAGCTAAGCCTTCATTTTTTCAACTGGTTGTGATCAATTTTTCCTCCATGGCAAGTTGCCGATAGAGCCCTCCGGGTTGTGCCCATATAGCAGGCAGACATATACAGGAACCCTACTCATAGTTTAGCAGAGTGACACTCGAATGACGCATCCCGGGATTGATCTCTGACAGATATGGCGGCTAGGAATCGAGTGTCGATTTCAGAATAGCGCTGAGAAAAGGGGTTTTGTAACCTGCATTGCGCGCTTTTCGGCTATCCAGGCTTACATCTGCCGGACGCTTGGCGGGCATAATCTGGGTTTTTTGGCTAGCCGCATGCACCAACCGGGGGTCGCAACCCAATAGTTTTGCCAACTGCACCAGCAAATGGTAGCGGGAGACAGTTTCGATGCCACCCAAATGATAGATGTCAGCTCCTTCGAGAGTGACCGAGCGTCGGGTTTCTTCATAGGATAGCGTGAGATGGGCGATACCTGCGGCAGCCACCGAAAAACTGACCGGCGAGCGAAACTCGTCGGTAAAGCCAAGCAAACCGCTGCCTGATTGCAAGGTCGCCTGCCATTGTTGAATGTTTCCCTGCCCCCCATTCTGCTTGCCAAACATCCAGGGGCAACGGAGGATCAAAGGGCAAGGGTGAACTTCAGTGGCCAATTGCTCCGCCAGCGCCTTGTGTTCGCCATACAGGTTGATGGGATTCACCGGATCGGATTCCTGGTAATGACCCTGTTCGCCATCGAATACCAAATCGGTGGAAATGCAGATGAATCCCATATCGCGATTGGCGGCCAGCTGCGCTAATTCTTTGGTTAATGCAGCATTGAGCCGCAAGGAGATTTCCGGTTGCTGTTGACAGCTGTTGGGATCCGAGAAGGCGGCCGCATGTAAAATCGCTTGCGGCTGCATGTTGTCCAATAGGGCATTGACCAGGGCCAGGTCGGTTAGATCCAGGGATACCCGGTACTCAGCCAGCTCCGCATGCAATTTACCGGTGTGGGAAACCGCGATAACGTCAAAATGATCCGCCAAGGCAAGACATATGTGGGGGCCTAACTTCCCGCTAGCGCCGGTAACGACAATGCGGGAACGGTTTGCTGAGCCAAATCCGGGTATCATCTGGGTGCTTGTTTCTATGGCAGTAATTTCTCAAGAAGACTGGAAGTTGCACCTGCATTGTAGATGCACTGCATGGCAACAATCCAGCCGGCAGAAGGTGTCGGTTGAAGTTTTACCCAGAAAACGGATGACGCGCTATCCATTCATGGCGTTCTGCAAAGACCGCCCGCCGTTGACGTTTGCAATGCGAGTTTCCCGGCGCTCGTATAACCTGAGGACTCAGTTAGCTGCCGGGAGCGGGCTGTATCGGCCTGGCGCAATGATGTTATTAGGATCCAGGCTGGCTTTAATTTTCCGCACCGCGTTCGAATAAGCACTGTCCTCAGCACATAACTGCTGCATGAACTCTATGTTCATGCGATAGGGGTGAAAACCAAGCCGTTTACCCTGCTCCAACAACGCTCGATAACTATGCTTGGCCTGCCGGGCTTAACGGCGCCCATAATGATTAGTTTTGCCGCCAGGGTGTTCTCGGCATAACTTCGCTGGGCCTGGTCGGCGCCGAGCACAGCGCCTTCGCCCAGCAGTTCACGCCAGTTTTGCAACGCATTGACCACAGAAACATTCGGTATCGACAACGCGCTAAACATAGAACACCTGTTGACCTGAGTAATTTCCCTAAAGGTTAGGTGTTACCGCCGGAAAGCACTGTGGTAACACTGTTACCAAACATTGCGTTGTGCGCTGATTAACAGAAAACTGTTAGCTTGCGCCGGAAATTGTGTTAGTGCCCCTTGATTTGCCGTAGCAAGGCAAGCAGATCCGGGATAAATTGACCGAATCCTGCCAGAAAACCGACTTGATCGAGTTTGTCACCACCAATCCGGAAACTCTGCTGTTCAATTTCAGCCACTAGTTGATGCAGGAATTTTTCTCCCCGAATACGGTTCACGGCGAGTTCGGTCACCGGTGACAACAAAGGTGCAATGACAATGGCAATTACCACGCCGCCGGCCGCGCCTCCCCAGCTGACCCAGGCCGGTACGCCGGACCATTTCAGCCATATGGCATACCACCAGCTTTGTTGAGCGATATACAGACTTGTGGCGAGCGCAGAACCGGTGGCCAGTGCGCTGCCAAACGCCAACGGGTTGCCGAGCTGTTTGCCGACAATACCGATAAGCAGAAACAATAATAGATCCCGGGAGCCTTCGCGGGTCTGGCTGTGGAGCTGGATTTTCTGTTGCAGGAATTCCTGGATTATCCCTGCCTGTTCTGCAGTCAGTGGTTGCTGAAGAAGGTTTTCGCATTCCTGCCATTCGGGTAGGCCGGTTTTCAGTTCGTTTAGTAGATTCTGTTGCAGCTCTTCAAAGGCAAATAGTTCGTCGGCCATGGCCTCCAGCACGGCCTGTTCTTTACCGCTTAGCTGAGCCGGGGTCTTTTGCATGCGCCGTGTGGCGCTATTCCAAACGCTGCGCGGGAATGCGATCAGGTCTTTGGGGATGTCCTTGCGGTAGCGCCAATGTCTGGCGAAGACTCTACGCCCGGAAGCGAAGTGGGTTCGGTAAAAGTCCGGCACACGCTGATGTACCTGCTCGAAATGTGCTTGCAGTATCGATTCAATTTGCTCTTGCAAACGCATTTCGATGGACTCTGCAGTCGTACTGGCTGCGGTTGGCATGGGTGAGATATCCACTAGCGTAGTCGGTAATCGCCGACCCGCTGAATCATTTCGTCAAGATTTTCCATTGCATCGGGCAATGAGACCGGAGAGTTTGCCGTTAGACGCGGCAGGGACTTGATGGCATCCACCAGCTCGTCGATGGACTCAATGGCCTGTTGGTTATCCTGAAGCGACTGTTGTTGTTCGTTGATAAAGGGCCCGGTTTCGCCTGTATCGATCGCCGTCAGTAAGCGTTGGGAAGAGGCATCCAATTCACTGATCACTGCATAATAAACACTTTTGACCGACCCCGAATAGCGATAAAAGGTCAATTCGCCAACATTAAGGCGTTCCCGTAGTTGTTCATGAAAGTTCAGCGTACGTTGTTCGATAACCAGCAACTGATCCCGCATTTGCTGCAACAGAGCATCGTATTGGGTGGCCTGATAGTTAAGGCGCAGACGAGGTTGCTGCGCCAGGCGTTCGGCGATTTTTGCCAGGCGCTTGAATATAGGAGACCGATAGCGCTCGAATTCTTCTTTGAGCTGTACGTCGGTATAGTGATCCAAGTTGGTTGCCGAGCGGCCAAACCAGCGTTTGACCCGCCCTTTGACCCGCTTCCAACCAAGTTTGCAGCGTTGGCCGAAGGATAGGGTTTGGGCATGGAAGGCTTTCTCAAACTGCACGGTTTCCAGTTCCCGGCGGTATCTTTTCGCGACTAGGAAATCCAGCAGGCAGGAGATTCCGCCGCCGAACAGCGCCAGGGGTAAAAAGGTAATCAGAAAACCGAGTAGTCCAAGCGCGCCGAGAAACGGGGCAAGCCCGGTCATGGTTGCGAGGGTCGACCAAAAACTCACATCGCCACGGGCATCGAGAGTTACTAAGATGGTAAACAATGCAATGACGAAAGGGCTGCTGGCGACGGTATAAATGAGCGTTTTTGAGGACAGCTCCAAGGAACTTAACCTTGGTTTACGGCGCAATAGATAGCTGCTGGCCCAGAAAGGAAAAATCAGCTCATAAGGCAGATAAAACAGCTTAGTCCACAATCCGATCTCCAACTCAAAGCCTTCCGCCCCTGCCACGATCAACAGACGCGTGAAGAGCAGCGGTAAGATAGCCAAGACAGTTCCTGCGGTAATAGCCACGGCTCTAAGGAATAGCGGTTTGGGCAAAGTCATCGGCTGTACATTTCCTCTTGGAGATAGTTTGCTATATTACATGGGGATTCCTGCGGGGAAAATCCAGTTGCGCTTAATTGGCGCCATCCGGGCCAAGGACATAGCGGAGATGGGATTGCCGGGGTATTGCCATCTCTCATCGCTGATCAACAAGGTTGCAACCAGAGTTGGTTCCAGTAGAATCGTGGCCTGACGCCAGGGAGGCTTTGCGTCGGTTAATTGCCCGCAAAAAGGGCTGAAACTATAAAATCATAGGGAGAGTATTTTGCAACTTGTGTGGAACAGCGCCTGGCAGTTATTCGCAAGCCACTCCCGAAACGACCGCAAGAAATCTAAATAATGCGCAGGATGCTTGACACCCTCCTTTCCATAGAAACGCCGGAAGGCATCGACTTCGACCTGATTCCAAGCGGCCCGGTGGCGCGGATTCTTGCCTATCTTTCGGATTTTCTCATCCGTGGCCTGGTGTTGTTTGTAATCGGCATCGTGCTTGGCAGTCTGGGTGCTTTCGGGGCGGGGATCATGCTGCTGTGTTATTTTGTCCTGGAATGGCTGTATCCGGTATTTTTTGAAGTCACTCGTGGCGCCACTCCCGGTAAAAAATGGATGAATCTACGGGTCGTGCAAGATGACGGCACGCCGATTACCCTATCCTCCTCGATGTTGCGCAACCTGCTGCGCTCCGCCGATATTTTACCTTTCTTCTACGTTTTCGGCTTGATTGCCATGCTGTGCAATAAAAGCTTCAAACGACTGGGCGATTTGGCTGCCGAAACCCTGGTGATCCAGTTGGCCGAGCCGATGCCGACTACCCAGAATGTAAAGGCGGAGCCTATTCCCCCCGATTTTTTATTGAATCCGGACCAGCAAAAAGCCGTCATACAGTTCACTTTGCGGGCTGAAGTACTGACCCAATCCCGGCAAGCGGAATTGGCCGATAT
Source organism: Hahella sp. (assembly GCA_028280065.1). Lineage (GTDB taxonomy): Bacteria > Pseudomonadota > Gammaproteobacteria > Pseudomonadales > Oleiphilaceae > Hahella. Next base: position 69,969 of record JANQMN010000057.1, read on the forward strand.
TCTTGGCGTGGCCTTGGGTCCTTCGCCTCAGCGGGTTGCGCGTTTACAGCAAATGGGGGCTTATTTGCTAGGTAAAACGGCCAGCCCGGTTGCCGCTGATGCAGTAGATGACAAGGACGACAGCAAAGGCGGTGTCTCATGAAACAAGCCAGCTTCGAATCGCGGCACCGGGATTTTTGGCAGAAGTGCGAGGCGCTTCTGAATGAATTGGAAAGTGGCAAGACTGGCCACCATGAACAGTTTTTGCCTGCCTATCGGCAACTTTGCCAGCATATCGCGATAGCCAGGCACCGGGGTTACTCCCCTCACCTGGTCGAGTATCTTAACCAACTGAACTGGCGCGGCCACCAACTGTTGTACAAACAACGCAGCAGTACCCTGACGGGGATGTTTGACTTTATCCGTGTCGGATTTCCGGACGCGGTGAGGCGGCATATGCCGTATGTCGGCCTGGCGACAGCCTTGATGTATCTGCCGACGATACTGTTGATCATGCTGATATTGTGGCAGCCGGAATGGGTTTTCTATCTGTTGGATAGCCATCAGTTGGCACAATATGAGGCGATGTATGATCCCGGTGCCGAACATATCGGCCGGGCCAGGGAAGCAGATTCCAATGTGGCGATGTTTGGTTTTTACATTCAAAACAACATCGGCGTCGCGTTCAGGACCTTTGCCACCGGGATACTTTTCACTGTCGGCAGCCTTTTTTTCTTGATTTTCAATGGTATTTTTTTTGGGGTAATTGCCGGGCACTTGTCTCACCTGGGGTACTCGGACACGTTTTGGACCTTTGTCATCGCCCATGGCGCTTTCGAGATCACGGCGATAACCTTTGCCGGCGCGGCGGGCATTAAACTGGGTTTTTCGTTATTGGCTCCGGGTAGTTTGAGCCGCTTGGTATCTTTACAGAATGCGGCGAAAGATGTTGTGCCGATCCTCTATGGGATGACGGGAATGCTGGTCATCGCCGCCTTTATCGAAGCTTTTTGGTCCTCCAATTCAAGCTTCTCGCCTACGGTAAAGTATTCTGTGGGCGCAGTGATGTGGATTCTGGTGATTTGCTATTTCACCTGGTCAGGCAAGCGCTATGAACTACGCTAACCTGGCCTTCCGCTTGCGTCCCCGCTCGGCTTATGAAGCGGCAGATTTGGGAATGCAGATGGCGCGCCGCTGGTGGTGGCCGCTGGCTTCTCTCTGGCTGTTGGCGGCGCTGCCTTTCTTTGTCGTTTGCTTATTGCTATTTGATACCGCGAGCATTGCGTTGGTGGTTTTCTGGTGGGGCAAGCCACTGTACGAGCGACCCTTGTTGTATTACCTGAGCCGCGCGGTATTCTCGGAAAACCCCAGTCGCCGGGAAACCCTTAAAATGACGCCACGTCTGATGGCTCGTCAGCTAATCCAAACCCTCACTATCCGAAGATTTAGCCCGAGCCGGTCTTTCGATACGCCTGTCGCTATGTTGGAAGGCTTAAAGGGCGCGGAGCGGTCGCGTCGACTTGCGGTGCTGCATCGGGATAAAGCAGGATCCGTGGCTTTTTGGTTGACCGTTATCGGTGCTCACGTAGAACTCTGCATCGCCTTAAGTATCGTTACGCTGGGCATTGCGATACTTCCCGAATCCTACCAGTGGGAGTGGGAAACCCTGTTTGCCGCGAACTACCTGCAGGCCGTTTGCAGCTTTATCGCCATGGCCATGATGGCGCCGTTTTTTGTCGCCGGAGGGTTCGGGCTGTATCTCAATCGCCGGGTCATTCTCGAAGGCTGGGATCTTGAGCTGGTATTTCGGGATATGCAGGCGAAGGCGGCCAATGCCGGACAAGTGCTGGTCGTTGCTCTCCTGGCGCCTTTAATCCTTTGTGGGATTGGCTATAGCCCGGATTTGTCCGCGCAGGAAACCCTCAATAGTGAACTGGTAACACCTGCTGTCACTAAGGAGCAGATCCAGGAAATATTGAACTCCGAGGATTTTCGCCGGATTGAAACTCATAGAATTCCAAAGTTCTGGGATGATCTGACTAAATCCGAGGAGGATTCCGACGTTCCGGATATCGATCCCTGGGGGTTTTCGCTGGGTGAAAACCTCGCGCTGATATTTCAGTGGCTGGCGTGGATTGCCGTCACTCTGATGGTGCTTTACCTGGTTTATCGGTATCGGGATAGACTGTTGGCACTGAGTATCGGGCCGCGGAAACCCAAAGTCTCTCCCCCGGCGCCGAGCCATGTGCTGAATCTCGATATCCGAGAAATCTCGCTGCCTGATGATATCGGCTTGGCTGCCCAACAACTTTGGCAACAGGGAAAGCAGCGTGAAGCCTTGGCTCTACTATACCGAGCGAGTCTTTCCAGGCTGGTGCATAGGCACAAGTTGCTGGTAAACAAAGGCTCCACCGAAGGCGACTGCCTGCGACGCGTGAAAAAACTGCGGGTCGAAAATGTTTACGACTATTTTAAACGTTTGACGTCCGCCTGGCAGGCCATGGCTTACGCGCACCTTCCACCGGCGGAAACCGAGTTCGGTAAACTGAGTCAAACCTGGCCGGTCGTGTTCGACACAGAGGATCAGGCACAGGAGACCGGCGGTGAGTAAGGCTTCAGCTAAGATTTCACCTCTTATTCCGGTGCTGCTCGGCATTCTGGTGTTGGTCTCCGGGTATCTGGTGTATCAGAATCTGGAATGGATCGAATACGAGCGTGACCTGGGGCCTACGGAAGAAGCCCGGCGCAATCCGTTCCTGGCAGCGGCAGAACTGATGGAGCTGTATCAGGTTGAATTGAGTAACAAGCGTTCGTTCCGGGATTTCGATCAACCGATGCAGTTTCTCAGCGATTCCCAGCCGGCAGATACCATTGTCCTGGTGGACGCCTATGGTTCGTTGTCCGCTAACCGCATGGGCCATCTGCTGGCTTGGGTGGATCAGGGTGGTCACCTGATTGCCACCGCGAAAAATCCATTTCTCGACAATGCCGACAATATCGGCGACCCGCTTTTTGAGTTTTTTAATGTGGCCATAGAGCGTCAAGGAGAGGATGCGATGACTGAAGAACTCTGGGACATAGTCAGCCGCTATGGCTACTTGGCGGGAGTTTCCGGCGAGGAACTCTGCCCCTTGCTTTTCGCCCAGAACACCTTCAATTTCGATGGTGACGAGACCCAATTGGGTGTGCATTTTCTATCTGAGGACAGGCTGATTGCCACCGATGCGGAACCTTCCGGCTGGATCGGAGACAGCGACTGGGCGCATTTACTGCAATTCGATTATGGCGAAGGCTTGGTTACCCTGGTATCGAGCCTGGATCTATGGAAAAACTCGGCCATCGGGTGCCTGGACCATGCCTATGTGCTTTGGCAGCTCGGACCGGATTCCGGCCCCATGGTGTTTTACACCAACATGGAATTTCCCAGTTTTGTCAGTTTGTTATGGCGTTATTTCGATCTCTCGGTAATTCTGTTCTTGGGTCTGCTGGGGGCGTGGCTTTGGTACCGTGGGGCGCGATTGGGACCGATCCGCCATGCGGAGACGGCTAGCCAGCGCCAGCTCTTGGAACATATCGACGCCAGCGCGAACTTTCTATGGCGTATCGGCAAGCTGGAAGTTTCCGTTGAACGTGCCCGGCAACAGGTTCTGGTGCAATTGCAGCGCAAGTATCCCCAGGTATTGAAGCCGGTGTCCATTAGCGACGAAAAAATTACCTTTCGACTCGAAGACCGGGCGGAACAGACGCGATTTCTAAGCAAGCAGTTGGGAATTCAAGCCAGCCATATCGATCTTGCCCTATGGCGGCCCATCAACAACGATCCACAGCGTTTAGTCGCGACTTTACGAGATTTGCAACGACTTAAGGAACGGATATGAGTGACCTACCGGCGTCAGAAAACCCTATTGAGCAAACCACAGCCGAGTTGAATCAGTTGATGGAAATGCTGAACCAGGTGGTAATAGGTCAGGAGGATATTGTCGAACAGACGATTATCGCGCTGCTTGCCGGCGGCCATGTTTTGGTGGAAGGCGTCCCCGGATTGGGTAAAACGCTGTTGGTGCGCGCATTGGCGAAAACCTTCGATGGCAAATATAGCCGTATTCAGTTTACCCCGGACCTGATGCCCAGCGATGTCACCGGTCATTCGATTTTCAATATGGCCACGCAAAGCTTCAAGGTCCGTAAGGGGCCGGCGTTTACCAACCTGTTACTGGCGGACGAGATCAACCGGGCGCCGGCAAAGACCCAGGCGGCCTTATTGGAAGTGATGCAGGAACGTCAGGTCACTATCGATGGCACGCCCTTCACCGTGCCGACCCCCTTTATGGTGCTCGCCACCCAGAACCCTATCGAGCAAGAAGGCACTTATCCGCTACCGGAGGCGGAACTCGACCGGTTCGTGATGAAACTGTTGATCGACTTTCCCGAGGCTGAAGATGAAATCAGTATCGTCAGTCAGGTGACGGACCAACGGCTGGCGAGCGAAGACTATCTTGCCAGAGTCAGCAAAATGGTCAATCCGGAGCGGGTATTGGAGTGGCAGCAGGCAACCTGGAAAATATCCGCCGATACCGAAGTGCTCGACTACGCCGTGCGGATCTGCCGGGCCACCCGGGAATGGGGGGGTATCGCGCGGGGAGCCGGACCGCGCGGCAGCATTAACCTG
>JANQMN010000087.1 GCA_028280065.1 Hahella sp.
TCTACGAACATCAATTTGAGAATGCCCTTATTGCTGCACACAAAGCGATGCAGCTTGCAGCAAACAGGCTTGAACTTACTCTGAACTGGCAACAGCTCAACCTGACCGCGCTCGGCTATGCCGTTATGCGCTCGATGGAAATGGTGCGTTTTTATCTATTGGCATTGAAAGGCGCCGGTTATTTGAATCTTAGGGCAGGAAACCTCGAAGAAGGCGTTCATATGTTGGAAAAAGTGAAAGAACTTGACGAGCAGGATCGCTTAGGCGCGGCCTCCTTGTTGAAAACCATGCGGCATTACTGGCAGGCATCAGATGGGTCTGAAAAGTACGCCGAAGCAAGCAGTTACTAGCTTGTCAACTACCCTGGAGACGAACTGATGAATGATTTATCGCTAGCCGAAGAGATGGAAGAGTTAAGTTCCGCAGAGGATTTTTTGGATTACTTCGGCATCACTTACGAGCAAAAAATCGTCAGCGTAAATAGGCTGCATATACTTCAACGATTTCACGACTATATCGCCAAAGGGCAGCAAATACTGCCGAGCGAAGACAACGAAGCAGCGCAGTTTGAGATTTACAAACAACTACTAACCCGAGCCTATACGGATTTTGTCGAGTCCGATGCCGTCACGGAAAAAGTCTTCAAGGTTTTTCATATGCATGAACCGCAAACATCTTTTGTGCCGTTGGATCAGGTTCTGCAGGCTTAAGGTGTTTTGTCCGCCCTATCGGAGAAAGAAGCATGCGACCCAAGTTTGAATACGGCGCCGAAGTCCGGCTAATCAGAAACGTCCGCAACGACGGTACTTATCCTGGCGAAGATGTCGGCAGCTTGTTGATGCGCCGAGGCGAGATCGGCGCCGTTTACGATGTAGGCACCTATCTACAGGATCAGCTGATTTATCGTGTACATTTCTTGGCTGCGGGGCGAACTGTCGGATGCCGGGAGGAAGAACTGATCGCTGCTAGCGAGCCTTGGATTCCGAACAAATTTGAGTTTCGGGAGAAGGTGACCGCTACCCGCAGTCTCGCGGTAAAAGGCGAAGTCGTGGTGCGCATCGGCGATCTTGGAGAGGTGGAAAAAATTGTCAAAAAAGTCGACCGGGAAGTGGCCTACCATGCTCGATTCAACGGCAGAACTTTCCTGGTTCCGGAATCCGCATTGTCATGCTCGGTAGGTGCTTGACAGCGCTTGCCGGGATGCATGGTAAATAACGACTAAGTGTGTGCTATGGAAGAAAGAGACTATCAATTTTCTGAACAGAACCCGGAACGGAGAATGCGTCGGTTTGCCATGATGCAGGTTGCCGCCGACCGCTTCGGCAAACCGTTAAGCCAGCTTGATCAGCGCCACCGAGCCGAGGCGGAAAGAATTGCCCGGCGAAAGCTGGCGCTGGAAAAGCAAATTGTTGCCAGCGAAGAAGCACGGCATGTGGTAATTACCAGTCAGCGCGTGGAAGAAACCCTACGGGAAGCCATTGCTAGGTATCCAGACCGCGACGCCTTTGAAGCTGAGTTAGAAGCCATCGGATTCAATGTGTCTTCGTTTTCGGAGGCAATTGGACGGGAACTGCGTGTGGAAGCCGTTATGGATCTGGTTGCGTCTAGGGTCCCCGCAATATCGGAAACGGATGCCCGCCTGTTCTACTACTTTAACCGGGAAAGATTCCATCGGCCTGAGACGCGGCTCGCCCGGCACCTGTTGGTTACGGTCAATCCGGAATTTCCGGAAAATACCGAAGAACAGGCGCTGCAGAGAATCTCGATGATCGCGAAACGCTTGCAGAAAAAGCCAGGCCGCTTTGCAGAACAGGCCCAGAAGCACTCTGAATGTCCAACCGCCATGGACGGTGGTTTCCTTGGAAGAATCAAGAGGGACATGCTGTTTCCTGAGGTGGAAAAAGCGTTGTTTGCGTTGCCGGTAGGCGGGGTCAGCAAGGTGGTAACATCGCCATTGGGTTTTCATCTGGTGATGTGTGAAGAAGTAGTGTCGGCGGGATATGCACCGATAGAAGAAGTATTACCGACCCTGATCGAGAAGCTTACCGCAAGGAAGCAAAAATCACTGCAGCAGGAATGGCTTCGAGGCTTGATGCGGTCCTCTTTAGATCAAGGGCAAATCGAAGAAGACGGCGTTCCCAATATCAAGGAGGCTGACTGATGGCAGGTGTTATACCCCCTCCGGCCTGCTCTTTTTGCGGGGCGCTGAAATCCCCGGAAACACCTTTGATTGCCGGAAACGAAGGGCGTATTTGCGAGGCCTGTGTTGCCCTTGCACATCAGGTCGTGTGTAACTGGAGCCGCAAGAAACAAAGTGCTGCGCTGGTTGACAGCCTTCGTACTCCCAAAGAAATTAAAGATCACCTTGATCAATATGTGATTGGCCAAAATGAGGCGAAAGAGACTCTTTCAGTCGCCATTTATAACCACTATTTACGTTTGATAAACCAGGGCAAGGAACAGAATGATGAACTGTTTCCTTTGGCGGGTTCGACCGAGTTGGAAAAATCCAATGTGTTGATGGCCGGGCCGTCCGGTACCGGAAAAACGCTCTTGGTTAAGGGGCTCGCCAACGTCATCGGCGTACCCATGGTAGTCGCCGATGCCACCAGCTTAACCCAGGCGGGTTATGTCGGTGACGATGTGGACACTATTCTGCATCGTCTTCTTGAAGCGGCGGACGGCGATGTCAGACGGGCCGAATGGGGCATCGTTTATATTGACGAAGTCGATAAGCTGGCAAGAGCCGGTGCGGGAATGACCGCTGTGAGAGACGTCTCCGGCGAGGGAGTTCAGCAATCCCTATTAAAAATGGTGGAAGGCTCCCAGGTGAAGATCAGTAAAGGCGATAAGCGCCGGGGTAACGGCGAAGAGGTTTCGATTGATACGACCAATATCCTATTCGTGGCCGGCGGCGCGTTCCCGGGTCTTGAGAAGATTATTGCGGAGCGAGTTTCACCCGCCGATCAACGGTCTATCGGCTTTCATAGCCCGGCTCCGGTAGTGGAGGAGAAAACCTCGAACGAGTTGCTCCCCGCCCTACAACCGGAGGATTTCCAGCAGTTCGGCATTATTCCGGAATTTATCGGCCGCTTTCCCATTATCACCTTTCTGGAAGAACTCGATGTGGATGATCTGTTGCGGATTCTTCAGGAACCTCGCAATGCCTTGGTTAAACAATACTTCCAGTTATTTAGCTACCAAGGTGTGAAATTGCAGTTTACCGAAAATGCCCTGCGCATCATCGCCCAGAGAGCCTTGGATCGTGGTACCGGCGCCAGGGGCTTGCGCGGTGTCATGGAATCCGTGCTGCGCAAAACCATGTTTGATCTGCCTTCGAAAGAGGGCATTGCAACCTGTGTCGTGGACGAAGACTACGTGAACGATGCAGCGGAAATCATCGTCTCCGAGGTACTGGGTGTTACTCCGGTCCCTGAACCGGAAACGACACGGGAGCCGGAAGATGTCTGTGTTCAAAGAAGTTAATGCCAAGGAAGCAAAGACAATTATCAGCGGTGCCGATCTCTTAGTTTTGGATATGCGGGATGCGCATTCCTATCAGGAGGGGCATATTGAAGGTGCGATGTTGGCCCATGATCGACTTGTGGAATCACTGATTCGGAAAAAAGACTTTGAGCGGCCGGTCATTATTTACTGCTTTCACGGCAACAGCAGCAAGGACCTGGCAGAGCTCTTCGGGCGCTCCGGTTTTAAGTCGGTATTTAGTTTGACAGGCGGATTTGTCGCCTGGAAGAAAACAAACGTTTCGTAAACACATAGAGGAATAACAGGATGGCTACCGTTTACTTTTCATCTCCCATTATGTCAAAGAACCGCAAAGTGTCAGCTGTTGCTGGAAAGAACACTACCTTGCTGGGCGTCGCCAAGGAAAATGATATCAAGATACCTTTTGAGTGCCAAAATGGCCGCTGTGCATCCTGCATGGTGAAAGTAACCCACCTGGATGGCGAGCGGATAAAGGGGGTTGCGTTAACGGATAAAGAGCGGGACGTGCTTAAATCGATCGGAAGACTCCCGGAAAAAGAAGAGGAGCGGGCGTATGTCGCCGACATTCCGCCTACTTTCCGGTTAGCCTGTCAGACCATCGTGACCGACGAGGATTTGTTGGTGGAGTTTACCGGCGAACCAGGCGGCGCTTGAGACCAACTCTACGAATACCGGTGTAACCCAACCGCCTGTGCCGCAGTCGTACCTGATTCTTGGAGGATGATCGATGCAACGGATAATCGGCCCAATAATAGCTGCCCTAGTGACCTTATCTCTTAGCGCCTCTGCGGTTGGAGCCCGCACTAACATCGCAGTTGCCGCAAACTTCACGGCTACGGCGAAGGAAATTGCGGCGGCATTCAAAGCCTCCACGGGCTATGAGGCGTTGTTAAGTTTTGGGTCTACCGGGAAACTTTATGCCCAGATCATTCATGCCGCGCCTTTCAGTGTATTTCTTGCGGCAGACGCCGAACGTCCGATATTGCTGGAAGCCAACGGACTGACGGTACCTGATAGCCGGTTTACCTACGCCAAAGGAAAATTAGCCATCTATAGTCCGGAACCGGATTTGGTCAATGAGTCTCTAATCAGTATTCTTCAGGCTGAGTCTATTAACAAACTGGCAATAGCCAATCCGAAAACAGCACCCTACGGCCGTGCTACCTTGGAGTATTTGCAGAAACATAGTCTATGGGACAATCTTCGATCCAAAATTGTCCGGGGTGAGAACATTTCCCAGACCTATCAGTTTGTTGTCAGCCGCAATGCCCAGGCTGGGTTCGTTGCATTGTCGCAGTTAACCGGTAACGAAAAAGGAGCACAGTGGGTGGTGCCGGAAACGGACTATTCGCCAATTGAGCAGCAAGCCGTGTTGTTGAAAAGAAGCGCCGGTGATCCGGTTGCGCTGGCTTTTTACCAGTTCCTGAAAGGCCCTGAGGCACAGGGTATTGTGCAGTCTTATGGATATGGCACTGATTAGGAGGCAATGGAACGGATTTAAACGGCAGCCAGGCATTTGAGCTGAAAAGGACAACGGCAACTACCGGTCGGCAGTGATGCGAATTTGATGTTACTTTAGAAGTCCGTTGAATCCCGATACCGCTAGTTTGCTTCGGCTTTTGGGTCTTCTTCAGCCTCCGCTGACCGGTCCGCCATGTCCCACCCCTTTTCCCATTCAAAGTGTTTCCAGTTATTGATCGGGTAGGGATTGTCACTTTTCCGCTTGCCTTCCAACCGGTCGTCCCAGCCATAGTCCAGAATCGTGTAGTCTTCCTCTGCGATAGTATCCCGGCGCAGTTTTTTCATAAGAGTTCTCTTTAACCGCTGCTTTTGTTTTTGTTTGGGTTTGTAACGACAAAAAATTAAGGCGCCATTGTAATGGCGCCTTTCCTACCACCAATTATAGTGGCTGCGTGTAAAATCTGTTTTTTTAGAGCTAGGATTAAAACGTCCCTCTTTAACGATGATGGGTTTATCTTAGGGTATATGTGGAAATACGTACCTGATCGATCCCAATACTCAGTGTGGTTTAACAATATTTTGCTTTTGCTATTGATGGGTATCAAGTTAGTTGACATGGCCTTGCCCACGGCTGGCGTCCGTTATTGCTTCAACTCGTGATGGATGCACCGCTAGCGTTGAGCCATTTCCCGAATAAGTTGTACGGCCAGCTTTGCTTGTTCCTTTTTCGAAAAGTTTTCCGCCTTGAGGTTTTGGATCAAGAGTTGTTTTTGTTCTTTTGCCAGTTCCGTATTTTGCTCAATCGAGAACTTCTCATGAAGGAAGTTATCTACGCGGTTTTGCCAATCTTCAGAGGTAGCTTCGTAGTAAGTGATGCGATCTGCGGTTTCTGCGCCAAAATAAGCTTTTCGAAGCTCATAAATCTGATGCTCGTTGGACGGAGATAATTGTAACTTTGCTAACGTTTTGTCAAAGGTTTGACGTTCCCGGGAAGACCGCATCCGGTTCCGCATATCCGAAGGTAAATACTGTTCTGCTTCGATCAGTTTTTGGTTTTTTTCTGTCGCAGACGTAGCGTTATCCAAATGAGTTTCGATTCTCACCAAGGTATAGGCATCGTAAGCTTGCTCCGAACCGAACAAGGAATCTGCGGTCGAGTCGGACATTATTTCGCGGCGCAGCCGAATGCGCGCGTCCAAGGACTCCTGCAGTTGGACAAGGGTGGTTTCCGGATCGGCGGCATTCACCGTCGGCTTAGGCAGTTCATGCACGCGACTCTTATATTCGAGGTACTGCTTGACCAGGAGAGAAGCCTGATGCGACGCGGGTTCCGGAAGTGCCAGCGTTAAATACTCCTGCAGCCGGTCTGTGGCGATTTGCAATCCTTCATCGCCGGTTAGCAGCATAAAATGTTCGATCAGGTGCCGTATATTCTCGTTGGGAATCAGTCGCTGCTGCGAATCCACCAGCAGCAATGGGAAGTCGAGATTTTGCAGATGTATAGGTAGCGGTCCGAAGCCGGACATCGCGTTATAGTCTTCCGTTGTCAGCCTTATTCGGCGTAATCTTTCCGACGAACTGGTATCGATGGTTTGAGATGCGCTTGGAGTGAGCCTTGCATCTGTTTGCCGCTGTATGAACGTCGGGTCGTCCACTTCGTCGTCGGCATTTCTTTTAGCGGCTTCTGCGACGGAAAGTTGCGGTGCATGGTCGCCTTTTTGCTGAAGCATTAAAATGCCGGTGACTATGGCTAAGGAAATGCCGATAGAAACGATTGATATTTTTTTTGTTCGTTTATTCATGTTCTTTTTCTTATCTAGGGGGAAGCCCTTCGCCGGTGGGCTTCCCCGTTTGCTGCCGTTAAACTAACTTACAATCCACTGTTCTGTAGGCGATTTGCGTGATTCCGATAAACGGTAATCGGGTCATCGTCTCCCGGTCCATTCGGTACAGCGCCCAATAAACCGTTTTGTTCATCAACGTGATTCCAGGGACCATAGGTATGAATGTATTCACCGAACTTGGTACTGGACACGGGAATAAAAGCGTCTGAGTCTTTGGTATAGCCCCCTGAAGTTCTCGAAACAGGGCGGTTTAACACCAGGTCTTCCGCGGTATCGTAAAGCCATTGCCAGAAGTAGCCGTCTTCGGTACGTTCGCCGGGCAACACATAAAGTGAATTAATTACCAGCAATGCCGGGTCACCCAGATCCAAAGAGCTTTGCATCCAGGTAGTGTTCCATTCCCCTTTTCCTGTGAAAGAGAAGTAGCGTATGGCATTAGGCGCATCCTGACTTACAGAGTTGCCCAAACCATCGCCGAAGACGGCTCCGCTGAAGTCGCTGGTACCCTCGCCGTAGGCTTCGTCAGGGGTGGCGGCAACGTTAACTGGGACCTCTAGCACGGCAGGATTGTCATCGCAGTCGTCTATCGAGGCTATCCCGGCATTGATCGGCAAGTCATATGCGGGGGCGTTTCCAGGTAAGTTGGATTCGATAAAATAGCTGCCGCCTTCAGGCACTCCTGCACTTGGGTAACAGCTATTGAAGCGCACCATGCCTTTTTGGGTGAATCCCGACAAAACATCCAGAATTCCCTCATTCGCATATTCGCCGGCATGTCCACTTGCAAGGGATACCAAGGCACTACCCAACTCGCCGATGAGCGATTCGATCAGGAAATTAACAATATCACCACCGGTACTATCCCAGTTTTCAAGCGCCCATTGCGCGCCGTCAGCCGTTGGGGTGCCATAATGGGGACCTGCGACCGTGGTGATGGACGCGACTTTACCGTTCGGACCGAACTGTTGGGCCAGAATTCTAGCGGCCATCCTTGCGGTAGTAGCGCCGTGGCTGTGGGCAATGATATTGACTTTCAACCCATTCGGTCCGGCAAAGTCCGGGTCGTGTTCGATGAGAAAATCCAGGATCTTATTGGCCAGATCCGCCCCCCTTTGCTCCGTGCGCTGCCAGGGATCCAGGGAAATGTTCAAAATCAGTTGGTCGGAGTTTTGACTGATGGCATCGCCTACCCGATAGAAATATTCAGTACCCAAAATATCGTCATAACCCAATACGCCCGGAACGAAGATAATGGGATATTTGGTTTGGGTAAATCCGGGTTCATCAATCTGCAGGCGGGCGATTTTTTGCTCGAAAAGGCCGGAGTTATTGCAACCGAACAGATTGAAGAACCAGCGCCCATCGAAACCTCTGACGGTCATTTTGAGTTCATATTCTCCCGTGCGGTGTTCGAGGAACTCGGCCTGCATGTCGCTATCGAAGGCAGCGGAAAACTCGCTGTCTCCCGGTTTCTTTAAATACCACTCGACATCCATGCAACCTAAATCACCGCCAATATAAACGAGTTCATACGGGTTGGAAGCGGTGACGTCTATAGGAGTGTCCGTGACTTCGGTACCATTCAGGGTGAATCGTGCTTTCTCCGCTGCCAAGCCATTACTGGCGGCCAGCAACAGAAAAATAGAGGTGATAAAAAAATGGCGGTGAATGAGCGTTGTTATGCCAATCATATCGTTGATACCTGTGTGTTTTTGGGTTTCTAAGGTAAAAACGACCTTCCGAATTGTCCGTCGGACGATAAGACTTCCTGTGAAGGCTGTTTTTTTGTTTTTGTATTTAATGTCTATCTGACTCCCACCAAACTAACACTGTCGGTAGATCAAAGCTTGAACGAACTGATCATCCGGATGGTTTTGCCTACTGGTTCTAAAAATGGTTGGCTTTCGCTACTCACTGAGGTGGGTGGGCTGTTAACCTTTTAGATGCTGATTGGACTCTTCAAGACGGGCTAAACTCAAATAGTCTTGGAAGGGTATTTAAATCCGCCAGTTGTCATAGGTGTTGAGAAGAATAGGTGTTTAATACATGGCGGAGGCATATCGCAACATCGCGAAGCTCTTTTTGTCGGAAAAGCGTACGATTTTTCTCGGATGCCTGGCAGGCTCGTTTTCGCAATCCAGTGCCGCTTCATCTTTGATAGTGACAGCGGATAACCCTATTCGCGTTAGAAATCAGGCAAACACAATTCAGCACTCGGCAAACAGTTTTCTTATTCCCGCCGGGACTCAGGTCATCATTGATACCCAAGGTACCCCTTTCGCATTATGTTTTTTAGACGCCCTGGGACAGGATTTGGAAAATCTAGCGTTAAAGATGCGAGACAGAATACAGTTGGAACAGGTTGATGTCGTTCATAGTTGTATTGAAGAGGAAGATCGTATCAGGGCTTCGGTATCCTCTCTCTATTCAAATCCGGTAGAACCGGTGCAGGTGTTTGAACAATTGGATAGCTGGATAACTGCAGGTGGACCAGACCTAAAGGCCCACGATCCAAGAATTGCAAAGGCGATTGAGTTCATCAAATCCCATAGCGATGAAAACTTCTCCATTAGCGACTTAGCAGCAGAGCTGAATATGTCGATTCCCCATCTGCTCAGACTCTTCAAGCAAACCACCGGAATACCGGCGCGCCGCTATCGGTTGTGGCACCGGCTGTACGTGACCTCCTGCAAGGTTGCACAGGGCGAAGCGTTAACCGAAGCGGCTCTCGCCGCAGGGTTTGCCGATGCCGCGCATTTTTCGCGTACTTTTAAGGAAATCATCGGCATCAGGCCGTCAGATATCTTTTCCGGAAAACAGCAACTGGAGCTGCAAATGGTCATGGAAGGCTAATGGCTTTAGTTTGCCGGTATTGCGTATCGGCATCGGTTAGGGTTTACAGATTGACCAAAATGTGAGCAGATATAGGTGTCTTTGACGCTATAGGTAGAAACACTAACAACTCTTGGAGCTATTCATGGATTTCTACTTTATCAACACTGAAGATGCCTTAACACAAGACCCGCAGTCCGGAGGATTGGGATTATCTGACGATGATATTCAGACCATTACGGTCTGGCAAAAAGATGTCTCTTACCGGTTTAGTTGGCATACCGGTACCCACGGCGATCCCTGCGTCTATAATTCGGCCGGATGGCTGGACCGGAAGGAATATGCCTTGTATCTGGCTTGCCGGCACAAAGGCGCTTACCGGTAGAGGCACCTATCCCACCGATGCGACAAATGTAGTGAGCAACAATACCGCACTGTTCCTGAAAATGTACGGGAACTTCTACGGTGCAGACGACGAAGCGGCTGCCTCGGCGCCCGTTGAAACTCGCCACACCTTTGCTTGTAATGGCTGTGGCAAGCAATATGGTAACTTCCCTTCTTCTATTGAAGCCGGTTTGTCCATCGGCAGTTATCCGCCGGTATGCCAGCGTTGCGGAGACAGGGTCGTCGCGAGTTAGAAAGCGTGCCGGCCAAACACCGGCCTACCGTTATTGGAAAGCGTGCCGATGGCCAACGTGATCGGAGCCTAGTGTTTGTTGTTTTTTCGCCGGTAGAGCTTCCGATCAGCTTCCTCGATCATGCTATCGGTGTTCAACGTGGCTACTGAGCTGCAGCTTATCGAAGAAGTGCCATAAGAAAAGCCGATTGCTCCACTCTCGATCCGGTGATCCTTCAGATAGGCTTCGGCTCTTGCGACAATTTTTTCAATTTCAGATTGATCGTTACAGTTTATGGCGAGATAGAACTCATCGCCTCCGACACGGGCTACGAGGTCGCTGTTCCTGGATGAATGGACTAGTGCATTGGCCATTGTAATAATGGCGCGGTCGCCGATTTTATGACCATATCTATCGTTGATGCCTTTTAGCTTGTCGATATCCGCGATCATAAAAGTAATTTTCTGACCGGCCCGTCTGCCGAAGAAAAACTGTTTTTGCAGCAAAAGATTAAAACCTCTTCGGTTATACAACCCGGTTAAATCGTCTTTCAGCGATAAATCGGTGGCGCTGTGGAGTTTGTCCAGGATTTTGAGGTCTAGCTCTGCAACGTCTCGGAAGTGTTCCACTAAGCGGTGATGGGTTTTATTGACAGGATGGGATTCAAAGTCCATTACGCATATAGTGCCATACACGGAACCATCGACTTTGTGAATCGGGTAGCCGACATAGGTGTTGAATCCGTCGTCTCGCACTTCAGGATTGTCCTGCCATTCCTCTTGCGTCGTGGCAGAAGTAACGACTTGTGGGCGGCATTCGGAAATAACCTTTTTGCAAAAGATATTGGTTTCCGAGGGGATGACTGCACCGGCTTTATAAGGATTTAGTTCGCCTTTGCTGGAGATCACAATTTCGTACCCTGAATTATCGTAGCGGACAATAAATCCTGCGGGCATGCTGACCGCATCCGCCATGAGATCCACTATCGACTGCCACTTCGCCAATACTTCAGAAGTCAGATATTCGTGCATATTCTTGTTCCTTGCTGCAAGTAGAGTTGAAAAGCCCGTTAATCCTAAAAACTCCGGTTGAGCACAGAATTATCAATGACATTTCCATTTAAATTCAAACTGTTGCAAAGCATAAAGGCGGTCAACCAAGGTTTTTAGTCCAATCCCTGTCGGTCAGTAAAATAGAACAACAAGCAATAATTGCTATTTTAGAGGAAAACTGGGGATTAAGGGTATTCGCTTATGCTGAACTTTATAGGCGTTTGAATTGTAACTAACTGAAGTAGGATAGTTTACTATCCTAAGCGGATGAGAAATGGAATGTGAATCATTTTATGCTCACATTAACGCTGCTAGTGCTCGCTAAAATTCGCTTGCCGCCTTGCCTAAGCCGCTGATTTTAATCCTCGGTCCGCAAACGAATTGCAGAATCTAGTGTAGTGTCCTATATAGATAGCACATTAAGCGAGTCGCTAAAGGGTCAGATACTAGGCGCGTTTGCGAAGGAATATTGGGCATCTTTC
>JANQMN010000104.1 GCA_028280065.1 Hahella sp.
TCGATTTCTTCGTCTTCCTCTAATTCTTCCTCATCCTCATCGATTTCTTCCTGTTCTTCGATTTCTTCGTCTTCCTCTAATTCTTCCTCATCTTCATCGAGTTCCTCCTGTTCCTCGATTTCTTCGTCTTCCTCTAATTCTTCCTCATCCTCATCGGTTTCTTCCTGTTCTTCAATTTCCTCGTCTTCCTCTAGTTCTTCTTCATCCTCTTCGAACCCTTCCGGCTCTTCGGTTTCATTATCGTCAACAGACCCTTCTTCTTGGATCGCGTCTTGTACTTCTTCCTCCACTAACTCGGATACGAGAACCTCGTCACTTGGTTCATCCGTCAATACTCTTTCATCTTCTGGGCTTTCTTCCAGTTCAACTTTAATTGGAATCAATGAGTCTTCTTCGGGAACTCCTTCGAGTTGTATTAGTTCTCGCAGGTCTGACTGATCTTCGATGACATCAGAGATTGTATCGACAGTCTCAATAGTTTCATCCGGTAAATGACTTTCATCCAGGCGGTTGAGTCGGGCGAAATCTTCTTGCCAGTCGTAGTCTTCCTCCATCGCTCTGGAAACAATGGGAAAGAGCAGAAGTTGAATGGAAAAAATACAAATGACTGCCGCCTTGCCTAACGGTCTTAGTCGACCGCGACTGGTGGTATGTAGATTATTTACCGGCAGGCTGCGCATGGATTCTCTTACAGTTATTCCAGGTTACTAGTATGGCAGTTTTGCGTTTTGGAAATTATCATTGCTTTGACTGGAAAATGTTAGCTTATGTTAGACGATTGAAAATATTGACCTTTTGGCCATCTGAAGGTAAAGCAAGCGCCGCCGAGTTTGCTTTCTCCCAGGGCTATTGTCCCGCCATGCATGCCGGCTATTCTTTTGACAATTGCCAGGCCTAAGCCGAATCCCCCCATTTTTTTGCTGCGACTGGTTTCAATTCTGGTAAAGGGATTGAAGATGGTCTCCCATTGCTCTTTCGGAATGCCTTCTCCATCGTCTTCAAATGTCAGTTGATAGAAGTTTGATTCCATTGAGAAACCGATTTTCATTTCTTCCGACGCATATCTAAGACCGTTGTTCACCAGATTTTGCAACATTCGGGCGAGATAGAACGGATAGGCCGTCACTTTGATATCCTCTGGCAAGTCCATCACTAAGGTTTTGCCGGGATATAGGTTGGCGGTGAACTCCTTTACCTCCCGTAGCAGTTGGTGAATGCTGACGGTTCTCAGTTCAGGCTCATTGCCGGCAGATTCCAGGACGCTTGATTCCAGTTGGTGATAAAGGAGTATTTCGTCGACTAAATTATTGAGGTCTTTGATATCCTTCCTTAACCCAGTTATCTGCTTGGACTGGCTGGTATCGGTGGTTTTGCTTTCAAGCAGATCAAGCCGGAACTTCATTCGGGCAATCGGCGTTCTCAGATCATGGGAAACGGCTTGGGTGATATGCTTTTGCTCGGTCAACAGAGATTCAATTCGTCCCGCCATAGTATTGAAGCTCCGCGCCATATCGGCAATGGTATCTCTTCCCTTATCATCGATTCGGGCATTTAGGTCTGCCGGACCCAGTTGAGCCATGGCTTTGTTCATTCGTTTCAGGCGTGTTTCCACACGATGAATAAGCAGGTAGGCAATGGAGCCGGTTATCAACAGGGAAAAGGCGACTATCGCGACAATCAGAAACGTGGAAGTTTGGCTAAATTGGGGAATAGGTCCCAGTACCAGAATATTGTCCGATTTACCGAAGGGTGCATAGACCAGAATTTGTTCGCTGCCGGATAAACTGGTCTGCCAACTAACCACGATATCGCCTTCGGCAAGCCTTCTCTTTTGCGCTTTGTCTGTTTGCAACTCTGAACCTGTTAGCAACTCAACAGGGAAGGAAAAAATTGACCGTAGTCGAGTCGCCTGTTGAGGTATTTCTTGCTGTGAATACCGCCCTAACTCATTCAACGCTAATAGCGCGGCAACGCGCAACTGTTGCTCAGCAACACTTTGAATCATGGCGACAAGCGCCAAATCAGGTTGCTTGGGTACTTGCCCGATGACTTCGAATTGGTCGCCTAATTTTGTTGGACGAAAGATAATTTCGTTGCGCTTTAAGGCCTGGATTTCCCGGCCCGTAAGACTTAATGAAGACCTGTTTTTCAGTTCGAGCCGCAGACCGCTGAGTCTTGCGACAATTTTCAACCATTCTTGCTGCTTGTCACCTTGGTGCCGCGCCGCGCCTTCCTGAATAAGGGTAAAAGTACCGGCGAATATAGAGTGATTGTAGGCAGCCAAGCGGTGTTCGTTCACCTGATTAAAAATGAGATAACTACCCATACCGGCCAGTAGCACGGCAATGACGACTCCAAGGTAGATTCTTAAAAACATGCGGTTATCGGTTGGTTTTAGGTACGAACTATAAAAGTGTAGCCTTTTTCTTCTGTCATTATGAAAAATGGGCATGATGGAGACGTGATGGCTTTCATCCTCTGAACAAACTCAGCCCGAGGGAAACAGATCAGCGTAGAGGTGAGATGCTTGAGAAACGGTACCTGAACTAAGCCGTTTGCCCTGTAAATACCGACGTTGGAATCACTGTGTGCTGATCAATTTGCCCGTCTATCAGAAGCTGAACAGCCATTTTACCTTTCTGGAATACTTGCTGATGCACGGTGGTAACCGGTGGAAGATTATGTTCCGCTTGGGTAATGCCGTCAAAACCGGCGATGCGTATGTCTTCCGGAACCTTTAAACCTGCAAGCGTTGTCGTACGCAGAGCTGCCAGAGCGAACACGTCGCTCATACAGAGTAATAGTTCCGGGCGTGGATTGTGAGCGAGGGCTTCTCGGGTAGCCATTTCCGCATGCTCGGGCAGGTTTTCCGGAATTGTCCAAATGTATTCCGGTGGAATCACTACTTTTTGTTCTTCGGCGGCACGCAAATAGCCACGCAATCGGCGGCGGCTGATAGATTCGTCGTCGTCTAATAATTCTTCATGGGTAATTCGGCAAACCCGGTCGGTATCGACAAGACGTAAACCCAGGATGGCAACGTGCTTGGCCTTGCCCATAACTTGCTTGGCCAGAGAATAAGCACCTTCCAAGTTATCGATGTTTATTGACCCATATCCCTCGTGGTCGAAATCGACAGTGATCAGCGGTTTATTGAATTTAGTCGCCCTGTCAAATATACGCGGATCCCGCGGTGCGCCGTAGACGATAATGCCATCGGCCATCGCCAATAAGCTGGTTTGCTGGTTATCCGCATTGTCGCCGGGAATGAGCAGTAATTGCAGATTGTTTTCCGTAAGTACTTCAGAAACGCCCTTTAAGAACAAGCTGGCAACCGGGTCCGAAAAACTGTAGCTCAGACTGTCGCTCAAGATGATGCAAATAGTATGGGACTGTTTTACCAGTGCTTTTTCAGGCGAGCTTTTGGGACTGTTGTAGCCATATTTCTGACATTCGCTGAGAATCTTATGTCGAAGTTCCGGGGAAAGCTGATGGGGATTGTGGAAGGCGTTGGAAATTGTGGCGGGAGATACCCCGATTAGCTTGGCAATTTCTTTTTGGGTAATTCGTTTTCCGCTGGATTTCTTCATAAGGTGAGTTGACGAATTAAGTAAACAGAGGAGTGGATTTAGTATTCACTTCATATAACTAAAAAAGACGAGTAAAGCAACTAGATAGAACCGGCATGGCCGATGTACGGCAACAAATAGGGAGGGGCGGAAGTTCCGTTCGCATCCAGGTTTCGCACTTTTGACGAAATCTAAAAAGCGGGGCCTTTCGACCCCGAACACACTTTTCGCAGGAAAGAGCTCTAAAACCAGATCTCCATTTGTAAGGCTGCATGGAGACCTGGCTCGCCGGCCGCCAGGCCTGAACCCGTGGGGTATTCTTCAAGTTCTTGATCCCAATCGATATAGCTCAACATTGCTCTAAGCTCAGGCCGGCCCCAGAATCCACTGCCGGAAGCAGAGTTTAGTTTCAGTGTCGGTCCGACGGTTACTTTGTAGAAACTACCGTCAGTTGCGTTGCTGCCATCGTCCAGGTCCATCCACTGATAGCTCAGTTCGGTTAAGAAAGAGACGTTACTATTTAGCTGTTTGGCTACCCGCAGATTGGCGGAAGCCCAGTTGAATTCGTCACCTTCGGTATTGCGGTCCTTGCTCTGCTCAGCCAATAACGCAGGCGCAATACTCAGCCCGTCTCCCAGTTCCTTGATACCGTAGGCGAACAGACGAATTGCCAGGGCATCTTCAAGAAGGCTGTTGTCAGCACCGATCACTTTTACTTGTGCGCCTAAACCTTGTCCGACCAATGCCCCATAGGTGAACCAGCCGTTTTCCATGCCAAAAAATGTGGAGCCGTGATGCGCCCACATGCCGTGAATACCGGTGGTGGCAAGCTTGGAGCCTTCAAATTCCGCGTCGTTATCGGGGGCGGTAATTGTGTTTAGCATGAACTGATTCGCACCAAATCGTAGATTGGCGGTGAAGATATAACTTTCGATATCAAAGCTCTCTTCTTCTTCGGCGTCGGTAAAATCGCGGAAGTCCCGAGCAATCACGGAGAAATGACCGACACCATTGCCCACTTGCACGTCATATACACCGGCGCCGGTACCGGCGAGGAAGACGATATCGGAATCGAAAAAGTGAATGTCGAAGTTGTTTCGATCAAACCGCTTGCCAGCCCAAAAAGTCGATTTCTCAAACACGGAGCCGGGCATGGCAGCAGCATTTTTTACTTCCGCAAATACTTCACGGACATTGATGTTGGGGTTGTCTTGCCCGCCGGTCCAATCGTTCTTGCTTTCCTGTCCATCCGCGACCATTACCCGGTAGCGGCCCTCCGTGCCGTCATCTTCCCGAAAGTGACGATCCATTTTGATTTCCACATAGGTGTCGTCTTCCACGCCAAGCCGTCCAACAGGCCCCCCATAGGCTCCGGCGGGTGTCATGTAAGGGCCTGTACCCTGCGCTCCGTTAAAGTTCTCGTTGGCTACAAAACCGGAGCGGGCGTAGGTATGGAAAGTGAATTCATCGAATTCCGATTGCGACATTTTATTTTCCAGAGCCTGAAGGCGCGCTTCGAAATCATCTTCGGCTTGCACAAACGGGGAGCTTATCAAGGCGGATAGGAATGCCGTGGCGGCGGATATGCGGTTAACTTTCATGGTTTCACCTATGGCTATTATTTTTAAGGTCAGTTAAGTGACACGCGATGTCTTGAGAAACATGCTAACTAAATAAATTAAGATTATCAATAGTAAATCTAAAATAAATTAGCTGTGTGGGTTATAAGCTGTTGTTTGTGGCAATATAATTGCCTTAACTAAATAAATTTAGTAAAATGATTTCCATTCTTTTAAAATAGTGGGCACAGACGACTGGGTGGACCCATGCCTTTTTTGTGTTCTTGGTTTGAATCGCTAAACTGAAAAGCTTGATGCTTATCTGAGGAATGTGCCGTGCAAGAAAACGCTCAACGGAAAATGCCTGTCAATAAACTGCTGGATAAACTTAACCTGGCTTCGTTGGATGCATCGGCCAAGAACGCGTTTATAGAACGGCTGAAGGATAATTTTGCTCGGCTAACCGGTTATCTGGAGTCGCTATATGGCCATCGACAAGACTATCTGCCCTTTCTTGAGGAGCTGTTGACGACGCTGATCGCGGCGGAAGCCGCACGGCCCAAATCCCTGCGCGACCAGGATAAAGACCGGCAATCCCACCCGGATTGGTACAAAAATCAGGATATCGTGGGCATGGCGGTATATGTAGATCTGTTTGCCGGTGACTTAAACGGATTGAAAGAGAAAATTCCTTACCTGCAGGAAATCGGTATTAACTATTTGCATTTGATGCCGCTTTACGCCTCTCCCGAAGGTCACAACGATGGTGGCTATGCCGTTTCTGATTATCGAACGGTAAATGCGGATCTAGGCAGCTTTGACGACCTGGTATCCCTGGGCGATGCACTGCGTAAGGCAGGTATCAAGATGGTGCTGGACTTTGTCTTCAACCATACCTCTGACGAGCATCGATGGGTTCGTGCGGCATTGGAAGGGAATCGCAAGTATCAGGATTTTTATTACCTTTTTGACTCCAAGTCCGAGGTTGATGAATACAATAAAACCGTCAGAGAGATATTTCCCCAGGTCCGGCGAGGCAGTTTTACGTTTGTACCCTCGCTAAGCAAATGGGTTTGGACGACTTTTAACTCTTTCCAGTGGGATCTCAACTATTCCAACCCTCATGTCTTTAGTGCAATTTGCGGCGAAATGCTGTATTTGGCTAACGCCGGTTGTGATGTGCTTCGGCTGGATGCATTGGCATTTATCTGGAAGGAAAAAGGAACCGTATGCGAAAGCCTGCCGAAAGCGCACACCTTGATAAAAGCCTTTAATCTATGCTTGAAGATTGCGGCGCCCTCGGTGGTATTTAAGTCCGAAGCCATTGTTCATCCGGACGAAGTGGCGGAGTATATTTCCCGGGACGAATGCGCTTTATCTTACAATCCGTTACTGATGGCGCTAGCCTGGGAAAGCCTGGCGACTCGGAAAACCAACTTGCTCACCGCATCGATGTTTAAGAGTTTTGCTATTCCGGAAGATTGCACCTGGGTGAACTACCTGCGTTGCCATGACGATATCGGTTGGACCTGGGACGACGCCGTTTCCGGGCGCCTCGGTATAAACGGCTACAATCATCGCTTATTTCTGAATCAGTTTTACACCGGCCGGTTCCCGGGTAGTTTCGCCCAGGGCGTTCCGTTTCAGGAGAACCCGTCCAATGGCGATTGCCGGGTTTGCGGGTCCCTCGCCTCTCTTGCCGGACTGGAGCAGGCGTTGATGGTGAATAATCAGGAGCTGATCGAACACGCGGTAAGAAGAATCGTCATGCTGAACGCCGTTAATCTCGCGATGGCGGGTATTCCGCTCTTGTATCAGGGCGACGAGTTGACTGTTCTCAACGATTATTCCTACGTATATGAGCCGACTAAAAGGAACGATGGCCGGTGGGTGAATCGGAAGAAAATAACGCCGGTGGATATTCAGCGGGCAAAAAATCCGAACACTCCCCATTACACCATATTCAAAGCTCTGAAAGAGATGATCGCAACCCGCAAGTCTTACCCGGTGTTTGGCAAATCTACAACGACAGTTCTTGAAACGTACAATCCACATGCATTCGCTTTTTTCAGGGAGCATGCTGATGGCGGAAGATTACTAGTTATCGCAAACTTCAGCGAACATCGGCTGGAGATCCCATACTCCATTACCGATATCCTGACGTCATCGAATATCGAAGACTTGCGGGGAGGGGCGCGTCCTGATCCGGGCTATCCTCTGGCTTTTGAGGCCTATGATGTTAAATGGCTGTACGCAAAAACTTGAACCATGCCGCAATACGCTCGCCGATCAGGTTGAGCGTTTTGCAAACTTCTCCACAAGCTCTATCGCCCGAAATGCATCCTGTAGGGTATCCATGCTGCAAAGATATTCTCCATGGCGATAGGATTCCCAGAGGGCGTTGAACTGGGTGGCATCTTTTTGGACATAGCCGTTTATACGTTTCTGTTTGACTCTTACCATTGTGCCGATCGTGTCTACCGACTGGATGAGATAACTGCCCATGGTTTCATAGATATGGTTAACCAGATCGTCTACCGCCTTTGTGTTATTCATGGTGGCTCAGCTCTTTGCCAGATTGATTCCCATCGCTGAAAACACGCGTCTCGCAGAAAAGGATTTTAGGAGCCCAGATTTCTAAACCAGTCAAGCAAGCCTCCGTCTTCCTTTTTTTCCTCTTTTTGTGTTTCCTCCGGTTTGATGGCCGGGTCCGCTTGTTCTTCGGCGGCAATTTCAGCCGGCGTTGGTTCAGGTAGTTCGATTGGCTGAAGATCGACATCCAGGACGATATCCTCGCGTAGTTCATGCCATAAGTTGCGGGTTTCAAAGCCTTCAGCGGTTACTTCAATGTGGTATGAGCCGTACTCCAATAACATTCCTGGGCTATAGCGCGGTTTGATATTAAGGATGCGAATTTTTGCTCCTGGTACGGTACTTACCGCAAAGGTATAGGTCGGGACCGGAGGTTCCTGTGCGGACTCTTCAACTGGCTGGGAGTCTTCAGGCTCAGCCGCTGCGGTGGCTGCCGCCTGCTGTCGGGCTTCTAGTTCAGCCAGGCGTTGTGCCTCGGCCGCGGCCCTTTCCTGTTCCTGAATCAGCTCTTCCTTAACGGTAATCTGATCCTCTAACTGATTTATATAAAAGGTTAAATCTTCTATGTTGGCGATTATGAACTCCCGCTCCTTCTCCAGCTTTTCTTGGCTGGCTTGTAAATCTGCTACCGTATTTTGATGATCCGGCTGGATTACCGAAGGTTTCCAATCGGTGAGATTTTGTTGTTCGAAAGAAACCTCAAGTTGGAGCGCTTTGGTTTCTGTACGCCGTAGCTTTTGGATCTGTGCGCGATAGTCGCGTACGGCAAGGTTGTAATCGATTTGCACCTGGGAGAATATCTGCCAAGCTTGGTCAAACTTGCGTCTTTTTTCTTCCTCTATTCGAAGTTGCTCCTGGCGTTGCGCTTCGATAGCGGCAAGGCGTCTTTCCTCCATACCCTGTTGGAGCATTTCCGTGCCTTTAATGCCGCCGGCTATCAAAGCGGGAATGATCAATGCCAAAACCAAATAGCCCAGCAAAAACGAGCGCAGACGTTGTCGGGTAAGAGCGCGGTCCGGTTCGACCACTGTGGCCTCGGTATCGGCGTCGACGATGCTGGTTTTGAGGATTTTCGCCAGTTCATTCATGCTGCACCTCACACCCTTTCCAATGGTTGTAAGCTGATAAGATCTCGTCGCTGGACTTTACCCCGCATCACTTGGGCGAGGGCCATGTTCGGCGCCACTAACAGGGCATTGATTTCCTCTGGCTCAATATTCCTGTAGTTTCCAACGGTTTGATTTTTAAATGCTTGGCGGCTGGCTTGAGCTTGCTCGGTAAGAGGTGCTTGCTGTGCTAAGGCGTCAGTGTCAATTTGCGAGGCATCCAAGCTGGTGGTACTGCTGAGAGCAAGCAGTTCGTCACTACCGCTTTTTAGTCTCAATTGCCGATTGGGATGTTTATCTGGCAGCACCATAAACCGATAAATATCCGCCGGTAGCGTCGCCAGTCGATAGCCTGCCTTCTTCAGTTTAGACAGTAAGCCGGAGGATTCTTCATGGTAGGCCGCCAAGGGCGATTGCAGCGCCTTGTGAATCCGGTGACTTACCGAGTCAAATGCCGGAGATCTCTCTATCCGTGGTTTAATGGACGTTCCCATGCGCCGGCTGACATATTCACCGGTCTTTTCAGACTGCTGCCGCAGACCGATCAGGCTTTTGAAATTGCCTAATAACTGGTCGGAGTACAAGTCGCCAACGCGAACCTGGACGCTGTCCACATACTGACTATTAAAGAGACAACACAAACCGCCTGTTGTGAGGTTATGCAGGAGTTGGGTTTCGTCCTTGGTGCCCAGTTCCTGGAACTCGTCAATTGCCAGCAACACCGGCATTTGCTTTTCGGTTTTTTGCCAGGTTTTACCTCGTTTGAGAATAGCGTTATAAAGCCTCTTCTTAATGAAAGCAGAGGCTAATCTGCCTGCGTTTCCATAGCGCAGCGCCGGCAGGCTTATCCCGATTTTTTTGCCTTCGGTCACGGACTCGATCGGTATTCCGGTTTGGCTGTTCGCCCATTTCGCCAAAATTTCATGATCTACAATTTGGTAAAGCCAAATGGCAGCCAGATTAATCGCATTGTCCCGCAACAGTTCGGGGATGAGATCAAACTCCTTACGTAGAAAACTCACTGAGCCTTGCTGGGCCGGCGACATGGAAGTGAGTTCCTCAGGCGTTAGCTTGCTGAGTTGCTGGATCAGACCCCGTCGGGCGCTTGGATTAACCGTCAAGAGGTAAATTTTCTTCAGGGTGTAGGGTTGATTGGTTGCAACTACTGCATGGGCCGCCGCACGAATCAGTTTGCTGGCGAGTAACGCGGTGGGGTTCGCTTCGCCATTCTTGTTGTTCAAATCGAAAATAGTGTCGGCGACATCTTCCGGAGTGAGATTTTCAATGGGATTGATGGGAATACTTTCCGGAGGAATTAACTGGTACTCCTTATTCCGTATTTCTTCCGGTAAACCCTCTTTGCCCGAAAGCACTAACAGCCCACCAAGTTGAAAATTCAACCACTGCCTTAACAAAGGGCGAAATACACCAGCGGAAACCGAATGCCAATTCCCGCCCAAGATCAGCATATGCTCGGAAAGATCGTTGACGCTCAGTCCGAATGGCAATCCGGCCATGGAAGGTGCAAGACAGTCGTAGCGTTTATAGAGCGCGCCGGTGGATTCGCCTAATTGCAAAAAACGCGATTCGTCTTTTTTTGCATTTTCAATCTGCGTCCGGCGGGCCTTTTCCGTTTGCCGGGCATTTACGTGGAAGCCATTGGCTATGGCGTCGGCGTCATTGCAGCGCTTACTGACGAATTCCAGTTGCCGCATTCGGGACATCAGTTCGTGGTGTTTGGGTTTAGTGAAGCTGATGATTAAACCAAGCAACGCCAATGCCGCAGAGACAGAGGTGACCATTGCCGCTAATAGCTTCGGATCGGGAAAGTAGATGGTCCAGGGTTGATGTAATAAGTTGACCGCGCCGAACAACAAGCCAACGACAATGGTGAAAAGAATCAGGTAAAGCAGACAATTAAAAACAAAGGCGAGGAATTGGGCGCCACGAACTTCAGCCACGGCTTCCTTCACGGTATTGTAGAAATAGGGCGTCACTAAATCCGTCTCCGTGATCTGCTCGCTTACCGGATGGCCGAGGGCATCAAGCAAAAGTACTCGCCAGGGGTCCCGGAGGTCGACAGACGCGTCAGCGGTATAAGTTCGGACGATCGTTTTGCTGACCAACTGTACTGCAATCTGTTTGTCTTCGGCTGATATGGAGTAGGGTAAAATATTGGCCAACACGCCGCGTATGCCAAAATCATTGTTGAATACGATGTAGACCATTACCACCGCCGCCAATGTGAGCAAGGTGCTGAACCAAGGCCAGGGCGAGAGCGCCAGCACCAGAATAAAGAAAAACGCGAACCAGCGCCCGGCGCGCACAAAGGGTTTCTTCGCCTCACTCTTGTAACTTTCGGCATTTCGAAGCGTGCGCTCGGCCAGTCTGACTCCCAGCATGACATCCAGAAGGCGTTGCGCCATGGCAGTTTTTCGTTCGGATTCGCTTCCGTCGAAGTTAGGTGGATCGGTCTTGCATATGGAGATGCCTTCATCGCCGAAGCGCGCCATCCAGGTACGCAGCAAAACGGTTCGAAAATGCAGTCGATAGGTGCAGGCTTCCGCCACCAGTGCGATAAAAGGAATCTTGCTTAATAGGTTCCAAATACTGTGCAGCACTTTGTTCCTTGCCATCGCCTTAATCCTCAGATTCCTATGCAGAGTTGTTAGGGTTTTTGATAGAGGTAGCCCTTTATTTATTTATAACAAATTTCTTAAAGGCCGTAACAGCCCCTTGTCAAACCAACACCACTGCCGGTGGCTGTCATGGCCTGTCGAGACTTGATCCTCGGTCCTATACGCTGTTGCTGCTGTCATTGGCCGGTACAAATCCTTCCGGGGTTTTGCCTTGGAGAATGTAGGCAAACGAAATGATTTCCGCGATAACGCGGTACAGAACTTCGGGGATTTCTTCGCCAAGTTCCAACGTACCGAGCAGTTTAACCAGCTCCCGGTTTTCATAAAGCGGAACATCCGACTCGCGGGCGATGCGGATAATTTCGTCCGCAATTGCCCCTTCGCCGCTCGCGGCCACCTGCGGCGCGCCGCTGCCTTCATATTTTAAGGCGACGGCTTCCGAGAGAAACTCAGTTGTCATGACAAACCTCTCATGCTTCAATATCGACCAAATGCTGGTCAATCCTTGTTTTAGTTCCTACCGGCGTACCTCGTCGGCATTGTAATTCCTGTACATCTAAACCAATCTCGGTCAGTTTGTCTCGAAACGACGGTGCTTCCTTGTTGATAAGCCGCAGCGCCGCCGGGCTTTCGGCCCATATAGTCAGGCCCAGCCGTTCGTCAATCAAAGAAGCCTGGACATACATGGGACCCAAGGGTGCGAGGTCGAATGCAAGGCTGATCAGCCAGCGTTTTTTCTGTTCGGACTCCACGTTCCGATCCTTCTGCGGCGCTTCCTGATCGATGCGAATCTGAAACGGATCAATGCTCTTTTCACCGGTTAAGAAGGGTACTTCCATTTGAACGGTGCGCACTGTCGTTTGATCGTTGGATTCGGTCAGGGCGCGGTGGGCGCTGCTGAGTTGATGGAACTGTATCCGATTGAGAGCACCGGCCAATAATCGCAGTAAAATGCCGACGTTGGCATCGTCATAGGTAAAGTCTTTTCGGATTGGAGTACTGGGTGTAATTAGCTGGGGGAAGTTAAACGGCATATTCAATAACTGCGGTTCAGCCGCTGCGGTGATTGGGGACAATAGGCGTCCGTCAGATTCAGGCAGTGGCTGGCCGGTCTTTAAAGCAGCGAATAACTGGCTGAGCTGAACCTTTAGATCTCTGGCCAGCAACCTTTCTGCCTCTAATCGTTGGTGTTCTCGGAGAATGCTTTCGGCAGATTGTTGCAGCCGGGTATCCGGCAGAGAGTTTTGTTTTGATGAATTTGCGTTCGGTTTAGACGCGTTCAGAACCTCAGTTTTTTCACTTTCAACTTTCCTTAGTAGCATTTCCGGGGACGGCGGGATTTTAAGGTTGGCGTCCGGGTTTTTCGCCTGGTTTGGTTGAGCGCCGGACGCCTGATTGGTAGACAGAATCTGCTTCAGTGCATCTTCCGCCCCCAGTTTTACCAGGGTACTTTGCCGTTGTTCCGCAAATACCCCTGACTGCTGAATTGCCTGCTTCACAGCTACCGTAAGCTTGCTAAAAGTAGCGGCTGGCTGTTCTTTTGTGTTTGGGGATAAAACTGGGGCGGTAGTTTGCTGAAAGGTTTGTGATTTCGGCAGCGAGTCGAGCAGGTTCCGGACGATGGTTTTTACTTGTGGAGGAACCGGCTTGTCCTTGCCGATGACCTCCGGCAAGACTTCCAAGACCTGATTCAGCGGCTGCTGGAAAGGCAAAATGCTGCTGAGTGCCCGCAAAAGAGTACTTAAGCCGGAAGCGGGTTGCGAAGGGATGAGCAACTGCTGGTTCTCAAATTTTACCGATAGGGTTTGCCCCTTCTCCAATGGAAATGTGGTATGAACGGCGACTGCTTTACCGACGATTCGAAGGATCGATTGAAACAGCTCAGCCGTTTGCTTGTCGTTGCTAAGTTTGTTTACCTGCTCCACCGTGGCCTGATATAGCTCGCCGGATTTTAGGCCAAGCGACTGAATGTTGTCCCTGGTCAACGGGGAAACCCTGTCTGACTTTGAAGGTGAATTGGGCGCGATTGGCAGCGTGGAGTTTATGGTCGAATCCAAAGACGTCGGACTTGACTTCAGCAACCCGCTGGCCGCCAGGATTTGCAATATCTTCAGTTCCGCCGGTAGCGCTATCTTCTGTAGGTTCTCTCCAAAAGGTTGGGGCACAGGCGTTGGTTGGACGCCTGTCTCGGTAACTCTCTGCAATACAGATTCAAGTTTTTGCGCCAGGGCGAGTATTTCGGTTACCGTCGGCGAGGTTTGAACAGGCCTCGCGGAGGTGTTAACGAGCGGTGATCTGGTTGAATCTCTCACTATTGGTGTCCTGGCTTCTGGTGGTGCAGGGACCAGATCCGGTGGTGCTTTTTCGGATAGTGGGGTGGAGGGTTTGTGTTTGGTTGGTTCAGCGGATGTTTCCGGCCGAGTTTCTGTATTCCTACCAAGTGTCTGCAATTTTAGTTCAATAAGCCTGTCACGCAATCTAGTTGCAGTATCCACAAGCTCTTTTACCAATGGCGTATCTGCCGCACCCTGGGTAGTCGAAGGCTTTCCTGGTGTAGAGTTTAGAGAAGTCGCTGCGCTTGCCGTCTTCTCAGTCTGAGTTGCGGTACCGACAGATTTTTGAAGATTATTTAAGGGTTGTTGATTGTCGTTTTTTGCCTGGGATTCCTTCGGCATGATCGGAGGTTCGACCGCCTGGGTGCTGACAAATCTTTGGTCGAGTATCTTGCTTATATTGCCGAGGAAGAACTCAGTTTTTATAGCAGTCGCTTTTAATGCAGTGTTGGCATTACTTATTTCCCTTACAAGTTGCTGACTCTGTTCAACCACTTTTTGCAACTGCCGAAGCTGGCTATCCGTCTCTCTAACAGGATTGGCTTGTTGCAGTTTGGATGCTTGGTTTTCGGCGGAAATCTGTCTGTGACTTTGCCTGGATAGGCTATCCGAAATTGTTCTATCCGCTGCCGATTCCACTAGCGGAGCAGAGACTCTTTGCAACGCCTGAGCCAATCCCTGCCAAACGTCTCTCCTGGAAGAACTACCCTTGCCGTCCAACAGATTGGATTCGGCGATAATCCGCAGTACGCGACGTTGAATATCGGCGGTTGGTTGCGCCTCGCTTTTCGATGTTGATGAACCGGCACCTCCGCTGACTTCGGTAGCAAGCACACTTAAGCTATTTTGTATTGCGCTCTGCAATGGTCTAGGCAGGTTAGCGCTCTCGGTCAGCGCCGCCAGTTTGGCGATTTCAGCCTTAAACTCCCGCGCGACCCTGTCCGTTTGAAAACTGCTGGCGTTTGTCGCCGGCGTCTGGGTTAGAGAAGTGGCTATGGTTTGGTTTGCACTCTGCCTTGCGCCGGTCTGTTCCACTATTGTTGGAGCAACAGGCTTTTCCATCCTGTTTGTGGCGTCTTGCCTCGACTGAACAGTTGCAGGTTTTTCGCCTCGATTGGTTTGGCCAGATGATACTGCCGAAGACTCTGCTCTTGGACTGGCGTTTTGTGAAGAAATCTTGGCGCGCATTCGGATTAGCGCTTCGTTTGTACGTGAGTCTTCAACAACGTTTCTATTTTCACCCAATATGTTCAGGTTGCCGGGCGTCACTCTGTTTGAGGAAGGTTGATTGGTTGCTGAAGCTGCTTTTTCACCGGCAGGACGGCTCTCCTTCGTGGAGGTTGCTGAGGGTGATCCTCCAGCAGGTGATTCCGTTACGGCCGCGCCCGCATTTGCAGAGCGCAGTAGATTGAGCGTTGCGGTTGTCGTTAATCTGGTACCTTTTACCGGGTCCTGCGCCGGCCCGGGCGTTGGCGTTGGTTTGTTGGCCTCGGGCTTATAAAGCTTTTCCAGGGCCGGTTTTTGTTCAGTCTGTCTGACTGTATCTTTCGGTGCAGTATTCTCCGGGGCTACGGATTGCTTCCTGTCCGGGACTATGGCGCGCTGCTTGGATTCAGCGCTAACTTGCTGGGGATTTGATAAGCGCGTTTGCCTGGCGGCGTTGCCATCCACTTTTTCGATTCTCACACTGACCTTATCGCCAGGTTTGAATTTTGCGTCGGAAATGACCTCCACCGGTCTGTTGTTAATCAGGAGCGTTCGGCTCCGGGAATTTGCCGATGCATCTGATATCGGTCTTTGAGGAACTTTTGCGTCGTACGAGTTGCCAGGCTTTAAATCCAGTCTTTTAAGATCGGTTTCCATTACTTGAATTTTAATCGGTTGTCTCTGCTGATTATTGGTCGAACTGCTGACGGACTGGCTGGCCGCTGCATTCCCCGGACTGCTGGCGCTGGCGGTTTGCCTGGTGTTGGCGATTTCAGCAGGAGTACGTTGCTGAGACCCTTTGGGAATTTCAATGGACATGGCGTAACTACGGCTTCAGTCACTTCAAAATGGGGGATCTTCTTCAAAGTATGGGACTTGCTGCAGGATTGTCCACTGTTTGTACATAAAAATGAAACTTTGATTTCAGCTCTAAACTACAGTTTGTAGAACCGGAGGAACTTGTTAAGATCGAAGTTTCGTGTGAAATTCTATCGATCCCTTATTACGTAGAGGTGCCCTATGCAACCAAGACAGGTTTTGACGGCAGACGATGCGAGGACCATTGTTGAACACCGTGGTTTAAAACATGTGAAGGTGGGCGTTTTCGATATCGACGGAATACTGCGCGGCAAATACATGTCGCGGGAGAAGTTTTTTTCCGCCCTGGACAAAGGCTTTGGTTTTTGCGATGTGGTGTTGGGTTGGGATGTAAAAGATCAGCTATACGATAATGTGCAATATACCGGATGGCATACCGGTTACCCCGATGCACCGGTGAGGATCATCCCCGAAAGCTGCCGTAACTTACCGACTGAAGACCAGGGTTTATTTTTTTTGGGCGAGTTTGCCGAACCCGCGAGTGAAATATGTCCACGGGGGGTGTTGAAACGGGTGATCGCCCAAGCCCGTGACGACGGATTTATCGCCGATTGCGGATTTGAATACGAGTTTTTTATCTTTAACGAAACGCCCCAGAGCGTCCGGGAGAAACGGTTTCAAAATCTGACGCCGATGGCGCCTTCTGAGTTCGGCTATTCCGTGATACGAAACAGCGTGGAATCCGATACCTATCTCAGTATTTTACGGCTATGCGAGGAGATGGATTTTGGCTTGGAAGGCTTGCACGAAGAAACCGGCCCCGGCGTATTGGAGGCAGCGATAGCACACGGGGAGGCGCTGGCGTCGGCTGACAAAGCAGCGTTGTTCAAGACCTTCACCAAAATCGCCCTGCAGAAAGAACAAAAGATGGCGACCTTTATGGCCCGCTGGTCTGAAGAGTATCCCGGCCAAAGCGGCCACATCCATTTATCCCTGACCGATATGGAAGGGAATCCCTTATTCCGCGATGCGGACAAACCCGCCGGTATGAGTGGCTTGATGCGCCATTTCGTCGCCGGGCAGCAGCGCCTGATGCCGGAGTTCCTAGCGATGATTGCGCCGACAATTAATTCATACCGGCGGCTGGTTCCGGGATATTGGGCACCTACAGAAGCCAGTGCCGGCATTGATAACAGAACCTGTGCGATACGGGTGATTTCCGGATCGGCCAGCAGTCAACGCCTGGAGTATCGAATTGCCGCAGCGGACGCAAATCCCTATATCATCCTGTCTGCGGTCATCGCATCGGGTTTATGGGGCATTAAAAACAAACTTGAGCCGGAACCCTTTGTGGAAGGCAATGCCTATGAGCAATCCTTCCCCGCCGCCATGCAGTTGCCCGCCACGCTATGGGATGCAGCTCAACGGTTCAAATCCTCGACAGTGGCGCGGGAATACTTCGGTGATGTTTTTGTCGAACATTATGCCGCCACCCGCGAATGGGAGGAGCGGGAATTTCGCAAGCACATTTCTCAGTGGGAGCTGGAGCGGTATTTCGAAATAATTTGAACCCAAGTCGGAGGTCTCCGGGAGTAGCGGATTTGAACACCCGGCATCTCATTTGTAGAAGACAGAGTTGTGAACAGGATTAACGCCATATGATTCAGATTGTTTCACCCATTAACGGTGAAGTCATCGCGGAACGGCAGCTTGCCGGTACCGGCCAAATACAAGGGGTGCTGGATTCCGCGCAGGCGGCGCGGAAAAACTGGCAGTCACTTAGCCTTGAGCAACGGGCTGACTATTGTTCCCGGGCTATCGACATCATGGTGCAGGGAAAGCAGGTTGCCGGAGAAGAACTCACCCGCCAGATGGGGCGGCCGATTCGCTACACTCCCGGCGAGATCGATGGCCTGGCGGAGCGTGGCAGGTCGATGATTGGCTGTGCGAAAGCAGCGCTTGCCGATATCCCTTTACCTCCGAAAACCGGATTCCGCCGGTTTATTCGCAAACAACCCTTGGGAACCGTATTCACTATCGCCCCGTGGAATTATCCTTATTTGACGGCGGTTAACTCGATCATCCCGGCGTTAATGGCAGGCAATACCGTTATTTTAAAACACTCTGCGCAAACCCTATTGTGCGCGGAACGTTTTGCTGCGGCATTTACCGAGGCGGGATTACCTGAAGGAGTATTCCAATTTTTACATCTTGACCATGAGCAGACGGAATGTCTGATCCAGGATCGCAATATCGACTTTGTTTCCTTTACCGGTTCCGTGGCCGGCGGACGGGCGGTGGAAACGGCTGCTGCCGGTTTATTTAAAGGTACCGCGTTGGAGTTAGGTGGGAAGGACCCCGGCTATGTGATGGCGGATGCGAATCTGCAGAATGCTGTGGATGGCCTGATCGACGGGGCTTTCTTTAATTCCGGGCAGTCCTGTTGCGGTATCGAACGTATTTATGTGCACCGGTCGCTGTACGACGATTTCGTCGATGCCGCAGTGGTGGCGGTCAATGGATACATATTGGGAGATCCGTTGCATCCGCAGACAACCTTGGGACCGATGGTGAACGGCAAGGCCGCTAATTTTGTCAGGCAGCAGATAGAAGCCGCCACCGCCGCCGGAGCGAAGGCCTGCATTAACATCGATAACTTCCCGCAAACCGGCCTGGGTGCCGCCTATCTGGCCCCACAGTTGCTTATCAACGTGGACCATAGTATGGAGGTAATGCGGGAAGAAACCTTTGGTCCGCTGGTCGGTATAATGCCGGTAAACGATGACGATGAAGCCATTCGGCTGATGAACGACAGCCCTTACGGATTGACTGCCAGCCTTTGGAGTCAGGACGACGAGCATGCCCTGCGGGTTGGCGACCAAGTTGAAACCGGCACGGTGTTCTTGAATCGCTGTGATTATCTTGATCCGGAATTAGCCTGGGTCGGAGTCAAGGATTCGGGGCGGGGCTGCTCGTTGTCACGCTTGGGGTATGACCAGTTAACAAGGCCGAAGTCTTTTCATTTAAAGCAGCACTAATCTATCTCCCGAAACCTGTGCCGGCTACGGCGTTTCGCGGAATCGGATCGAAAAAACCGCCATGACGAATAACGATCAATACCGTCTATTTACCTGAGGATTCTTGCAAAATGGGTTCTAAAGAAGATATTAGCCACTTAGTGGGTAATTGGAACTATCCGACCGACATGAGATTTGGGGTTGGAAGAATAGCCGAACTGCCGGCGCTTTGCCGGGCACAAGGGATGCAACGCCCGCTCATCGTTACTGACCAGGGCCTTGCGGATGTCGGCTTTGTCAAGGACATAATCGATAACTGCCGGCAAAACGATCTCGGAGCCGAATTGTTCAGCGATGTAAAATCCAATCCTACGGGCGGCAATATTAATGCGGGAGTAGAGGTTTATCGAAGCGGCAAGCACGATGGCGTCATCGCCCTAGGGGGCGGAAGCGGCTTGGACGCCGGCAAGGCCATCGCATTGATGGCGGGGCAGTCCCGGCCGATCTGGGATTTTGAAGACGTCGGCGACAATTGGACGCGGGTGAATGTTGACGGTTTAGCTCCCGTGATCGCTGTTCCTACCACTTCGGGAACCGGTTCCGAAGTGGGAAGGGCATCGGTCATTCTTGATGAAACCGTGCAAATCAAGAAGATTATTTTTCACCCTGGGATGCTGCCGGAACTCGTGCTTGCCGATCCGGCGCTGACTAAAGGGTTGCCGGCGCCTGTCACGGCTGCAACCGGGTTGGACGCATTTGTCCATTGCCTTGAGGCCTGGTGTGCGCCTGGATACCACCCAATGGCGGACGGCATCGCTCTAGAGGGCATGCGGCTGATTAAAAAATGGCTGCCGGTGGCTGTGAAGGAAGCCGACAATCTAACCGCCAGGAGCCATATGATGGTGGCGTCTTCGATGGGTGCAGCCGCCTTTCAAAAAGGACTGGGCGGCGTGCATGCCCTGGCGCATCCGTTAGGCGCGCTGTACGATAAGCATCACGGTTTGTTGAATGCGATCCTCTTGCCCTATGTGCTCAATCGCAACAAATCCGCGATCACGAAACCGATTAAACGCCTGGCAAATTACCTCAAAATCAACACGCCCGGTTTTGATACCTTTATGGAGTGGGTTCTTGATTTTCGGGACAAATTAGGTATTCCGAATGATCTGGGTGCTATCGGCATTGGTTTTGAACAGTCCCAGAAGATTGGTGAGATGGCGTTTGCCGATCCTTCCGCGGGAGGAAATCCGATTTCCCTGACACCGGAAGAGTATGAGGACATTTTTCGTGCCGCGGTAAATGGGGACCTTTAATCCTTGCTCCAAAATTGAGTAACAGCGCTTGCCCCCCGGAATTCCGGGGAGCGCTGACCATGACTTACAACGCCTCGCCCAGGCGATTCTTGCCGACCAATACCTGACCATCCGGATTATCCTGTACCGGATCGGCTACCCATGGATCGAGACAATCCCGGTTACCGGCGCAACTATCTGTCAATCCACGCATAAAGGCGACTAATTGTTGCTCTTCTTGTTGGCTTAAGTTGGGATTTGCCAAACGCGAAACGCCTTCTTGCTGTTCCTGGCGAAGTTTGGTTAGCGCCAGACGGCTATTTGCCTCCGCCTCGGGAAAAACGGCTGCACAGCTCTCCTGGTCGGCAAACTGGTCAAGCCTGCAGGGTTGTGCAGTAAAGAAGTTATTTATTGTTCGCCCCGGATTCTCGTAGTGCCGTACTACCTGGCCCAGTGTTTCGTAGGTGCCTGCATGCCCATAAGGTGCGGTCAATTCGATATTGAGAAGGCTGGGGGTGCGGAACCGATACCGGTCTTCCGCTAAACCGGTGACTCGTTCACGTCCGAAATCGTCCAGATTGCCATCCCCTTTACCGGGACCGAATTGTGGGAAAGCGACAGCGTGATGTTGACCGTCTGACAGTAGCGGCCCGCTATGACAAGCCCCGCAACCGGCGCCGCCATCTTCCACGGAAGTGAAAAACAGAATCGCACCTTGTTTCTGCGCGTTGTTCATGGCGGTTACATCGCCGGCCAGATATCTGTTCCAGGCGTTATCGACGAAGACCATGGAGCGTTCGTATTCCCCGAGGGCGTGCGCAATGGCATTAAAGTTTATCAACTCCTCGGCAGATGCGGTAACGCCATAGGCTTGTTGGAACTCCGGAAGCCATTCATTAACGTCCAACTCGTCTTCGCCAATACCGTAGTCGCCAATTCGTGCAGCCAAATGCTCCCGTATAGCGTTATTGTCGCTGCCGGATTCGAACTCCGGAGTTTTCATTTCAGCGGCGGAGGTAACCGGAAACCGGGCTTGAGCCACTGCAAGGTTGGCCCCGGCTTCGGCATCGCCAATTCCAAAACCCGAATCCGGTGTTGCAATACCGGAAAGTGCGCCGTTTGAGTGTTCCTCTCGGCCAAGGCTTTCAACCCGTGAATCCCAAAACAGGCCGGTATCCCAAAATCCCAGATTGAATACGGTCGGCGCGTTTCTCGGCACTTCAGGTAATCCATCCAAAAATTCGCGCCCTGGCCCGAGCAGCTCGGGATCAACCGCATTGACTCCGACCGACAAGCTCAACGCATCGGCGCCGCCAAATCCTGGGTGATGGCAGGTGACACAAGCGGAGTCGAAACCACCGCCCAGACTTTTACTAAAAAACAGTTTCTTGCCCAGTTGAGCCACCGGATCGCCGATATCGGGTAGTTCTCTTGCGGCGATATCCGCCGGCTCCATTTGAAACCGGGTAATGATCTCTTGCAGCTCAACATCGAGATTTGCCGGTTGGTCAGGTCGCGGACCCGGTCGATCTCCAGGTCCGTTGGGATTTCGAGGGGGGCGGTTGGCATTTCCGGTATTGGCTTGTTCGTCCGGTTGCCGGTTATTCTGGTCCGATTGGTTTTGTCTAAGTTCTTGAGGGGGACGCTGTTGGTCAGGATTATTTGGCGGGATAACCTGCTGCGCCAGACTCGGAGCCGTCAAGCCGGCAATCAAAACGCCCCCCAACAAATTCTTCGAAATGGATTGTATCTTAAGACGATGTGCACAATTGCCCGTTGTTTTGTCCCGCCACATGTTTGCTCCTCCGCAGGTAGTCGTGGATATACCGAGGCTCAGTTGCCGGGTGCTGTTATTTTTGCTGAAAAACCTGTGACCAACTGAGCTTTTTGGTTTAACGAAATTAAGGAAAGACTACGGAGGAAATGTGATTGAAATGTGCAAACAATAAGGAAGGTCAGAACCATGGCAGCCAACCTGTGGCGCTACCTTGTGGTGCACCAAAATCGCATGGCTCCTCGGACTATGCCCACTTTTAGCTCAACTCTACTGGGCGTTACGTGAAAAAGCTTTTGAAAACATGGTGTTGGGATTTGGCATGATCAATGCATTATTGCCAGGGGTAACCACCTGGTTTTCCTAAGCGGGGAAGGGGAGAATGCAATGTCGATAGCGTTTGATCATGGTTATCTTCCGGCGGGCAAATACATAATCAATCACGATATTATGAATTGCACTGCCGATGGGGTGTTGGGTAATCATCTATATTCCGGCCGGGCGCTGGGCCTATCCGAGCCTTGGGATATTATTCAACTGCATCCGGACCTGGAACCTCTCTGGCCGCACATTACCGCACACTACAAACGGATTGGTCTGAGCCACAGCGAGAATGTGATCTGGAATCTGGACCTCAAACAGCTTGGCCAGCATGTGGGCCATCAACCGTCCGTTTTTTATTTTGGCCCGACGGAATGCAAATATTGGGGCGACCGGACCTGGCTTGAGGCGGTCGAATATATCAATTCGAAAAATAACTTTATTTCGTTGGCAAATCAGCTGGGAGTAGACGTACCCGAAACGATTTGTCTGGATCGCATCCGGGATCTCAATGGCGAAATAATGTGTGAAATAGCGTTTCCCTGCTACTTGAAAGCCTCTATATCCGTATCCGGCGTGGGTATCTACCGTTGCGATAACATGCTCGATTTCGTTCGGGCAGCCTCGACCTTTCATCCGGATACACCGGTGCAGATTCAAGAGGGGCTGGAGGCGGAAACCTTTCTCAATATGCAGTTTCAAATCATAGACGGGGAAGTTTATCGTCTGGTTGCCAGTGAACAGATCCTGGACGGGTTCGCCCACCAGGGTAACCGCGTTCCCTCTCGCTATGCGCCATGGGAGGCGGTCGAGCCCATGGCCAACTGGTTGAGCGATCATGGAATGAAAGGGATTTTTGCGTTTGATGTGGCAGTGGTACAGTCGAATCGAGGTCTGCAATTTACGGCGATCGAATGTAATCCGCGATTTAACGGCGCATCCTATCCGACCTTGATTGCGCAAAAACTCTCGATACCTGAGTGGAGCGCCATATCCGTGAAAACCAAGCAGATAGATCTGGCGGACATCGATTTATCGGGACTGGAATACGACCCAAATACCGGGCAAGGCATTATTATCGTCAACTGGGGCATTATTCTTACCAAGAAGCTGGCGGTAATGCTTGCCGGTCCTCCTGAGGGGCAGGCAATACTAAAGAAGGAGCTGGAGCGTCGATTAAAGTTATAGTAAGAGTGTCCAGGCGGTAGGGTCTAAAACCTCACCATGGTTTCGCCGCCTTTTTCGATCCAGCCATGAATCATTTTTTTCGTGGTAAAGCCGCTGGCGCAGTTACCATTCCTGTCAATAACGATCACACCGCCTCTTCCATTGACTTTTCGCCGCAGGTACTCGATACCGGCGGCGGTTGCCTTGCCGGCATCCATTTTCTGCATCCAGATAAAATCCGAGATGGTTTTCGAGATGACGGTCCGCATGAAATCTTCGCCGTAACCGGTAGCGGACACGGCACAAGTTTCATTGTCCGCATATACGCCCGCGCCAATAATGGGAGAGTCACCTACGCGCCCCTTGCGTTTGTTGACGATGCCACCGGTTGAAGTCGCCGCTGCCAGATCGCCGTTCATATCCCTGGCAATCGCACCGATGGTGCCGTATTTTTGGTCTTCGCTGCCTTCATCGGTTTCGTCATGATCCAGCATCATCTTGTTTTTGAGTTGCGCCTGTTTCAACTGTTCAACCCGCTCAGGCGTGTAAAAGTAGAATTCGGTCGCGCGTTTTACCCCGCAATGATCGGCAAAGCGCATGGCACCGTCTTCTATCAGCATGACGTGCTCACTTTCGGAAAGCACCAGCCGCGCTAATTGAATAGGGTTGGTAATATTATCCACCGCCGCAACGGCGCCCGCCGACAGATCCCGCCCGTCCATAATGGCCGCATCCATTTCGACTTTGCCATCTTCGTTCAGAACCGAACCGCATCCGGCATTGAATAGGGGGTCGTCCTCCAGCAAGGATGCGCAGGATTCCGCTGCTTGTAAAGCCGATCCGCCGAGAGAAAGAATCTCCCGCCCCTGTTCCAGAATCTGCCGAATGGATTCCAAATACCGGACCGCGGTTTTCTGGTCTTTAACATTGTCCAATGCCCCGGCTCCGCCGTGAATCATCAATGAAAAGTGTGCTTCGTCTATCATTGTCAGGTTGCTTGTTTCACATTTAATACTTGCCAAGTATAGTGACTAATTTTCTGCTGTTTAGAAATAGTTAAGTTGGCTAAGATTGCATACTTTCAACAGGACCGGTCTGCATTGAGGTTTATCTGCAATCGGTTGAAGTTTATTACTGAGGATGTTTGACATTTGCTGACCATCTAACTGCCCGATTAATTGATTGCTATGAGAAATCTGATAAACCTGCCTTATTGTCATCGGCTAGTAGTTGCTTTGCTACTAAGCGGTTCGTTTCCCGCCTTCGCAGCGACCTGCTTCGAATCCGGTTGGACGAATGACAAATGGCAGGCTTTAAAAGCCGCTAACTTCGTTGTTGCAGATAAAAACAGTCGCAATCATCTGGCGTTACAGCTAATGGATTGCCTGAAGAGTCCTAATGCGGATGTCAGGGATGCAATCGGGTATCAGGCGCTGTTCAACTGGCTGCGCGAAAACGCCCTCGACGACATCACGAAGATAACGATATTCAATAAGCTGGTCGACGATTTGGAACATAATCGGGAAGATCCGCATGGCGTGTATTTACCCTTTGCCGCGTTAGTACTTTCCGAAGTGGTCCGTGCCGATTATGTAAAAAGCTATCTAAGCGACAGCCACCTCCAGCGCGCAGTGGATGTGGCAAGCAAGTATTTGGCCGGAACCAGGGATTACCGGGGGTTTGATGAAGAGCAGGGGTGGCGGCACAGTGTGGCTCACGCGGCGGATTTCGTCCTCCACCTGGCTGTTAATCCAAGGCTCACAAAGGAGCAATTGGATGTTTTGTGGAAAGCGTTGGATACGCAAATTGCTCCCATCCATCATTTCTATGTATTCGGCGAACCCAAACGATTGGCAACGCCGGTCTTGTACATTTGGATGGCTGGAAAACACAGTCAGGAAGAATGGGAAACCTGGCTCGACAAACTGACAGACTCCAAACCGTTCGAGAGTTGGAAGCAGTCGTACAAATCGACAGTCGGGCTTGCCAGGCGGCATAACCTCAATAATTTTCTGCTCAATCTGTATGCGCTAATCCAATCGACCGAGAACGCCCAACTGATAAAACTAAGGCCATCGGTGGCGAATGCGCTGGACGCCATGAACCAATAATCCTGACTAAAGACGGCTGCAATCAGTAATGGTATAACCATTTCACACCTCGGTTTCCTGATAGCTTTCTAAGGGCGCAAAGCGTTATTTCCCCCTCGCAAACACTACTCCCTCGAGCGCCAGCTATAGACTAAGCCTAGAAAGGCCGGTCATGGAATAGTCTACACTTGCAGTTACATCCTCAGTGCATTACACAGGTAACAATGCCAAAAATATTCTTGATTTCACTAATCGCAACCTTGTTAAGTAGCGAGTTGAATGCAAACGTAAAAACATTTAAGGAAGTGGTTAGAGTATGAAGGAAAAAGTACCAGAAGAAAGAATCGAAACGCTAAGACAGGAAATACTGGCGTTACTGGAGAACAGAGAGCTTTCTATCGGAGATCTATCGAAGGCGATAGGGAAGTCTGAAAAAGAGCTCTACGGCCATATTGAGAACCTGAGTATATACAAATCTCTAAAAATAATCTCTGCGGAGTGTGTCAAGTGCGGTTTTGTGTTTGAAGGAAGATATAGGGCTAAGAAGCCAGGCAAGTGCCCCAAATGTAAAGGCACTCGTATAGATCCGCCGTTGTTCACCTATATAACGGAGTAATTAATTGCTTGCTTTTAAAGTATTTCCATCACTAATTTAATCGCTAACAGCACCAGTAAAAGCCCGAAAACTTTCTCCAACACAAACGCTTGCTTTTGTAGTTTGTCCAGCCATAGCGGATTAGAGAATAACCAGGCTACGATGCAGTACCATAGTGCGTCGATTACCATTGCAGTGGCCGCATATCCGACCTTACCGAAGAGGGTGGTTTCCACGCCGACTACCTGGGAAAACAAGGCGATGAAGAAAAGCGCGATTTTCGGGTTGAGAAATACAATCATAAAGCCGTCCCGGGCGGCTTCTTTTGCCGGTACGTCGGGAAGCGCCTCCTGAATCGCCGGCTTTTGCAGCAGGCTCTTGGCACCAATCCAGAGTAGATAGGCCGCGCCTCCCCATTGCAGAATGGCGAATAATGCTTCCGAGGTGAGAATTACCAGGGCCAGCCCGGAAATACAGGCGAAGGCATAGAGGCCAACCCCCAAGCCATGGGCGATGGCGGCCGTAAGTCCGCTTTTGCGGCCGCCGGATAGCGTATGTTTCAGAACCACCGCCAGGGATGGTCCGGGCGTCATTGCCCCCAAGCAACAGATACCGACTATGGTGAGCCAAGCTGATAAGGTCATTTTATTGATTGGTTAGCGTATTTTCAGAGGATCGCAATATATAGCAGACGGCTGCTACGGCAAAGCCATTTAATGATTGCTATCGAGTCCGCTGGGACAAGTGCGCCATCCAATGCCGGCGACCCTCTCACGGTTTGCAATCCAATCCTCATCTATAATGATGTATTGCTGGTCGCTCACAACCATCAAGGGTGTCAGGATGTCACAGTATTTAGTTGGGAACAAAGTAAACTCCGGTTAAAACCTTTTAGTCGTTCGGGGGTATTTCTTTTTGTCCATGTTAGCCATCAAGAACATCAGTATGCCACGCCGATTTCTCGGGACGGGCCTATTGCTTCTATTCGCCGGTATCCTTGCATGTTCGCCGGATTCGGCCGACAGATCAGCGTTGGAAGAAATCGATGTGCAAGTCCGGGTCGAGGATATTCAAAAGGCCGGAAAGATCCGTGTGCTGACAAGGAACGCACCGACTACCTATTATCAGGGCGCTTTTGGCGAGAAAGGATTCGAGTACGATTTGATAAATGACTTTGCCGCCTACTTGGGTGTCGAAGTTGATCTCATCATAAAAGATAGCGTAGGCGAAATTCTCCAGGCCCTGGAAAATGGCGAAGCCGACCTGGCCGCAGCAGGACTCACAATCACGCCTCAGCGGGAAAAGCGCTTCTTGTTCGGTCCTCCCTATATCCATGTCGAGCAGCAGGTAGTATGTCACCGGGATATTGCCCGCCCGAAAACAGCGGAAGATCTGGTTGGAAAATCGCTGTTTGTGATTAATGCCAGTAGCTATGTCGAACGTTTGCAGGAACTCAGGAAAGAAGTGCCGGCATTAGTCTGGAAGGAGGAAACCGATGTTTCGACGGAGGAGTTATTGCATTGGGTTATAAAAAGGCATGCTGACTGTGTGGTAGCCGATTCCACTATTGTCCGCATTAATCAGCGCTATTTTCCGGAACTCCGAGTAGCATTTTCGCTTTCTAATCCGCAACCGCTTGGCTGGGTAATGACCAAGGATGCGACAGGATTAAAACAGGTGATCGCCGACTGGCTGCAGCAGCT
Organism: Hahella sp.; assembly: GCA_028280065.1. GTDB lineage: Bacteria > Pseudomonadota > Gammaproteobacteria > Pseudomonadales > Oleiphilaceae > Hahella. Next base: position 27,783 of record JANQMN010000104.1, read on the forward strand.
TAGGGCTTTTGGCAAACTCGAAGAGTATGAGAACCATTATTTCGAGTATGTTCCTATATTCGACTTTGTCGATATCCGGGCTTTCCACCGGCGGATTGAAAGCCGCTTGCCAAATTACCTCCCCATGTTTCAAACGGCGGCGGTAACCCATGAATTGCCTTGGGAACTACTTGCTGCCCAGGCATATCAAGAGTCCCATTGGGACCCGAAGGCGAAAAGCCCCACTGGTGTGCGAGGCATCATGATGTTGACTCGGCGTACTGCGAAAAGCCTCGGTGTCACCAGCCGGTTGGACCCCCAACAGAGTATTGACGGCGGTGCTAAATATCTGGCCAATTTGATTGAACGGGTTCCGGACACCGTCGAAGGTGAAGACCGCTTGTTTTACGGATTAGCGGCATATAATGTCGGGATGGGACATATTTGGGATGCGCGAAAGCTGGCCAGACAGTTAGGTAAGGACCCCAATAGCTGGAACGATATTCGGGAAACCCTGCCTTTGTTGGCGAAGAAAAAATACTACAAAAATCTTAAGTATGGCTATGCCCGCGGTTGGGAGCCGGTTAAGTACGTTAGCCGTATTCGCAACTACCTGTACATTCTCAACAATGAATTAGCGGTGGCGGAGTAGTGTTTTCTCCGCTTTTATTATAAGAATCGGCGCTATCTGGCAGGGTTAGCCAAGCCATTTTTGCAAACAGTACTCCAGTTCGCCCGGCTTCACGGGTTTTGCGATGTAATCATTCATGCCTGCCGCCAGGCACTGTTGCTTCCCGTCCGACATTGCGTTAGCCGTTAATGCAATGATGGGGATATTCATTGCGGAGTTTAACTGTCGAATTTTCTTTGTGGCCTGAAAACCGTCCATTACCGGCATCTGGCAATCCATCAGCACTGCACTGAATGGTTTGTTTTTGAGAATTTCAATGGCTTCCTGACCGTTTCCGGCGGTAGCGACCTGATAACCTAATTTTTCCAGAAAGCGACCCGCAATCATCTGGTTAACCGGATTGTCTTCAACAATCAGGATGCGTTGGCCTTGGGCTTTGTTAAGTTCGGATACATCCGTAACTTGCTTAGAGACTGCCGCCAGCGATAACGGCAGTTCAATGGAAAACCGGCTCCCCTGACCAAATTGCGAGGTAACATCGATTGTTCCGCCCATTAACTCGGTTAGCGTCGAGGCCACCGCCAATCCGATGCCCATTCCTTGAGAGGGCATATGCGTGCTCCCCTCGGCTAACTGGTCTTCTTCAATTTCGTTCAGAGTACGAAAAATTCGCTTTTGGTGAATCGGCGAGATACCGATTCCGGTATCTGCCACTTCAAAGCGGAATATGGTTTCATTGTCGGCGGTTCGGACTCTGCTGACGTCAAAGTCAATATTCCCGATAGAAGTAAACTTGCAGGCATTATTCAACAAGGCCGCAATGGCCAGCCGAATGTGGTATTGGTCGCCGGTAACCTGCACCTCCGTATCAGGGTTATGCTGATAGTAAAACTGCAGCCCCTTTACCATCGCGCGTTTGGCATACTCCCTGGCAAGCTCGTTGACCAGTGTTGCCAGGTTAAAGCGGCCCCGGTTTAGGCATAAGGCCTCGGATTGGAGTTCGGAGAATACCAGGATATTTTCAACGATAAGCAAAAGATCAGCCGTTGACTGTTGGGCGGCCTCGATATTCTCAAAAAAATTATCCCGCGAGTACTCCAACAGTTGCAGACAACCTTGAATACCGTTAATAGGCGTGCGCAGTTCATGGCTGATCGTGTTGAGAAAATCCTGTTTGACTTTATTGCGTCTGGCGAGATTTTTCAGGCTATTGTTGAGCGCTTTGGTGCGTTGCGCGACCAGTTGCTCCAGTTGGTCCCGATGCTGTTTAAGCTCGATATGGGTTTTTATCCGCCTGGTGAGAATTTTTGTGGAATAGGGTTTGGTTATATAATCCACCGCGCCCAGACTGAATCCCAGTTCTTCGTCTTCCGTGCTGTTCTTACCGGTAATGAATATAACCGGAATATTCTGGGTTCGCTTGTTCCGTTTCAGTTGCCTACAAGTTTCATAGCCGCCGATACCCGGCATCAGAACATCGAGTAGAATTAAATCAGGTAGGGCATTCTCTGCGATAATTTCCAGTGCGCGTTCGCCGCTCCGGGCGATTTTTAGCTGGTAGTCGTTCTTGAGAGCGTCAGCGAGAAATTGAATGCTGCTGGGGTCATCATCCACAAGAAGAATCACCAGTCGGCTGGCAACAGAATCGGGCATAAGAATTAGAAGGTTGGGTATTAGTCGTCCAAATCCACAGTACAGTCCGGAAGCACTGTGTACATCCATGGCTTCGTACCTATAAGTCTAGACCTTTTTCTTGGAAATACCTTGATCGTAGAGCCGATATTTTGGTGATGGAAACGGACATTTGCGGTGTCGCCCGAGACGAGTCCCAGATCCAATTGGCTGTTGATGGAGGAGAATCTTTGAGCTACTTTTTGAACTATTGGTAACAAAAAGTTCATTATTCTTCTTAGTTGATATTTTCTTGGATTATGCATTTTTAGTAGGTCCAGTACTCATGTTCAGGTTTTCGTTGAAAATATGCGCACTGATTGTGCTTAGCCATGTATCTGCAATTTGGTGCCAGGCTGAAGTAGTAAGGGTTACCGTCTATGTCGATGACGCCTACCAACCATACTCCTATTCGCTTGGAGGACAAGCTGCCGGAATTTATATAAATGTTCTGAATGCCATCTTCCAAAAAATGCCAGATTTTGCTGTTGAACTGAAACCCATTCCCTGGCAACGGGGCAAACATATCATGGGAAGGGGAGATGGATTAGCGTTGGCGCCAGTGTTTTATCACGGCCATGATTGGCATTTCCTTTATCCCTATTCTTTGCCTTTTTACACTGAAAATATTATCGCTGTTTGTCGAGATGATATTCTTAGAGAAGCAAGGCCAAACTGGCCTGCTGACTACATTGGGCTCCGGGTAAATAATATTCCCGGTTTCGACGGATGGGGAGGGTCTGCTTTTAGAGAGCTGGTTAAACAGGGGAAAATAAAATATAGCGAAGTTAGAGGAGTGATTAGCAATATTATGATGTTGGGCCTGGATCGGGCGGATTGCATGATGGCCGAAGAAGGATCTTTTGATGCGATTTATGGTAAATTTCTCCAGCATCAGCAATTCAATACCGGAGTTAACTATTCACCATTGAAAAAAGCCGCCACTATCGGCTCGGATCCGGTGTACATTGGCTATTCAGCTACCGCTATCAGAGCCGGCCGCTTTTCATTTCATCCGGCCTTTCGGCGTTCCTTTGATAATGCGCTGTATCTCATGAAAAAAGATGGCCAAATTGATGCAATCGTCAAACAAGCGTTTGATGATATTGAGGTCATTATTCCTTAAATATTACTACTCTATAAGACGTATGCGTTTATTCGGCTTTTGGTTCGGCATTGTACTGTCGGTAAGTACCTTGGCAACCGGCAATGAGATTAACAAGGTTGTTTTGTATGGCGACCAAGATTACTACCCGTACTCATTTACGGAAAAAGGCGTGCAACGCGGCTTATATAGTGAATTATTGAGACAACTCTCTATTCCCGGAATTGAGCTACAGCTGGTTCCTATTCCCTGGAAACGCGGCTTGAAATACCTGGAAGAAGGATTGATTTTCGGCTTATACCCACCTTACAAATTGAAACAGGAACGACCCTATATTCGGCCTTATTCATTACCCTTATTTAGTGAGCGGGTAGTTTTCTATTGCCACAATAGGGCTGGGCTGGACCAGAATAAACCCCAATGGCCAGAGGATTTCCAAGGTCTAAAAATAGGCCGTAACCTCGGCTTTACCATGGTGCCGGGAGGCTTTTGGAATGCTGTCGAAAACAAGCGTATTGAACTTATGGAATTTGCCGGTACTGACATCAGCCTCCAGGCGTTAGCCTTACAAAGGTCTATCGACTGTTACCTGAACGATGCCGTGGCAATACAGCTTGCCTATAAAAAATTAAAACGTCAGTGGAAAGGACACAGGCTCTATCACAAAATCGTACCGATTGAACTGGTTCTGGATGTGCTACAGCAGCAAGCGTATATCGGTTACAGTAATCCTTATTTGCAAAGGCATCCTGAGTATTTGCCGGTAATCGAGCAGTTGGACCAAGCGATAAAGCAGTTTACTCAATCACCGGATTTCGATTCCTTTATTGATAGATACTGGTCTAGCATATCGAATGATTAGAATGGCTGGCTCACCCTCAAGTATTTGCTCAAAACGACTCGATCCATCATATAGAAGTAAGCCTGTTAGGACTGCACCGTTTTCCCGTTCTTAAGATGGATATGGTGCGCATGGCGCACTCTACGAATACATCCCGGGGAGTTATGCAAATACCTCCTTTAAAAAAATTTGCAAAACAAATCGTTATTTTTAGTCAAGTATAGGCGACATTGAGGGTCAAGATGGCTGATTTATCCTCAGTGTCTGCATTAACAGAAGCACAATGCCGACAAGCAACAACCAGCTCATGATCCACAGGAGATGCACCTCTGCAGTGATGAGTAAATAAACGCCGGGAATAATGGCAAAGATGGCGACTGCCCGCGCCAGGGGCGCCATACGGTTGCTTGGATACCTGCGGACAACAAACGCGCATGCCACGATTAGGAGCGAGATCAAGGCGACAAAAACGACCAGGCCCCGGTTGATCCATTTTGGGGTGTAGTCGATTTTGACATAAACCCCGTCTTTGACCTGGCTTGCATAGAGTTTTTCGAAACCGAAATGAACGCCTTCCAGCGGTAACTCCACCGCCACCGGACCCGCACCTTGAATGGCGGAAGACTCCGGCAGATAGCCTGACCAGGCCAGTCGCTGATCGAGGTTTGATTCGATGTCTCCGTACCGGTAGTCATCGGGGAGGTAGAGATCCCAATGGGTTTTGGTTACCACCATGTCAGGCTCGGGTAACAGAAAAGCCAGTGTTCCAATGTTCCGCATCTTTTCCGTTTGGCTGGCGAAAATAAGCTCCATTGGGAAACCTTGGTTGGAATTGATCATTTTGACCAGAATTTCCATTCCGCTGCCATTGCCAGTGACTGCGGGTTTCTCTGCCTTCCCATCGACGCTGAGTGACCAGATTTCGCTGTCTTCCGGAAGCTTGACGCGAATGAACTGACGGCGGTTGTTTTTAATCAGGTAGCTGGCGCGGGTGACCATGAGGCCATCCGCAGTCATCAGGGTCTGATAGGTGGCTGTTTCAATATTCGCCGCAAGCGTTTGCAGTTCCTTGTGATGGGTAACAGCAAGTACCAGCTCCACCGGGGGATTGACGTAACGATAAGCCAGGAGAATCGGATTAGTGGTTTTCAAGACCAACTGGCGGGGAAGCTCGCCGACTTCAACGCTGGTGAGCTGTTCGGCTTTCGACGGCTTGATCTCAACGGCGGCCAGTGCTTCGATGGCTAATCTGCCATGTTCCACCTCTGCGTCCAACACCGATAGTGTCGGCACATCCACCGTACTTAAGTCTTCGGCCAAAATACGTTCGTAATTGACATCAATGCGGAATTGGCCCTCCATTTCCTGGGTATACTCGACTTGGATTTTCTGGTTACCTGATGTTCCTTGGTTATCATTGCCATCGGCAAGTACCTCATAGGTGCGCAAGGCCGGACTGGTAAGGCCGAGAACATTGACATTGCCGGGAATGGACAGGGTCGTGGACATCAGGGAGCCGGACTTCACATTAATCTGAATCGCCGTGCTGCCCGTTAAAGTGACATCGCCAACCGATATTAGCGTGTCCACCGTGGCGTCAAATTTACCTTGTTCACGGACCGGGGGCACCATGGTGACAGTCAGGGCAGAAGGCTTCACACTATATTTATAGGTATGATCGATTTTTAAACTGGTACGCTGGCGAATATCACTGGGCAACTGGTTTTCGCCCACTTTCGTCAGACCGCTATCCTGCTTTGGCAATAGCGTTAGTTCTTGACTTTCCAGTAGCGCGATCATTCCTCGCTGGCGCACGACTTCCACCATTTCTATAAGTGGGATGGCGAACTCCAAATCGTTTTGTGTCCCGACCAGTACTTCATAATCCAGGATAAGCTGATGTTTGCCTTTTTGGAGGCTGCGATTGAGAAAAATAGTGAGTATATTGCTGCCGTTTTCCTCGACAGCGCGCCAGTCGACAATCGCATCCATTAATCCGGAAACCCGGTTGACCAGGACGCCATCGGGAACGCGCAGCTTAATCTGATTGGTCTCCCCTCGTGTCACTTCGTATTCGATAAGGGTGTCGCCATGCAGCACACCCTCCTCGGCATACAACAAGTGGTAGTTAGTGGCATTGGCTCGCAGTTCGGCTTCAATATCCTCCGGAATGGCTTCCTGCCAGGAAAGTTCGATTTTATTGGTTGACGATAAATAAGTGGATGCATAAGTAACATCGCCATCGAACTTGGTTTCAACATGCGCTGCATTAGAAACGTTAAGCTGTTTGTTTCCGGATAATTCCAGGTCCAGGGCATTAATGGGAATGAATGGGACCGCGATCGATGCATGGGGTTTGCCCAGACTGTCATTGATGGCTATGACCAGTTCAATTTCTACTTGAAAATTTCCGGCGCCAGAAACGACCAAATTCAGCATCCCGTTCTCGTTGATTACACGTGCCTTTTCGCCGTCCAATCTGATCGATTGCACGATTTGCGACGCCGGAAACAGTTCGACCTTAATCGGGTCGTTGGAAAAGGAAGCCAGTTGGTAAGCGGCTTCGACAAATAGTGCATCGTCCCGTTCCTTCACCAAATACCGGCTTTGACTGATCAGATACTCATCGAAAATAGCCTGCTGCCAAATCAGCTGCGCCTGATGTATCGGCGGAAGGTTGGCGCTCAAACGGGTTTGACCGTTGCTTACAACCACCTTTGTATCTACGCCGGGGGTCAGCCTTAAAGACTTATCTTCAAAGGGCAAAGTGGCGGTGAGACTGGTCGCGATTCCGGGAGTTGCCAGGTTCAGGAGCTGGTTTCGGGCATCCACCTTATATTGAAGGTCGACGGTATATTGCCCTTTGTTTTTGGTCACCCAGTAAAATATTCCATCCTCCACTGCCAACTGCGCCTGGCGTCCGTTAACCCGCACTCGACTGACAGACACTTGTTGATTTAATAGCGGGATCGCGGTCCAGCGGCTATCAAAAACCTCGAGGGTAAATCGAATGTTTACTTCGGCATGGATGGCCTTGGTATCCGGATTCTCCTTTCCCGTTATGGTCATATTGGCAAGACCGAAACCATAATTGATCGGTGCTTCCTTATAACGCTCTAATTCGGACGCAATGGATTGAAAGCTGGCAAGAGGAACCGTGACTTCGCCAGAGGCACTACTGATCTGACTCGCATTGGCGGCAATACTAATGAAGAGCAATAAAGCGACGATAGTTTTCATGGTCGGATACCTTCGGACGCGTCCGTTTGCGACAGGTGGGCCGGGAGCACACGGCGATACCGTGCATATTCCAGCGAATCAATTAGGTACTGCATTTGTTCGGGGAGTGAAACCTGACTAAGCGCGTTTGCATATTGGGCAAATATTGCCGTATCCCTCTTTAATTCCTGGTCATGACTAAGATTGGCCAGCGCTGACTGAAGATGATCGATTTGCTGGATTTGCGCAGAGAAAACCGTTTTAGCGCCTTCTATATTTCCCTGGTCCAAGAAGCTGGCAGCCTGCTGAAAATGTTGCGTTTGCTGGAAGGCTAAAACATTTTTCAGGACGTTGAATTCCAAAGGACCTCTGCTTTTCGCAATACTGCCAAGGGCGAAACTGCTTTGGTTGTGGCCGTTACGTAAAAACACCAAATCCTTGTATTTCACACTCACTTCCGCCAAGCGGCCGGGTTGTTCGGCTAGAACATCCAAGAGAATGACATGGTCGTCTCCGGCGTAATAGCTGGGAATAACAATTTGAATACCCGGGTCGTCCTGGCCACGATCGGCAGCGATTCCGAGATTGGCCGCCATCCGCCGGTCAATGCTCAACTCCATGGCGCGAATTTGCTCAGAGCGTTCTTCTTCCAAGGGTTCCGAACCCAACATATCGATGAGCTTAACATTCGCAGCCAGTCGAATATTGATTCGGATGGCACGGGCTACCACGCGGCTTATGATCGAAAGCTCGGTACGCACCAGCGACTCGACCTGGTCGATAGCCGAGAGCATTCGAAATCGGCCCTGCCCGTACAGTGCAATTTCATTGAGTTGAGAGCTGGCCGGAAGGTTGATGCCTATCACACTCATGGTAATGCCATTCACCGAACTTTGATGCGCCAGCTCTTTTAGTGGCGCCAAACCATGCGTGATATTGAACGGCGAAACCAACACCACAGCGCTTGCCCCGAGAGGACTCGTCGGGTCATCCCGCGCTTCAACCTTTCCCTTGGCTTTGCGCAATGCTTGAATCAAGCTTAGAGCGGGTTTCGCCTGCAAATAAGGATCATTCCCGGTAAACACCTGCTGCAGAATGACGGAAAGCGGTCCATAGTTAAACTGTTCAGGTGTGATCAATGTTTCGCCGGCTTGTCCGGCAAGGATGAGGGTGAAACGGTCATCAATGCGCCGTTCCTGGCTGAATTTAAAGAGGAGTTCTTGCAGCAACTTTTGATGCCGCATGGATGGCGTTTCTGGTAAATAGACGACCATGGCAATGTTCATCGCGGGCCGTCTTCCACTGAGCTGTTCGGTACCCTTAAGTCCCACTTGTAACATCAGTCTTGTCGGTCCGGCAACGGCGGTTTTATCGGCATGGACATAGACATTCAGCGCCGAGTTAGTCGGCGGATCGAAGGGCTGCCAATACTGTGCGAGCAATGTTTCGGGTGTGGCGAAAGGGATGAGATGACGTTGCCGGTCCAAACGGTGTTGCAGATAGCGGAAATGCGGGTCGCCGGGTATATAGGTATTCTTCCAATAGCCTTGCGCAGACTTGAACTGAAGGCCGTCAATGCGGTCACGGCTATCAAAAAAACTCGACAGCCGGCGATCCTTATCATCTCCGGCATCCCGCTGACCAGGGAACTGTCCGGAGGCAGCTTCGCCTGCCGTCGGCATTGGCGATGCAGGTTTGGGGGAGGGCATAGAGGCATCTTGTTCAATCAACTCAGCGATGACTTCTTCGCTTGGCTCAATGACGCCGCCAACAAAGCCATCTGCACGCAGGCGGAGACCTTTAGCGTTATCGGCCATTTCGATGGTAATACGGCTGGAGTCTTCAGGAGCGCCCATGTTGTCACGCTGTTTCTTTTCTTTTTTACCAGATGCTTCCGGCACACGATACTGGTTAACGGCCTGATTTTGGGTCGTATTGGAGAGGTTGGCCAACTCGTTCTTTAACCGGTCCGACTGCTCGCTAGGCAGAATCTTCGCCTGGGATTGCGCCATCTGCGGTTCAGGTTCCATTTCCATCGGCATGGGGGCTTCACTTGCCGCGTCCAGCGTGGCCTCGGGATGACCGGCCTGATCCTGCGACTGGGAACACCCGACGAGTAACGTGACAATGAAACAGGGTATGAGCCGTTGCAAACAACGCATGATTATGTCGCCTTGCTTTCGAGATTGTTTTTCACTCTAAACCAGAATTGGCCGGTAAAGTGTAAACTCTCTGTAAACACAATGATCCCCGGCCCAACATTGATGTAAGGGTGAAACAATTTGAATGCGGCAGATTACAGTGCTATTTAGTTGCTACCTCGATTAGTTCGGACAACACCTTGTCTCCATCCCTGAACACCGGCCAGCCATCGCCGGGTAATATGGCATGAATGCCGCCAATAGATGCGAGCCTCACTACCGACTCTTTGGCTTTCACAATGTCCTTAAGCTTGGCGTCCGGCAGCATGCAAAGACTCCCGCCTTTGTGCGCGCGAATTAGATCACCTGTGATCAGGGTGTCCTTCTCGATGACAAACGCCAGCTCTCCAGCGGTTTTCGAGCCTGACAGACTATACAGGTCCAAGCCGTCAACCAGAGCTTTGCCTTCACTCAGCCATCTTGCACAGGCGATTGGAAAACTTTCCTTCTCAGCCGCAGGTCCCCAAATTTCAGCGCCTGTTTCCGCAGCCAAATGCTCTGCATGTCGAACATGGTCCGAATTGGAAATGATAATTGCGTGTAAATCGCCTAAGGAATTCAGATGTTCCCTATCATGCGCCGTTAACGGCAGTGGATCGAAAGCGATATTACCGCCCTCTCGAACCCAAAGATAACTGTGAAAATCTATATTCCGAGCTTCGTCAAAGAGACTCCAGCAGTAGAGGTTGTTTTTGTGTAGTGCTTTCATCTTCTATACCGATTCGAACTGAGCGGAATATCAGATTAGTGGCCGGAATGCTGAATATCAACTGCTATAGGGCTTTAATAAATACGATTTCCCATCACATAGGTAGCTTCCACCGCCCGGTCGTCGCCTAAGATGGAATACACAAAGAGTGTTTCCAAAAGGTTTTTGCATTTTTTGGTGCGTAGCGACATGAGAGGTGTGGCAGCGCCGTTGAGGACCACAAAATCAGCTTCCTTACCGATGCGAAAACTGCCAATTTTGTCCTCAAGATCCAGGGCTCGCGCGCCACCTAGAGTCGCCAGGTAAAAAGACTTTAATGGCGTGAGTTTTTCACCCCTTAGTTGCTGCGTCTTGTATGCCTCATTCAACGTTTGCAGGATGGAAAAGCTTGTTCCTCCACCTACGTCGGTGCCCAACCCAACGCAGATATTATAGGCTTCCGCCTTCTTCAGGTTGAAAAGCCCGCTGCCCAAAAACAGGTTGGAGGTCGGGCAGAATGACAGTGCCGATTCCGTTTCGTGCAACCTTGAAAACTCTTCGTCACAAAGATGAGTACCGTGGGCAAATACACTGCGTTTACCTAAGAGTCCGAACTGGTCATAGACGTCGAGATAGTTTTTGCTATCGGGGAATAGTTGTCGGACCCAGGCAATTTCATTTCGGTTTTCCGACAAATGGGTTTGCATATATAGGCCGGGGAATTCCTTCAGGAGTTCCCCGGCTTTGGTGAGCTGTTCGGCTGAGCTGGTCGGGGCGAATCTGGGCGTGACGGCATATTGCAGGCGTCCTTTGCCGTGCCACTTTTCAATGAGCTTCTTACTGTCCCGATAGCTGCTTTCCGGCGTATCGGTAAGATACTCCGGCGCGTTACGATCCATCATGACCTTGCCGCAAATCATCCGGAGGTTTTTCGCATCCGCAGCCTTGAAAAAGGCTTCAACGGACTGCGGATGAACCGTGCCGAACACCATCGCTGTCGTTGTTCCCGCAGCTGCCAGTTGCTGAAAAAATATGTCTGCGATCTCAGCGGCATAGGATTCTTCCGCAAACTGCTTTTCCGTGGGGAAGGTATAGGTCTCAAGCCATTCCAGCAATTGCTCGCCGTATGAGGCGATCATTTCGGTTTGCGGATAGTGGATATGGGTGTCGATGAAACCGGGAACAATCAGGCGGCCGCTGTAGTCCAAAACCTGTGTGTTCTCGGGTAACTTATCCAGCAACTCGTCGGCGGAATCTAAAGACTCGATGTATCCGTTTTGCACGAGCATAATGCCGTCCTGATAATACTCGTAGCAATCCTCGGCATTGCTCCGTGCAGACTTCGCCGGATCCTCAAGAAAATGCAGGATGGATCCCCGAATGGCCAGGGTTGATTGATTCATGCGTTGCTTTCCAGCCTTATGTGAAACGCGTCTACGATGAAGAATATGCCATCAGCGCAAGGTATTAAAACCTCTTGGATTTTAGATGATAACCTTTGCGAACATTAGGTATTTCATTGTTCAAGACAATCTCTGAAGTTCGCTAACTTTTTAGTTGTGGAAGCAATATAAAACCACTCAAATACTGCTCCGTCCTTGACGCTGACTCTAAGATAAACTGCTGATACTGACATAAGTGTCAACTAAAGCTAACTTATAGTTGGATATGCCTTGGGTCAATAGAAAGGCGAATCATATTTCCGTTAAAACCAGACCTCAGTCGGCAAATTTCTGAATCAGTATCGGCCTGACAAAAGCTTCATTTCCAGCGGAAAAATACTGCGGATTGTTTCTCGATATTTTGATCTGCGGAAACTCTCGGCCCTGCTCAGCAGGGTTGCAGTCGCTTTTGCTTTGCTTGAGCCCTGGTGGAACATGAGCGAATAACAATTGCCTTGGTTCGAAGGCTTTGGATGTCGGATTTTGACCTCTGATTCTCAATGGTTTTCCAGGCCAAGTACAGATAGCCTACAATAGTCCTCTTAAGAATAGCGAAAGTTTGAATGAACGATCAGGTAGATTGCGAAATCAACTGGCGGACTCTATCAGGAAAAGGATAATGGCCAATTTTTATACTTCTGAGAAGATTGCAATACAGAGTATGGAAGATATCGTTAACCGGCGTCGTTACGAGTCCTCCATTCCACCCCAAAAGCTCTTGAACTGCTATGTATTGGCGGTGTATTCCTTCCCGCGCAAACTGGCCAGCTGCAGTGTTAGCGATTGCTATCAAAACCATAGAAAAGGTTATTTGATTCGGACGTATGAGGATAAAGAGTGCAATATTTGCGAAAGTTGCGCTAAACGCTTTTTGGGGCCAGAGGCGTTAAAGCCGCTGAAGCGCGAAACCCGAAAAAGTACAGGACCTTCGGTAAAGAAGCGAGGAGCGGTAACGGAAGCTGCCAGCCGGCAGATGGGGACGGAAATCTTTGTCGCTGAAACTGCCCGAGTCAAGGAACGCGTAAAGGAACTCCAATTGGAGCATCAGGGGGCCAATTGGCTCTATAAATCACTAAACCAGTTTCGCAAATCCTATCCCGCTGAAGTCTTAACCGCTTTGGAAGACTTGCGTCAGCGTGGCGATGAAAGTGGCGTGTTGGAGAAGATGATCGAGACTAACGCCAGTGATAAACAGCTACAGGATATTGAACAACTGCAGGGTTTGGAGGTTTTAACCGGAGATATTCGAGCATTGTTGATCGAGCAGGTCTTAAAGCCTCTGACGGATTTGGAAAAGAAGGCAAATAGCGCCGGGCCTGGCGGAAAGATATTGGTGCCGATTGCCTGGTCGGCCCAAGTGGAATCCAACCTTGAGGCAGCCCAATTACTGATCGAAAACGCCCGGTTGTTCTTCAGCGAGGATAATATTGAACGCTTAAACAGCCTTCCGTTATCTGAAGAAGCGGCAAGAAAGGTTCGGAGCATGCATTGGGATAGTGACAAAGGTATGCCAAAACGTGGGTAGCTAAAAGAGTCCTCATGTTTGTGCATTTAGAAGGCTGGCCTAATCGTCGTAAACCTGGTTAATGGCGTGATCGCATGTAGCCAGTAGTTACTGCGGATTCAGCTCAGTTGGAGCAATGTAAATGGGGTCTAAGTAGAATGGCACTTACTTAAGCGAGCTAATCGAGTTCTGCCCGGCGATCACAATGACCCTGTTTATGCTTTATTACGCCGACGCTAGGTTTTTCAGAATTATGAAGTTTATCCATCTATTCATTTTAATAGTGCTAGTATCAGGCTGTGAAACCAAACCCTTGGTTATTGATCACCAGGGAAATTACACCGGCACCGGCAGTAATGCTGTCTACATTGTAAGCCATGGGTGGCATACGGGAATCGTTATTCCTTCTGGATTTGTTTTTCAATCAATGGATAGCCTGAAAGAGAGATTTCACTCTTATTCATACATAGAGTTCGGGTGGGGAGATAACGGTTTTTACCAGGCGAACGAGATAACAACCGGACTAACCTTACAAGCTATCTTCATTCCTACTGAATCTGTTGTGCATGCCGTTGGAGTGCCGGAGGATATATATGAATATTTTGACAGCAGTAAAATCGAAGAGCTATCCCTGACCAATTCGGAAATAGCATCGCTGATAAAATTTATCGATGGGAGTTTCGCGAAAAACACGGATGGCGATGTCATTTCAATCAAGCATGGTATTTATGGCGATAGCCAGTTTTATCAAGGCGTCGGAAAATATCATTTATTCAACACCTGTAATAAATGGACGGCAAAAGGCTTGAAAAGTTTCGGCATGGATATCGAGCCGATGCTTAATCTAACTGCCGATGGCATAATGAGTTTCTTGGATGAACAGGATTGACCCGAGAAAATTGACCAACTCCTATAAAGGTAAACCATGAAAGAAGCCAAGCGGCCGGTAAATGCACACAAAGCGTACCATGCTCATGTTTACTTTAATGAAGAAACCAAAAACATTGCCAAGAAGCTCTGTGATGCCTCCGGTGAACTATTCGGTTTAAAAGTAGGCCGGTTTCATGAAAAGTTGGTTGGTCCACATCCCTGTTGGAGTTGCCAGATAACCTTCGGGGAAAAGGATTTTGAGCGCTATATTTTGTGGCTGGATGCCAATAGGCAGGATTTGACGGTATTAGTTCACGGGCTTACCGGAGATGATCTAAAGGACCACACCGATTACGCCTACTGGTTAGGGAAAGAAGTCGACATAAATTTGGATTTTTTCGATCAAAGCTAAAATCCGCCTGCTAATGATGTTTTGTAGCTCTGCCTTCTGTGTTTCTGCCTACAATCAGCGCTAATCCCCTCGCTGGCGTGAATCTCAAAAATCAGGCTTTGACTCTTAAATGCAAAGCTTGTCCAAGAGGCCGGCATGTTGTGGATAGCGTGCTTGCAAATCGGCCTTGTCGCCCAACTCAAAGTCGGCAAAATCAAAGCCAGGGCTGACGGTACAGCCGACCAACGCGTAATCGGCTGCACTTATACCGGAAAGTTCTACAGCAAAAAAAGTTTTTGCCGGGATGACTTGCTGAGGCAGGGCTCCATTTTCTGTGCCTAGTTGCCGGATTTCCAAGTTGCCATTAGATGTCAGTACATAGATTCTTAGTTGTGTTGTGCCGGTATAGTAATGCCAGATTTCATCGGATTTGATTTTGTGAAAGGCGGAGAACTCCCCTGCCTTTAACAGGTAATAAATCGCGCTGGCGCTTGGCCTTGTCGCGTTATGGCTGGGGTAGTGTTGGTGATTGGTGCTTGTATAGTAGCGCCTATACCAACCGCCTTCCGGATGCGGGGCCAGTGCTAGTCGGCGTATCCAGTCCTCTGCATTCATCCAGGTGCCTGACGACCTTTATGAGCGGCAAATATAAGATGGCAAACTCAATCCTTTTTAGGCGGCATTATTGCCTCGTCAAGTGCATTGCCCTTGCGGTACGCCTCTCGATCGCTGACGCGCTGCCAATAATCTGCAAACACCTGCCGCTTTTCAATCGTACCGAATTGCAGGCCCCAACCGATATGTGATCCACAATAGACATCAGCCGCAGTAAATTGCTCGCCGCAAATATATGGATTTGCGGAAAGCGCGCCTTCCATGCAATCCATGACCTGCTGGAAGTTGCCATAGCCAATCATCACTCCTTTTTCTGCCGGTATTTCCAGCTTTAATGCCCTATTCATCACCGCCGCTTCGACCGGGCCGGCGAAATAGAACAACCAGCGATAATAGTCGGCGCGCTCAGACGGCGGTGGCGCTAACTGCTTATCCGGAAAGGCGTCGGCCAAATAGGCGCAAATGGCGGCACATTCGGTGACAACCTTTGCGCCGTGCACGATCGCAGGCACTTTGCCCATGGGGTTTATCTTGAGGTAATCCGGGCTTTTCATAGGAGGGCCGTAGTCCACGACTTCCGTTTGGTATTCGACACCGACTTCTTCCAGCATCCAGCGCGCTATGCGGCCGCGTGACATCGGATTTGTGTAAAAAGTAAGATTTGTTGGCATAGTATCCTTCCCGTGGTTTATGTTTTTGCTGATCGGTAGATTTAGTGTGCCAGCGGTTAGGTTCCGCAAAATGTTTGATAAACCCGCTCGCTGGGCGCAGGGGGCGCTTGGTACTGGGCAAATTGCGGATCGTCATCATAGGGTGCAGCCAACGCCGCCAATAATTGATGAAAAGGCCGAAGATCACCGGCTTCCGATGCTGCTTTAAGCGCTTCTTCCACTTGATGGTTGCGGGGAATGATGGCCGGATTTTGGCGTTGCATCAAGCCCAATGAAGCCTCCTGTGATTCTGCATTGCGTTCCAGCCGCTGTTGCCAGCGTGCGTGCCAAGCCTGAAAATCTGCCGAATCAAATGCGGTTTCACCACGGCGCCGAACAGTGATTAGCTGCCTGAAAGTATTGGTGAAATCGAGTTCGCTTTGACGCATCCAATCCAGAAAGTCGGAAATCAAGGCGGCATCCTCTTGTTCCGCACCGAACAGTCCCAGCTTGCCGCGCATCATCTGTAGCCATTGGGATTCATAACGATCCTTAAAGGAATGGAGCAAAGCTTCTGCCTTTTCTATGGCAATTTTCGTGTTACTGTCGATTAGCGGAATCAGCGTTTCCGCAAATCGCGCCAGATTCCATTGGGCTATCGCCGGCTGGTTTTGATAGGCATATCGGCCATAGTGATCAATGGAGCTGAAAACCGTCTCCGGATTATAAGTATCCATGAAGGCACAAGGACCGTAGTCAATGGTCTCGCCGGAAAGGGCCATATTATCGGTATTCATGACTCCATGAATAAATCCGACCCGCATCCAATGGACGATTAACTCCACTTGCCTTTCCATAACCGCATCGAGTAGCGCCAGCGGTTTGTTTTGCGCCGCTGCAAGTTCGGGAAAGTGGCGTTCGATCGTGTAGTTCATAAGAGACTCTGTTAGAACCGGATCATCCTGCAAGGCGGCAAACTGAAAGGTGCCGACCCGGACATGTGACTTTGCAACACGGGTAAGTATCGCGCCGGGCAATACGGATTCGCGATAGACCGGTTCCCCGGTTGTGACTACCGCAAGACTGCGGGTAGTCGGAATATTTAAGGCATGCATTGCCTCGCTGATCACAAACTCGCGAAGCATGGGGCCTAAGGCTGCACGCCCGTCGCCGTTGCGGGAATAGGGCGTCGGCCCGGAGCCTTTGAATTGAACATCAAACCGCTCCTGATTCTCGGCTAGGTGTTCGCCCAATACCACCGCCCTGCCGTCACCCAGCATGGTAAAGTGGCCGAACTGATGGCCCGCATAAGCCTGCGCCAGTGGTTCAGCGTCTTCCGGTAAATGATTTCCGGAAAAAAGGTCTGCCAATTGCTGTTCGGAATAGTCAGAAAAATCCAGGTTCAAATTTTCCGCCAGGTTCTTATTCAGAATGACGAGTACCGGTTCTTTCACCGCAACGGGTGGAATCCGTGTAAAAAACGGCGCGGGTAATTTGAAGTAAGTATTGTCAAATCGAAAAGTGGCAGACATCTGATTAGTCTCGTGGATTTCTCAATCGCTATCAAGTCGATATCAATTCATGCGTTGATTCACCGGGTGAGTTGGTTGAAACCGAACCGGAAATTGACGGGGGTCCAACCTGGAAGTTTCACTTCCCCTACTTTAATACCTTGTTCCGAGCAGGCCCAAGTATTCCTGATATATTTTGCAACGACGCTTGGACACTCTATCTAAACAAATAGCTACGGGATAGTCGTATGTTCGGTTTTCTCAAATTGTCGGACCCAGCAGTCATTACGCGAGGCCTTGGCTACCTCACCGGTTACAGCAAACTCACTGGCAATAAGAACGCACTCGCCGGGCAAGCTGGTTCTGCTAGCGCTGACCAACAGGCAAAGGAACTGATGCGTGAGACGTTCTTTCAGTATCCCCAGGATTTGCAAAAAATTCTGCAGATTCATTTCGATCGTGCTATCAAAACCTGGCGGGACAATGCCAAACGCAATTTCGAGCAAATGGAGAATATAGGGAAGAGCTTATTTTCCGGTCGTGCACCCCAGGCGAGCTTGGGATATGCCATTGATGCCGGTCAGCGTGCGGTGCTGTTCGCCGACGCATTGCGCCGACGGGGAAATTATTTCGTAGAGCACGAAGAGGGCTCGGATAAAACGGTTCTCAGTTGGCCGCATGAAACTATCGTTGAAGGCACGAAACTTCGTAGACCGGTAAATTATTCGCTGGTGCAGATCATTCCTCCCGCTGAAGTACCGACAAGAGAAGAAGGGCGACCTTACATCATTATCGACCCCCGGGCAGGTCATGGTTCCGGCATCGGTGGCTTTAAGGATGAAAGTGAAGTTGGCGCGGCAATTTATCAAGGAAATCCGGTCTACTTCGTGACCTTTACCCGATTACCGCAACCCGGGCAGACCTTAGCCGATGTCTGTGCTGCTGAAGCGGAGTTCGCCAGGGTAGTGCGGCGGCGTCACCCGAGTTCTCCACGTCCTATCATCGTCGGCAATTGCCAAGGTGGCTGGGCCGCGATGTTTTTGGTGGCGACCAATCCGGATATAACCGGTCCCGTGGTGGCCAACGGTGCGCCGCTGTCCTACTGGGCAGGGCAGAAGGGCGATGATCCTATGCGCTATATGGGAGGTTTGACCGGCGGCGCTGTCACACCCAAGCTACTTGCTGATTTGGGTAACGGATTGTTCGATGGCGCGCATCTGGTTTTCAACTTTGAACGGTTAAGCCCGGCCGATACCTGGTGGAGCAAGTATTATCATTTGTGGGATAACATAGACTCGGAAGTAGAGCGCTTTGTCGGCTTTGAACGCTGGTGGAGCAGTTTCTATTACATGACCGACAAGGAAATAAACTGGATTATCGAGAACCTGTTTGTCGGTAACACACTCGCCCACGGAAAAGCCAACCTGGATGCACGCACCCACCTGGATCTGCGAAACATCAACTCTCCCATCATTGTTTTTGCTTCCCATGGCGACAACATCACACCCCCGCAACAAGCCCTTGGGTGGATTGATGATATTTATAGCAACGTGGATGAAATCAAAGTCAGGGGACAGCGCATCGTCTATACCTTGCATGATCAGGTTGGGCACCTCGGTATTTTTGTGTCTTCCTCCGTGGCCAATAAGGAACACAAAGCCATCGTATCCACGCTTGAAGTCATTGAGGCACTTCCACCTGGCCTCTATGAAATGGTGATTACCGAAGCAACGGGCGAGGGGATCAACAAACATTTTAAGGTCGCCTTTCAGGAACGCTCGATTACGCAGATGATGGCGCAATGCGGAGGCGACGATTCCGATCTTCCTTTTGCCACTATTGCCCGAATTTCACAGTTGAACTCCGAGCTATACGAATTTTCCTTGGGACCACTGATTCGCGCGACCAGCAATGCTCTTTACGCTGAACTTCTCTCTCAAGCCAATCCCATGCGGTTGCAACGTCGCTTGCAGAGCGATAAGAACCCGCTCATGAAACCCATACCGAAGTGGGCAGATTGGGTAAGAAACCATCGGCAAGCAGCAGCGGCTGAAAACCCTTTCCGGCAAATGGAGCGATTCGCGGCTGGACTGGTCACGCAGGCGTTGCAGGGAATTCGAGCAGCACAAGACCTTTTAGTTGAGTTGAACTTTCATTTACTCTGGGCTTCTCCAATGATTTCAGCTATCGGCAAACCCATTGCCGAACGCATCAGCGAGGCCCCGAAAGAAGAGCTGACAGCCTTGGCAAGCGTGCAGGATGCCTTGGATCGCTTAGAAGAAGGCGACTATCCTGAAGGGCTGGTGAGAATGCTGATTTTACTTGCGCAATCGCGAGGCGAAGTGCGCCGGTCCCGACTTGAAAAAGCCAATGAACTTCTCGAATCCGTGGAACCTTTTGCCAGCATGCGGCTGAAGCACCGAACAAGGCTGATTCATCGACAGTCACTGATTGTCGCCTTTGCCGGTGAAGATGCGTTACTCAGCCTGCCGAAACTGATTACCGACGAAAAGCAACGAAAACAGGCCTTGGCTATCTGTCTTCAAGTCGCAGGTCCTGAAGAGGAAATGCACAGTGCGACGGTTGCAATGATGGGAAGACTTGCCGAGGTACTGGAAGTTTCAAGTGTTTTGAAGGAGGAAGGGTTGACTGTCTAGGTGACCAAGGGTGGTAATCGGGGGGATTAAGGCTAATGCGCGCTTCCGCCACAATTTCAAACTTGATTGGCGTTTGGTCGGCAACAACTAGAAATCGTATACCGTATTGATCAGCTTTAAGGTCACGCGGGAGTTCTAAGTGATTAGTGTCGGAGAAGAAAATTTGGGGTTTGAAACTTGCGTTGGCGACGATTTTTCTAAGACGCCTATAACCGGTGCCTATTGGGCAAATAAAATCTACATCCTTGCTCCAACGATGTTCGTTATTCAAAAGAGCTATCAGAGTCCCGCCGCCAAAGTAGGCTCCAACTTCTTTAAATATATCAGCGTTTAAGGAGTTTAATAAAAGATGTATTTTTTTATGATGGTGATGGTCAAACACTAACTTGCAGCCAAGATCCTTTAGCTTTAGCCAAATTAGCAATATATTGTTTTTCCTGAGGATTAATATCTGCTAGAACACCCTTATAGCCCCAACCACGTTCGTATCGATCAAGTATCTCATCTTGGCTCAATACGCTTACATCGCGCAGGTCCCAGCAAACGGCCTCAAGAAAAGGTAGCTTTTCCGGTTTTTGCAATGTTTGTTTGGCTTGTGTGTTCACGGCTAAACCATTGATTTAAAAATTTTTTCTTCGCATTGAAGGATGCGCATTTTACAAGCAAAAACGTATCCTGCTATGCGAGCAAAGCCAAGACTAAGCCTTTTGGCACTATAGCCTATTTTGCGAAGTCGGGCTACCACCGCCATATTTTGAAGGTGCAGTTATGCTGAATACCAACTTCACAGCATAGTAGTAGTGTCACCAAGATTTCTTGACAAGGGTCGGGCAAAATATGAACTAAACTATCATGTCGCAAAGGAAATCGAAGGAGAAAAGGTCATCCTTCGCATATGGTATAGAGTGACTAAGCAACAAACTATAGAATATAGCCCACTGCTTGCAGACAAGTTGGCTTTGTCATCTGAAACAATGGCTATTGATGAAATTGCCAACAAAACTATGTCGAGTACTGGTTAGGTAATTGGACAAAATAATACTGCACAATAAAAGTAAAACGTCGCTTTGTTGCACTTTTCTTTATCTGAGGCGTAAGCGTTTTGTTGAGAAGCTATGACAATAAATATCAGAGAAGCCACAAATCAAGATTGGAAGGCAATTTGGCCTATCTTCTACGAGATAGTTTCCGCCGGTGAAACCTATGGCTTTGCGACAGGCACCAGTAAAGAACAAGCCGAAAAGATCTGGCTTGAAGCGCCTCGTAAAACGTTTGTCTGCGAAGACGATAAGCAGATTCTCGGTACTTATTATTTAAAAACCAATCAGGCTGGCCCAGGCAGCCATGTCTGCAATTGTGGCTACATGGTTTCTTCCAACGCGAGAGGCAAGGGGCTCGCAACATCCATGTGCGAGCATTCTCAACAGATAGCGATTGGACTAGGCTATAAAGCCATGCAGTTCAATTTTGTAGCCTCTAGTAATGAGGGTGCTGTTCGACTTTGGAGTAAGCTTGGTTTCGATACGGTTGGCCGCTTGCCAAAAGCATTTAAGCACCCCATTAAGGGCTACGTCGATGCCATGGTAATGTTCAAATGGTTGGCGATATCAAAATCACTGGCATCGTGACGTTCGTGCAGTTGTTCCTCTTCCGGTCCCCAGAACTTGTTGACTCTGCGACCGCGTTTTACCGCCGGTCTGGCGGCAATGGATTCAGCCCACCGGACAACGTTGGAATAGGATTTGACGTTGAGGAACTCTGCCGCATCGTATTGTCCTTCTAATACCAGACCACCATACCAAGGCCAGATGGCGATATCGGCGATAGAATATTCCTGACCGGCCACGTAGGGTTGGTTTGCCATTTGCTTGTCCAGAACATCAAGCTGCCGTTTCACTTCCATAGTGAAGCGATCAATAGGGTACTGCATTTTATACGGCGCATAGGCATAGAAATGTCCGAATCCTCCACCGAGATAGGGCGCTGAGCCCATCTGCCAGAACAACCAATTCATGGTCTCGGTGCGTTCTGCCAAGGTTCCCGGTATAAATCGGTTAAATTTCTCCGCCAGGTATAAAAGAATCGATCCTGACTCAAAGACGCGTATCGGTTTCTCCGCCGAATGATCGACTAATGCAGGAATCTTTGAGTTGGGATTCAACTCGACAAACCCGCTGGAGAATTGATCTCCTTCATTAATTTTAATCAGGTAGGCGTCGTATTCTGCGCCTTGTTCGCCAACTTCCAAAAGTTCTTCCAGCATGATGGTGACTTTCTGGCCATTCGGCGTACCCATGGAATAGAGTTGAAACGGGTGCTTCCCGACCGGCAGGGTTTTATCATGGGTCGCTCCGGCTGTTGGGCGGTTGAGCTTTGCCCAAGTACCGCCGTTTTCTTCCTTCCACTCCCAAACCTTTGGTGGCTGGTACTCTTCACTGTCTGACATTTCTAGTTACCCTTGAGATGCTTGCAATTATTACTCTGATAAATTTGCCGTGATGATGGCATCCGAATAGCTTTGATAAGCTGCCTGGAATTGTTTCGCCATGGTATCCGGGAATAAATGGAAA
Source organism: Hahella sp. (assembly GCA_028280065.1). Classification (GTDB taxonomy): domain Bacteria; phylum Pseudomonadota; class Gammaproteobacteria; order Pseudomonadales; family Oleiphilaceae; genus Hahella. Next base: position 50,328 of record JANQMN010000104.1, read on the forward strand.
TCACCGTTTTCCAGGGATGATACGATACCTTCAGCCACGGTTGAAACGGAATCGGCAACTTCAAATCCTGCCTTGTTAGCCATATCTGTCGCGATTGGGCCGGGATGCACGCTGAGGACCTGGATGCCCTTGGGTGCGAAGCTGTCACGCAATCCCTGGGTAATCGAGTAAGCTGCCGCCTTGGAAGCGGAATAGGTAGTAAAGTCGGTGAAATTTTTAATCGAAGCAACAGAATTTAACTGGACAAATGCTCCTTGACCTTTCTCCTCCAGTATTGGCGCAAATGCCTTGGCCACTCTGATAAGGCCATAGACATTGACGTTGAGTTCCTTATCGAGAGCCTCTTCGGCATGGTCTGATAACGGTCCGGCGACCTCTAAGATACCGGCATTGTTAACGACAATATCCACATCTTTGGCATTTTCGGCCAATGCGGCAATAGAGTCAGTTTTGCTGACATCAGCCTGCAGGGTAACGACCTTATCGCCATATTTTTCAGCCAGTTCCGTTGTTGATTCGGGATTGCGAACGGCCAGATAGACTTTTTTAGCGCCATGCGCCAGGAAGGATTCGACGATTGCGCGGCCGATACCGCGGTTTGCTCCTGTAACCAGTGCGACTTTGTTTTGAATGGCTTGACTCATGATTATTCTCCGTTTGATTTGGTTTTTTGCAAGTTAGGTGTATCTGAAAACTATTTGTTTCTGAAACATACTGTACCGTTCGGTACATTTGCTATAATATTTACCGATCGGTACAATATAGTCAACCTGTTTTTAAAAAACTTTTTTGAATAATCTTATTCTCACCAAATAGTTTTTGATGTACCGACAGGTCTTTTATAGCGGATCAATACGAGTAGTAACGAAAAATGGCCGGTGGTAGAAAGTTAGCATTTTGTAAAGAGCAAGCATTAGATGCGGCAATGCAGGTTTTTTGGAAGAAGGGCTTCCATGGCGCGTCGCTAGCGGATTTAACGGAAGGCATGGGGATAAACAAACCCAGTATGTATGCAACATTCGGCAACAAGGAAGAATTGTTTGTCCAGGCGACTGAGTACTATATGGAGAAGTTCGGCAAATCCCATACGCAGTATTTGCATGAACTGGACAAGCCGTTAAAAGAGCGCTTGCAAAACTACCTGATGTCTGTGATAGCCGGGCAGTGTAACGAGAAGCTTCCCAAAGGCTGCTATATCTCGCTCTGTGTTGCAGAAGCTGCCGGCGAGGAAATGCCGGAAAGCGCTTTGGAGACAGTTTCCCGTGTCAGCCTTTACACCCTAAGTATATTAACCCAGCTATTTGCCGAGGATTCCGAAGCAAGGGATCTTGGTTTGGATAACAACGCGGAGGAGAAAGCGCTGTTTCTGGTCGCCGTATTGAACGGTACAGCGGTGATGGCCAGAGCTGGAAAGAATCAGCAGGATCTGTCACAGTTGGTCAGTTATGCTTTAGCGGGAGTAGACCTGGCTGATTGAGATGGTCATACCAATTTGCTTCGTCAGATAAATGAAGCTACCTGTCAATTAGCTTTTTTCCGGCAAATCCAAGCGGATGACCGTCCTCTCCTGCAGATTCAGGGCCTCATATAATTCGCCCCAATGCTTTTGCTGCAAGCGTTGCATCAATCCGCTGCGGGCGGCTTCACGCAGGGCTTTTTCCAATAGCGGTTTATATTCCGCATAAGGCCTTGAAAGGTAGAACCGGAAATCCCGGTCATATACCAGGAGTAGATGCGGATCAATAGCGAGTTCCGGGCGGGTCATGGATTCCGTTAGAATTTCGTTTATCCCCCGAGGGAAGTAATCAATCCGCCGGTTGCCCGCATATAACATGTCGTAAATTCGCTGCCAGTCGCCATCAATGGGCGTCACGGCTAGGCTGTTCGATTCCCAAACTTGAACATCAAACCAGTTGAGTCCAAGACCCGCTTTTGCGCCTACCGCTTGAAGCTGCTCTAAACTTCGTACATCACTGAACAAATGGATCTTTTCCGGAGCCAGGAAAGCAATCCTTTTGCCGATCAAGCCATTGGTCAGGTCTATCTCCACCGGAGTAAACTGGTTGTCTCGTTTCGCTGACCGTACGAAAGGGCGCAGGGCGGTCAAACCGTATTTCATATTGTATTCCATGCGGGGCTGGGTCACGATTGCATGGGTATCCAGAATCAAATGCACGCCTATCTGCGCGGTCGATAGTTCCAGTAGGTCGGCATAGTATCCAAACTGCTCCCCGTTAATGTAATCGATTGGCAATACTATTGTTTCACTAATAGCCGGGGTCTCAGTAATGGCCGGCTTCGAATCGTCGGCTAACGTGGAATGAGGCGCAACGAACAGGGCTAGCAAGGTAGCAAAGCAAAGGAAAGAGAGTACTTTTCCAAACTTGGTGAGATGGAAACAAGAACCCGGGGCTAGTGCGCGCATAGATACGACTCAACTGCAACAGTTTTCTATCTTGCAGAAAAAACTATAACGCTAGAAAAGTAGTTAAAACCTAACTCCGCTCAATTTTTAGGCACTTGTTTCAGTTCTTTACAAAAGGAAACTGGTTCAGCCGCGTTATTAGACCGATAGATCCAAGGCCGGATATTGCAGTGCCTACCTTTGATTACCATAGGATTGCGGTCAGGGACGAGTTTGGTTTCCTGATCATGGGTGCCGTACGGCGGCCTAGTGTGGACAGGTAATTCACTAACTTCGACAGTAGGTGACAGGCTTCTTTATCTCACGCCGGCTAACTAAGCCTAGGCAATAAAAGAGAAAAATTTCGTTGACTTAACTCTGGAACAGCGACGGCAGTAATGGCAAACTTGACACAGTAGATGGGGCCGAACGTTTTGGATAAACCGGTTGACTTGAAGACTTATTAGAGCCGCCATAAGTCTCCGTAACCAGTTAACATGCTGTAATATAAGTAGAATATTATCGCGACGGGTATTTTTTAGTACCCCAAGTGAATAAAATATCCCGAATAATGATGATTGCGGGGGAAACTATTTCCTGGGAGTTAATGCTAATGCATAACTCGGTTTCCTTTTGCGAAATTACTAGGTCGCCCGGGAGAAACAATCTAAGGAGTCTACATCTTGAACAACAGCAGTAGTCCAAAAATAGATCTCAACAATGCGCTGAATCACACGTTGGCAATCATTCTTGCCGGAGGGCGTGGTTCCCGACTAAAGAACCTGACTGAATTTAGATCAAAACCGGCGGTACCGATAGCTGGAAAATTCAAGATCATAGATTTTCCACTTTCCAACTGTGTGAACAGCGGTATGCGGCGGATATCGGTATTAACCCAATACCGTTCCCATACCCTGAACCAGCACGTTCAACGGGGCTGGAACTTTCTTAGACCTGACTTTAATGAGTTTATCGAACTCTGGCCCGCTCAGCAGCAAACCGACGCCCAGACCTGGTACCAGGGAACCGCAGATGCGGTTTATCAGAATCTAAATCTTATTCAAAACCTGAATCTGGAATATATTCTCGTCCTCGCCGGAGATCACATCTATAAGCAGGATTACAGCTTAATGCTGAAAGACCATATTGAATCCGAGGCGGAAATCACCGTGGCCTGTATTGAATGCAGCAAAGAAGAGGCGACGCAGTTTGGTGTAATGGCGGTGGATAATAACCACAATATTACTTCTTTTGTCGAAAAGCCGGAGAATCCTCCCGAGATACCGGGAAAACCAGGCCGCTGCCTGGCAAGTATGGGCATCTATATCTTTAACGCCAAGCAGATAACGGAAAAACTGCTGACAGATGCTGCCAGCGAGTCATCGAGCCACGATTTTGGTAAGGACATCATCCCCAGCAGTATCGGCAGAGTCAAAACCATTGCCCATCCATTTGCTAAAAGCTGCATTGTGAATACCGGGTATCCGGATGAGCCCTATTGGCGGGATGTGGGGACATTAACGGCGTACTGGGAAGCCAACATCGATTTAGCGGAAATTGAACCGAGACTGGATTTGTATGACGAATCCTGGCCGATCCGCACCATGCATTACCAGCGTCCCGCCGCGAAGTTCAATTACAATAATGACAAGCGCCGGGGAATGGCCGTCGATTCGCTAGTGTCGGCCGGTTGTATTGTTTCCGGGGCGACCGTTGAAAAAAGTGTCTTATTTAATAATGTCCGGGTCAATTCTTACGCGCATGTAAAAGAATCGGTCATCCTTCCCAGCTGTGATATCGGCCGCCATTGTAAGCTAAACAAAGTCGTACTCGATATGAATTGTAAGCTGCCACCCGAGACTGTGATTGGCGAAGATCCCGAACTGGATGCCAAGCGTTTTTACCGGAACGACGATGGAATAGTTCTGGTGACACCGAAAATGATAGAGAACCTGTAATTATCCCAAGCGTCGCGGCGATATAGCTCCGCGACGCTCTACTTCCCCCTGACTTGATATTTTTTGCGTTTTCCTCTATGTCGATGGGTTCCTCGGTACTATAATCCTTAAAACCGCACCCGACTGCAGTTTTAAGGGTTGTCTTTCCCGTTAATTTAAGTCGTAACGTTAACGTGATCACCTATTTTTTCTTGATACTTATCTCGTCAAAAAGGAGTTCTCATGGCTAACGCGAAACACCATATTCCTGAAGGATACACTTCCGTTACTCCCTATCTGATCATTGAAGGCGCTGAAAAGGCCATTCAGTTTTATATAGAGAGCCTTGATGCAATTGAAATTATGCGCATGCCCACACCCTCGGGAAGCATTGGGCATGCAGAACTTAAAGTAGGCAATGCCCATATTATGCTGGCAGATGCGGTAACTGAGCAGGGTTATCATGGACCCAAATCACTCGGGGGAACTTCCGTTAGCCTGATGTTGTATGTGGAGGACGTGGATGCCACCGTCGCCAAAGCTGTCGATGCCGGAGCAAAGCTAACCAGACCTGTCGAGAACCAGTTTTATGGAGACCGAATGGGAACGATTGAAGACCCATTTGGTCACCAATGGCATATCGCCACACATATCGAAGACCTGACAGATGAGGAACTGGCTGCCCGCGCAGAAGAAGCTATGGGCGGTTCTTGATACTCATTTGAACCAACTTCCCTGGAATGGGCTATACCCCGGAGAGGGTGTAGCCTGATTTTGGGAAGTGCACATGAACTTTACCGCACTTTCCGTGCTCCCTGGCAAGTATCCACCGACGCGCCGATTCTCCAGCCAAAATACCTCTTGTGGGTACTAACCGGTAATCGTTAGGCGTGATCTCCACGGTTTTATTCAGATATTGGCCTTTTTGAAATTCTGCGGGTACCGGTCTTGGTTCGGCATTCCTGGCGTTACTCCAGGCTTCGACGGGTTCTACAGCTTGTTCATTGCCATGTCCAAAGGCTTTCATTCGATCCATCCAGGCGTTCACTTTTTGATATTTGGCTACAATCGAGCGTTCTCCAAGGTCACGCAAAAACCATAACGGATGATAGGCGGCAAAGTCCGCAATGGTGGGTTCGGCGGCGACTAAATAGGCTTTATCAATATGATTTTCCAGCTTTTCAAGGTGAGCCTTAACCTGTATCCAGGCATCCTTGTTGCCCACAATCGGGACTTTGGCGTGGCGCTTCATATTGATGCGATCCACCACCAACTTGGTTAACTGCCACAATGACATCATTTTTCTGGCTTTGGCCGAAAGGGCCTTACTGGAACCGGCGACTACACAAGGGAAGAATACTTCGGCTTCCACAGTCTCGGAGAACTCGGCAATGGTAGGATCTGATTTGCTATAGGAAAGCTGATGATTATCGGCCAGATCTGCGATTTCGTCGGCGATTATGCTGGTATCGCAGAAAATGTCCGCACCAAGTTGGCCGACTGGAATTCGGCCATAATTCCCGGCCAACGGTTGAAGGGCTTTGCGGGGCGGCATCTCCGGGACCCTGACGGATAACCAGGGGAAGCCGGTATAACCCAGCATTAGTCTGATCTTTTCTGCATAAGGTGAAAGCGGGTAGTGAAAAAGCGTGAAATTCGACATGCGTTTTTTACTTTTTTGAAGAGATTTAAGACGACTAGGATTACTGTTTCTTTTCACTCAACCACATTTTGATGGTTGCATTAAAGACCACTTCACCGGAAGTATCTTTAACTTCGACTAATAAAGGTACTTCACCGGCAGTAAGAGTCTGGTTAATTACACAACTGCCGGTAAGATCCGTTGTCGCTTTTTTGAGGTAGTTAACCTCCATGCCTTTCGGAATCCAACGCAGATGACTGGGAATGGTCATTTCCAGAACGGTTCCGGCGCAGAGTTCCGCCAGATTGCACATGGCTATCGCGTGTACCGTGCCCAAATGGTTGTGGATACCGCGACGGTTCTTTATCTTCCATTCCGCCTTTCCTGACTCAAGGGTAATGACTTCCGGTTTAATGGTGTCGAAATACGGGGCTTTTAAACAGAGGGCTTTTGCGAACAGCTTGCGTCCGAACGGAATCTTCTGCATGGATTCATAGAGTCGGCTGATGAAGGTATCAACGGTCGGTGTGGTCGATGCGGCAGTGCTCATAAATCGCTCCGGATTGATTAGAATAGAATTCTAGAATAAGATTCTAAAATGCAAAAGACAAGTGCAAAATCAAAACAACGACGCCAAGAGATTTTGGCTGCGGCTCTCAAATGCTTTACCGAACATGGTCTTGCTGCCACAACGATTGAATCGATACGCAAGGAGTCCGGCGCCAGTGTCGGCAGCCTCTATCACCACTTCGGTAGCAAGGAAGCCATTGCAGGAGCGCTCTATATTGAAGGTATGCAAAATCACTTCGAGAAACTCAGAGGTAGTCTGGAATCCGGCGGTGGAGTCCGGTCCGGCGACGGCCCGGCAAAGATGGCAGGGCTCGCCGAGTTTGGCGTTAAGACAATCGTAAGAACCTATTGTGAATGGATTTCCGAAAATCCGTCCTGGGCGAAGTTTATATTCAGTACCCGTGGAGAAATGCTGGATTCCAGTCAGCGAAAAAGGCTTAAGGCGGAAAATAGGGCGCACATGAACTATCTCAAGGAGTTTTTTCGAGAGGCTCAGGAACAGGGCGAAATAAAAACTTATCCCGCTAGTCTGTACCATTCCCTGCTTATCGGACCGGCGCAGGACTATGCCCGTCAGTGGTTAAACGGGCGAGTCCGGGAGCCGCTCGATACCCATACCGACATTCTAAGTGAAGCCGCTTGGCGGCTTTTCAAGACGCATTGACTGACAGTAAACCGTTAAATGCCGACAAGGTAAAAAATCGCAAACCATTGTTGGGCATCGGTCCAGTAGGCTTTTCTGGCAAATCCTGCCTGGCGGGCCATTCCCGTAAAAGACTCGATACTGTACTTATAGGAATTTTCTGTATGGATGCTTTCCATTCTTCTAAATGAAAACTGCCGGTCTTCGATGGTGACTTGCTGAGGTTTCAGGCTGACGAGATGCATTTCGACGCGGCTTTCATTTTCGTTGAAAATGGCTTGGTGGAAAAAATTGTCCGTTACAAAATCTGCAGCCAGATCCTTGTTGACTCGATTTAAAAGGTTCTTGTTGAAGCTGGCGGTAATGCCTTGATTGTCGTTATAGGCTTCGATAAGGCTGTTGCGGTCCTTAACCAGATCCACACCGATCAGGCAGCCTCCGTCTCTACCCACTTCCTGCCCAACCCCGGCTAAAAACCTCCGTGCACCGGCATAGTCAAAGTGGCCGATGGTAGACCCCGGAAAGAAGAGAATTCTTCTGGCATTGCAAATATGCTCGAACTCGCCGCTATCCTTGAATTCAGCCAAGAAATCCTGCTCTTTGGAGTGGAGTTGAATATCCGGAAGCTGGCTCCGTAACCGGGTGATGGACCGAATATGGGTTTCCTTGGTGAGTTCGTCCGGGATATAGGATTTGGGCTGGTGCTGTGCGTCCAGGAGGAGCCGTGCCTTGGTTTTTGCGCCGGCTCCGGGTTCGAGGATGGCCGCATGGGTACCTATACTATGGGCAATTTCCGAGCTGTGTTTTTGTAACAACTCGAACTCTATTCGGGTGGGATAGTATTCGCTGAGTTCGCAGATCTGTTGAAAAAGTTTTGCACCAGTCTGGTCGTAAAAGTACTTGCTTGGAAGTGTCTTCTGAGGTTTAGAGAGGCCAAGCAAAACATCTTCGAGAAATTGATTCGAGGATGCATCGCCGGAAAGCGTCTGGTTAGTCGCGAGGTTGCTCTGTATTGTTTGCACGCCAAACTCCCTTCTATTGCTTATCTTCGTTATTTTCTGCAACAGGAGAAGCTGAGTATAAGAAGCTGGGCGAGCGATTTACAAGCAGTTTTTGGTTGATATGCATACAAAAAAACCGGCTAATCAGCCGGTTGACACATATTTATGCTAAGTATACTTCTTCCAGGTGGTAAGCACGACAGTACTATAAGCGTTTGTCACTTTTATGACTGTCTGTCACTGCAAATGGTAACAACCTGTAACTTAAAGGTTGTCTTTCCGTTAGCGCCGGCCGGTTCAAGAGTGCTCTGCACTCGCCTTCAGTGTTTAACTTAATCAAATACCGCCATAAAATCAGCCTGTTAAGCTGGCGAGCAATATATTTCCTAGCGACTAGGCCAAATGGTCGATTGAATTCCTAGTGTTACAGAATGTAAATTGTTTGGTCGCTTAAGGAGGAGTAACACTCTTCATCCGGCAAGTCGACATACAGACCACAAGATATATTCAAAAGGAGCAGGACAGAGGTTTTCATATGGACTTTGTGAATTTGGATCTTGCCAACTTAGGTACCTGTATTGCCGTCAATGGCCCCGAAGTCGAATTGCCGGGGTATCAGCGGCTGCGATTTGATCTCCAGGGCACTCTGACTCCGGAACACTTTCTGCTGACTCTTGCCCCAAATCAAATTCGAAACCTGTACCTGCTGGCCGCCGCTACGCCATATTCCCATCTTCTCCGTCATCTGCCTGCGCATTGGGAAATGAACATCGGTATTCCGCAATACATCAGCATTCTCCTGCGTAGCGGCTTCATCCACATTCATATGTATCGCCAGGCGGTCGTAGAATCCGTGGAGCATCCTCAAACCCAGCAGCTTCGCAGCCAGATCAATAAGCTGTTACAAGAGATTCTGCAGGAAGAAAAAGCCAACGCACTGGCCATTGCCAACCAACAAGCGGAAAGAGGTTTGGTTGGCAAAGCCGGCGCTTATCTGGCGGCATTCGGGACCGGACTGGGTAATGCCGCCTGGGATATGGCTGTTTGGGTAAAAGACGTCGTGGAGTTAGGCTCACCTGCGTTGAAGTTCTATCGAATCGTCAAGGCCGCAACGGAAACGGGCCTAACGACCCGAGACAACGAAGAATGGCACCGGGTTTTCTTTGCCAAAATGCACAAGGCGGAGCACAAGGAGTTAGTCGATGTGCTCGGGTTCGATCCGAACAAGATTTCTGCTGAAGTCCTCAAGCAGGCATACGATACAGCTATGCTTATCTGGCAGGATGAGAAATCGCAAAAGATGCTTATCCAGTTCTCAAAGGACTTTCTGAGCGCACAGCATAGTCTGGAAGTTACTGAGTTCGTGGGAGGAGCCGCTTTCGAGCTGCTATTGGCGGCAATTATCGCAGCCTTGACCGGCGGTGCCGGAGCCGTAGCCATAGGTGCTTCAAAGGTTCGTCATGCCGCCCGCATGAAAAAACTTGGGGAGTTGTTCCTCAAGTTGGCAAAGCAGGTGAAACATTATAAGCAAAATGCTTTCGGCCGCTTAAAGCCTGCCAAGTCCAAGCCGGGGACAAATCTTCCCGGGCCGAAAACGCCGAAGCCGGAACCCATTAAGATTGATCAACCTAAAAAAGAAAAAAAAGCTGTTGTCGCAGAACAAAACAAGATCGCCAAAGTCGAGGAACCCAAACAAACCGAAATCTCATATCGAAAAGGACTGATTCCGAGGTCGTTGGATGATGCCGCAAATCGGCTTAAAACCATGAGAACATCCATTGAAACGAATGGTCACCAACCGAAATATTCCGATGCCGAGCTGCTTGCGATGGCTGATTCAGGGACTGTACCCAGGGAGCGCTACCAGGTGCGGTTTATGCCGAAACGCTTTTTGAACGATAGAAATGCAAAAAATGAATATTTAAGCGGCAAAATGGGTGGACCCTTTTATGGGGATAATGCCGAGGGAGTAAAATATTGGTCCACCAGCTTTGACCAATTGGAGGATGCGGATACGGACCCCAAGCTCATTTCGGAAAAAGTAGGTATTGATTATACCCCCGATGACTATGTGCTTATTATTGTGGATAGCGAAAAAGCAGCTCAATTGTCGGGATCGAAAGCAGTCACACCTACCTTCCGTGAACTCGGGGAGTTTGCCGTCGATGAATTGCCGTCAAAGTATTCAAAAGCGGATATAGAAGCGGTGTATAACGCTGAATTCCAAGAAAAATATAGCACTTTGTATAAGCAAGCTGAAAAACAAGGCATTGATCTTTGGGATGAACAGGACAGAGCTGCTTTCGAACCTACTTTGATAAAAAATGGCATTGATCCAAAAGACTTTGAAAACAGAATCAGGCTTCATGGTACCTTGGGTAGCAATGAGGATTTTCTAGGTAATGGGGTAACGAAGAACTTGATAGACTCCTCCTCCAACCAATATGGCGTCGTGGAAACTTTCACTTTTGATACGTCTCCGCAAAAATTATCCACTCTTGAAGAAAAAGGGGCGATCAAAATCGTGGATAATCTGTCGATTATCGGGAGTGGTAAATGATAACGCCAATTAGGCTAACTCCGAACGGCAGGGTACCTGACGATCTTGCTTTAATCTGCAAGGTACAAGATAACTTTTCCGAAAACTCCAAAACTTATTACCTGTATCGGTTCTCCTCAGTTGCTGTATTTTATTCGGAAAAACCGCATCGCCTGCGAGATGGTGAAATGACGACAACGCAATTTTGCTTGCCCTATACAGGTCTCTGCTGGCTGGCAGAATCGATCAGAGGTTTCTACACTGCTCCCGCTGATGGAGGACAACCTGCCGGTAAAATTGGTGCCGAAACCAAGATTGAAGGTGAGCATTTACTACTGCACAGAGCAGCAAGTATAGAAGGTACATCCTATTCCGGGTTCGTTTTATGCAACTTAAGCCGAGAAGTCTATGGAAGGACAGGGCGCGGAATCACCCAGGAACTGCCAATGACTGATAGTTTTCTAAAGAGAAGTGATTTTTTACATATCCTGAAAGGCAAGATTGGATAAGGGTTAACGTATTGATATAAAAAGAGAGTTTTAGTTCTTCAAATGGGCAGCTAAGTTACTGCCCGATAGCGTCTGTCAAGTCGACCAGGTCTTCCGCACTGCCAATATAGGTCCGAATTGACGAGTCCTTGATCACTAGCCATTCAGCTACGTAGCTAGCAGCACCATCTGAAAAGTTACCGCGAATCTTGAAGTTGTCACCCCATATAGATTGGACTTTTATTCTGTCTACTAGCTGACTATTCGAAAGAGCACTATTAAACATACCTGTTGTGTCTAAAGGCACGGTTACGTCTCTAACAGAAATTTCCAATTTTGTTAAGTATGTTTTTGGAATCTTTCCATCACTTCCAAAAAAAGGTTTGCCATCAATCAAGCAAAGATAGTCACCGCAGTAAGAAAGCGTATATTTCTCCGAATCAAATGAACTGATCTCCCCTTTGATTTCCACTTTTCCAGTATTGCCGGATATCAAACTTGTTTCAGCTGAACATGCTGTAGAAATTATCGATATAAAAGAAATAAGTAGACATCTATACATATGTCCAACCTTCCCTGATGGTAACCTTGGCCGGTAGCATGGCAGAAATGCATAAAAGAGCATTACCCTGATTTTCAGTTTCCAGATCTTCAAAGCGTTTTTTGATTTTGTTCATTAGTTCAATCGACTTAGTCTGTATCAGTTGATTATTCTTTTTGATGTTCGAGTCTCTATTGAAGTGTACAGGTAAAATGCAACCTTGAATGAAAAGACTTCTATGGGCTCGATGAATTTGAATGTTCGTCCTATGACCAGTACCCTGGAGTTCCAAACGCCAGCCTTTCGGCCCATCTTTTCTCGGCAATAGCTCATAGTTACCCAGTTTAACTCTGCTTTTGTTGTTCTTTGATTTTCCCTTTAATGTTCCAACTTGATATTCAATCCAAGGTAACTCATAACTGTAACAAAGCCATTCGAACTCGTCTTTCATGGTTTTGATATATAAATTGCCCCAGTTATCGCCGCCTAGATAATTATCTTATCTCGTGCTACGTGGATAAACTCCCAACCCATATTCCTGCTCCCTTAAATTAAGGTTGGAGATGCTAAACAACTAGTCAAGAAAAATATATGGGATATATATGACAAGCTTTGTGAGATATTTCCTACAGATGTATTCTATGGGTTCTCCACCAATACAAAATTCCAAAAAGGTTAAGACTTAACACTTTGGAGTTGAACGGTTCAACATTTACTTCGTTAAACCACAGGCTATCAGTTTCTTAAACATCTATCAGATCATTTAAACTCTGTTCATCCAAATTAGGCGAGGTGCATGGCTTTGGGATTCAGATCGAACACCTGAATGGCGGAGCCAGTTTGACAGAAGACTTGAGCTTAACGGGCAGCATCTAACAAAGCCCTGGCTTTCTCCAGTTCCTTGGAGCTAGGAACGAAACGAGCCGCTTGCTCCAGTAAGGAATCTGCTTTTTCGAGATCGCGCACTTCGATCGACGACTCCGCGAGCTCAATGTATCTTTGGCCGATACGCTTAACTCCTTGTTGCGCATGTAAATTATTCCCGTCAATTGCGAGTATTTCCTGGAAGTATTTGTGGGCGTTATCGCTTGCCGGTTTAGTTAACCGGTCATTTTTCAGTGCGATATCCGCTTTCTCCGTTAGCCTGTCGATAGTTGCCTTTTGGTAAAGCCGGTCGAGATTTCTTTCCGCCTGAATAGCTTCAACCTTTGAGCCCATTATGTCCGTTGCCACGCTTAGAAGCCGCCGTCCTTCATCAAAGCTCTGTGCTTCCGCCAATTCAGTTGCCCTAGCGATCAACTTTTTACCGATCTGCTCCTTGCCGCGCAAGGCATCGACATTCGTGGGTTCATTGTCAATAACCAGGTTGAAATAATGCAGAGCATTGTCGTCTTTCGGAGCAAGCAGGTTATTGGTTTGAAGACGCTGGTTACCCAGTTGCAACCACACCTTGACCTGCACCTGACGGCTTTGAAGCTGTTCTTCGAGTTTGGATTGCTTGGCTACGGCTACTTTCTTGGAATCTTCCGTATTCTTTTGAACGGTTTCCGAATATTCCGATTCTGCTTGTTGTACTTCTTTTCGGACATTGAAGATATCCGGGTGCTCAGGAGCAATCTGCGAAACTGCGGCCACTAGGGCCTTGGCCATGGAAAAATCATTCTTAGCCACCTCTGATTTTGCTTGTTCCAAGAGTCTATCCGCTACCGTTTTGAGTCCCTTTTGAGCCGCTTCGTTATCCGGAGATTCAATTAAAATTTGCTGAAAGAACTCATAGGCATTTTCACCGACCGGCGATGTTAGCTTGCCTTCATTTAAGGCTCGTTCAGCAAGCTCTAACAGGACCGAAATTTTTGCCGATTGCCGTTTTTCAAGCGCGGCATTTTGCTGTCGGGTTTTATTCTCCACGAGCAGCGTTGCATACGTATCTTGGATCTGAGGGTCGTTGATATAGGGGATGATTACGGCTGCTTGGTTAAGTAAAGTGGTGGCATCTTCAAAATGATTGTCTGCCAATGCTTCTTGGACATCTTCAGCATACCGGTTATACAAGACTTTAATTTTCTCAAGAGCATCTGCATTATTTGGCGTTAACGCCAATAAGGTGGTTAGGTAGTATTGGGTGTTATCTTCGGCGGGTTCGAAAAGGCGGTTTTGCTTGTAAGCCAACTTAGCTTTTTCCAGAAGTTCCACAGATTTGCTGCTCAGCAGGCTTTTTTGCGGATCTGCCATGTTCGTGTCACCGATAGCCACTTGGCCGGAACCCTGGCTATTCGGCGTTTTTTGAATGGTGAAATAGAGCCAAGCCGTTAACGGTAAGCCGATTGCTAATGCGAGACTGAGGCTGACCGTTAACCATAGGAATTTTTTTGGGCTATTAAGCCCTGCGGTAATACGTGAAGTTATGGTTCTGACCGGTACAGTCTTGGACGTTGAAACGCTACTACGTTTTGACGCACTATTTGATTTCGAGTCGTTATGGCTCGTAGAAACGGTGACTCTTTGAGTAAGGTCGTTCGGTATTTCTCGCTCGATTAGTTCCAACGCTTCCGCAAGTGTTTTGCCATTAGGGAATCGATCGGCTGGATTTTTCGCCAACGCTTTGTCTAGAAAAGCTTGGAAACTAGCCAACGATTCTTCCAGGGGAGGAGGAGGTTCGTTAATGTGCTTCATCCCGATGGTGAAAATCGAATCACCGTCGAAAGGTGTGTCTCCAGTGAGCATCTCATATAAGATCACACCAAGGCTGTATAAATCCGATCTTGCGTCTGTTTCTAGCCCCTGCGCCTGTTCGGGGCTCATGTATTTTGGCGTACCGATAATTGTACCCGTAACCGTCATCATGGTTTCGGAGTCGATTTGTCTGGCAATACCAAAATCGGCGATGAGCGGGCTGCCGTCTTCCCGGAATAAGATGTTCTCCGGTTTGATATCCCGGTGGACAAGCCCCTTCTCACCGGCGTAGTCGAGCCCTTGCGCGACGGAGCTAATGATTTTCAGGCCATCTGCCAATTGCAATCCTTCCTTCAGGCGAACTCGGAGATCCCCTCCGGGGACGTACTCCATCGCCATGCAAAAGACATTGTCTTGAATGACGATGTCGTATATAGGGACGATACAATGATGAGAGAGTTTTGCGGCAAGCCTGGCTTCACGCAAAAAACGTTCAGCGGCAGATTGATTTCCAAGATTATTCTTTGACAGCACCTTAAGAGCTACTTGGCGCTCAAAGTTTTGCTGCTCGGCAAGATATACATCCGCCATTCCACCCGAACCAATCTTGCGTTCTATTTTGTAGCCGGGAATAGCGGGAAATTTTTCCGGACCACCACTTACTATGGTGGTTTTATCAATGTCTGTCTCAGGCATCGTCTCAAGTTGTCAAATATTACTATTCAGAGGCTTTTTAACTGGCGTATCGGCATTTTACTTGGCCAATATTATCACTAGGCGTCGAACCTTGGTAATTAATGCCTGCCGCTGCCTTGCTAGCATAGCCCTTAAACGCGAAGAAGTTTGATTTTCTTGACGTTTGTATAGCCCAAATTAATTGCGAATGCACTTGGAAAAGTAAAGTCCCAATGCATGGTTGCTAATCTACTTGTAAATTTGGGGACGTCTTCTATGGATTAATGTCTGGGCGATCGCCTAGCGTGTGTAGTAGGAGCAAATGTATATCAACGTGAATGCTTCTATCACATACTCCAGGCTTACATCCAGTTCACAGGCTTTGCGCATGTCATCAGTACCAGCCAAGCAAAAAATTGATAATGGTTGGCTTTGAAGTTTGTTTCCTACCATAATATTTTTTATCTTTTTGATGGTGAATTTATATTTCATGCAAAGAATCCTAATTTCCTGGGTAGGAAAGGCCGATATAACTGGAGCAACTAATGAACCCGCTACCGGTCCTTTGGCGAGAATACTCGCGGAAAGGAATTACGATGCCTTATTGCTACTTAGAAACTATTCCGCTGAAGAGGTAGAGCCTTTTCTGAAGTTCCTAAATACTTCGTTTGGGGGTGATGTAAAAACTATTCCTGCCAAACTCCCATCGCCAATTCATTTTGGTGAAATCTACCGGTTCGTAAATAGTGTTGTAAGGGATACGTTAAAGACATATCCCCAGGCGGAACTCACCCTACAACTCAGTTCTGGCACACCAGCGATGATTGCTGTATCAATTCTCATTGGTAAAACACTTTATCCTGCTCAATTTATTCAATCGTCGTTCGAAAAAGGAGTTGAAGATGTTGAGCTGCCTTTTGATATCGCCGCTGAATTTATACCTTCTTTAAAAGAGCAGTGGGATAAGTCTCTCGCAAGTATTATGGCGGGGCTTGCTCCCGACACAGCAGCTTTTGACGATATCATTACCCAAAATCCAACCTTAGAGATGCTTAAGCAACAGGCTGCGATTTTGGCAAAGCGAAATGTCCCTGTTCTCATCTATGGCGAAACCGGAACGGGCAAGGAACTATTTGCCCGCGCTATTAGAAACAGCAGTGATCGTTCTAAAAAACCATTCAAAGTACTTAACTGTGGTGCAGTTCCACCGGAGCTAATCGATACGACCTTGTTCGGACACACAAAAGGAGCTTTTACCGGAGCCAATCAAGCCCGAAAAGGATATTTTGAAGAGGCGAACGGAGGCACCTTGTTTCTGGATGAGTTTGGTGAGTTGCCTTTGCCCGCGCAAGTCAGATTACTCCGGGTGTTACAGGAAAAGAAATTGACACCAGTGGGCTCGACTAAGGAGATAGAGGTTGATGTAAGGCTAATCACAGCGACCAACAAAAACCTGGTCGAAGAGATTGCAGCAGGCCGGTTTCGTGAGGATTTATTCTACCGGGTTGCTATAGGCGTACTACACTTACCTCCATTGAGAGAGCGGCAAGGCGATTTATCCCTCCTTGCGGACAAGCTGCTGGAGCAAATCAACAAAGAATCGGTATTGCAACCGGGTTACGAACATAAGAAATTATCTGCGAAAGCAAAAAATATTATCCTGAAGCATTCGTGGCCAGGAAATGTAAGAGAGTTAAATGCCACTCTGCTAAGAGCGACGCTCTGGCGAAGTGGTAAGACGATTAGTGATCTTGATATTAAATCGGCAATGTTGCAAGCCGTACCAGATACTCAAGGAATTCTGGATCGTCCAATAAAGCAAGGGTTTGATATTAATGAAGTAATTGAAGAAGTCAGTGCTCATTACATTGAGCGAGCCCTGGCCGAAGCTCATGGAAACAAGACAAAAGCAGCTAATATGCTGGGTTTAAAAAACTATCAAACACTGAATAACTGGATGGCAAAATACAGTATAAAGTAGTGATTGGCACAACCTTCGCTAAATAGCTCCTGATAGTGAAATTTAAATCAGGGTTTGGGATTATCATGTGCCATCGAAAAACACAGTCTGGAGACTTCAATAAAGTAAATTTTGTACCAGCAGCAGATACCAATGGTACCGAAAGCGTCGAAATCGGTAGCAGAAAGGGACATGGAAAAGGAACACAACTGATGGCCGTGAGTAATTTTGAATTTCTCAAGGAATATGATCCGGTTTTCTTTCAACTGGCGAATAATGCTGAGTTGATTTTTGCGATTGATCCTAATGCCAGCCTAATGAAGGTCCGTCAACTTGGTGAGGCACTTGCGAAGGATATTGCTGCCAGAATAGGGCTTACTCGCGGCGAGCGGGAAACTCAGCTTCAATTGCTCAATCGAATTTCTAATCGCCTGCAAATTGATGCCCAGATTGTCAGTTTGTTTCACGCCCTCCGTAAGGAAGGTAACGATGCCAGTCATGAATACATAACCAATCACCGGCAAGCGATGGAAGGGCTGCGGTCAGCTCGCCAGGTTGCCATTTGGTATCACCGGGCTTTTGGTAAAGAAGGGGATTCATTTAAGCCCGGACCATTTGTCCTTCCGCCTGATCCCAGCGAAAAGCTACGTAGTCTGCAAGTAGAAATCGAACAGCTCAAAGCTAATCTTTCCGATGCCAATGAATCGACTGAAAAAAGTGAGGAACTGGCTGCACTAAAAAAAAGGGAAGCAGACGAATATGCCGAATTAGCGCAACATATGGAAGAGCAATCCCGCGAATTTGAAGAGTTGTTTTATGAGCAGGAAAAGGAACTTGAACAAAGCAAAGCAGATTTTGAAAAACGAGTTGCGGCGCAGAGTGATGAAATTGAACGCCTGAAGAAGGAAAACGAAGGTCTCCAGCAAGTCCGGCGTTTTACCCGAAAGGCTTCTGCCAAATTAGCTTTAAATGAAGATGAAACCCGAATTCTTATTGACCAGAGTCTAATTGCCGCAGGCTGGGAAGCAGATTCCGCCGAACTAACATATTCAAAAGGTGCGCGACCGGAAAAAGGAAAAAACAGAGCGATTGCTAAATGGCCCTGCAAACATCAATATGAAGCTGACTACGTTCTATTTTCAGGCCTGACACCAGTCGGTATCGTTGAAGCGAAAAGGGAAAATACCGATGTTGCTGCCAAACTACCTCAGGCAGAACGTTACTCCGGTGCTTTTGCAATGCAAAAAAACATGGAGCCTGCCTGGGAAAGGGAAGGCAGGACGGTTGCCTGGCCTAAAGGAGATGAAGACCACTACTATATACCCTTTGTGTATTCCAGTAATGGCCGACCTTACGTAAAACAATATCGTGAAAAGTCAGGCATATGGTTCCGGGACGCACGCAAACCATCCAACATTCCCAAACCTCTACCCGAATTCCATTCCCCTGAGGGCCTACTTGACCGGCTCACCCGCAATAAGGAAGAAGCTGAAGCGCTGTTGAAAGAGGAAGGTTTTGCTTATCTCGGTGTCAGGGACTATCAGCAAAAAGCAATACAAGCGGTCGAACAGGCATTGGAAAACGGTTCCACTGAGGTCCTGTTGGCTATGGCGACCGGTACCGGAAAAACCAGAACGATTATCGGTTTAATCTATCGGTTTCTGAAAACAGAACGCTTTAAACGCATTTTGTTTCTGGTGGATCGCACGGCTCTGGGCTCGCAGGCGGAAGATGCTTTTAAAGAAGTCGAACTGGAGCAGAGTCAAACACTCTGGACAGCATACAATGTCACCGAATTAGGCGATAAAGCCGTTGAAGATGAAACCCGCGTACAGGTTGCGACTGTGCAGGCGATGGTGCAACGGGTGTTTCAATCTGATAGCAAGCCCAGTGTCGATACTTATGATTGCATCATCATTGACGAAGCCCACCGGGGTTATACCCTGGATCAGGAAATGACAGAGGGCGAGGCAGAAGTCCGGGATGCCTCTCAGTATCTCTCCAGCTACCGACGGGTGCTGGATTATTTCGATGCTTTTAAAGTAGGCATGACCGCCACCCCGGCCATGCACACCACCCAGATTTTCGGTAAACCTATTTATACCTATTCCTATCGTGAAGCGGTTGCCGATGACTGGCTGATTGACCACGAACCTCCCAAAAACTATGAGACGCGCCTCAATAAAAATGGCATTCACCTGGAGAAAGGGGAAACCGTCAGTGTGGTAAATACCGAGACTGGTGAAGTCGATCTTGCCGAGCTGGAAGATGAAATGAGTTTCGATGTGGAGTCGTTCAACCGTCAGGTGATTACGCCTGATTTCAATCGTGTCATTGCTGAGGCTTTTGCAGAGGAGTTCGATCCGGCCGGTGATGAAAAAGCAATGGTGTTCTGTGTCAACCAGGCACATGCGGAATTGTTTAAAGGAAAGCTGGAAGAAGCATTTAGGGACTTGTATGAAGACAGCTACAACCAGGACGCCGTAAAGGTGATCACAGGGCAGACGGATCAGGTTGGCAAAGCCATCAAACGATATAAAAATGAACGCTACCCCACTGTGGCGATAACTGTCGACCTGTTAACGACAGGAATAGATGTTAAGCCTATCTGTCATTTACTTGTTATAAGGCGGGTTAAGTCCAGAGTCTTATACGAGCAAATGATTGGCAGGGCAACCAGGCTTTGTCCGGAGATTGGAAAAACGGAGTTTATTATTCATGATGCAGTAGGCATCTATGAATCTCTGGAACAAGTGACTTCCATGAAGCCGCTGGTAAAAGATCCGAACATCACCATTCAGCAGCTTGTTGAAGAACTGCATGATCCCGCGAGCCAGGATGCGCCTGGTGCAACGGAAGAAACCTCTCATGCCCATGATGTGCTGGATCAGCTCAGTCAGAAAATCATGCGCATTTTACGCAAGGCTGCCAAAAAGGCGGAAACCAATGATAAGGTTAAATCCAAACTGGGCGAAATGGAGCAAGCATGGGGGGTGGAGCCCGCTCAGTTGCACAAACATTTACACCAATTAGGGCCTCAGCAAGCCAAAGACTTTCTGATTCAGCATCATCAGCTACTGTTCCAGTTGGAAGCGATAAGAAACCTGATAGGATCTGAAGAGCGCCCGGTGATTTATGAAGGGCAGGATGAGTTGCTGAAAATAAACCAAGGGTATGGTATTGCCGAAAAACCCGCCGATTATCTTGAAGGTTTTAGTGACTTTATTAAGGGGCAACTTAATGAGTCAACAGCTATTCAGGTTGTTTGCAGACGTCCCAGGGACCTAACCCGAGAGCAGCTTAAAGATATACGCCTGTTACTAGACAGCAAGGGCTTTACGGAGGCCAGCCTTAAAGCCGCCTGGCGCAGCCAAACCAATCAGGACATAGCTGCCAGTATTGTGGGCCATATTCGCCAGGCCGCACTGGGCGAGGCTTTAGTGCCCTTTGAGCGACGTGTAGAGCTGGCTATGGATCGCATCTATGAAATGCACCCATGGACCAAAGTGCAACGTACCTGGCTGAATCGGCTGGCGAAACAACTCAGTCATGAGGTGGTAATGGACCAGAACTTTGTCAATCGGGTCTTTGCTTCGGCAGGGGGTGCAAAGCGACTGGACAAACATCTCGGTGGTCAGCTGGAGAGCATCCTGAACAACCTTAAAGCGGGCCTTTGGGAGGCAAGCTAAACCGGCTTTACAATGCGCACTAGTGTGCGCATAATGGCATGCGTCTAACTCTATGACA
This sequence comes from Hahella sp., assembly GCA_028280065.1. GTDB lineage: Bacteria > Pseudomonadota > Gammaproteobacteria > Pseudomonadales > Oleiphilaceae > Hahella. The sequence continues at coordinate 71,148 of JANQMN010000104.1, forward strand.
CTTGAATGATAGCAGGTTAATGCATGCAACCTATCTACGATACCAATGCCCCTAAAAAGCCCACAAATCTTAGCGTCAACAGCGATTTACTGCAAAAGTCCCGGGCGTTAAAGATCAACCTCTCAGCAACCCTGGAAGAAGCCTTGCAAGAAAAACTGGCAGCGGCAGAGGTCGATAAATGGCAACGGGAAAACCAAAATGCGATTCAAACCCACAACGATTTTGTTGAAGAACACGGATGCTTTAGTGATGACTTCCGGGAGTTTTAATGGCGCAGTTTGATGTCTATTTAAACCCTAACACTAGAACCCGAAAACTGTTTCCTTACGTGGTTGATATTCAAAACCCTGTGATTTCAGGTATTGCCACCCGAATAGTGGTGCCTCTGGGTAAGGTTAGCGACTTTAAAAACGAAATTATGACCAAACTAACACCAGAAATGGATTATAAAAATGAAAAACTGGTATTTCTCACTCCGCAATTGGCCTCTATTCCGGCCAAATCTCTCAAAAATCCTGTCGGTACTATCGCCCATATGCGCGATGACATCATAGCAGCATTGGACTTTGCTATTACTGGTATTTGGCTCCCTAACCGGTAAGCTCACTTTCGTAGTTTTTAATTCGAAGCTTTTAAACTGATACAAACCTGCTCAACTAACAGGAATATGGATGACCAGTAACGATATTGTCCAGAAACTCTGGAATCTTTGTGATGTATTGCGCGACGATGGAATTAACTACAGCGACTATGTCACCGAATTGGTGTTATTGCTGTTTATAAAAATGGAATACGAACTGGCGCAGGCGGATGCGCCCTTTGAGCATAAACTGCCCGAAGGCAGTCGCTGGCCGGATTTAGAGAAGCTTGGCGGGATTAACTTGCTTAACTTCTATAAGCAATTATTACTCGATCTTTCGAAAAGCACGGACACTCTGATTTCGGCCATTTATACCGATGCGCAGACCCGACTGCGCGAACCGCGCCATCTGACACAGTTGATTAAAACCCTGGACGGTATCGACTGGTTCAGTGCCCGCGAGGATGGGTTGGGTGATCTGTACGAAGGTCTGTTACAAAAAAATGCCAATGAGACCAAATCCGGAGCTGGCCAGTATTTTACACCCAGACCGCTTATTGACAGTATTGTGCGATGCATTAAGCCGCAACCCAGAGAAACCATTCAGGACCCGGCCTGCGGCACCGCAGGATTTTTGATAGCGGCGGATCGCTATATTAAAGACCGCACAGACGATCTCTTTGCTCTGAAAGAGAAAGATCGAAAGTTTCAGCAACAGGAAGCCTTTGTCGGCATAGAGCTGGTCCCGGCAACCAGACGCCTCGCATTGATGAACACCCTGCTGCATGGAATGGAAGGCGATGCCGAGGGTGTAGTTCATTCCGGCAACGCCCTCGGTCAGGTCGGTCAAAGCCTGCCCAAGGCCGATATCATCCTCGCCAATCCCCCCTTTGGTACCAGTAAAGGCGGGGAAGCCAGCATTACCCGGGATGACTTCACCTACAATACCAAAAACAAGCAGCTTGCCTTCTTGCAGCATATCTATCGCGGCCTGAAACCGGGTGGACGAGCAGCGGTGGTGTTGCCGGATAACGTTCTGTTTGAAGCTGGAGTTGGGACCGATATACGCCGGGACCTGATGGATAAATGTAACCTGCACACTATTCTGCGTCTGCCTACAGGAATCTTTTATGCCCAGGGCGTGAAAACCAATGTGTTGTTTTTTACCAAAGGCACTAAAGAAAATCCCAGGCAGGAAGAAAACTGTACTGAAAATGTCTGGGTATATGACCTGCGGACTAATATGCCGAGTTTTGGTAAGCGTAATCCCTTTGGTGAGCATCAGTTAAAACCATTTGAGGAGGTTTATGGAGATAAGGCGGATGGCTCCGGTGAGCGGCAAGAGGGGGAGTGGTCTTTTGGTGCGGAAAAAATAGAAACACCGAATCTGGATGAAAATCAAGGGATTGAGGACCGTGTCGCCCATAGTCGTTGGCGTGTGTTTAGTCGTGAGTGGATTCGTGAGCAAAAAGGCGACTCGCTGGATATTTTGTGGTTGAAAGATTCGGATAGTGTGGATGCGGCGGATTTGCCGGAGCCAGGTGTGCTGGCGAGTGAGGCGAAGGAAGAATTGACTGCGGCTTTAGAAGCGATAGACGAATTGTTGGTGGCGCTTGGGGAGTCTGTTTGATGCTGGAATCATTACCGGGTATTTGGGAGAGAATAACTCTGGGTGATTATATTGACGTTGTTAGAGGGGCTTCTCCTAGACCAAAAGGAGATCCTAGATACTTTGGTGGTGATATTAATTGGATTTCAATCAAAGACGTTAACGCCGAGCAAGGAAAGTACTTAACAACTACAAGAGAATTTGTAACCGAAGCTGGAGCAGAAAAGAGCAGGTTGCTGCCGGTAGGCAGCCTAATTCTTTCGAATTCGGCTAGTGTTTGTATTCCAAAAATCCTAAAAAAAGAGGGTTGCATCCACGACGGTTTTGTAACGTTTCCCGGAATGGATAAGGATTTCAATGTAGATTTCTTTTACCACATGTTCAATTGGATGCGGCCTTATGTTATCCAAGCAAATCGCCAAGGTGTAACTCAGGTTAATCTAAATACAGATATTATTCGTCAGTTTAGATTACCTATCTCACCCCTGGCCGAACAAAAAGTCATCGCCGATAAATTAGATAGCCTTCTGGCACAGGTCGAAAACATCAAAGCCCGCCTCGACCGAATTCCTGAAGTCCTCAACCGCTTCCGTCATTCTGTTCTGGCGGCGGCGGTTAGTGGGAAGTTGACGGAGGATTGGCGGGAGGGAAAGCCATTCGAAACAGAAAAAGGGGAGCTGGGAGAATTTGTCGAAACTGATATTGGTCAAGCATTTAAAAGCAAAGAATTTGCTGATGAGGGAATCCCACTTCTTAGGGGACAAAATATTGAACCAGGTGGTTTAAAATGGGGTGAGACTAAATATTATCCAGAGGAAAAGCTTAATGCCTACTCGCACCTCTTTTTAGAGGCAGGGGATATTGTTCTTGCTATGGATCGGCCCATCATTTCAACAGGGCTTAAATTGGCGCGTGTAAAGCAACAGGATCTGCCTTGTGTGCTTGTCCAACGTGTTACGAGGTTTAAAAACTATAGGATATTGTGTCCTGATTATTTGTACTTACTACTCAGTGATTTGTCTTTCTCCAACTACATTCAACCTAACCAAACGGGTAGTGATATTCCTCATATTAGTGGCAGGCAAATACTGTCTTTTCCAGTTGAGGTTCCTAGTCCGGAGGAGCAAATCGAAACTGTCCGCCAAGTAAAGCAGCTCTTCGCCTACGCCGAAAGAACTGAGCATAATAGTAAACAATCGCAGGAATGCGTTAATAAACTTACTCAATCCGTCTTAGCTAAAGCTTTTCGTGGCGAACTCACCGAAAATTGGCGCAAAGACAACTCTGACCTGATTAGTGGTGAAAACAGCGCCGAGGCTTTGTTGGAAAAAATCAGAATCGAACGAGAGAAATTAAGACCAGTGAAGAAAGGAAAGGAGGTATGATCATTTCTGGTGTATGGGAAATGAATAAAGCGGTGTAACCTAGTTGTTTTGATCTCCCCAGATCGATACCAAAAAGGAGACACCGC